>NZ_JBITBY010000004.1:462402-671172 GCF_044452665.1 Kitasatospora sp. NPDC051853 | reverse complement strand
CGCCCCGGGCCGGGGCAAACAAGCCGCAACCCCCCCGCGGGCTAACACACACTGGGCGTGGGAACACCGGGCTGGGGGGGGGGGGGGGGGCCGGCGGCCCCCCCCCCCCCCGGGGGGGCCGCCCGCCGTGCGGTGACGCCGGGTCAGCCGGCGGCGGTGCAGCTCAGCGTCGGGGCCGTGTTGGCGCCCGAGTAGCTCGCGCCGAAGCCGAAGCCGGTGGAGCCGCCCACCGCGACCGCGCCGTTGTACCCGGCGTTGGCCACCGAGACGGAGCTGCCGCTCTGGGTCACGGTGCCGTTCCACAGGTTGGTGACCTGCTGGTTGCCGGGCCAGGTCCAGCTGACCTTCCAGCTCTTGGTGGGCGCGGTGCCGGTGTTGGTGACGGTCACGTCGGCGTTGAAGCCGGCGCCCCAGTCGCTGCTCACCTTGTAGCTGGCGGTGCACCCGGCGTTGCCGCCACCGCCGCCGCCCGCCTGGGTGGTGACGGTCAGTGCGGCGGAGGCCGCCGAGACGTTGCCCGCCGCGTCCCGGGCCCTGACGGTGTAGGAGTAGGCGGTGGAGGCGGTCAGCCCGCTGTCGGTGTACGAGGTGGCGGTGGAGGTGCCGACCTGCACGCCGTTCCGGAAGACCTGGTAGCCCGTCACCCCGGTGTTGTCGGTGGAGGCCGTCCAGCTCAGCGTGGCGCCGGAGCTGGTGGCGGTGCCGGTCAGGCCGGTGGGCGCGGTCGGGGCGGTGGTGTCACCCGGGGTGGTGCCGCCGACCGGCGGGTAGGCGTTGGCCAGCAGCTGGCGGAACTGGGCGGAGAACCAGGCCCCGGCCAGCGGCGCGTCCGGCAGCGCGCCGGACATGTTGTTGTTGTTCCGCGGGTTGCCGGTGTACGTCGGGTCGCACATCCGGTCGAAGCCCTTGCCCTCGTCGTTCGGGATCGCCTTGGAGGCACCGTCCGACTCCCCCGGGGGCTTGACCCAGACGTAGGCGTCGATGCCCGTCTCGGGCGCGGCGGTCGGCCGCTCGCCGAGGCCCGCGCCCGACTGGTTGCACCAGTTGCCGGCCTGGAGACGGCGGTCGATCCGGCCGCCGTCCACGTAGGCGTCACCGGTGGTCTTCGGGCCCGGGCCGGTCGGGCGGTTCGGGCCGCCCCAGCCGTTGCGGGAGGTGTCGATCAGCATGCCGACGCCCGCGTCGAAGCCGGCCTCGACCGCCTTCTGGCGGAAGGCCTTGGCGTAGGAGAGCTCGTCCACGTAGCGGTTCCAGTCCACCCACTTGGAGGTGCCGCGGATCGACTGGCCGTTCACGGTGTCGTCGATGGTGAAGTAGGGCTCCTTCAGCGCCGAGTAGTTGGCGGTGTTCACCACGAAGCCGTGCACCTTGGCGGGGGTGGAGCCGGAGGCGTTGGCGGCCTGGTAGAGGAGGTTGACGCTGGGTCCGAAGTTGGAGTCCCAGCCCAGCCAGCCGTGGTGGCCGGCGTCGATGTAGTTGTAGACGTTCGGGATCGCGCCGAGCTTGTTGAGCGCGTAGCCCACGCCCGTCACGTAGTTGCCGTTGGCCTTCATCACGTCGCAGGCGGGGGTGGCGGTGGCGGTTCCGCCGGCGTTGGTGATCAGGTTCGGCAGCGAGTCGATCTCGATGGTGGTGACGATGCGCAGGTTGGCGTAGGCCGGTTCGGCCAGGATCGCGGCGATCGGGTCGATGTAGGCGGTCTGGTAGCGGCCGATCTCGGTCGGGCCGAGCTCACCGTTGGAGGCCAGTGCGGCGCAGTCGCGGCCGGGCAGGTTGTAGATGACCACCTGGAAGACGTACGGCTTGCCGGCGGCCTGGCGGACCGCCTCGTCGAGGTGGGCGCGCAGGCCCATCGTGCCGTTCGCGCCGTTGATCGCCGCGATCCGGTCCAACCAGACCGAGGTGGGCTGGTTGGCGACCGCGGAGCCACCCGGCTCGGCGGCGGCCTTGGCGGACCACTCGGGGTTCACGTAGACCCCGGCGCCGGCGTACGGGTTGTCGACCCTGGCGGCGGCGTGCGCCGTGCCCGCCGGGCCGGCGAGCGGAAGCAGGGAGGCCGCGCCCAGGGTGACGGCCGCGGCGGCCGTCCTGAGGCGACGGAGGAGCTGTCCTGACACGTGCGGATCCTTTCGGGTGGGGGAGATCCGGGTGCGAGCAGCGTGCTGCCTTGCGATAGAAAGTGGGAGCGCTCCCACATTGCATCGAACCACCGGGCCGTGAGGTGCCCCGGGTTCACGGCATATCAACCCACGGAGCGTCGGATGCGTCAAGGACTCCGGCGGAGATGAGTGGGAGCGCTCCCGAGACAGTGCGACGACAAGGGCCCGGGTCTCCCCGGGCCCTGACGGACGGTCAGGCCCGCTACTCGGCGGCCGCGCACTGGCCGAGGGCGGCCACCGACTCCTGGACGGTGCCGGGCAGGGTGGCCATGTCCGGCGCCTGGTTGGTCCTGGCGTTCTGCGCGAGCTTGCCGTACACCTCGGAGAGCTTCTTGGCCGCGGCCTTGCCCTCGGGGTGCTTGATCTTCTCGGCGTCCTCGCCGAACTGCTTGGCGATGGCCTCCAGATGGGCGGTCGCCTTGGCCTTGTCCGCCATGTCGGCGGTGAGCTTCTGACCGGCCTCGGTGATGTGCTTCATGGTGTCCCGGCACGGCCCGCTGCCGCCGACGCCGTTCCGCTCGGCCGAGCCCTGGCCGGTCGTACCCGAATCGGCCGCCTTGGACGACGCGGCCGCATTCCCGGCACCGTCGGAACCGCCCGAGGAGCACGCACCCGCGCCGAGGGCCAGTGCCGCGGCGAGTACCAGTGCGGCCGGGCCGCGGTGCGAAATCCGAGTGGTCATCCGAGTACTGCTCCCCCGTGCGTCCGGCCGTGATCGGGTGCAGTCGACCACACCGTTGACGAAGTGTCAACAAGATCAAAGCCATCGGTGTCCGATGGACATCAATGCTCTGAACTGGAGGAAAGACCTGTTGCTGGCGAGTAACACCATCCGGTAGCTTGCCGCTCGCTCCAAGATTCAACATCGGGTGTCTTCGTCGGGGGAAGGACTCCAACAGACGCGCCGGCGGCCGGTTCTGACGGTCCGTCCGGTGCTGTTTCTTCGTGGGCCACCTCCCTCGGGCGGAGCCCACGGAAGGCAGACTGTGTTCTCGCAACGCGCGAATGGAATACGGGGTGCTTCGCGTACGGTCGCCACGGCGGTCGTGCTCGCGATGGCATCCACACTCGTCTCGACAGCGGTGGGGACGGCCTCGGCGGCCGTGCCGAGGGGGGTGAGGACGGAAGCCCCACCGCCCGGCTCGGAGGCCGATCTCGACGCCCGGATCAAGGTGATGGACGCGGCGGCGGACGACCGCCGGGCCCGCGCCATCCTGGCCCGCGCGATGCACGCGGGCGGCCCGGCGATGAAGTCCGGCGCCGGCACCATGCTGGCCTCCGAGGACCTCGGCCCGTGGCCGGGCTGGTCGCTCTACTACGGCTCGGTCACCTCGGACAACGTCGCCAACTCCAAGGGCGAGCGCTCCAGCGGCCGCACCCTGGGCGAGGGCATCGGGGCGGTCAAGCAGACCGGCCAGTCGGCGATGGCCTACGGGCAGCTGCACGTCGGCGTGCTGACCACGGACGGCAAGCTGTACGACAAGGTCCGCAACGCCAACGGCGACTGGCTGACCCCGATCCTGGTCAGCGACGACCCGCGGAACGTGGCGTTCAGTCAGGCCGCTCTGCCCAACGGCGAGCTGCACTTCACCGTCCTGTCCTCGGACGGCACCGTGCGCGACCATGTCTACACCCCGGGCGAGTACCCGGGCTGGTACATGGGCTACCAGGGCACCGACCGCACCGTGCGGTTCGACTCGCTGCCCGGCAAGGTCAAGGGCCTGGCCACGGCCGGCCTGCCCAACAACGACCTGCACCTCGAACTGCTCACCACCGACGGCAAGGTGTGGACCAACGTCCGCAAGGGCAGCACCTGGACCGGCGTCACCGCCGCCGACAGCGGGACCACGACCGCCGCCGTCTCGGCCGTGGCCACCGCCAACGGCGAGGTCCGGCTCGGTCTGCTCGGCACCGACAAGAAGGTGCGCGAGAAGGTCCGCAAGACGGACGGCACCTGGGCCGCCGCCACCACCGTGGACGCCACCGGGAACGCCGCCGCCATCGCCGCCACGGCCGTGCCGAACGCGCTGCCGCACCTGGCGGTGCTGACCACCACCGGCACGGTGAACGACTTCGCGCTCCAGGCCACCAACACCTGGGTCAAGACGGCGCTCACCGCCCCGAAGGCGAGCGCGCTCTCGCTGGGTGCGCTGACCACCGGCGAGCTGCAGCTGGACGTCACCGGCACCGACGGCCTCGCCTGGCACACCGGCCGCGCCGCCAACGGCACCTGGTCGGCCCCGGTGATGGTGGACGGGACGCTGGGCAAGGTCGCCGACGTGGCGGTCGCCGGCGCTCCCAACAACGACCTCCACGTCCTCACCCTGGGCACCGACGGCCTGGTCTGGCTGCGCACCCACCGTGCGGACAGCACCTGGTGGGCCACCAACGTCACGGCCGCCACGGTGGCCGACGGCTCCAAGCTGGCCAAGGCGGTCACCGCCGCCACCGCGCCCAACGGCGACCTGCACCTGGTGACGCTGGGCACGGACAACCTCGTCCGCTCCTCCGTCCGTGGTGCGAACGGCAGTTGGTCCGCCCCCGTGGTGGCCGAAGCCAGTGGGCAGGTCCGCGCGGTGGCCGCCACCGCGGCCGCCAACGGCGAGATCCACGTGGCCGCGCTCCGCGCCGACGGCACGGTGCAGGACCTGGTCCGCGCCACCGCCGGCGGCTGGAGCGCCTCGGCCGTGACCACCCCGCACGCCAAGGGCGTCGCGGCGGCGGCCACGCCGAACGGCGAGCTGACCGTCGGTGTGCTCACCGACGACAACAAGGTCTCCGCCACCACCCGCTCCACCAACGGAAGTTGGAGCGCACCCGCGGTCGTCCGGGACTATCCCAGCCGACAGATCGCCGCCACCGGCGGCGCGGACAACCGGGTGCACCTGGTCGCCCTGGACGCCGACGGCGCCGCCATGGACAGCGTCCGGGCGGCCGACGGCAAGTGGACCAACGACGGTGCCTCGTACGGTTACATCGACCGGAACACCACCAGCGTCCAGGCCGCCGCGCTGCCCAACGGTGACCTGCACGTCAACCAGTTCACCGCCAACCGCACGGTCGGTGCCGGCACCCAGGACGAGTCCCGGGCCAAGGCCGACGACGACGCCCGCGGCTCGCGCGACCTGGGCCTGGAGCAGTTCGTCGCGCCGTACGCGACCGCCTCGGGGACGAAGCTGCCGCAGTACGACACCGACGTCACCAACTTCATGTCCTCCGGCGGCGTCACCGCGCGCAACGCGCTGGCGCTGCAGTACCTGCCCGCCCCGGCCCGGTCGACCGACCAGGCCGCGCTGGCCAGGGTGGACCAGATCGTCCAGGAGCTGATCGCCGAGAACGGCGGCCAGGACACCTTCGGCATCTTCACCTTCCTCGGCGCCAGCGCCAAGGAGGGCTCGGCCGACGACGTCCGCCGGTTCATCCAGTACCACGGCATGCCGATGGCCGCCCCGGTCAAGGGCACGCCCGAGTTCCGGATCGAGGTCGAGGCGCTGAAGGCCCGCTGGGCCTCCGGTGACGTCTCCAACCCGATCGACTGGAAGAAGGTCCTGGTCGAGGTCGAGGAGACCGCCTGGGCCGAGTGGAAGACCGAGCTGGCCGGGCAGACCCAGCCGCGCTCGGACGTGCTCAAGGCCGAGGTCGACGCCCTGACGGCCCTGCAGACCGGCTCCGAGGCGATGCACCAGGCGCTCGGCTTCGGCTGGTCCGCGGGCGAGATCCTCAAGTGGCAGGCCAACCCGACCAAGCGGCTGCCGAACGCGCCGCCGCGCACGGACGCCCAGGCCACCGCCGACCTCGTCACCATCAAGACCCTGGTGACCGCGCAGGCCGCCGTGGCCCGCAAGGCCGCCAACGACGCCAAGCTGGCCGCCGACAAGGTCCCGGCCGCCCTGGCCGCCGGTGACAAGATCGCCGACGACAACGGGCTGCCGCGCGGCCGCGGGATGGCCTACGCCATCCAGTCCGCGCAGGTCACCAAGGCCTCCGCGGCCGCCGCGCTGGCCACCGCCAACGCGCTGGACGTCGCCGTCCAGGCCGTGAACGGGACCGCCGCCACCAGCGCCACCCTGCTCGCCAACGCCCAGGCCCAGGCCGCGGCCGCCCGCGCGCAGTTCCAGCGCCAGTCCGCCGAGGACAGCGCCGCCCGCGCCGCCGCCCTGGCCGACACCGCCAAGGCCAAGGCCGACGCCGCCGCGGCGGCCGCCGCCAACGTGGCCACCGCCAAGGCCCAGGTGCTGCAGGCCCAGGCCGACGCCGCCGCCGCGCTGGAGCGGTCGAAGACCGCCGCCGCGAACGCGGAGACGGAGCGTCAGAACGCCGCCAAGGCCAAGGCCGAGGCGGAGAAGCAGCGCGGCAACGCCAGGACCGCGCTCAACGACACGCTGGACAAGTTCAAGACCACCGACGACAAGCGCAAGCAGGCGCACACCGCCAACGCCGACTCGGTGAAGCGGGCCCAGGCGGCCAAGGAGGCGGAGGCCCAGGCCGCCGTCGCCCGCCGCAACGCCGCCGACGCGCAGCGCCGCAAGGACGTGGCCGTCGCCAACGCGCAGGCGCTGGCCGCCGCCGCGGTCGCCGCCGAGGGCACCTCCTCGGCCGCCGAGGCCAAGGCTGCGGCGCAGGCCGCGCAGGCCGCCGCGCAGCAGGCCGGAGCCGAGGCCGACCAGGCCAACGCCAAGGCGGCGGACGCCACTTCGGCCTCCACCGCCGCTCGCGAGGCGGCCACCACCGCCGCCGCGGCCGCGGCCCGGGCCACCACCTGGGCGGCCGACGCCCAGGCCAACGCCCTGCTGGCGTACTCCGCCGCGATGACCGCCGAGGCCGCCGCGGCCTACGCGATCGACAACGCGGAGGCCGCCGCCAAGAAGGCCACCGAGGCCGCCAGTGCGTCCGAGCAGGCCGCGCAGGAGTCCCTCAAGGCCAACACCGCGGCCGTGGCCGCCAAGAAGGACCTGGACTCCGCCGTCGCGGCGGCGGGCAACGCCGCCGGTCAGGCGTACGCGGCCGGTCAGGCCGCCGCGCTGGCCCGGGCCGCCGCGGCCACCGTGACCGCGCCGGCCAACACGGCCATCGAGCTGGGCACCCCGTTCGCCACGACCGACTCCTCGGCCGGGCTCGCGGTGCTCGCCTCGCAGGGGGCCAAGACCCTGGCCCAGCAGCAGACCGCGGTCTCGGACGCCAACGCCGCGTACTCCGCGAAGCTGGCCGCCGACGCCAAGGCCGCGGCCGAACGGGCCACCGGGGACAGCAAGTTGGCGGCCGAGGCGGCGGCGAAGGCGGCAACCTCCGCCGCCGATGCCGCGAAGTACGCCGACGCCGCGCAGAAGTCGGCGGCCACCGCGGCCACCGACTCCGAGGCGGCCAAGGCCGCGGCGGCCAAGACCGCCGAGCTGGACGCCGCGGCCCGGGCCCAGGCCCAGGCGGCGGCGAAGTCGGCCCAGGACGCGCTGACCGACTCGCAGGCGGCCGACGCGGCCGCCAGTGCGGCGGAGAAGGACGCGACCATGGCGGCGCAGGCCGCCAAGGACGCCGACGCCACCGCCAAGAACGCGCGCACCACGGCCGACCAGGCCAAGGCGAACGCCGAAGCGGCGGAGAAGTCGGCCGCCACCGCGAAGACCGACGCGGCCAAGGCCGAGGAGGCCGCCAAGGCCGCCGAGGAGCAGCTGCGCCGGGACGAGGCGGCGCTGGCCGCGCAGATCAAGGCCGCCCAGGAGGCCGCCAAGCAGCGGCACGACCTGGACGCCCGGCAGAAGGTGATGGACACCCAGGCCAAGGTCCGGGTCGGCCGCTCCAACCTGGCCTACCTGTTCCAGGTCGGCGGCGTCGCCTCCAAGACGCTGGCCGTCTCCCGGCTCGCCGGGCCGGGCTCGGCGCAGCCGGAGCTCTTCTTCGACCAGGACGTCTGGAACGCCTGGCAGCAGGACGTCGACTCGGCGAGCGACCTGATGAACGGGATGAACACCCGTCAGGACGAGCGCGAGGACACCGTCTGGAAGTACTTCACCTCGGACTTCGCCGACAGTGAGCCCGAGTACGACACCGCGGTGACCAAGGCGCTCGGCCCGGGCGAGGTCTACTCCCGGATCGGCGGCGGCCTCAGCTGGGGCTGGCCGGTCAACGTCCCGCAGGCCACGCCCGAGGCCAAGGCCCGGGTCGGCGAGATCATCAAGCAGAAGCAGGCCGAGGGCGGCGACCCGTACGGCCTGTGGGGTCTGATGCTGTACTCCCCGCAGCTGCAGGGGTCGGCGGACGACGTCCGGCGCTTCATCGAGTACAAGGGCTTCCCCACTGTCTCCCCCGTCAAGGGCACGCCGGAGTTCCGCCGCGAGGTGGAGAGCCTGAAGACCCGCTGGTCCAGCGGTGACCCGACCAACCCCCAGGACCCGTACGTGGTGCTGGTGGAGGCGTTGGAAACCGCCTCGGCGGAGTGGGAGGCGGAGTACGCCGCCCAGTCGCAGCAGCGCACCGCGATCGCCAACGCGGAGATCAAGGCGCTGACCGCGCTGCAGTCCAGCGCCGTGGCGATGCACGACGCGCTCGGCAACGCCTGGGTCGCCAAGAACCTGATGGAGGCTCAGGCCGACCCGCACAGCACCTGGAACACCACGATCAAGCACTGGCCCGAGTGGTTCAACGGGTCGCACTTCTCCTCCGACGGCAAGCCGGTCTCGGTGACCGACGACCTGGCGAAGCTGAAGCAGCGGGTGGACGGCCTCTCGGCCACCGCCGACCAGAACGCGGTGAACGCCAAGTCGGCGGACACCACGGCGAGTTCGGCCTCGGCGGCGGCGCAGGCCATCGCCACCGCGAACGGCACGCCGATCGACCGTGGCCTGTCCTACGCCAAGCAGTCGGCGCAGGTCACCAAGTCCGCCGCGGCGGCCTCCCAGGCCACCGCGCTGGCCCTGAAGACCGCGGTGGCGGCCACCAACGCGACGCTCAACGACAGCGCCGCGCTGCTCGCCAACGCCAGCGCCCAGGCGCACGCCGCCCGGGCCGCCTTCCTGCGCGAGACCGCGCAGGACAGCGCCCAGAAGGCGGAGGCCGACGCGGTCGCCGCCGAGGGCAAGGCGCGGGCCGCCGCCGACGCGGCGGCGATCGTGGCGCAGGACAAGGCCAAGATCGTCCCGCTGGAGGCCAGTTCCAAGGCCGAGGCCGCCAAGGCCAAGGACGCGGCCGCCACCGCCGAGCGGGAGCGGCAGAACGCCGCCGCCGCCCGGCAGACGGCGGACGCGGAGCGGGCCAAGGCCGCGGCCGCCACGGCGGACGCGCAGCGTCAGGCCGAGGCCGCGGCGGCCGAGGAGTCCCGGGCCAAGGGCGACGCCCAGACCGCCGACCAGGCGGAGGCCCGGGCCAAGCAGGCCGAGACCGACGCGGCCAACGCCCGGGGCCGGGCGGAGACCGCGCGCAAGGAGATGGACGCGGCCCGGGCCAGGGCGGCCGCGGCCGACGCCGACGCCGCGGCCAAGGCGGGCACCTCCGCCGCGGCCGAGGCCGAGACAGCGGCCAGGGACGCCCGGTTGGCCGCCCAGGCGGCCGCCCAGGCCGCGGCCCAGGCGGACGCCGACGCCAACGCCGCCCAGGACGCGGCGGTCAACGCCCGTGCGGCGGCGACCGCGAGCACCTCAGCGGCCGCGAACTCGAACGCGGCGGCCAGGACCGCCCGCTCGGCCGCGGCGAAGACCCAGGCCAACTCGGCCCAGGGCCACTACCTGGCGGCCGAAGCCATCATGCAGGCCGGCATCGCGAAGGAGAACTCCGACGCGGCCACCGCGCTGGCCAAGTCCTCCGCGCAGCACGCGGCCGACGCCAAGTCGGCGGCCGCGGGCGCGAAGAAGGAGGCCGACGCGGCCGCCTCGGACAGCGCCACCGCCTCCGGCCAGGCGCACGCCGCCTCGCAGCAGGCGGAGATCGCCCGGGACACGGCGGCGGCGGTCAACGCCCCGGCGGACCAGGCGATCCAGTTGGGCATCGCGTTCGCGGCGACCAACGCCACGGCCGGTCTGTCGGTCGTGGTCGCGGACACCGCGAAGACCCTGGCGGAGCAGTCCGTCGCGGTCGCCGAGCTGCGCGCGGCCGAGGCCGAGGCGTACGCGAAGGCGGCGCAGGACGCGGCCGACCGCGCGGCCGGGGACGCCAAGCTGGCGGCCCAGGCGGCGGCCGACGCGGCCAAGTCGGCGTCCAAGGCCTCCAGGGCGGCAGCCGCGGCGCTCAAGTCGGCCACCCAGGCGGCGGCCGACTCCAAGGAGGTCCAGGCCGTCTCGCAGCGGCTCGACGAGCTCAACGCCCAGGCCCAGGCCGACTCCTGGAAGGCCGACGAGTCCGCTCGCCAGGCCGACCAGGAGGCCGCCGCGGCCCGCGCGTCGGCCGACGCGAGCGAGCTGGACGCCCACGCGGCGCGCAACTACGCCGACCAGGCACGCGACTCGGCGGACGACGCGGACTACTACGCCGACCAGGCGCGGACGTCCGCCGACAACGCCAAGCAGTCGGCCGACAACGCGAACGCCGACGCCAAGCGGTCGAACGAGATCGCCGACGCGGTGAGCCGGATCGAGCAGACCCCGCCGCCGGAGACCGCCCCGTCGCTCGACGGTGAGTTCCCCGGCCTGCTGGTCGAGCCCCAGGTGACCGGCGAGGCCCAGGCACTGGACCAGTGCCGGCTCAAGCAGGGCAGCTGGACGGTCTGTCAGATCCCGGCGACCGTCCACCTCAAGGGGAAGGCCATGGCCTTCCTGGTGACCTGCGACATCCCGAACGGGACCGCGGCCGCCTGCATGAAGACCGGGAAGTACGAGAAGGACTTCCTCGGCGACTTCCCCGTCGACTTCACGACCAACCACGTCTTCGACGTCGACATGGTGGAGTTCAACAAGGCGTTCTGGGGCGGCCTCGCCTACAGCCTGGTGAGCGACTTCGTCGGCTGTGCCAAGCACCTGTCGGTCAGCAACACGGACTGCCAGTGGGCCGCCGCCAGCCTCGCGCTGCCGTTCGTCCTCAAGGGCGTCATCCGGGGCGCCATGACCCTCCGCGCCGCCATCGCCATCGGCGACATGGTCGGCATGGAGGCGGCGTTCAACATCATCGCGCAGATGTCGAAGACCGCCGCGATCGACGCGGTGACCTTCTCCCGGTTCCGTGCCGCGGTGAACGTCGCCCGGCTGCGGATCATGGCCAAGGACTTCCTCAAGTTCTGCTCGCCCACGCACAGTTTCGCCGGCGGCACACCCGTGCTGATGGCGGGCGGCGTGGTCAAGCCGATCGAGCAGGTCCAGGTCGGTGATCTGGTCGAGAACGCCGCACCCGGCGGCGGGCTCGAGCGGCACCGGGTCGAGCGGACCTTCGTCACCCGGACCGACACCGAGTTCACCGATCTGACGGTCAGTGGGCCGGACGGTCCGCGGACGGTCGTCGGCACCCAGAACCACCCGTACTACGACCTGACCCGCGGCGCCTTCGTGGACGCCTCCCGGCTCGCCGTCGGCGACCGGCTGCAGAGCGACGGCACCGAGGTCGTGACCGTCCTCGCGGTGCGCAACTACGCGTCCGCGATGGTCACCTACGACCTGTCGGTCGAGGGGCAGCACACCTACTTCGTGCTGGCCGGCCGCACCCCGCTGCTGGTCCACAACAACGACCCGCTGGACTGCCCGGTCGGCGTCACGGTCGAGGCGACCCGGGACGGCATCACCATCGCCCACCCGGAGAGCGGCACCATGACCATCGGCCTGCTGGACGACTGGTCGGGGACGCTCACCCTGGGCATGGACCGGCTGGAGGGCTCCACCATCTCGGGCAAGCAGATGTTCAAGATGGTGATGGACCACTTCGGTGACCGGATCAAGGTGGTCCAGGGCAACTGGTCGTACGGCGACAACCTGAAGAAGTTCAACGAGCTGGTGGCCGACGGCACCCCGCTCAAGACCGCCGCCCGGGCCACGTGGACCGGTCAGCGGGCCGCCGAGTACGGTTACACCAGCGTTCGAATCTCGCGCCAGATCCCCCGCACCGAGGGCGGCTACTCCGCGGTTTCGGCAGATTTCAGGAGGCCGTAGGAATGGCGGAGCAGGACTGGGTCGCGGAACTGCGGCGGCTCTCCGGGCTCGGGATGGACATCGTCCGGATCGCCGAGCACATGCGGGACACCCACCCGGAGTTCCGGCAGCGCTCGATCGTGGCGCTGAACCACTACCGGGTGGCGTTCGACCTGTCGATCCGGCAGATGCAGGACATCGGCGGCTGGTACGAGGGCGGCCTGTCCGCCGAGCACCTGCGGCAGGAGATCCCGCTCTGACCGGAGCCGCCTGACCCGCACCGTCCCTGACGGCCCGTCGGTTCGCCGACGGGCCGTCAGGCTTTTCCGGGCGCCCGTCAGGCCGGGAAGATCCAGTGGCGCAGCGCCTTGGTGACCAGCGGGATGGCGACGTAGACCATCAGGAGGCAGATCACCGGGGCCAGCAGGACGGTGCGCAACAGCACCGGCAGGGCGGTGAGGTGGGGGACCAGGAAGAGGTTGACCACCGAGGTGATCGGGGCGATGGCCAGGGTGGAGACGACCCACATCTTCCAGCGCCGCGGCGGCTTGGGGCCGGCCGGGGCGGGGGCCGCGGTGGCGGCGAACCAACCGTCCACGCCGCGCAGCTCCTGCCGGCCGACCATCCGGTGGTAGCCCTCCTCCCGGCCCTTGGCCAGCAGGGCGACCCGGATCGGGGACTCCTGCCAGCTGCGGAAGGCGGCGGCGTCCTGGAAGTGCAGCAGCAGCCGCCAGGGGCCGTCCGCCTCGGCGGGCGGCAGCAGGCCGGTGCCGATGCTGCCGGGGTGGGTGCCGGCCGCCTCCAGGATGCCTCTGGCCCAGACCTTGAAGTCCTCCTCGTGCCCGGGGTCGACCTGCTCGGTGATGTACAGCGTGATCCGGTCGGGGTTCTCCTGCCGCGCCGTCGTGCCCACTGCTCCGGTCCTCCCTCGGCCCTGCGGGCCGCCTGATCCCCCGCTCCGGCCGTCGGATCGGCCGCGAACCTTTCCAGCATGGCCGTTCGGGTACCCCCGGTCTCCCCTTGAGCTGATGGTCCGTCAGGTCGCACTTGGTCCGGGCCCGTTCGGCTCCGCGTGGCCGGCCGCCTCGCGGGCCGCCGCCTCGACCCGGTCGTGGTGGGCGCGCCACCAGTCCTCGTCGCCCGGGGCCATCACGTCGCCGCCGGGCCGCAGGCCCACCGAGCCGTCGATCAGCTCGCGGATGATGTCGGCCTGGCCGAGGTGCCGGTGCAGTTCGGCCGTCACGTGCACCAGGACCCGGCGGAGCGTCAGCTCGCCGCGCCGCCCCCAGGGCACCCGGCCGACGGCCTCCAGGTCGAGCAGGGTGATGGTCTCGTCGGCGTGGGCGCGGACCGTGGCGTAGGCGTCCAGGATGTCCGCGCGGCTCTCGTCGGCCCTGGCCCAGAGGTCGGCGTTGGGCTCGGCGGCGTCGGCGACCCAGAGGCCGGGGGCCTCGACGGGGCGGCCGAAGGTCTCGCCGAAGTAGGCGGCCTCGGCGGCGCAGACGTGCTTGACCAGGCCGAGCAGATTGGTGCCGGTGCGGGTGACGGGGCGGCGCAGGTCGTACTCGGAGAGGCCGTCGACCTTCCAGAGCAGGGCCTCGCGGGCGTCCTGCAGGTAGAGGTGGAGATCGGCCTTGGTCGCGCTGTCGGTGCCGGTGGCGGCGTCGGATTCGCTCATGCGGGCCAGTCTGCCGCCGGGGCCGCGGGCGGGCTCCCGGTTTTCCGTTGGCCGGTTCCGTACGGGTGCTGGCGCGTTCGTTCCGATGTGGCCGGGAGTGCTGCGGTCGAAGTGACAATGAATGGAACAGGGTGTCGAATCAACGGCGCGAACAGGTGCTCCGTAGCAGACTGGGCAGGAGCTCCACGCCCGGGCACTCGCCCGGAGCGGCACGACCCTAGGAGACGTGATCCCGGTGACCCCGCTTCGCCCCGGCCTGACCGCCGTGCAGTCGGCGCCCGAGCAGCAGGCCGTCGAGACCCCGGAGCCGCTCAGCGAATCCGCCGCACTGAGCCATCTGAGCGGCATATGTTTCAAGATCGGACCGCCCGCGCTGGTCGGGGTGGAATCCGAGTGGTTCGTCCACGACGCCCTGGTCCCCACCGCACCGGTGGCCCCCTCCAGACTCGCGGAGGCGCTGGGCGCCCTGCCGGTCCACCAGGGGCCGGACGGTCCGCGGCTCCCCTCCGGCAGCGTCCTCACCCGTGAGCCGGGCGGGCAGGTCGAGCTCAGCTCCCCGCCCGCCGCCACCCCCGAGGACTGCGCCGACCTCCTGCTGGCCGACCAGGCCGTCCTGCGCACCACCTTCGCCGCCCACGGACTGCGGCTGACCGGCAGCGGCACCGACCCGCTGGAGCGCGAGCGCCGGATGGGGCTCGACCACCCGCGTTACCTGGCCATGGAGTGCCACTTCGAACGCGCCAATCCCTGGGGCCGGGTGATGATGACCGGCACCGCCTCCGCCCAGGTCTGCGTGGACGCCGGCACCGAGGACGGACCCCTCTCCCAGACCCGCCGCTGGCAGCTGCTCCACCTGCTCGGCCCCGTCCTGGTCGCCGCCTTCGCCAACTCCCCGCTGCTGGACGGCCTTTCGACCGGCCACCGGTCGACCCGCCAGCTGGTCTGGTCCCGGATGGACCCGACCCGCACCCTGGCCCCCGCCGTCGACGGCGACCCGCGCGAGCGCTGGGCCGAGTACGTGCTGGACGCCGAGGTGATCTGCGTGCGCCGCCCGGAGGGCCTGCCGTGGACCGCCCCGCCCGGCCTCACCTTCCGCGGCTGGCTGCGCGGCGAGGGCGAGCGCCCGGCCACCCTGGCCGACCTGGAGTACCACCGCACCACGCTCTTCCCGCCGGTCCGCCCGCGCGGGCACCTGGAGCTGCGGATGGTCGACGCCCAGCCCGGCGGCGGCTGGCAGGTGCCGCTCGCCCTGGTCTCCGCGCTGCTGGACGACCCGGACGCCGCCGACGCCGCCTTCGAGGCCCTGGAGCCGCTGGACGTCCCGGCCTACCGCGACCGGCTCCCCCCGCGCACCGAGCTCTGGTACCGCGCCGCCACCCTGGCGGTGGCCGACCCTCAGCTGAGACGGGCCGCGCTGGCCTGCTTCGCGCTGGCCGACCGGTCGCTGGCCCGGCGCGGCGCCCCGGCGGCCCGGCTGCGCACCGCGCTGGCCGACTTCGCCGAGCGGTACCCCGCCCGGGGCCGGTGCCCCGCCGACGACCAACTCGACGCCGTGCGCTCCGGCGCGCTCCCGCTCGCCCTGGAGGCTGCAGCATGCTGAACGAAGCCGTGGACCCGACCCTGGACGACGCCCGCGAGGCGGGCGGCGAGGCGCTGCGCGAGC
Source organism: Kitasatospora sp. NPDC051853 (assembly GCF_044452665.1). Taxonomy (NCBI): domain Bacteria; kingdom Bacillati; phylum Actinomycetota; class Actinomycetes; order Kitasatosporales; family Streptomycetaceae; genus Kitasatospora; species Kitasatospora sp. NPDC051853. The sequence goes on along the minus strand of NZ_JBITBY010000004.1, from coordinate 655,635 downwards.
GGATCGCCGCCGAGCTGCTCGCCGCCCGCGAGCGCACCGCCGGCCTCACCGCGCTGGAGGACCACGACCTGACGGCCCAGCACTCCCCGCTGATGTCGCCGCTGGTCTGGGACCTGGCGCACATCGGCAACCAGGAGGAGCTCTGGCTGCTGCGCAACATCGGCGGCCGGGACCCGATGCACCCCGAGATCGACCCGCTCTACGACGCCTTCGAGCACCCCCGCGCCGAGCGCCCCAAGCTGCCGCTGCTGCCGCCCGCCGAGGCCCGCGCCTACGCCCACGAGGTGCGCGGCCGGGCGCTCGACCTGCTGGCCGCCACCCCGCTGGACGGCCCCTCCCCGCTGCTGCGCGACGGCTTCGCCTTCGGCATGATCGTCCAGCACGAGCAGCAGCACGACGAGACCATGCTGATCACCCACCAGCTCCGCCGCGGCCCGGTGGCCCTCACCGCCCCCGAGCCGCCGGACACCCGGACCGGCCCGCTGCCGTCCGAAGTCCTGGTCCCCGCCGGGCCGTTCACCATGGGCACCGACACCGAGCCCTGGGCGCTGGACAACGAACGCCCGGCCCACCGGGTGGAGTTGGCCGCGTACCACCTGGACACCACCCCGGTCACCAACGGCGCCTACCAGCGCTTCATCGCCGACGGCGGCTACGACGACCCCCGCTGGTGGACCGCGGCGGGCTGGGAGCACCGGCAGCAGGCGGGGCTGACCGCGCCGCTGTTCTGGCGCCGCGAGGGCGGCGAGTGGCTGCGCCGCCGCTTCGGCGTCACCGAGCCGGTGCCGGCCGACGAGCCGGTGCTGCACGTCAGTTGGTACGAGGCGGACGCCTACGCCCGCTGGGCCGGGCGGCGCCTGCCGACCGAGGCCGAGTGGGAGAAGGCGGCCCGCTTCGACCCGGCCACCGGCCGCTCCCGCCGCTACCCCTGGGGCGACCAGGACCCGACCGCCGAGCTGGCCAACCTGGGCCAGCGCCACCTGCGGCCCGCCCCGGCCGGCAGCTACCCGGCGGGGCAGTCCCCCTACGGGGTGCGGCAGTTGATGGGCGACGTGTGGGAGTGGACGGCCAGCGATTTCCGGCCGTACCCGGGCTTCCGGGCCTGGCCGTACGAGGAGTACTCGGAGGTCTTCTTCGGGCCGGAGTACAAGGTGCTGCGCGGCGGCTGCTTCGCGGCCGCGCCGGTGGCCAGCCGGGGCACCTTCCGGAACTGGGACTACCCGATCCGGCGGCAGATCTTCTCCGGCTTCCGCACCGCCCGGGACGCGGAGCAGGGCTGATGTGCCGTCAACTGGCCTACCTGGGCCCACCGGTGGCGCTGCGCGAGCTGGTGGTCGACCCGCCGTCCGGCCTGTACCGCCAGTCCTGGGCACCCCGGCTCCAGCAGCACGGGACGATGAACGTGGACGGCTTCGGCATCGGCTGGTACGCCGAGGGCGACCCGGTGCCGGCCCGCTACCGGCGGTCCGGGCCGGTCTGGGCCGACGAGGGCTTCGCCGACCTGGCCCGGGTGGTCCGCTCGGGGGCGGTGCTGGCCGCCGTCCGCTCGGCCACCGAGGGCTGCGCGGCCGGGGAGCAGGCGGCGGCGCCGTTCGCCGCCGGGCCCTGGCTGTTCGCCCACAACGGGGTGCTGCCCGGCTGGCCCGAGCGGCTCGGCGGGCTGGCCGCGCTGCTGCCCCCGGCCGAGCTGCTCTCGCTCACCGCGCGCACCGACTCGGCCCTGGTCTGGGCCCTGGTGCTGAACCGGCTGCGCGCCGGGGCCGGACTGGGCGAGGCGCTCGCGGACACCGTCCGGGAGGTGGCCAAGCACACCGACGCCCGGCTCAACCTGCTGCTCACCGACGGCAGTTCGCTCGCCGCCACCGCCTGGGGCGACGACCTGCACCACCGCTCGGGGCCCGGCTCGGTACTGGTCGCCTCCGAGCCCGGCGACGACGCTCCGGGGTGGCGGCGGGTACCGGACCGCTCCCTGCTGCTGGCCACCGCCGAGGGCGTCACCGTCCGCCCGCTCGACCGCGCCGTCTGACTCACCCCCCTGAGACACGCCAAGCCGTACGAACGCCGCACGAAGGAGCACAGCCGTGAGGACCCACCAGCTGACCCGCCTGCTCGCCGCCGACCACTTCAGCCACGCGCTACGCCACGACGTGCGCCACGGTCTGACGGCCAGTCCGAAGACGCTGCCGCCGAAGTGGTTCTACGACGCACGGGGCAGCGAGCTGTTCGAGGACATCACCCGGCTGCCCGAGTACTACCCGACCCGGGCCGAGCGGGAGATCCTGACCGACCGCTCCGGCGAGATCGCCCTCGCCACCGGGGCCCGCACCCTGGTCGAACTCGGCTCGGGCGCCTCGGAGAAGACCCGGCTGCTGCTGGACGCGCTGCGCGAGCTGGGCTCGCTGCGGACCTACGTGCCGGTGGACGTCAGCGAGAGCGCGCTCACCGCGGCGGCCGAGTCGCTGACCGTGGACTACCCGGAGCTGACCACCCACGCGGTGGTCTCCGACTTCACCGAGCAGCTCGGCCTGCCGCCCGGCGGCGGCCCCCGCCTGGTGGTCTTCCTCGGCGGCACGCTGGGCAACTTCCTGCCCGCCGAGCGGCGGGTCTTCCTGAAGCGGCTGCGCGAGGCGATGGCCCCCGGCGACGCGCTGCTGCTCGGCACCGACCTGGTGAAGGACCGCGAGGTGCTGGTCCGCGCCTACGACGACGCGGCCGGGGTGACGGCGGCCTTCAACAAGAACGTGCTGCAGGTGGTCAACCGGGAGCTGGACGCCGACTTCGACCCGACGCTGTTCGAGCACGTGGCGCTCTGGGACGAGCGGGAGGAGTGGATCGAGATGCGGCTGCGCTCCCGGATCGCGCAGAGCGTGGAGATCGGCGGGCTCGGGCTGACGGTGCGGTTCGAGCGGGGCGAGGAGCTGCGCACCGAGGTGTCGGCGAAGTTCCGCCGCGAGGGCATCGAGGCGGAGCTGGCGGAGGCCGGTCTGGAGCTCTCGCAGTGGTGGACCGACCGGGCCGGGCGGTTCGGGCTCTCGCTCTCGTTCCCGCAGGGCTGAGGGGTCGCGGCCGCCTCCGCGCGCGCACTTTAGCGGGTCATCACACCGGCCGGGCGGGATTGCCGCACTCCGCCCGGCCGGTCCGGCACCTGGGCTTCCATGGCCGTGGGAGGTAGGTGTCCTTGATCTTCAGTCGGCTTCGTGCCCGCAGGCCCGCCGTCGCCACGGCCGCCGTCGCGACGGCCCTCGCGGCCCCGGCCCCGGGCTGTCCGTACTCCGGCGCCGCGGGGGCGGCGCAGCCCTCGTCGGCGGCCCCGCCCCCGGCCGCCCCGGTGCCCGCGCCGGACTCGCTCGCCGGGCAGGACTCGCTGGCCGGGCAGGCGGTGGACTTCGTCCGGCAGTTCCACCGGGAGCGGCCGGGCGGCGGCGACCCGGCGCCGAGGGTCCGTCAGGTGCTCGCCGAGATCGAACGGACCGGCACGTACGAGCACACCGCCGAGGAGCTGGCCTTCGGGGCCCGGCTGGCCTGGCGGAACTCGGCCCGCTGCATCGGGCGGCTGTACTGGCGCAGCCTGGTGGTCCGCGACCGGCGGCAGGTGGACGCCCCCGACGACCTGGCCGCCGAGTGCTTCGAGCACCTGCGGGCGGCCACCAACGGCGGGCGGATCCGCCCGGTGATCACCGTCTTCGCCCCGGACCGGCCGGGCCGTCCCGGGCCGCGGATCGTCAACCACCAGCTGGTCCGCTACGCCGGGCACACCACCGAGGAGGGCGCCCTGGTCGGCGACCCCGCGGGGGCCGAACTGACCGCGCTGGCCCGGGAGTCGGGCTGGAAGGGCGGCGAGGAGCGGTTCGAGGTGCTGCCGCTGATGGTCCGCCGGCGCCCCGGCGAGGCCCCGCACTGGTACGAGGTGCCCGAGGACGCGGTGCTGGAGGTGGAGCTGAGCCACCCCGAGCACGCCTGGTTCGCCGAGCTGGGGCTGCGCTGGTACGCCGTCCCGGCGATCAGCGACATGACGCTGGAGATCGGCGGCATCCGCTACCCGGCGGCCCCGTTCAACGGCTGGTACATGGGCACCGAGATCGGCGCCCGCAACCTGGCCGACGCCAACCGCTACCACCAACTCCCGGAGGTGGCACGGCGGTTGGGCCTGGACACCTCCTCGGAGCGGACCCTCTGGCGGGACCGGGCACTGGTGGAGCTGAACGTCGCGGTGCTGCACTCCTTCCAGGAGGCGGGCGTCACCATCGCCGACCACCACACCGAGTCGGAGCGCTTCCTCCGGCACATCGCCCAGGAGGAGCGGCTGGGCCGTCCGACCCCGGCGGACTGGAGCTGGATCGTCCCCCCGGTCTCCGGCGGGCTGACCCCGGTCTACCACCGCTACTACGACCCGGTGGACCCGGACCTGCGGCCGGCCTTCCTGCCCCGCTGAGCCGGCCCGTCGTCGGAAAACCGATCGCGCTCGGCATGCCGTTCCGGCCAGAGTGGGCGTCGTCCACTCAACGGGGGAGGTACCGACATGTCGACATTGCGCGTGACGGTCGAACGACTGACCGTCCTGACCCATCCGAACGCCGACGCCTTGGAGCTGGCCCAGGTCGGCCTCTACCGGGCCGTGGTGGCCAAGGGCGCCTACCGGACCGGCGAACTGGCCGTCTACATCCCGGAGCAGGCCGTGCTGCCCGCCGCCCTGATCGAGGAGTTCGGCCTGACCGGACGCCTCGCCGGGAGCAACCACGACCGGGTCAAGGCCGTCCGGCTGCGCGGCGAGCTCTCCCAGGGCATCGTCTGCCGCCCGGCCGCCATCTCCGAGGCCGAGCTGGCGGAGGCCGAGGCCGAGGGGGCGGACCTGTCCGAGCGCCTCGGCATCACCAAGTGGGTGCCGCCGATCCCGGTCGGCATGAGCGGCGACGTGGAGTCCGCCCCGGAGCTGCTGCCCTGGGTGGACATCGAGAACCTCAAGCGCTTCCCGGACGTCTTCGAGCCGGGCGAGCAGGTGGTGGTCACCGAGAAGCTGCACGGCACCTGCTGCCTGCTCACCCTGCACGCTGGCACCGGCGCCGTCCAGGTCTCCTCCAAGGGCATCGGCGCCCAGGGGCTGGCCCTCAAGGAGGACGGCTCCAACCTCTACTGGCGCACCGTCAGGGCGCACGGCGTCCCGGAGGTGGCCGCCCGGCTCGCCGAGCGGCTCGGGGCCTCCCGGGTCGGCGTCTTCGGCGAGGTCTTCGGCACCGGCGTGCAGGACCTCGGCTACGGGGAGTCCGGCCGCACCGAGCTGCCCGGGTACGCCGTCTTCGCCCTCTCGGCCGAGATCGACGGACAGCTGCGCTGGCTGGACGCGGCCGAACTCCTCGAGAAGGAGCTGCCGTTGGTGCCCGAGCTGTGGCGCGGGCCGTTCGACACCGAGACGGTGCTGGCGCTGGCCGAAGGGCGGGAGACCGTCTCCGGGCGGGAGCTGCACATCCGCGAGGGCGTGGTGGTCCGGCCACTGGTCGAGCGCTACAGCCCGGTGACCGGCGGGCGGGCCGTCGCCAAGGTGGTCAGCGGCGCCTACCTGACTCGCAAGGGCGGCACCGAGTACGAGTGACCGGCCCGCGCCCTCGACCGGCCCCGCGCCGCTTCTGACCGGCCCCGCCCGCCCGAAAAGCACTTGCCTCGGTGATCAACTCTCGCCAGACTGCCGCGCGTGACAGAGCGCAGCGTGACGGTGTTGGTGACGTACCAGGGCGAGACCCTCGGGCAGGTGGGGCCGTTCCCGGTGACCCACCCCCGCTGGCAGCAGACCGGCGAGGTGGCCGGGGCCGCCGAGCGGCTGCTCGGCGTGCCGGTGCTGGTGCTGCGTCTGCTCGCGCACGGCGGCACCGGCGGGGTCGGGGGTGAAGTCGCTTACCACGTCGAGGCCTTGGCGCGGCCGGCGGTCACGCTGGAGCCCACCGCGCTGGAGGTCGGCGAGGACCCGCTGCGGGCCCTCTGGGCCACCCCGGACGGGCTGCGGGCGGCGCTCGACTGGGCCGCCGAGCGGGCCGGGGCGACCGGGCCCGCCGTCCAGGTGAAGAGCTGGAACCTCTCCGGGCTCTACCGGCTGCCGGTCGGCGAGGGCTCCGCCTGGCTGAAGACCACTCCCCCGTTCGCGGTGGACGAGGCCCTGGTGATCCGTCACCTCGGCTCGGTGGCACCGGAGTCGGTCCCGGTGGTGCTGGCCGCCGAGCCGGGACGGCTGCTGCTCGGGGACGCCCCCGGGGTGGACTGCTGGGGCCTGCCGGAGGACGGCATGCTCGCGGCGGTGCCCCAGCTGGTCGCGGCCCAGGCCGCTCTGGCGGGCAAGGTCGGCGATCTGCCGGACCGCACTCCGCGCGCCCTGCTGACCGCCTTCGCCGAGCTGCTGCCCCGGCTCACCGGCCTGACGCCCGAGGAGCGCGCCGCCGCCGACCGGCTGCTGGCCGAACTCCCTTCCATCATCGCCGAGTTGTCCGCCTGCGGACTGCCCGAGACACTGGTGCACGGTGACTTCCACCCGGGCAACTGGCGGTTCGACGGCGAGCGCACCACCCTGATCGACTTCTCCGACAGCTACCTCGGCCACCCGGCGGTGGACGGGCTGCGCCCGCGCGACTTCCTGAGCGAGGAGCGCTGGGAGACCGTCCGCCGCCTGTGGACCGAGGCCTGGACCGCACACGCCCCGGGCTCCGACCCGGCCCGCGCCCTGGAACTGGCCGAGCCGCTGGTGCACCTCGGCTACGCCGTCCGCTACCAGGAGTTCCTGGACGGCATCGAGGCCACCGAGCGGGTCTACCACGCCAGCGACCCGGAGTCCGAGGTCCGGGCGGCGATCGCCCGCTGACTCAACTTCCCTGCACGGTGCGGGCGTAGCGCAGCTCCAGGCCGTCGAGCAGGGCCTCCAGGCCGGTCTCGAAGGCGCCCTCGTCGATCCGGCGGCGGTGCTCGGCCAGCTTGTGGGCCTCGCCGAGGTGGGGGTACTCCTCGCCGTAGAGGGCGGCGTCCTCGGGGAAGCCGCCGGCGAAGGAGCCGAGCGCCGAACCGGTGATGAAGTAGCGCATCAGCGCGCCGATCCGGGTGGCCTGACCGCGCGGCCACCCGGCCTCGACCAGGCAGCCGAAGACGGCGTCGGCCAGGCGCAGCGCGTTCGGCCGCCGGCCGGGGCCCTGGGCCAGCACCGGCACCACGTTGGGGTGGGCGGCCAGCGCCGCCCGGTAGGAGCGGGCCCAGTCGCGCAGCGCCGTGCGCCAGTCGGCCGGCTCCCGGAACATCGACAAGTCGACCTCGCCCATCACGCCGTCCACCACCGCGTCCAGCAGCTCGTCCTTGGTGGCGAAGTGGTTGTAGAGCGACGGGCCGCTGACCGAGAGCTCGGTGGCCAGGCGCCGGGTGGAGAGCGCGGCCAGCCCCTCGGCGTCGACCAGGGCGAGCGCGGCCCCGACGATCCGCTCGCGGCTGAGCAGGGGTGTGCGCGGGCGGGCCATGGCTGCTTCCTCCGGTCGGGTGGCGGTGCTCCCAGTCTTCCAGGCGGGGTCTTCCCACCCTTGCGGGGCCGGGCTACAGTCGATTAAAACTTGCACCGCTAGTTTTGACCACCTCCCACCCGCGTAGCCGACCGCCGAGGACCGCCATGAACCTGGAGCTCTCCGAGGAGCAGGCCGCCGTCCGCGAGCTCGCCGCCGAGTTCACCGACCGCGAGATCGTCCCGCACGCCGCCGACTGGGACCGCGCAGAGTCGGTCGACCGGGCGGTCATCGGCAAGCTGGGCAAGGTCGGCTTCCTCGGCCTGACCATCCCCGAGGAGTACGGCGGCAGCGGCGGCGACCACCTGGCGTACTGCCTGGTGCTGGAGGAGCTCGGCCGGGGCGACTCCTCGGTGCGCGGGATCGTCTCGGTCTCGCTCGGTTTGGTCGCCAAGTCGGTCAACGGCTTCGGCACCGAGGAGCAGAAGCGCCACTGGCTGCCCCGGCTCACCTCCGGCGAGGCGCTCGCCTGCTTCGCCCTCACCGAGCCCGGCACCGGGTCCGACGCCGCCAACCTCAGCACCAAGGCCGTCCGGGACGGCGACCACTGGCTGATCACCGGCGCCAAGACCTTCATCACCAACGGCACCTGGGCCGACGTCGCCCTGGTCTTCGCCCGCACCGGCGGGGCGGGCCACCGGGGCATCACCGCCTTCCTGGTGCCCACCGACACCCCCGGCTTCCAACGCCGGGAGATCCACGGCAAGTTGGGCCTGCGCGGCCAGGCCACCGCCGAGCTGACCTTCGACGCCGTCCGGGTGCCGGACTCGGCCCGGCTCGGCCCGGAGGGCAAGGGCTTCACCGTCGCGATGGCCGCCCTGGCCAAGGGCCGGATGTCGGTGGCGGCCGGCTGCGTCGGCATCGCCCGGGCCTGCCTGGACGCCGCCGTCCGCTACGCCACCGAGCGCGAGCAGTTCGGGAAGCCCATCGCCTCCTACCAGTTGGTGCAGGAGATGCTGGCCGACATCTCGGTGGAGCTGGAGGCGGCCCGGCTGCTCACCTGGCGGGTGGCCGACCTGATCGACCGGGGCCTGCCGTTCGCCACCGAGTCCTCCACCGCCAAGCTCTTCGCCAGTGAGGCCGCCGTCAAGGCCGCCAACAACGCCCTCCAGGTGTTCGGCGGTTACGGCTTCATCGACGAGTACCCGGTCGGCAAGTACCTGCGCGACGCCCGGGTGATGACCCTCTACGAGGGCACCAGCCAGATCCAGAAGTTGCTCATCGGGCGTGCGCTCACCGGCGTCAACGCCTTCTGACACCCCCTGAAACCCACCCTCCCCCTGAGTAGTTGAGGAGCCCCACCGTGCGTCCCGTCTACTTCGCAGCCGCCCGCCGCACCCCGATCGGGCGGCTGCGCGGCGCGCTCTCCACCGTCCGGCCGGACGACCTCTCGGCCCTGGTGCTGCGCGGACTGCTCGACGAGGTACCGCAGTTGGACCCCGCCCGGATCGACGACGTCTACTGGGGCGCCGCCAACCAGGCCGGCGAGGACAACCGCAACAACGCCCGGATGGCCGTCCTGCTGGCCGGCCTGCCCGACACCGTCCCCGGCGCCACCGTCAACCGGCTCTGCGCCTCCGGCATGGAGGCCGTCACCAACGCCGCCCGGGCCATCGGCTCCGGCGAGGCCGAGGTGGTGCTGGCCGGCGGCTGCGAGTCGATGAGCCGCGCCCCCTTCGTGCTGCCCCGCCCCGACGAGGCCCTCCCGCACCGGATGGAGACCTTCGACACCCGGCTCGGCTGGCGGCTCACCAACCCGAAGATGCACGAGCTGCACGGCGTGCTCTCGATGGGCGAGACCGCCGAGGAGGTGGCGCAGCGGTACGGCGTCTCCCGCGAGGACCAGGACGCCTTCGCCCTGCGCAGCCACCAGCGGGCCGCCGCCGCCCGCAAGGACGGCCTGTTCGACGCCGAGCTGCTGCCCGTCCTGCGCGCCGACGGCGTGACGGTCACCCAGGACGAGTCCATCCGCGAGGACACCACCCTGGAGCGGCTGGCCGCCCTCAAGCCGGTCTTCCGCCCCGGCGGCACCGTCACCGCGGGCAACGCCTCCCCGATGAACGACGGCGCCTCCGGGCTGCTCCTGGTCAGCGAGGAGGCCCTCGCCGACCTCGGCCTGGAGCCGCTCGGCCGCTACGTCGCCGGCGCCTCCGCCGGGGTCCACCCCGACGTGATGGGCATCGGCCCCGTCCCCGCCACCCGCAAGGTGCTGGCCCGCACCGGCTGGCGGCTGGAGGACGTCCAGGAGGCCGAGTTCAACGAGGCCTTCGCGGCCCAGGCGCTCGCCAGCGTCCGGGAGTTGGGCATCGACCCGGAGCTGGTCAACCCGACCGGCGGCGCCATCGCACTCGGCCACCCGCTGGGCAGCTCCGGCGCCCGCATCCTCACCACCCTGCTGCACCGGATGCGGCGCACCGGCAGCCGGCGGGGCCTGGCCACCATGTGCGTCGGGGTCGGGCAGGGCAGCGCCGTACTGGTCGAGCAGGTCTGAGCAAGGTCCGGAAGGTCTGAGGAGTCATCATGAGTCGTTTCACCGGAAAGATCGCCGTCGTCACCGGGGCCGCCCAGGGCATCGGTGCCGCCACCGCCCTCCGGCTGGCCGAGGAGGGCGCCACCGTCGCCGTCCTCGACCTCACCGCCGAGCGGGCCCAGGGCACCGTGGACGCCATCACCGCCAAGGGCGGCACCGCGCGCGCCTACGGCTGCGACGTGGCCGACTACGACGCGGTCGAGCGCGTGTTCGCCACCGTGGTCGAGGAGTTGGGCGCGCTGCACATCCTGGTCAACAACGCCGGGATCACCCGGGACAACCTCTTCTTCAAGATGCCGAAGAGCGACTGGGACGCCGTCCTGACGGTCAACCTGACCAGCGCCTACAACTGCAGCCACGTGGCGCAGGCCTACATGTGCAAGCAGAAGTACGGCAAGATCGTCTCGCTCAGCTCGCGCTCCGCCCTCGGCAACCGCGGCCAGGCCAACTACGCCGCCGCCAAGGCCGGCATCCAGGGCCTCACCGCCACCCTGGCCATCGAACTCGGCCCCTTCAACGTCAACGTCAACGCCGTCGCCCCCGGCTACATCGCCACCTCCATGACCGCCGCCACCGCCGAACGCGTCGGCGCCACCGCCGAGGAGCACCAGGCCCTCGCCGCCGAACGCACCCCCCTCCGCCGCGTCGGCCTCCCCGAGGAGGTCGCCGCCGTCGTCGCCTTCCTCGCCAGCGAGGACGCCGCCTACGTCAGCGGCCAGACCCTCTACGTCAACGGCGGCGCGCGCTGAGGGCAGGCGCCCGGTAGGGCAGCACCTCGGGGCCGAAGGCCCCAGGGGCGCGAGGAACTGCGCGAGTCGGAAGGCGGCTCACCTGCAACTGAGGGCACGTCAGCCAGTTGCAGGTGCTGCCGTTCCCCTGCGCGCCCACGCGGCGGAGCCGCAGATCAGCAGAGCCCCGCGCCCCCGGCATCACGTTCTAGGGCGCCCCCGGTGTGACCTGGGTCATATGGTGGATCCATGGGCCTCATCGAGATCGAGATGTTCGCGACCCTCGACCTGGTCGGGCAGGCGCCCGGCGGGCCGGAGGAGGACCCCGTCGGGTTTCCGTTCGGCGGCTGGCAGGCGCCGTTGCTGGACGAGGCGACCGGGGCGCAGATCATGGCCGCGTACCGGGACACCGACGCGCTGCTGCTCGGCCGGCGGACGTACGACATCTTCGCCGCGTACTGGCCGCACCAGGAGAGCGGCCAGGACGACGAGATCGCCGCGCTCTTCAACCGCGTCCCGAAGTACGTCGCCTCCCGCGGCACCCCGGACCTGCCCTGGGCGGGGTCGGTGCGGCTCGGGCCGGACCTGGCCGCGGCCGTCCGCGAGGTCCGCGAGCGGCACGAGCACATCAAGGTGGTCGGGAGCCTGGACCTCGTCCAGAGCCTGCTGCGCGAGAGGCTCTTCGACCGGCTGGACCTCTGGGTGCACCCGATCGTCCTCGGCGTCGGCAAGAAGGTCTTCGGCGACGGCACGGTGCCGAGCAACCTCACCCTCCTCGAACCCCCGGCCGTCGGCTCCAAGGGCACCGTCCTGCTCCGCTACGGCCTCGCCGACGGCGTCCCGCGGACCGGCGACATGAGCCTCCCGGACCGCGGCCTCTCCGGCTGACGCCCTCTCAGCCGGTGGCGGCGAGCTGCTTCAAGTAGCGTTCGGCGGCGCGGAGTTTGCGGCCGTCGGGGCCGGGGAGGTGGGCGCGGAGCTCGATGATCTCGGGGGCCATCCGGATGGCTTCGGCGCGGTCGGTGACGGCGCGCCAGCAGGCCTCGGCGTTGGTGGCGATCTGCTGGGTCTCGGGGTCCTCGGGGCCGCGTTCGCGCAGCAGGACCAGGGCCACCTCGCGGTAGAGCTCGGCGGCCTCGGCGGGGCGGCCGGCGAGGCGGGCGATGTGGGCCCGGACCTGGCGGAGCTGGAGGCTCTCGGGGGCGTTGGGGCCGTGCAGGGCGAGGGTGGTGCGCTCCAGGTCGAGGGCGAGTTCGGCGGCGGTGTCGTGCTCACCGGCCTCGGCGCTGCGGACGATCCGGCCGATCGCCTCCCGGTAGTCCGCGGTGGGAACGGCAGGAGCGGGGGCGGGGGCGGGCACGGGGGCGGCCGGCTTGTAGAGGGAGACCACCGGGCGGTCGGCGGCGGGAGCGGCAGGCGTGACGGGGGCGGCGGGCCGGGTGTCCGTCAGCGGGCCGCCCTTGCGCAGCGAGACCGGCGGGCCGACCCGGCGCGGGGTCGGCGGGACGCCCGGCTTGAGGAGGGAGACGCCCTCGCCGGGGAGGGTCTTGGCGAGCGGCACGCGCGGCGGGGCGGCGGGCCGGGCGGCGGGGCGGCGGGTGGGCGGCTTGGGGAGGACCGCGGCGGGGCGGGGCAGGTCCTGGTAGGTGGGGACGGCCTCGCCGATCTGGCGGGAGGTGTTGCGGAAGAACGGCCGCTCGGTGGGGTGCGAGTGCAGGATGATCGAGTCGTGCCGGACCACCGAGTGGACCTGCTCGCGCAGGAGTTCGGGCGGCAGCAGGGCCGGGCCGCCGGGGCGGCCGCGGTGCAGCACCTCGATCAGGGCGCGGGAGAAGGTGCCGATCTGCTCCGGGTCCGGGCTGACCACGGCCCAGAGCGGGATGCCGTCGGCCAGCGGGGAGATCGCGCTCTGCACCAGCGGCCAGGCGGCCTGGTCGGCGCTGAGGTCGGCGATCACCAGGGTGGGGAGGTCGCCCCGGTGCTGGAGTTCGGCGGCCAGGGCCTGCCAGGGCAGGCCGTCCTGGCGGACGGTGGCGGGCTTGGAGTCACGGAGCGTCAGGTAGAGGTGCTCGCCCCGGCGGTCGGTGACCAGGTGGCCGCCGAGGTGGATGAGGAGCGGGCCGGGGTGCAGGGCGGCGGCGCGCAGGTGGGCCAGCACGCTCTGCGGGTCGGTCGCGCCGGGGAGGTGGATGGCGTCCACGGACTCGGCGGCGAGCAGGGTCTGCGGGGCGACGGCGGCCAGCATGGCGGAGAGCACCTGGGCGTGGGAGCCGGCGCCGCGCCCCCAGGAGCGGCGGCCGGCGGTGCCGTAGCCGCCCTCGATCACCAGGATGCGGCCCCGGGCGCCGTCACCGACGGTCTGCGTGGCGGGTTTCGGGGCGGCCGGGGCGGTGGCCATCGCGGGTCCGGTGACCTTGACGGCCGGGATGGTGCCGGTCCAGCCGGTCGAGAAGCCGTCGGCCTGCGCGGCCGCTCCGCCCGGCCACAGGCTGCCCGTCGTCAGGTCCGCCACCGCAGGTCACCCGTCCCCAACTGCCGCCCGCGCGCGACGCCACGCCGTGGTGCCCGCCACCACGTCCTCGCCACCTTACGATGCCCGCGCCCGGCTCAGCCAGGGAGGGACTCCCCGGCCGAACGGGCGCGCGAAGCCGCCACCGCTCGCGGCCGCGCCTGACGGCCGGTCAGTGCCCCGTCCTGCCGGACGGCCGTCCGCCCCGGCCCGGCCCGCGCGCCGCGGTGGGCCCGGGCCCCGCCCTCCGGGTGCTCACCGGACCCGGCTGAACGGGTCGGCGAAGTGGGCGGTGGCCAACAGGCCGTCCGCCTCGGCGAGTTCGGCCAGCAGGCGGGTGCGGGTGGCGGTGGCGGCGGGCTGGTCCTCGTCGTAGAGGTAGCCGGCGGCGGGGTCGGTGAGCTGGACGGGGTGGAGCACCACGTCGCCGGCGACGACGAGTTGGCGCTCGCCCACGGCGAGGCTCTGGTGGCCGGGGGTGTGGCCCGGGGTGGGGAGGAGGGCCAGTTCGGGGGTGAGCCGGAGCGGGCCGGGGACAGCGTCCAGGCAGCCGCCGGCGGTGAGCGGGTCGACCACGGCGGCCAGCATCGGCGAGCCGGTGGCGCGCAGCCAGTCCACCTCCCGTTGCTGGACCAGGTAGCGGGCGTTCGGGAAGGCCGGGGTGGTGCCGTCGGCCGCCAGGCTGCCGCTGGCGTGGTCGCTGTGCAGGTGGGTCAGGACCACGGTGTCCACCTCCTCCGGCCGGGTGCCGGCGGCGGCCAGTTCGGCGGCCAGCCGCCCGGGGACGGGGGCCCAGCTCGCGGCCGGGGAGTCCTCGCCGCCGAGGCAGGTGTCGACCAGGACGGTGCGGCCGCCGGGGGTGCGCAGCAGGTAGCTGTGGAAGTGCAGGGTCCACGGTGCGGTCCGGTCGTGCCGCTGCCAGACCGGGTGGTCCGGGCCGCCGAAGAGTTCGTCCAGCGGGCGGGCGATCTGATGGCCCATCGGGCCGACCGCGTCGCAGAGCGGGACGATCTCGACCCCGGCCCGGACCACGGCGGGGTGCGGCATCAGGGGCGCCACTCGTCGGCGAGCAGGCCGAGCACCAGCTCGTCGTGGAAGCCGCCGTCCACCCAGGCGTTGCGGCGCAGCAGGCCCTCGCGGACGAAGCCGTTGCGCTCGGCGGCGGCGATCATGCCGTGGTTGTCGGCCAGGGTCTCCACCTGGAGCCGCTGGAAGCCCCGGACCCGGAAGCCGTAGTGGCACATCACCCCGACCGCCTCGGCCCCGTACCCCTTGCCCCGGTGGGCCGGCAGCACGGCCAGCCCGAGGTGGGCGAGCCGGTTGTGCTGGTCGATCCCCCAGACGATGGCCTCGCCGAGCACCTCACCGCTCTCCAGGCCGACCACGGTGAAGGGGGCGTGCCCCTCGGAGGACTCCCCCACCGAGAACACCGAGTTGGCGGCCGGCGTCGGCTGCCACGGCCGGGTGTCCGCCTTCGACCGGGTGACCACGTCGTTGTACAGCTCCTCGTGCAGCACCGGCACGTCGGACTCGATCCGGGCCCGCAGGCCGATCCGCTCTCCACGCAACATGCTCGGCGTTCTACCGTCCCGGCGGAGCGCGGGGCAACCGGATTAGGCCTCCCTGGAAAACAGTAGCCATGGACATAGTAGCCATGTACCGTATTGGCCATGAGCTCAGCAGCACACGAGAAGGCCACCGCCGGGTTCCTGGTGTGGCGCCTGTCGACGAAGTGGCGCACGGCGGTGGACCGCGCGGTCGCACCACTGGGGCTGACGCACGCCCAGTACGCGGTGATGGCCTCGCTGTACGCGATGGACCGGGACGGGCGGCAGCCGAACCAGCGTCAGCTCGCCGACCACACCGGGCTGGAGGCGCTGTACGTCTCCAAGCTGGCCCGGGCCCTGGAGGACGCCGGGCTGCTCGACCGGAGCAGGGACCCGGCGGACCCGCGGGCGATGCGGCTGGCGCTCACCGGGCCGGGCCGGGAGGTGACCGGGCGGGCGATCCGGGTGGTCCAGGAGCTGCTGGAGCAGCTGTTGGCGCCGCTCGGGGGCCAGGGCGGCCCGCGCGCCCGGGAGTTCACCCGCGAACTGGCCCTGCTGCTGGACGTACCGCTCGAACCGCAGACCGAGAAGGAGCCGTCATGACCGACACCGCCACCACTCCCGTCGCCACCCCCTCCACCACTCCCGTCGCCGACGCCCGCATGCTGGCCCTCGCGCACTACGCCGCCCGCGCCGTCCTGGAGGGCGTGCTGGAGCGGCACGGCGCCACCTTCCAGCAGAGCGTCACCCTGCGGGTGGCCGCCGTGGCGGGCGGCAGCGTCACCCGCGAGCACCTCACCGCCGAGGTGACCGGCTCACTGAAGGCCACCCCGGCCGAAGTGGCAGCTGTCATCGGCGAGTTGACCTCCGCCGGACTGCTGGCGCCGGACCCGTCGGAGGACGGCCCGCTGCACCTCACCCCGGCCGGTCGCACGCTGTACGACACCGCCTCGGCCGAGTCGGCCGCGATCTCGGCCCGCGTCTGGGGCGGCATCCCGGCCGAGGACCTGGCGGCGGCCGGCCGCGTCCTCACCCTGGTCGCCGCCCGGGCCAACGCGGAACTGGCCCGGCAGCGGCCCTGACGGCGGGTCAACACCCCCAGGGCCCCCACCAGGCGGGCGGCAGCGGGTCGGCGGCGGCGGAGGTGGGCTGGTCGGGGTGGAGTCCGAGGCGGCGCAGCGCGTCGGCCCGGACGGACAGGGCCGAACGGCAGGACACCCGCCCGTCCGGTTCGCGGCAGCGCATCAGGTCGATCCGGATGTCCTCCGCCGCGAAGGGCATCCAGTCGATCCCCCGGTCACGCAGTCAATGCGCGAGCCACCGCTGCACCCGGGCCGACGTGACCGGCTCCTCGAAGGGGACGGCCACCCACCCGTTCTCGTTCTCGTCCATGCCGCCATCCTGCCGCACCACGGCAGTGCGCCGGGGCGGCTACGGATTCACTCGTCCGTGCGAGCACCGGCCGGGCGGGGCCGTGGCGCGGCGGTCGGCCCCTATCCTCCGTGCGTAGGCGAACCGTTGGCGGTCCGCCCTCCCCCCGCCCGGAGGCGCTCATGCTCGACCAGGTCGTACGTGCCGCGATCCATCCCGCTATCGGGGTTGCCCGGGTGGGCAACTCCCCCGAGGAGTACTACCTCGGGCCCGAGGTGCCCGACCCCCGTCCCGCCGAGCCGGGGTTCTACAAGGACCCGGCCGGGGCGGTGAAGCGGGAGGTGGCCCGGTTCCGGATCTACGGGTACGACGCCGAGGGCCGGGTGGTGGCCGAACTGACGCCGGAGCAGGCCGAGATCAGCTGGCAGGTGGAGCTGGCCAACCTCAAGGCCGCCTGGTACCAGTTCCAGCTGGCCCTGGACGTTCCGGACGCCGCCCACGCCAAGCCCTCCCTCCTGCGCAACGCCGACGTCACCGACCCGCGCCGCGCGGACCTGGCCATCACCCCGGGGCCGGTACGCATCTCGGGGTGCGAAGTCTCCGGCCCCGCCTACCACTTCGCCGACGGCACGTTCTTCGGCAAGCAGGTCTACCTCGGCGAGCTGCGCACCGACCCCGAGGGCCGCCTGCTGGTCTTCGGCGGCTTCGGCAACTCCGCCTCGAACGACGGACGCCCCGTCACCACCTTCGCCAACAACGAGGGCTGGCACGACGACACCGCCGACGGCCCGGTCACCGCGGAGGTGCGGATCGCCGGCCGGGCGGTGCCGGTGGACCCGGCCTGGGTGGTGGTCGCCCCGCCGAACTACGCCCCGGCGGTCAAGGGCATCCGCACGCTCTACGACCTGCTCTTCGACGCCTTCGTCCAGGACGGCCAACTCCCCTTCCCCGACCGGGTTTCGTTCACCCGCCACATCGCCCCGCTGCTGCTGCGGCTGGCCGACCACCAGTGGGTGAACAACGGCTTCGCCGGCTTCTACGGCGCTCAGGGGCTGGCCGATTTCAGCACGCCCGAGGGCATGGCGCGCCTCAGCTCCACCGCTCCCGGCCGCAAGGCGCTGCGCCGCCAGGTGTTCAACGCCCTGCGCGACTACACCCGGGACGGCGCCTCCCCGGTGCCCTGGCCCTGGCTCTACGGGGACGGCATGGCGATCCCGCCGCGCACCCCGCTCCAGCACCTGGCGCTCTCCCCCACCCAGATGGAGCTCTGCCGGCTCTGGGCCGACGGCACCTTCGAGGACGACTGGGGCACCGTCCCGCCCGTGCACGAGCTGGACGGGCTCCCGCTCGCCGAGCGGCCCGCCGCGCTCGACCGGGCGGCGCTGGACTTCTGCCTGGCCGACGCCTTCCACCCCGGCTGCGAGGTGACCTGGCCGATCCGCCACCTGACGATGTACCGGGCCCCGTTCCGGATCCGGCACCGCCCCTCCGGCGAGCCCGAGCCCGACTACGGGCCGGTGCTCACCCCCCAGCGGGCGCTCGGCCCGGACGGTCCGCTGCACGCCCAGGGGCCCGGTGACCTCACCCGGTGGATGGCCGTGCCCTGGCAGACCGACACCGCGAGCTGCCGCTCCGGGTACGAGCTCGCCCTCGACCCGCGCAACGACCCCTACCTGCCCACCTTCTGGCCCGCCCGGGTGCCCAACCACGTGCTGGCCGAGGAGGACTACCGGGTGGTGGTGGACACCACCCGGCCGCTCGCCGAGCGGACCGCCGCCTTCGAGCGGCGCTCGGTCTGGCTGCGCGGCCTCAAGGGCACCAACCCGGGGCAGCTCAACCAGATGGTGGGCGACTGGTACCGGCTCGGCATCGTCGAAGTCCGGGACGGCGCGGCCGACTTCGCCGCCGTGATGCAGGTGGAGTCCGTCCCGGGGATCGACCTGACCGGGGTCGGCCACACCGACAACCTGGTGACCCTGCACGTGCCCCGGGCGGCCGACGTCACGGTGGCCCGGGACGCCGTCGCCGAGGCGATCGCCGCCAGCGGGTACACCGAGGCCGAGGTCACGGCCGGCTTCATCGACAAGGTCTCCCCCTACCGCGACGACCTCTGATGGACCTCCGGCACGACCGGTACGACGTCCTGGTGGCCGGCGGCGGCCCGGCCGGGGCCGCCACCGCGCTCGCCCTGGCCGGGGCCGGGCGCTCGGTGCTGCTGGCGGACGCCGGGAGCGGCCCGGCCAAGCCCGGCGAGTCGCTGCCCTCGGTGGCCCGGGTGCTGCTGGCCGACCTCGGCGCGGGCGGACTTCCGCTCGCCGAGGGCCACCTGCCCTGCTACGCCCACCGGTCGGCCTGGGGTTCGCCCGCACTCGGGTGCACCGACTTCATCCGGGACCCGCGCGGCCCCGGCTGGCACCTGGACCGGGCCCGCTTCGACGCCGCCCTGCGCACGGCCGCCGGCCGGGCCGGGGCGGCGGTGGCCGAGCGCACCACCGTCCGGGCGGTGGCCCGGCGGCCGGAGGGCGGCTGGACCGTCACCCTGCACGGCGGCGGCACCGTCCGCCGGGTGCACTGCCGCTGGCTGGTGGACGCGGCCGGACGGCGCCGGACGGTGGCCGCCCGGCTGCGGGTCGCCCGGCGGCGGACCGACCGGCTGGTCGCCGTACGGCTGGAGCTGGAGCCGCCGCCGGGCGGGGTGACGGACGGCGGTTCACTGGTGGAGGCCGCCCCGGACGGCTGGTGGTACACCGCGCCGATGCCCGGCGGCCGACGGCTGCTCAGCTACTTCACCGACGCCGACCTGGCCGGGCCGACCGGCCCGGCCGCCTTCCGCCGCCTGCTCGACCGCACCACCCACACCGCCCGGCTGGCCGCCGCCCACCCGGCGCCGCCCGGGGACGCCCTCCCGCGCCGGGCCCCGGCCCACTCCGCGCAGCTGGACGTCCCGCTCGGCCCGGACTGGCTGGCGGTCGGCGACGCGGCCACCGCCTTCGACCCGGTCTCCGCCCAGGGCGTGCTCACCGCCCTGCACACCGGAGCCTCGGCCGGCCGGGCGCTCCACGCCCACCTGGCCGGGGACGGCGCCGCCCTGACCGCCCATCAGCAGAACACCGACGCCCTGCGGGCCGCCTACCGGCGCAACCGGCACGCCGTCTACGCCCAGGAGCGCCGCTGGCCGGACCGCCCGTTCTGGCAGCGGCGGCACGCCCCGGACTGACGGGCCCTCAGACCTTCGGGGTCCGGGTCCGTTCGGCCATGGCCGCCCAGAAGCGGTCGAGTTCGCGCCGGGCCATGCCCTGCCAGGGTGCCGTCCGGCGGTGCAGCGGGCCGCTGCGCAGCAGGGCCTGCTGCTGGCGGCAGAAGGGTTCGCGCAGCTCGGCCCCGGGCTGTTCGCCCTTGGCCGGGTACGGGCAGAGCTCGAAGCGGCAGTCGCGCAGGCACTCGGTGCCGGGCTCGGTGGTGCCGGGCATGCCCACGGTGAGCTCGGGCCGCAGCGGGCGGCGGTCCGTGGTCAGGCACGGCGGCAGGGTGGTGCGGTTGGTGCGGGCCAGCCGCTCGTCGGCGAGCAGCCCGTCCCGCTCGGTGAGGTTGAGCAGCAGCAGGACGTCGGCGAGCAGTTGCTGGGCGCGCGGGTGCAGGGTGCTCCAGCCCACCGAGGGCGGGACCCAGAGGTTGTGCTTGCGGTAGAGGGCGGGATCGGCGGCGCTGGAGCCGATGTTGACGGTGGCTCCCTTCTCGTCGATCCAGACGAAGCGCTCGGGGTGCCCGGTCTCCAGTGCCAGCGCCGCCAGGTCCCCGGCCTCGGCGACGAAGGGGTGCAGCCTGCGCAGCCCCTCGGGCGTCAGCTCGTCGGCGGGCCGGTCGGCGGGGGCCTGCTCGCTGCCGGCCAGGGTGAGCCAGCGCTCCACCGCCTGGAACGGGTCCCCGCCGCCGCGGCCGCCGCCGGCCGGTGCGCCGGAGCCGGCCGGGCCGTCGTCGGTGCTGTCCGGCAGCTCCCAGAGGCAGAGGGCGTGGATCAAGGTCAGCTGGGAGTACCAGTACCGGGCGTGCGCGAGCATGAACTCGGCCCGCTCGATCAGGTGCTCCCGGGCCGCGCCGGAGATCGCGGGGTGCCGTCGGCGGCGGTTGGCCGCGCTCTTGAAGCCCTGGGCCAGGGCGATCTCCAGGGAGACCGGCAGGTCGGCCCGCCCGGTGGAGGCGTTCGGGGTCAGGTGCTCCAGCCAGAGGTCCATCCGCTCCAGCGCCTGGGCGCGCCGGTCGCTGCCGACCGAACCCACGATCATCGGCACCAGCCAGGCCCGGGTGACGAACTGCCGCCAGAGCTCGGTGCGGCCGGTCTCCGTGCGGCCGGTCTCCGGGGCCAGGGCCGGCACCGCCTCCTCGGGGTGGGCGATCCGCTGCTCGCGCTCGCTCCCGGCCCGGTGCTCGCGCTCGGCCACCGCCTTGCGGTACTGCTCCCAGGGGTCGTACTCGGCGGCCTTCGGGTCGTCCCTCTCGGTGGGCCAGGGGAACAGCTCCCGCAGCGCGTCGAAGGCGCAGTCGCCGCCCGCGCCGATCTCCTGGGCGATGGCCAGCCGGACGGGGTAGCCGGGTTCGATCCAGCTGATCCGCATGAACTGCCCGTAGGCCGGCAGCACCCACTCCTCGGGACGGGGGCGGCGCTCCCGGTCGATCCGGCGCAGCGCCTCGCCGAAGCGGTGCACCAGCCGCAGCTTGGCCTCCTCCCGGGCCCGGCGGTCCCCGGCGGTGATCTCCGGCCAGCGCCCCAGCACCGTCGCGGCGATCTCCTCGTGCGCCGAGTCGTCCCTCCGGCCGCTGTCGATCTCCAGCGCGGCGGCGTAGAGGTCCAGCGCCTTGTCGTCCTGACGGTTCCTCGCCGCGTCCAGCAGCAGCCGGACGGTAGGGGCCTGCGCGGTGCCCGCCGAGCGGAACCGCGAGCGCATGATCAGGGCGATCAGCAGCTCCCGCCCGGGCTCCTCCAGCGCCTTGGTGAGGGCGGCCGGGGCGGACCGCTGGACGGCGTCGAGCAGGTGCGAGCCCAGGAAGGCCTGCAGCAGGCTGTGCGGGAACCGGACCTTGCTGCTGTGGGCCTCGACCAGGCCGAGCTGCTCGCCCTGGGCCGCGTACCGGGCCAGCCGGGTGGACCAGCAGCCCTGCTCGCCGTCCTCCGGCAGGCCCGGGACGCGCTCGCGCAGGGCCGCCAGGACGGGGCCGCCCGGGGCACCGGGCGGTTCGGGACGGCCCGGGGTGCCCGCCGGTGCGGGGCGGCCGGGCACGTCGAGCTCGTCGAAGCGGACCTCCAGGCGGTCCGAGAGCAGTCCGACGCAGGCCAGGGCCGAGATCACCGCGACGGTGTCCCGACGCTCCTCCTCCGTGATGTCGAACTGGGCCCGCAGGTGCCCCTCGACCAGCGCCTTGGACCAGGACTCCAGCAGACTGACCCGGATCCCGGCCCGGTCGCTGCCCCGGGTCTCGATCTGGTCCCACTCCTTGGCGTTCTCGAAGTGCTCCAGGAGTTGATGGTTCCTCAGCTGGCGGGCGATCTGCAGGTAGAGCGGGGACTCCGCCACGCCCGCGGTCTCCACGATCCAGTCCAGCCGGCGGCGGTCCACCCCCGGGTCGTTCTGCTCCAGGTAGAGCAGGGCGGCCTCCTCGCTGAGCGGTTCGAGCTCGATGACCGCCGCCTGGGTGCCCTCCAGCGCGGCGTGCGGACGGGAGGCGATCACCAGCGGCAGCCGCTGCTTCTCGGCCCGCCGGATGGCGCGGCGGATCACGCTGTCCCGGTTCCACTGCTCCTCCCCCTCGATGAACGCCTCCTCCAGGCCGTCCGCGATGACCACGGCCTTGTCGTCCATGCAGATCTGCCGCCAGACCCGCTCGGCCTGCGCCCGGGAGAGCACCCCCGGGTCCACCTCGTCGCAGAACCGCCGCTTGGCCAGCTCGCCGAAGTTGAAGTCGTCCCGGTCCAGGTCGGCCCCGCGCAGGTGCACCGGGACGGGCACCGCGCCCTTCTCCGCCAGCAGCTGGGTGAGCTGCACCAGCACCGCCGTCTTCCCGCTGCCCACCCCGCCGACCAGGATGTACGGGCGGCGGCTGCGGCGGTCCCGCAGGGCCTGGGCGATCACCGAGCAGAGCTCCTGACGGCCCACCACCTCCTCCATCACCGACCCGGCGGTGGGCACCAGGTCGCGGGGCGTGCGCTTGGCGGTGCGGCGCACCGGGCGGACGATCCGCCAGCGCCGCACCGCGAGGAAGACCAGGGTGCTGAACGAGAGCGCCAGGAACGGGGTGGAGAAGCTGATCACCGCGCCGCAGGACTGGCCGGTGCTGCGGCAGGTCCGCTCCACGAAACCGGGTTCGCCGTCGACGATCACGTGGACCGCCATCGCCAGCCAGCCGGCGAAGAGCACCGAGCCGAGGACGGCCAGCAGCCAGGCCCAGGTGCCCGGGGTCCACCTGCGCCGCCACTTCTGGGTGGGGGCGACCCTCCGGTGCGTCTCCCGGCGGACCCGCCGCATCCGGGGCGCCCGGCGGACGGCCGTCCGGAGCCGTACCACCAGGCGTCTGCCGCGTACCCACCGCGGCGCGCTCGGTGGCCGGGTTCGTCCCGCGGGATGACGGATGACCTGGCTCATGACGGTCTTCCCTCGTCGCCGGCCCCGGACCGGTCAGTGACCCGTTCTCAGGCTAGGACTCAATCGGGAGGTCGGCACCGGGGGCCGACCTCCCGCTCAGGCGGCCGAGAGGAGGTCCCTCAGGAGGGCGACGGTGTCGGCGTCGAGGTCGCGGCCGGTGCGGCGGCTGAGCGCGTCCAGGCGGTTGACCGCGCGGACGAGCTGGTCGCGGGCGCCGGCCGAGGCGTAGGCGTAGAAGAGGTCGCGGTGCAGGAGTTCGACCTCCGGGGCGACGGCCAGGCCGCGGAAGATGGCGGCCTCGGCGGTGCGGTGGTCGCCGTACTGGAGGCGGCGGGCGGCGAGTTCGTGGGCGGTGTCCACGATCGCGGCCAGCATGTCCTGGCGCTCGGGCTCGGCCCAGCCGTAGCTGTTGCCCGGGGCCTCGGCGAACGGGGCGCCGCGGACCAGGGCCAGGGCGTGGGCCAGGGCGGCGTCGGCGGTGGAGCTGGTGCTGCGCATGCCGCGCCGGTAGAGGCTGCGGAACTCGTCCCAGTCGCAGCTGACGGTGGGGGCGAAGGCCAGGCCGTCCCCCGTGTCCAGCGGCAGGAAGGCCCGGCCCTCCGCCGACTCGCCCAGCCAGGAGGCGAGTTCGGCCAGCCGGGCGGGGAGCGGGGTGGACTGCTCGGTGGTCGGGTGCGGGTCCAGGTGGGCCGCGCCCGGGTGCAGGGCGTGGTCCAGGGCGGAGAGGTCCGCGCCCGGGCGCAGCGCCAGCAGGGCGGCCAGCTCGGTGAGCCGGGGCTGGCCCTCGGGGTTCACCGGGCCGAGCGCGCCGAGCAGGTCCGGCGGGCCGAGCAGCCGGATCCGGGGGGCGGTCCGGACGCTGTGCGCCTCCGGCGAGCGGAGGATGGCCAGCAGGTCGTCGCTGTCGCTGCGCGGGGACGGGCCGCCCGACGGCACGTAGGCGGCCGGGGGCGGGGTGGGCCTGGCCGGGGCGTGTGCGGCCACCGGGGCGGCCGCCTCGTGGGTCGGCGGCGGCTCGTAGGCGGGGACCGGCGGAAACTCGGTGGGGCGGAAGGGAGTTGACGGCTGCTCGAACGTCACGGGGGCGGCGGGCGCCGGGGGCGCGGCGGGGGCGGCCAGCGGGTACTCGCCGGTGAACGGCTGGTCGGCCACCCGGGGCAGCGGCTCGGTCTCCTCCTCGACCGACGACGGCACGGTGGACGGGAGTTCGACGGGCGTGGGTCCGGCGGCCGGCGGCTCGGGAGCCGCGAACGGGTCCGGCGCGGCGAACGGGACGGGCAGCGGATCGATGAGCGGGTCGGTGAGCGGGTCGGTGAGCGGAACGGCGGCGGCCGGCGGCTCGGGGGTGGAGGCGGCGGGCGCCGGCGGCACGGCGGCCACCGGGGCGACCGGCGCCACCGGCAGGGCCGGGAGCGGGGGCGGCGACGGGAGCGCCGGGGGGACGGACGGCACCGAGCTCGCCGAGGCGGAGGCCGAGGAGGCGGAGCCGTTCTTGCGCAGCGTCAGGCCGGCCCCGTTCAGGGTGTGCCGCGGCGTGGCCGCCGGGCTGGTGCCCGCGAACGGGCTGCTGCCGGTGCCGATCAGACGGGCGATCAGGTCCGGCCCGGCGCCGTCCCCGGGGCCGCCCGCGGTGGAGGCGGCGGCCGCGAAGGCGGGGCCGTCCAGCAGCGGGGAGGCGGGGGCCGGGGTGTCGAAGGGGTTGGAGCCGAGGAAGGTCTGCTCGGCGGCCGGCCCGCCCACGGCGGCCAGCACCGGCACCGGGAGCTCGGCGGGCTCCAGCTCCTCGCCGTCGAAGGTCCAGTCGGGGGCCGGGAGTTGGCTGGTGTCGGCGGAGCTGCGGAGCAGGTCGCCGACGTGGCCGTACTGCTCGGGGGCCAGCCGCTGGAGCTCCACGGTCAGGTGCAGGCCGGGGATGGCGGCCAGGCCGGTGCTGGGCAGGGTCCAGCGGGCCACCGGGCCGGTGCCGCGCTCGGGGGCGCGGGTGACGACGGCCAGGCAGGTGCGCGGGGTGCCGTCCAGCAGGCGGCCCAGCTCGGTGGGGAGGTTGCCGCTGGGCGGCTGGGCGGAGAGCACGATCTCGGGCACCCAGGACTCGTCCTCCTGGCCGCGGCTGCGGGCGTCCCGGGGGCTGCTCACCTCGGCGGCGACCAGGGTGGCACGGGCCCGGGCGGTGCGCGGGCCGAGTGCGGCGAGCGCCGCCTCCAGGCTGTCGTGCCGGTGCACCCGCTCGGCGGCGGCGCCGCTGAGCGGCAGGTCCTCGGCCAGGCCGACCAGGTGGAGGTTGACCCGGTCGGCGAGCGGGCTGTGGGCCAGCTCGACGGCCAGGGTGCGCAGCACGTCGCGGGCGTCGTCCGGGTGGCCGGAGAGGTGCATCAGCCGGACGGTCTCCAGGTCGGCCAGCACCACCGCGCCGTCCGGCCCGGTGCCGAGGGTGACCAGGGCCGGGTACGGGGCGGCGTGCTTGCGCGCCTGCGGGACGGAGAGCAGCTCGTTGGAGTCCTCCGGGCACCACCAGACGTTCGGCGCGTGCGCGGCCCGGAACGGCGCGATCGGCGCGGCCGGGGCGGCCAGGTGGAGCTCGACGGTGCGGCCGGAGGTGACCCGGGCCGCGACCAGCGCGGGCAGCCGCTTGCCGCCGCGCACGGTGTTGCGGCCCATGGTGCGCAGCGCGCGGTCCAGCAGGGCCAGGCCCCCGTCGTCCTGACGGACCTTCAGCTCGGACTCGAAGGCGAGCGCGGCCGGGGTGGGCAGGGCGATCCGGTGCCGCGGGCGGCGGGTGCGCTGCTGGTCGCCGCGGCGGCGGGCCACCGTGCCGACCAGCACGGCGGCCAGCACCACGCCGACGGCGGAGGCGGTCAGCGCCACGGTGTAGTCGTCGCTGGGCGCGGTGGCCCGGTCGGCGGCCGGGTGCTGGGCGGGCACGGTCGGGCCCTGGACGGGTGCGCCCGGGGAGGCCGGGACGGAGGGGGCCGGGGTGGCCGGGGCCTGGCCCTCCGGGGTCTGCGGCGCGGGGGTCTGGGCGGCGGGCTCCTGGGCCGCGGGGGGCTGGGCGGGCGGCGCGGTCTCCGGCGCGGGGGCGGGGGCCGGGGCCGGGGCGGGCGCGGCCGGGGCACCGGGGAGGGCCAGCACCATGCCCGGCACCACCACGTCGGGGTCGGTCAGCCGGGTGCCGTCGGGGGCGGTGACGCCCTTGTTGGCCTCGAAGAGCCGGGGCCAGCCCTCGGCATCGCCCAGCTCCCGCTCGGCGATGGCCGAGAGGCTGTCCCCGGCCTTGACGGTGACCGAGGTGTGACCGGTGGTCAGGGCCGCCGGGGTCTGGGCGGTCTGGGTCTGGGCGGCGGGGGCCTGCGCCGGAGCCGGGGCCGGGGCCTGGGCCTGGGCCTGCGGCTTGGCGTCGGAGGGCAGCTTGAGCTTCCAGCCGGGGTGGATGGCCCGGTCGGCGTCGAAGCGGCGGCCGTCCTCGTCCATCACCTGACCGTCGTTCAGCCTGGCGATCTCGGTCCAGCGCTCGCCGGAGCCGAGCTGGCTCTCGGCGATCGACCAGAGGCTGTCCGCCGGGCTGGTGTCGCGCACGGTGTAGGTGGGGTGCTGGTCGGCGGCGGGGGTCAGCGCGGGCGCCACCGGGGCGGCGGGCAGCGCGGCGTACTGCGCGGAGGCGGTCACCTGGGCGGGGGCCGCGGCGGGCCCGAGCTCCGGGACGGCGGCGAAGGCGGAGCCGGCCACCGGCAGCAGGGCGATCACCGAGCCGACCAGGCCGGCGGCCAGCCGCTGGCTCCAGCCGAAGGCGGGCAGCCGGCGGGCCACCCGGCCGCGCAGCTGGGCCGGGATCTCCAGCAGCACCGAGAGCGCGAAGCAGAGCCAGCCGATCCAGCCGATGGCGACCAGCACCCAGAGGAAGATCCGGCCGTCGTCGGGGCTGGTCAGCAGGTCGGTCAGGCCGGAGGTGCTCTGGCCGCCCATCCCGGCCACCGCGAGGGTGCCGTAGCCGAGCAGCAGCGGCACCCCGGCCAGCAGCACGGCCAGCAGCACCAGCGCGCCGAGCGCGGTGACCACCGATCCGGCGGTCCTGCGCCGTCGCCGGGGTCGCAGCGGCACCGGCCGCCGTGCGGCCGGTACGCCCGGGCCCGGCTCGACCCGCGAGCCCGCACCGGCCTGCCGGTCCTGTCCCTTGGTCCCTCGCGCCGCCATCAGCCCTTCCCCGCTTCCCTCACACCCCGCGCCGCTGCGGCCCTGCCGCCGCGGCGCCCGCCTGACCGGGCGTCAGCCCGGACCGGAGCCCCGCCCCTCACGGGTTCTCCGCTTGCCTGACTCCGTGCACCAGCCCGGCCGAGCCGAGGCCGTGCACGTCCAGCTCCTCCACCCGCATCGCACCGAGCAGGGTGGTCCGGTACGTGGTCCGGATCTCCACCACCACGGTCCGGTCCCCCCGGAAGCTGATCTCCGCGGGCTGCAGCCCGTACGGCTCCAGGTAGGCCGCGGCCACGCCGCGGGCCTCGTCCAGGTCCTGCTTCAGCACGTAGCCCCGGCCGCTCAACAGGGCGGCCCGGTCCAGCTGTTGGCCCACCGCGCGGGCGGCCTCCTGGGCGCGGGCGTCGGCGTTCTCGATGGCCCGGAGCCGTCCGCCGCCCTCCAGCACGATGCCGACCAGGATCACCAGGGCGGCCGCGCAGATCGCCACGAAGAGGGCGATCGAGCCCCCGTCCGCCCGTCGGCGGAGCCGTATCGGCCTCAACTCCCCTCCCCTCTCAGCCGGTTGCCCGGTAGCGGTCCAGCACCGAGGTGAAGGTGCCGGTCATGGTCTTGGTGCCGGCGGGCAGCCCCGCCAGCAGGTCCGCCAGGCGGACCTTGCAGCTGACCCGCACCGTCACGGTGGTGAGCGGGCCGTCCGGCGTGGACAGCGTGCCGTACTGGACCGGCGGGTTCTCCGCCCCCTCGCACAGCACCCCCTGCCCCGCCAGCGCCGCGGCCACCGCGTCGTGGGCGGCCTGCTCCGCCCCCTCCGGGGAGCGCGCCAGGGAGGCCGCGCGGGCACCGGAACGGGCTGCTGCGTCCACTACCCCGCCGGTGGTCTGAATACGCCCGGCCGCGACGGCGATCAGCACGAAGAAGACCAACACCGGGGCCAGGATCGCCAGTTCGATCGCGAAGCTGCCCCGGTCCGCGCCGGGGCGGCGCCGGGGCGGCACCAGGCCGAGGCGCCCGCGCAGGGCGGGCGGGCGCCTCACGGCTGCCCGCCCTGCGGGACGAACTTCTCCCGGGGGGCGCTGACCTGACGGGAGATCAGCAGCCGGTCGAACCCCGGCACCACGGCCAGCGGCCGGACGGTGACGGTGATCCGGAAGGTGGTCGGATCGCTCTCGTCGGTCCGGATCTCGACCCGTTCGGCCAGGTCGCCGACCCGGGCCAGGAAGTCCCCGGCCCGCCGTTCGCCCGACTCGGAGCCGCCTCCCCTGGCCCGGCCCGCCTCGACGCCCTCGCGGGCAGCCGTGAGCGCGGCCTGGCCCGCGTACCAGTAGAGGGAGGCCTGCACCACGAGGAAGACCAGGAACAGGGCCACCGGGAAGACCAGGGCGAGACTGATGGTCATCGCACCGCGGTCTCCCCAGCGGGCTCCGGGTCGGACGGACGGCGGGCGACGGATCACGGCGAGGGCACGACCTGGTCGGCCGGGATCTTGCCCTTGACCGTCTTGCCCAGGGTGCTCACGGCCACCACGATGGCGCCGGCGATGCCGACCAGCACCACCACGGCGAGGGCGAGCTCGATGCTGATCGCGCCGCGGTCGCCGGCCGCCCGGGCCGCGCGGAGGCGGCCCATCCGGTGGTGGAGGACGAACATGCAGAGTTGCACGGGAAGGAAGATTGCGGTGAGGAACGAGCGCAGTACGGCCACGGTGTGCTCTCCAGGGTCTACGGTGGGCGGCTAGATGAAGTTGAGCATCTGGTACAGCGCGGGAAACGCGATCAGCACCGTCATGAGCAGGGTGAGCGCCGCTCCGGGCGCCACCATCCGCTCGCTGTCGGTGTTGGCCCGGGCCAGGTCCTCCGCGAGCAGTTCGTCGCGCAGGCTCTTCGCCCGGGCCCGGAGGGTGTCGTACACGGCCGCCCCGTCGGTGCCGGACAGCCGCATGATGTCGGCGACGTCCTGAAGGGGCGTCAGGCCGAGTTCGGTGGCGAGGGCGTCGAGGCCCTCCCAGGGTGGGAGCCGGTCGGTGGTGGCGCGGTCCAGGGCGTCCCTGATCCGGCGCAGCACGGTGGAGCGGCCGACCACGGCGGCCCGCCGCAGCGCCTCGGCCGGGCCGAGGTCGGCGGCCCGCTCCAGGGCGACCAGTTCGAGGTAGGCGGCGATCCCGTTGAGGTACTCGGTGCGGGCCTCCTTGGCCTCGCCCTTGACGATGGCGTCCGGCACCAGCCAGCCCAGCAGGGCCAGCGCGGGGCCGGCCAACACGGGAACCAACACGGGCAGTTGGACGTCCATCAGGGTGGTGAGCAGCACCAGGTAGGCGGGGGCCATCAGACCGATCAGGGCGAACAGCAGCTTGTGCGCCATGAAGCGGGCCGGGGTGCGGCCGATCAGGGCGAGCTGCTGGTGCGGGATGCGCGCGCCGGCCAGCCGGATCGAACGGGCGCCGATCCGGTCGGCCCAGGCGGCCCGGCCGCCGAGCTCGTGGGTCTCCACCGGCACCCGGTGCAGGCGGTCCAGGGCCTGCGTCAAGTCCGGTGGGGCCGGTCTGAGTTCGGCCGCGAGCAGGGCGACGCCGCCGAGCACGGCGGCCCCGGCCAGGACGGACCAGACGGAGATCACGGGCCCTCCTTCCGGAACAGCGAGGGGACGGCGGGGACGGGTGCGGCGGCCGACTGCGGCCCGGCCGGCGACGGCGGGCCGTCCGGCCCGTCGGGGGCGGGCAGCCGGACGCCACCGGTCTTGCTCCGCCGGTCGGGCTCCAGCAGCCGGGGCAGCTGCGGCTGGGTGGCCAGCTTCTTCATCCAGGCGATCACCAGCACGAAGAGCACCAGGACCACCAGCAGCACCATCTGCCCCAGGAAGGTGCCGTAGGGCCGGACGTAACGGTCGTTCAGCAGCCCGACCAGCAGCACCCCGAGGATGATCACCAGCAGCCAGCGGATGGTGGTGCGGTGCTTGGCCCGGTCCGCCTCGATGGCCCGCCGCTGGCGGACCTCCTCGCGGACCGACCCGGCCAGGTCGCCCAGCGTGCGGGCCAGACCCGGGCCGCTGTCCCCGGCGCGCAGCACCAGGGCGGCCAGCACCTTGTCGGCGGTGGCGTCGGCGAGCCGGTCGCCGAAGGCGCGCAGCGCCTCCTCCGGCCGCCAGCGGGACTGCAGCCGGGCGCTGAGCTCGGCGATCTCGGCCTCCAGCGCGGGCGGCGCGGTGCGGCGGCTGGTCACGATCGCCTGGTTGAGCCCGACGCCGAGCAGCAGGACGTCACCCAGCCGCTGGGTCCACTCGGCCAGCGCCTCCAGCTTCTCGATCCGGTGCATGTCGGCCTTGGTGGCGCCGTACAGCCAGGGCAGGCCGAAGGCCACCAGGGCGACCAGCACGATCACCACCGGCGGGCGGCCGGACAGCAGGACCAGCGCCGTGCCACCGGCGAACACCAGGACCTGGAAAGGGAGTTGGCGTCGGGCCCGGTCGGAGAGACGGCTCGCGGCCGACGGGGCCGCGCCCTCCTCCGGCCGGTCGGTGCCGCGCAGCCCGACCACCAGCAGCACCAGGCCGCCGACCACCAGCAGCCCGCAGAGCACGAAGAGCAGCATCAGCGACCGCCCCCGATCCGCAGGTTGAGCGGGGCGCCCCAACTGCCGTACGCGGACTGCAGCAGACCGGCGTCGAAGCCGGCCCGGCGCAGGTCGTCCAGGCAGTTGGGCGGGGTGTGCGGCACGGCCCGGGGCTCGCCGAGGTCGGGGCGCGGGCCGAAGACGGTGTTGAGCGCCGGGCGGCCGCTCTCGCCGATCCCGGTCACCTCCATCACGTGCGAGACGAAGCGATGACGGCGGCCGCCGAGCGCGGTCTCGTCCACCATCGAGACGTGCACGATCAGGTCGACCGCGTTGGCGGTCAGCCGGTAGGCCAGGGTGTCGGTCATGTGGGCGCCGTACTCCAGGCAGAGCTCGGCGATCCGGTCCACCACCATCTGCGGGCCGCGGGCGTGCAGGGTGCACATCGAGCCGCCCTCGCCGTTGGTCATCACCCGCAGCATCGGCACCACCTCGCCGGAGCGGACCTCGCCGACGATGATCCGGGAGAGCGTCATCCGCAGCGCGGCCGGGATCAGCTCACCGATCGTCAGCTCGCCCGCCACCTTGCCGTCCACCCGCTCGCCGTTGCCCTCCCGGGCCTCCATCGGCACCACCTGGCGCAGGTGGCCCAGGGTGTGCAGCCAGAGCTCGAACTCCGACTCCAGGGTGCCGACCCGCTCGTCCGGCGGGATCTCGGCCGCCATCGCGCGCAGCAGGCTGGTCTTGCCGACGCCCTGGGTGCCGGTGATCATCACGTTCTTCCGGGCCCGGATCGCCGAGGCCAGGAAGGCGGCCAGGGTGTGGTCCACGGTGCCGAGCTGGACCAGGTCGGCCAGGGTGGCCGAGGCCACCCGGTGGCGGCGGATCGCGACGTACGGACGGGGCGTCACCTCGGTCATCGCCTGCAGGCGCATGCCGCCCTCCAGCCGCAGCGCCAGCATCGGGCTGGCGGTGGAGAGGGAGCGCTCGCCGCCGCCGTGCTGGCGGGCCAGGTCCTGGAGCAGCTCGATCAGCTCGGCGTCGCTGTCCGCCACCGGCGGTACCTGGCGCAGCGGTTGGTGGACCTTGGAGATCCACACGTCGTCGCAGCCGTTGATCAGGATGTTCTCGATGTCCGGGTCGTCCAGGTAGGGCTGCAGCCGGCCCGCCCGGAACAGCAGGTCGTAGACGGCCTCGGCCAGCGCCCGGTCCTGCTCCCTGGTCGGCGGGATGCCGTGGGTCTGGGCGTAGGCGTCGGACCAGCGGGCCACCGCCTCGTCGATCAGCGCGCGGCCGCGCTGGCGCCGGGTGGCCCGGTCGGCCTCCACCCCGGAGAGGTCGGACAGCCGGCTGAGCTGCTCGTGCAGCTCGGCCGCGACCTGGCGCTTGAGCTCGCGGGCGACCTGCTGGTCGACCGCCGGACGGACCCCGGACGGCTGGACGGCCGGCACCGAAGTGGCCTGCGCCGCAGCGGAGTCGGCCGGGCCGGTGGTGAACCGGCCGACCGGCGCCGCATGCGGTATCACCGGCTGGGCCGTCGTCCAGGGCAGCCCGGCCGGGTCGGCCGAGGGCTTCTGCAGCGGGTCGTGGAGCGGGCTACCGCGCACGGAGCACCTGCCCGTAGGTCGGCGGCTCGGCCTCGGCCGGGGCGGGGAAGGGCTCCGGCGCGGCGGGCTGCGGCACCGGCGGCGCGGGCACCATCGGGCCGGGCCGGCCGTCCGCCGTCGGGTGGGCCGGCGGGCGGCCCGGCTCCGCGAACGCGGCCTGGCGGTAGGCGCCCTGCGGGGGCTGCTGCTGCCGGGGGTTGAGCGGGCCGAGCGTGTAGCCCTGCTGCTGGGGCTGCTGCGGGTAGGCGTGCTGGGGGTACGGCTGCTGCTGCGGGTAGGGCTGCTGCGGGTATGCCTGCGGCGGCTGGGCGCCGGGCTGCTGGTAGGCCAAGGGGTGCGACTCCTGCTCGGGGGACGGCATCACCGGCACCGGGTGCTGCGGCGCCACGGCTCCCGGCGCGGTGGCCGGGGCGAGGCGCTGCCGGCGGCGTCTGACCAGCAGTTGGATCTGGTCGGCCGCCGAACGGGCGGTGCGCATCAGCTCGGAGCGGACGAACCTGCGGTCCCCGGTGTCCCCGCCGTCGGAGAGCAGCCGGGCGGTGCGCGGCGCGTGCGGGAGCACCCCGAGCACCGGCACGCCGAACTCCCGGGCGATCTCCGCCGCCGGGTACGGGCCCTCGGCCACCAACAGCACGCCCAGCGCGTCCGCCCCGCTGCCCGACTGGGCCAGGTCCTCGCGCAGCGCGGCCAGCCGGGGCCGGGCGGCGCTCAGGCCGCGCAGCGTGCTGCGCACCGTCACCACCACCGCGTCGGCCCGCCGGGCCAGCACCGCGCCCGGCCCGTACGCGCCGGACCGGCCGAGGTCCAGCAGCACGTCGTAGCCCTGGGGTTCGAGCGCGTGCAGCGCCTCCACCAGCGGCTCCCAGGTGTAGGCGAGGCCGGGGGCCTGGGCCGGGTCGGTCAGGCCGGGCAGCAGCAGGCGCTCCCCGGTGCCGTCCGGCGAGATGTCCACCAGCTGCTCCCAGATGGCCTGCGCGAGCAGGCCGCGGCGGTCCGCGACGGCGAGGTTGCGCAGCCCGTAGACCGCCTCCACCCGGCCCTCCAGCGCACCGGCCAGCACCGCGCCGCCGTCCGGGTCGCACTCCACCAGCAGCACCCGGCGGCCCGGGTGCAGCGGCCAGGAGAGCAGCAGCGCCAGCGCCCCGGTGGTCACCCCGGGGGCGCCGGGGCCGCCGACCATCGCGATCACCGCCACGGGACCACCTCCCGTGCCGTCGCCGTCGCGGGGTGACGGGCCATCAGCCGGCGCTCCCGCTCGGGGCCGGCGTCGGGGCGGTGGCGGCCGCTCCGTCGGTACGCGGGGCCAGGATGATCTGGATCTTGCCGCCGGCCACCCAGGCGGCCAGCTTGGGGCCGTCGGCCAGCGGCAGGGCCACGTCGACGACCTGGCTGCCGTCGGTGTCCACCTTGCCGACCGCGACCACCTTGACGGTGAGCGTCTCGGGGGTGCGGACGGTGCCGTTCGGGCCGTTGTCGGGGGTGGAGACCACCAGGACCCGGGTGCCCGGGGTGAGCCGGGTGGCCGGGAGCTGGGTGCGCTTGACCGCCACGCCGGCCACCGTCTGGCCGGCCTCGACCAGCGAGTCCCCGGTGACGTCGGCCTTGAGCAGCAGCCCGCCGCGCTTGAGGTCGCGGGAGGCCCGCAGGCCGATGGTGCGGGAGCGGTCGGTGGCGTCCAGCGGCCGCAGCGCCGGGTCGGAGGCGATCCGGGCCACCACCAGGTCCTCGGCCGCGATGGCCTGCCCGGCCGGCACGTCCCGGGCCAGCGCCAGCACCGCGATCCGCTGCCCGGTGGAGTTGTAGAGCACCGCCCCGCCGAGCCCACCGGCCGCCACCATGGCCACCGCCATGGCGATCACCGCCGGCCGCCGCCGTCTGGCCCGCAGGGTGCGCGGCGGCACGTGCGGGGCCACCCGGGCCGGCTCGGCCGCGGGGACGGTGGTGCCGGGGCTCGGCGTGGGGAAGGTTCGTTGCTCCACCGGGCTTCGGCCTTTCGTACGGGGGCGGTGTGCGGTCCTGGGGACGGCGGGCGGCGGGAGGTGAGGAGGCGTCAGTTGAGCAGCTGGACCTCGGCCACCTCGATCGGCATCGGGGCGGCGGCCGGCAGGTCCCAGAGGAAGTCCGGCCGGATCCGCTGCCCGGTGTCGTTGCGGACGGCCTTGATCTTCCAGACGGCGGTGGCCGAGACGTAGTACCTGCCGTCGGGCTGCTGGGCCGAGCTGTTCGCGTAGACGTGCTGGCAGTCCGGGGAGGTGACCGCGCCGGAGCCGGGCGTGTACGGGGTGCCCGGGCCCTTGCAGGTGACCACCTGGTCGCCCTCGCCGGTGGTCCACTCGACGTGGTCCAGCTCGGCGGTGGCGGTGACGCTCAGCACGTTGCCCGCGGCGGTCTCGCTGACCGGGCCGACGCTGTCGGCGGTCCGCTCGTACCAGAGCCAGACCGGCACCCCGACCGCGGCCTTGCCGGCCGGCGCGGTGTGCATGGCCGGCGGGCGCAGGCGCAGCTTGGCGAGCGCCTTGAGACCGAGGTCGGCCACGTTGTCGTAGACCGGCATCGGGACCGGGGGCTGCGGGAAGAACTGCTGCGGCCAGACGGAGAGGTTGCCGTCCTTGTCGCGGCAGGTCACGTCGTAGACCTTGCCGTCCTGCGGGGTGTTGCCGCCCCAGGCCGGGTCGGTGGCCGGGGGCTGCGGGTCGGCGGGCTTGTAGTAGCAGCCGTTCTCCGTGCTGAACCAGCCCAGCTTCGAGTCCCAGCAGGGCCGTTCGACACCGTTCCAGGTGCAGAGCGGAACGCCGTTGGCGTCGGTGCCGCCCGTGGGGGTGCCACCGCCGGGGGTGGTGCCGCCGCCGCCCGGTTCGGTGACGATGATGCAGATGTCGCGCACTTCACAGGGGTTGACCGTGCCGCCCGGCTCCTCGGCGACCGCCGGGCTTGACAGGGCGGTGACCAGACCGGTCACCAACACGGCTCGAAGGGTGCTCCGTCGGACGCTGTTCAGCATGTTCGGCCCACCTCGCGGGTGAATTCGACGATCTGCCAACGGGATTCGTTCTTGCGCAGGGTGACCTTCGCGGTGTACCGGGTGAGGCGGGCCGTCGGCTCCGCGGTCGCCCTGGTCCGTGCGTCGGCCTGGTGCCAGTCCGTGACGTCGATGCAGTCCTCGACGGTGGCGGTCGGGGGCTTGGCGTCGAGGTCGACCGCCGTCACCAGCGGCGAGTTCCGCGGTGCGCCGACCATCACCTTCTTGGCCTCGGTGAGTTCGGTGAGGGTGACCATCGTGTCGCTGAGCGCCTTGCCGCTCGAGTAGAGCCTGAGCGGCAGAACGTCCGCCTCCGGTTGTCCGAAAGCAGTCGTCCTGGCGTCCCACCACGTCCGGTAGGCCGTCAGGACCACGGTGGCGACGGCCCCTTGGAGACCGGTGACGGGTGCGGCCGAGGCCCCGGGAGTGGCGGTCGCCGTGACAGGAGGGAGACTTGGGGCCACGGAAACGTCGGAGAGCCGGTCGGCGGACCCGGCGGACCCGCTCTGGCCACAGGCGGCGAGGAGCAGCAGGACAGCCCCGCCGGCCCCAACCCTCCCAGGGCGCACCACAATTCCGTGCTGCCGCATCGCCCCACCTCGTCGCGGCCGGCCCCGCGAGGGACCGCCGCCGCAGAAGAAATCCGCCACCCCTGGTGTTGCTTCGGGGGATTGATTCTTCGCCAACCCGCCCATGCCCGGCAACACCTCGGGCGTCCTGACCTTACGCGGAAGGCGGATCCATTGGGGCACTTTCCCGCCACAGAACCGCCAACAGTTCTTCGGAAAGCGACAATCCGGCCAATGCACCCCGTACCGCGGCACGGTTGCGGAGCAGCAGCCTCCCCTGCTCCCCCGGCGCCAACAGCCGCGCCCCGGCCACCCCGTAGGCGGTCTCCGCCCAGGCCAGCTGGGCCTCCACGGCCGGCTGGAGGTCCACCGGGGCCACCGCCGCCGGCCCGCCGGGCAGGCCGTGCTCCAGCACGCGGTCCAACGCCCAGGTGAACGAGCCCTCCCCGCCCGGCAGCACGGTGTCCCGTCCTCGCCGGGGCGGCTGGTAGCGCGCCACCCGTCCCCAGAGCGGCACCCGGGAGTGCGAGAGCAGTTCGCCCGCCCCCTCCTCACCCCGTTCGAGCGCCCCCCAGGCCTCCTTGTCGGCGACGGCGTCCACCAGCAGCAGGGTCTCCTCCTGGTCCCCGTGCACCATGGTGCTCACCACCCAGTCCCAGGCCAGCCCCCGCCGGTACGCGTTGTCCGGGGTCGACCCGCCCGTCACCAGCGCCAGCCGCCGCCCCCTCGGGTCCACCGTGAGCTGCCCCAGCAACGCGACCACCAGCCACCGGGCCGGCCGCTGCGCCGCCGCCCGCAACGCCGTGAGCATCGCGTTCGCGTCCGCCTCCGGCGGCACCAGGGTCACCCGGCTCCCCCGGACCCCCGCGTCGAAGCACCGCCCGGGCAGCTCCGCGGCCAGCCGCCGGGCCCCCTCGGCCGCCCGCCCGGACCCGGCGTGGGCCCGCTCCGGCCCGCCGTCCGCGCCGATCACCACCAGCTCGATCCCGCCGCCCACCGGCGCTCCTCCCCTGCCGCCCCTGCCGCTACGCCCGCCCAAACTATCCGGCCGTCCGTGCCGCGCGTGCGGTTTCGGTCGGAACCGACGCAGGTCAGGGACCATGGGCCCTACTGGCGGGCCGCCCGGAGCGGCACCATCGGGTACATGGACCGAGACGAGCATGTGGTGACCCTGGGCGAGGCCGAGTGCCTGCGCCTGCTCGGCACCGTGCCCATCGGGCGCGTGGTGTACACCGAGCACGCCCTCCCCGCGGTCCTCCCGGTCGCCTTCGAGGTTTCCCCCGACGACACCCTGATCCTCGGCCTCCGGGCCGGCTCCACCGTCAGCCGCGCCCTCGACGGCACCGTCGCCGCCTTCCAGGCCGACCACCTCGACCCCGCCACCCGCACCGGCTGGTCCGTGCTGGTCCACGGCCGCACCGAGGTCGTCCGCGACCCGGCGGCCGTCCGGCACCTGCTCCGCACCGGGCCGCTGCCGTGGGTGAACAGCGGGCAGGAGCCGATGTTCGTGCGGATCGTGCCGGAGCTGGTGAGCGGACGCCGCGTCCTCCCTGCGGGGCAGGTCCTCGCCAGTGGTGCTCGGTAGTGGTGATGCTTCTGGGGGCGCGGGGAACTGCGCGAGGCGGAAGGCGGCCCACCGGCAACTGAACCGCCGTCAGCCAGTTGCACGTGCTGCCGTTCCTCCGCGCGCAGTTCCTCGCGCCCCCGGCCTCACCACCTACGTCCCTCGCGCCCCCGGCCCGACCGCCCGCTGACAAGTGACCCGTGGGTAGGCATACTCTGCCGGTGTTCCGTCCCCCTTCCCGTTCAGGAGCAGCCGTGACGACGTACGCCTCCCTCGCCGAGTTGACCGCAGCGGTCGGCACCGAGCTGGGCACCAGCCAGTGGCACACCATCGACCAGGGCCGGGTCGACCTGTTCGCGGAGGCGACGGGGGACCACCAGTGGATCCACGTGGACCCGCTGCGGGCGAAGGACAGTCCGTTCGGGGGGACCATCGCGCACGGGTACCTGACGCTGTCGCTGATCCCGGTGCTGGCGAAGGAGTGCTACGCCGTCGAGGGCATCAGGATGGCGTTGAACTACGGGTCGGAGAAGGTCCGTTTCCCCGCCCCGGTGCCGGTCGGCACCGCTGTCCGGGCCACCGCCGAGCTGCTGTCGGCGACCGAGGTGCCGGGCGGGGTGCAGGCGCTGGTGCGGTACACGATCACCAGCGAGGGCAGCCCGAAGCCGCACTGCGTGGCCGAGACGATCACCCGCTTCTACGCGGCCTGACCCACCGTCAGCCCAGGGGACGGCAGCCGCTTACGCCGAACGGTGCGTACGGCTCCGTCTCGCCGGGTAGGTGCGGAACCCGAACGGTAATGTCCGACAAGACGGACAAAACCGCCCATGGAGGTGCCGTGCCCAGCCCCGTCGCCTGGACGTCCCTGGTCGCCGCTCTGACCGCCCGGCTCGGCACCGGTACCGCACCGCTGCTGGAACTGCCGGGCGACGCCTGGCGCCGGATCCGCACCGAGCCGTTCGGCACCGAGCCCACCGGCGCACGGCTGGAGCGGATCAGGAACTCCCCCAACTTCCGCGGCGGCGCCTTCCGGAACCCGGTGCCCACCAGCCGGCTGGCCAGGACCCGCAACCGGCTGGAGCTGAACCGGGGTCAGTTCGCGGCCAGCCGGCACCGCCGGGCGCCGGCCGCCGCCGTGCCGCTGCACCGGCTGCTGCCGATCGAGCTGGCCGAGCCGCCCGGCTCCGGGCTGCGGACCACCTGGCTGGGCCACGCCACCGTGCTGGTGGAGATCGACGGCCGGCGGGTGCTGTTCGACCCGGTGTGGAGCGAGCGCTGTTCGCCGTTCGGCTGGACCGGGCCCAAGCGGCTGCACCCGATGCCGATCCCGCTGGCGGAGCTCGGGCCGGTGGACGTGGTGGTGATCTCGCACGACCACTACGACCACCTCGACCTGGCCACCGTCCGGGCGCTGGACGCCGCCGGGACCACCTTCGCCGTGCCGCTGGGGATCGGCGCGCACCTGGAGCACTGGGGCGTGGCACCGTCCCGGATCGCCGAGCTGGACTGGTGGGAGTCGGCCGAGGTGGCGGGGCTGACCCTGACGGCCACGCCCGCCCGCCACTACTGCAACCGCGGGCCGCGGAACAACCCGCTGGTGCTCTGGGCCTCCTGGGTGGTGGCGGGGCCGGAGCACCGGGTCTTCCACAGCGGCGACACCGGGTACTTCCCCGGCTTCGCGGAGATCGGCGGCCGGCTGGGGCCGTTCGACCTGACGATGGTGCAGATCGGTGCCTACAGCGACCTGTGGCCCGAGGTGCACATGACCCCCGAGGAGGGGGTGCGGGCCCATCTGGACCTGGGCGGCGAGCTGCTGCTGCCGATCCACTGGTGCACCTTCAACCTGGCCCCGCACCCGTGGGAGGAGCCGGCCGAACGGACCGTCAGCGCCGCCCAGGCACTGGGGGCACGCGTGGTGGTGCCGCGCCCGGGCAAGCCCTTCGAGCCGGCCGAGCCGCCGCCGGTGCGGCTCTGGTGGCGGGCGGTGGCGGCGATGCCGCGCGGCGCCGAGCTGTTCGTCCCGCAGGGCGTGGCCGCCCCCACCCGCCCCGCCCACCGGGCGGAGGACGACGGGGTCACGGTCTGACGCGGGGTCACGGCCCGACGCCGGGGTCGCGGTCCGACGCCGCGGCCCGGGTGGTTCAGCCCGCCGCCCGGGCCCTGATGACCCGCCAGGCCCAGTGCTGCGCCAGCAGGGTGAGCACGCCGGCCAGCACGATGCCCAGCAGGTTGAGCAGCAGCTGGACCCCGGAGCCCACCGCCTGGGCGTAGTCCCGGTAGCCGAAGGCCACCGCCGCGTTGGCCGCGGCGGGGACGGTGGTGACCGAGATCGCCACGCCGACCAGCATCCCCGCCTTGGCCGAGGTCAGCGAGAGCATCCCGGCCGCCCCGGCCAGCAGGGCGACCACGAAGGACATCGCGTCCGGCTTCCAGATGAACGAGGTGTTCGGCCGCTCGGCGTCGAAGGCCGCCTGGCTGAACAGTCCCAGCTGGTCCATCACCCAGGAGAACCCGGCGGTGAGCACCATCGCCACCGCGAAGCCCACCAGCAGGGCGGCCAGCGAACGGGCCGCCTCCCGGGCCCGCCGCCGCACCACGGCCACGCAGAGCCCGGCCAACGGGCCGAAGTCCGGACCGACCGCCATCGCGCCGACCACCAGGATCGCGCTGTCCAGCACCGCACCGCAGGCGGCCAGCATGGTGGCCAGCGCCATGAAGGCCAGGTAGACCACGCTCAGCGTGGACTCCTCGTGGGTGATCTCGGAGACCGCCTCCCAGACCAGCGCGTCGGCGCCGTCGCCGGGGGCCAGCTCCTCGGCCTGCTCCGCCGCCTTGGAGATGGCCAGCTCCAGCGGCGAGACGTCGATCGCGCCGCGCTCGGCCAGCCCCAGCGCCCGCAGTCCGCCGAGCACCTCGTCGGCCGACTCCCGGGCGACGTCGCAGAGCACCACGTCCCCGGCCGGGCGCAGCGCCGAGTCCGGCAGCAGCACCACGTGGGTGACGCCGGGGCAGGTGTCGATCCGTTCCAGGACGGCGTCCCGCAGGTCGTGCGGGACGATCAGGCGCAGATGCAGCATGGTCCGCAACCCTAGGCGGTCGTACCGGAGGGCCGCACCCGCCACGCGCCGGACCGGACGAGCCGTCAGGTCCGGCGGCGGACTCCTCGTGGTCGACGACCCGTCAGGCGGTCCGTCAGGCGGTCCGTCAGGCGTCCCGCAGGGCCCGCTCGACCAGGGCGAGGGTCTCCCGGGGGTCGGCCACCTCGACCACCAGCCGGGCGTACGCCTCGTCCGCCAGCTCGATCACCACGGCCTTCTCCGGGTTCTTCACGTCCCAGAAGACCTTCTCGCCGTCCCGCCGGAAGGTGCCCGCCACGATCACCCCCGGGACGTGGGTGCCGCCGGACTTGACGCCCTTGGGCTCGCGCACGATGCCCGGGTCGAGGGTGGCGCCCCGGACGTGCCGGAGCGGGATCTCGATCCGGCTCCTCAGCGCCCAGACCCGGTCCCACCCCTCGACCTCGACGGTCAGGATGCCGTCGGCGACCGATACCACTGCCATCTCTGCGACTCCTTCAGCTGGTTGACGTGATCCGCCGGGACAGCGCGGCGAGCTGGGCGGGCCCGCCCTCGGAGCGGCGCAGCCGCAGGCCGAGCACGGTGGCGGCGAGTGCCGGGGCCAGTCCGGGCCCGGCCTCCGGGTGGGCGGCCAGTCCGGCCTCCAGGGCGGTCAGGCCCTCCTCGACCAGGGCCGCCACCTCGGGGTCGTGCGGGCCCCGTTCGGCGGCCGCGAGCACCAGCAGCCCGGCGGCCGGGCCGCCGTCGAAGGCGGCCGCGGCCTGGGCCAGTGCCGTGCCCAGCCCCGAGGCCCGGGCCAGTGCGGCGGCTCCGGGGAGCACCTCCTCGTCCAGGTGCCGGCGCAGCGCGGCCAGGTAGAGGCCCCGCTTGCTGCCGAACACCTTGTAGAGGCTGTTGCGGTGCACCCCGAGCCCCGTCACCAGGTCGTCGACCGAGGTCCCCTCGAAGCCCCGGTCGGCGAACACACGGGCGGCGGCCCGGACGGTCTCGTCCTCGTCGAACGCGCGTGGTCGTCCCATGCCGAGAACCCTAGGAGTAAAGGAACGGTCAGTCAAGAACGAACATTCCTGAAACCTGTTCCAGTGGTGATGTCGTACGCTGTGCGCGTGACGGAAGCCCCCAGGACCACCACCGCAGCAGATACGGCCGAGCGGTTCGTCGAGCTGCTCCGGATCGACCGGCTGGACGAGAACCTGTTCCGGGGACGCTGCCACGCCGGGGCACCGCTGCGCGCCTTCGGCGGGCAGGTCGCCGCGCAGGCGCTGACCGCCGCCGGGCGGACCATCGACGGCGGGCGGCACGTGCACTCGCTGCACTCCTACTTCCTGCGCCCCGGCGATCCCCGGCACCCGATCGACTACGAGGTGGACCGGGTCCGGGACGGCTTCTCCTACGCCACCCGGCGGGTGACCGCGGTCCAGCACGGCGAGGTGATCTTCACCCTCTCCGCCTCCTTCAAGACCCCCGAGGAGGAGCCGGACCGGCACTCCGCCGCCCCCGTGGTGCCCGCCCCGGAGGAGTTGCCCGACCCCTTCCCCGCCTGGGCCGCCGCGGCCCCCGAGGACTACGAGCGGGCCGCCGTCTTCCGCACCCTCCAGCTGCGCTTCGTCCCCGCCGACACCCCCGGCCTGCCCGGCCAACTCCCGGGCACCCCGCAGCAGTTCGTCTGGCTGCGGACCGGCGGCCGGCTGCCCGACGGGGACCCGCTGCTCCAGGTCTGCGCGCTCACCTACCTCTCCGACCTGACGCTGGCCTCCACCGCCGCGATCGACCTCCAGGCGCACCGCTTCCAGCGTCTGGAGCCGCCCCGGATCGTGCTGGCCTCGCTGGACCACGCGATGTGGTTCCACCGCCCGTTCCGGGCCGACGAGTGGCTGCTGTTCGCCCAGCGCAGCCCGTCCGCCTCGGACGGCCGGGGCCTGGCGCACGGCGAGTTCTACGACCGGGCCGGGCGGCTGGTGGCCTCCGCCGTCCAGGAGACCCTGATCCGGCGGCGGGCGGTCTGACGCTCCGTCCGGAGGGGCCGACCTGACGCAGCCCGGCACTTGCCCGTTCAGGTGACGTTCGCTCGGCGGACCCCGGCCCGTATCATGGTGCGGGTGACCAAGGTTGACCTGTCACCAAGGCCGGTGGAGGCGATGTCGCCCCGTCAGCTCGAACGCCGCAAGAGCCTGATCGACGCCGCTCTCACGCTGGTGAACGAGACCGGCGTGGAACGGCTCCAGATGAAACAGGTCTGCGAACGCTCCGGAGTCGCGCTCGGCACGGCCTACCGCTACTTCTCCTCCAAGGACCACCTGCTGGCCGCCGCCATCGCGGACTGGCACCGGCTGCTGCTGGACGACCTGGTGGCCGAGCAGCGCGGCGCCCGGCGCGGGGTGGCCGAGACCGACCGGGTGGTGCGCTTCGTCCGCAACGGCATGCGGGCCTACCAGCGCCAGCCCCAACTGGCCCGGCTCCGGGTGGCGGTGGCCGCCTCGACCGACCCGTTCGCCTCCGAGACCCTCCAGTCGCTGGCCCGGGCCGACGGCGCCGCGCTGGACGCCGTCAGCCCCAGCCTGCCGCCCGCCGCCGGGGAGCTGGTCCGGCACATCGTCGGCCACTCCTGGCAGGGCGAGCTGACCTCCTGGGTCACCGGGCGGACCACGCTCGACGACGCCCGGCGCCGGCTGGAGGGCGTGGTCCGCCTGGTGCTGGCGCCCTACGAGGCGGCCTGACCCGCGGTCGGCCGAGCCACCGTCACCGGGTGGGCCACCACGGCGTCGAAGAGGTAGCCCTCGCGGTTGTGCACCGTGGCCACCGGCTGGGTGTTCCCCCGCCGGTCGGTGGCGCGGGCGCGCAGCTGGTACCCGCCCGGCCGCTCGGGCCGCCAGTCGTACGACCAGCGCACCCAGCCGTCCTTGCGCGGCCGGTCCAGCAGGTGCGCCCGGTGCCAGACGGTGCCGCCGTCGGTGGAGACCTCCACCTCGCGCACCGCCGCGGAGCCGGACCAGGAGCGGCCGGTCAGCCGGTGGGTGCGGCCCGCCTCCAGGGTGGCGCCCCAGGGCAGTTCGAAGGCGCTCTTCACCACCTGGCCGCCGATCGGGGCGCTGCCGCCCTCCGGGTAGGCCTCGCCGAACAGGCGGTAGAAGTCGGTGTTCCACGGCGAGTACAGCGGCTCGGTGGAGACCTCCACGGTGCCCAGCCACTTGATCGAGGCGATCCCGATCCAGCCCGGCACCACCAGCCGCACCGGCGCCCCGTGGTCGGGGGTGAGCGGCTCGCCGTTCATCTCGTAGGCCACCAGCACGTCGTCCAGCGCCTTGGCCAGCGGCAGCGGGCGGCGGACCCGGCCGAGCGAGAGCCCGCCGGTGACGAACTCCGGGTCCAGCCCGGAGGGCATCACGTCCACCGCACCCCGGCGCAGCCCGGCCCGGTGCAGCAGCTCGGCCAGCCTGACGCCGCGCCAGCTCGCGGAGCCGACGCCGCCCAAGGTCCACGGGGTGCCGGGGACGGCGCGGCCCTGCTGGGAGTGGAAGAAGCTGCGGCCGTTGCCCGCGCACTCCACCAGGGCGGTGATCCGGGTGGACGGCAGCCGCCTCAGCGCCGCGAGGTCGAACTCCACGTCCCCGCGGCGCAGCCCACCGCCCGTCAGCCTCAGCCGCCAGCCGGCCGGGTCGATCAGCGGGGTGCTGGTGTGGTTGCGCACGAAGAACCGCTCGGTGGGCGTGTGGTACCCGGTGCCGGCCACCGAGTCCCAGCGCATCTCGGCGTTGGTGCCGCGCGGCACGAACCACTCGGCGGGCAGCGGCTTCACGATCCCCGGCACCGGCGAGGCGGCCCGCGCCACGCCCGCCCCGCCCACCGCGCTCAGCACCGGCCCGGCCGCACCGGCAGCGGCCAGCATCCGCAGCAGCGTCCGGCGGTCCACCCCCTCGGCCCGGGCCTCCCCCGCCAGCCACTGCTCCCGCCGCATCCGGTCGTAGGCGTACTCGTCCATGCGTCCGTTCCCCTCCCGACGTGGCGCCCGCCACCCCGGCAGCGCCGCAGCGGACGATCCTAGGTGTGCGGATGACGCGCCGTCAGGGAAACCGGGGAGCTGCCCGGCGCGTCCTGACCGGCTCGCGCCGTTCCGCCGCAGATAGTACGAGATGTACGTATTGTCTGACCGCTGGAGCCCCGCCGATGAGCAGCCGACCCGACGAGCAACCGGGGGCCACCCTCCCCACCGACAAGGTGGTGTTCGGCGTCAGCGCCGTCGCCGTGCTGGCGGTGGTGGCCTGGGGGGTGTTCGCGGCGGACTCGCTCGGCAGCGCCTCCAAGACCGGCCTGGACTGGGTGCTGCACAACTTCGGCTGGCTGTTCGTGGTCGCGGCCGACGTGTTCCTGGTGCTCACCGTGCTGCTGGCGTTCAGCCGCTTCGGCCGGATCCGGCTGGGCCGGGACGACGAGGAGCCGGAGTTCTCCACGCTGGCCTGGGTCGCCATGATGTTCAGCGCCGGCATG
This sequence comes from Kitasatospora sp. NPDC051853, assembly GCF_044452665.1. Classification (NCBI taxonomy): domain Bacteria; kingdom Bacillati; phylum Actinomycetota; class Actinomycetes; order Kitasatosporales; family Streptomycetaceae; genus Kitasatospora; species Kitasatospora sp. NPDC051853. Next base: position 610,738 of record NZ_JBITBY010000004.1, on the reverse strand, counting down.
GGCATCGGCCTGATGTTCTACGGCGTGGGCGAGCCGCTCCAGCTCTACGCCTCCCCGCAGCCCGGCTCCGGCATCGAGCCGCAGAGCCCGGCCGCCGCCCAGTCCGCGCTGGAGTTCTCGCTCTTCCACTGGACCCTGCACCCCTGGGCGATCTACGCCGTCGGCGGCCTGGCCCTCGCCTACACCACCTTCCGCAAGAACCGGGGCAACCGGATCTCCGCCGCCTTCGTCCCGCTGATCGGCCGTCAGGGCGCCGACGGCTGGATGGGCCGGGCCATCGACCTGCTCGCGGTCTTCGCCACCGTCTTCGGCTCCGCCACCAGCCTCGGCCTCGGCGCGCTCCAGGTCGCCGACGGCCTCGGCTACATCTCCAGCGTGAAGTCCACCGAGAACGTCCAGCTCGTCATCATCGGCTCGCTGACCGCCGCCTTCGTGCTCTCCGCCTTCTCCGGCGTGCACAAGGGCGTCAAGTGGCTCTCCACCGCCAACGTGGTGCTGGCCTCGCTGATCATGCTCTTCGTCTTCGTCTTCGGCCCGTCCGTCTACGTGCTGGACGCCATCCCCTCCACCGTCGGCGGCTACCTCTCCGACCTGACCACCATGGCCACCCAGACCGGCGCCTTCACCGACGAGGCGTGGCTCGGCTCCTGGACCATCTTCTACTGGGCCTGGTGGCTCTCCTGGGCCCCCTTCGTCGGCACCTTCATCGCCCGCATCTCCCGGGGCCGGACCATCCGTCAGTTCCTGCTCGGCGTCCTGCTGGTGCCCAGCGGCGCCACCGTCATCTGGTTCTGCGTGATGGGCGGCACCGCGATCCGCCTCGACTCCACCGGCGCGGCCGACCTGGTCGGCACCATCTCCCAGGGCGCCGAGGCCTCGATGTTCGAGACCCTGCGCTCGCTCCCGCTCGGCGGGGTCACCAGCGTCATCGCGGTCCTGCTGGTGATGACCTTCTTCATCACCAGCGCCGACTCCGCCTCCCTGGTCCTCGGCTCGCTCTCCAGCCGGGGCTCGCTCCACCCCCGCACCTGGCTGGTGGTGGTCTGGGGCGTCCTGATGGGTGGGGTGGCCGCCGCCCTGCTGCTGGCCGGCGGGCTCAGCGCCCTGCAGAACGCCACCATCCTGGTCGCGCTGCCCTTCGTGGTGGTGATGCTGCTGCTCTGCCTGGCCCTGGTCCGCGAGCTGCGCGCCGACCCGGCGGCCGGACCCTCCCGGCTGACCGCCGCACACGGCCTACGGGACGCCGTCCGGGTCGCCGTCGGCGACGCCCTGGCCGACCACGGCGTGGGCCGCCGCCGCAACGGCTCCTCGTCCCCCACCCCGCCTCACTCGTCCGAGTGAACTGGGCCGAACGCGGCTGATCGTTCGTCAGCGTCGTTCCCGGCCGGTGGCATGCTGAACAGCCTCGATGACCCGACGCCCAGCTCCCACCTGGGCTTCACCCCGGTGTCGTCACCGTTTAACACCGCCCTGGAATGCTCACTGTCATGAACGCTCAGCCCGTCCCGGCACCCGCGGCCCCACCCGGCCCGCGCTTCCCCCTGCCCCGCCGCCACCGCCGCCTGATCGCCTGCGCCGCCGTGGCCGCCTCCCTCGCCCTCGGCACCCTCGGCGTCGGCGCCACCGTCGAGACGGTCCGGCAGGGGACGATAGCGACCGCCAGCCGCTGACCCGCCGTCAAGCGGCGGTGGCCCCCGTGCTGTACTACCCGCGACCGTTGCCGGACAGCCGGGAGAGCACACGAGGATGACCACCACCTGCCCGCAGTGCGGCCACGCCGACCGGACGGTCCCCGTCCCACAGGCCTTGGCCGAAGCTCCGGACCACTCGGCCCGCCTCGCACTGTCGCCGCCCGCGGAGCCGCTCCCGGCAGGCCTGGACGGCCTCTGGAAGGCGCTGCTCATCCTCGCGGCCATCGCCTTGGCCGCGACCTTCGGCCAGGGCACCTGGGACGCGGACGGTGACACCGCCTTCGGAACCGGCTACCGGCTGGGGGCGCTGCTCCCGTTCCTCCTGCTGCTCACGAGCGGCCTGGTGGGCCTCGCCCGCGCCAGGGCCAAGGCCCGGCGGGCCGACCGGGACCTGCCGGTGCGGCAGGTGCGGTGGCGGCACGCCCGGCAGCTCTGGGAGTCCGCGGTGCTCTGCCGCCGGTGCGAGGCCGCCTTCCTGCCGGGTGCCCCCGTCGTACCGGTGGCGGAGTTCCGGGCACACCTGACCACCGTCGCCGAGCGGGCGCACGGGGTCTCGGAGCCGACGGATCAGCCCGCGTAGGAGCGGGAGTGGCGGCCCACCGTCGGGGGTTCCGGCTCGACGGCCGGGGCGTAGCGGGCGGCGGGGGCCCGGAGGAGCCAGGCGCGGCCGGCCGGGGCGATCAGCTGCATGCGGTGCAGCAGATCGAGGGCGTCGCGGCGGAAGGCGGTGAGGTCGGCCAGGTAGGCGCGGCGCCAGCCGTTGCGCAGGCCGTGTTCGTCGGTGATGTCGCCGAGGGCGCCGTCTATCAGGGCGTCGGGGACCAGGACGGCCGGGGGCGCGGACTCCTCGGGGAGCGGGCGGAGTTCCTCGACCAGTCGGCAGGCGAGCAGCAGGGCCGCCTGGGCCAGGGTGCCGTTGCCGGGCAGGGCGAGGTCGGTGAGTTCGTCGGCCGGGTCGAGCAGGGCGATGCCCTCGGCCCGGTACTCGGCGGTCAGGCCGAGGAAGTCGGCGAACAGCGCCGTCTCCTCGGCCCGGTGGGCGAGCAGCCAGCGGCGCTGGTCCGGCGTCAGTTCGTCCAGCAGCACCACGGGGGTCTCGGCCAGCCGCCGCCGTACCGCGACCGCGTCCGGCACCGGGGAATCCGACGGGCCGGAGTTCAACAGCGCCCCGGCCAGCTCGCGGTCCGCCAGACCCTCCGTCAGCACCCGCCACTCGCCCAGCTGCTGACGGACCGCCGGCTCCGTGAGGTCGGGCGAGGCGCCCTCGGCCACCGCCACCACCGCGCGGACCAGGGCCGCGTACGCCTGCGGGGTCCAGGGGCCGTGCTCGGTCGGGTCGAGGGCGCGGCCCGGCAGCGGGGCCTTGTGGAGGCGGGCGTAGCCGGCGCCGACGGTGAGGGGGTAGCCGAGCAGGGTGGCGAAGCGTTCCACCAGCCAGTCGGCGTGACGGTGGATCAGCGGCAGGCCCTCGCCGTGCGGGCCGCCGGCGGTGACCAGCGGGTGGGCGGCCAGCAGCCGGGCGGCGGTGCGGCGTTCGACCGCGACCTGCTCGGGGCTGCCGGGCACCGGTTTGCGGTGCCGGCCGCGGCGGCCGCTGGCGGCGAGTGCGCCGCGGCCGGGGGCGATCCGGCTGCGGCGGCCGCCCTCGCGGCCGCGCAGCGCGGCGGGCTGATGGACCGTCGGGCCGTGCCACCAGCTGCAGCCCTCGTCGGCGGGCCCGTCCTCGGGCAGCACGCCGCCCAGGTGGCGCGCGCCGTAGAGGCCGAAGGCGGCGGTGAACAGCGCGTCGGCCTCGGACTGCCCGGACCCGTCCAGCAACTCGGCGAGCCGCCCGGCGGCCGGGTAGGCGGGGGCAGCGCCGGTCGGCACGTCGGCGGTGAGCTGCCCCGCCCCCGCCGCGCGCCCGCTCGTCGCCCCGCCCTCGTACCGCTCCATGTCGCCCACCAGACTAGACGGTGCACGTCCTCCGCGTGACTGCCGCCCGCACCCCGTTACTTACGCATGGGTAACTACCTCTTCCGCAGGCCACCCACCGTCACCTATCGTCCTGGGCATGCCGAACCTGCCCAACGTCGTGCTGTGGTCGATACCCGCCTTCGTGCTGCTCACCGTCCTGGAGGTGGTGTCCTACCGGTTCCATCCCGACGAGGAGGAGCAGGGCTACACCGTCAAGGACACCGCGACCAGCCTCGGCATGGGGCTGGGCAGCCTGGCCTTCGACGCGCTCTGGAAGATCCCGATCGTGGCGATCTACGCCGCGCTCTACGAGCTGACGCCCCTTCGGGTGCCGGTGCTCTGGTGGACCGTGCCGCTGATGCTGCTGGCCCAGGACTTCTTCTACTACTGGTCCCACCGCGGCCACCACGTGATCCGGATCCTCTGGGCCTGCCACGTGGTGCACCACTCCAGCAAGCACTACAACCTCTCCACCGCCCTGCGCCAGCCCTGGACCTCGGCCACCACCTGGGTGTTCTACGTCCCGATGATCCTGGCCGGGGTGCACCCCGCCGCGCTGGCCTTCTGCTCCTCGGCCAACCTGGTCTACCAGTTCTGGATCCACACCGAGCGGATCGGCACGCTGCCCCGCCCCGTCGAGTACGTCTTCAACACGCCGTCCCACCACCGGGTGCACCACGCCTCCCAGGGCGGCTACCTGGACCGCAACTTCGGCGGCATCCTGATCCTCTTCGACCGCTGGTTCGGCTCCTTCACCCCCGAGACCACCAAGCCGGTCTACGGGCTGACCAAGAACCTGAGCACCCACAACCCGCTGCGGGTGGCCACCCACGAGTACGTCTCGATCGCCCGCGACGTGGCCGCCGCGACCAACTGGCGCGACCGGGTGCGCCACCTCACCAAGGGCCCGGGCTGGCAGCCCGGCCCGACCGACCGCCCGGAGGGCACCGCCGCATGACCATCTCCACCCGCCTGCGCACCGCCCGCGGCCTGCTCTCCGCCTTCGCGGCCACCTCGGTCACCCACCTCGGCGCGATCGCCGCCGGAGCGAGCGTGCTGCAGAACGCCACCAAGCCCGCGCTGGTGCCGCTGCTGGCCGGCTACGTGGCGGCCCGCGCCGAGCGGGCGCCCAAGCTGCTGCTGCCCGCGCTGGCCTTCTCGACCGGCGGGGACGTGCTGCTCCAGTTCGACCAGCAGGCCGCCTTCCTGGCCGGCATGGGCTCCTTCGCGGCGGCGCACGTCTGCTACGTCACCATGTTCGTGAAGATGGGCGCCCTGGAGGACCGGCGGCGCACGGTGATCCTGGCGCTGGCGTACGCCGCCGCCTGGGCGGTGATGATCAGTCAGCTCTGGCCCGGCCTCGGCGAGCTCAAGATCCCGGTCGCGGTCTACAGCCTGCTGCTGGCCTCCACCGCCGTCACCTCGGCGGGCCTGGGCTGGCGGGCCGGGCTCGGCGGCGGGCTGTTCCTGCTCTCCGACACCCTGATCGCCACCGAACTGGCCGACTGGAAGGCCCTCCCGGGCCACGGTGTCTGGATCATGGCCACCTACGTGCTGGCCCAGTTCCTGCTCGCCGACGGCACCCTGCGGGCCACCACCGCCCCGGTCTCGGCCCCGCTCACCGCTCCGCTGGCGGCCACCGGCCGCTGACGGACCGTCGGCGCGGACCGTCGACCACGTGCCGGGGAGCGGCGGCTCAGCTCCTCGGCACGTAGTCGGAGCAGCGGCAGTAGGTGTAGTTCCAGTACCCGACCCAGTCGCCGCCGCCGTCGTACCGGTCGCCGCGGCCCTCCTCGTGGTCGCAGCCGCCTCCCTCGTGGTCCCCGTGCCCGCAGGTGCGGCAGGGCGGCCCCGGCTCCCGGTAGGGCGGGAGGTGGATCGGCGAACCGGTCCGCCAGACCAGCACGATCCCCACCACGCACGCCGTCAGGACGACGATCCCCACCAGACCGATGACGGTCTCCACTGCCATGCCCCACCCCCGTGACGGCCGCTGACCGGCTCCTACCCGGGGGCCGCCGGGCCGCATCCCGCCCGGGCGTCACCGTCCTGCAACAGCCGTCAGTCCGACGTCCGCCGGCGCAGCAGCCAGAAGCCGCCCACCCCGGCCGCCACCAGCGCCCCGCCCGCCGCGAGCTGCCCCGGGCCGGTGGAGGCCGAGCCGCCGACGCCGGTGTGCACCGGGCCGGTCGGGAGCTTGCCGCCGCCCTGGTCCTGCCCGCCGTGGCCGGACAGCTTGACCTCGACCGCGCCGCTGAAGGTGTCGCCGTTCGGGCACTTGCCGTCGATGCCCCAGCCCGAGGCCTTCGCGCCCTTGGCCAGGTTGCCCAGGTTGCTGCCGAGGTTGCCGAGCGCCTTGGAGGCGAACTCCTTCTCCGAGGCCAGCAGGGCCCTGCCGCTGTACTTGCCGTCCGGACCCACCGTCAGGGTGGCGCTGCCGGTGGAGAAGGCCTGCGAGTTGGCGGTGATGGTCTTCACCGAACTGGTCTCGCAGGTGACGCTGACCGTCACGCTCTGCCCCGGGGCCGCCTCGGCAGGGCTCACCCAGGCGGGCTCGACGCTCTTCGCGGTGGCGGCGGGTGCGGCGGCCAGGACGAGCAGGGTGGTCGCGCCGATCAGCGCGGCGGCGGTACGCGGAGCGCGCATGCCGTTCCTCCGGTTCCGGGCGCAGCACACGGACTCCGTCGTCGCGTGAGGGGACAGCTACACCCTGTCACCTGCGACGCTAGGCAGCGCCACCCCGGACGGCCACCGTTCGGGACCGTTCGGGGGGCGCGCGGATCCGTCCTAGAGGTCCAGGTCGACCACGACCGGGGCGTGGTCCGAGGTGCCCTTGCCCTTGCGGGCCTCGCGGTCGACGTAGCTGTCGGTGACGGCGTCGGCGAAGGACTTGTTGGCGTAGGTGAGGTCGATCCGGATGCCGAGGTTCTTCGGGAAGCCCAGCGCCCGGTAGTCCCAGAAGGTGTACGGGCGGTCGTACTTGAGGGCGCGCGGCATCACGTCGGTCAGGCCGGCGTCGCGCAGGGCGGCCAGCGCGGCGCGCTCGGCCTCGGTGACGTGGGTCTGGCCCGCGAAGACCGAGGGGTCGTAGAGGTCCTCGTCGGTGGGCGCCACGTTGAAGTCGCCCATCACCGCGAACGGGCGGTCCCCGGCGGCGTCCTCCAGAACGGCCCGGCGCAGCGCCTCGAACCACTCCAGCTTGTACGCGTAGTGCGGGTGGCCGACCTCGCGCCCGTTCGGCACGTAGACCGACCAGACCCGGAGCGGGCCGCAGGTCGCCGCGATGGCGCGGGGCTCCGTCTCCGGGATCATCGCCCCGTCCGCCAGGAAGCCCGGCTGGCCGGGGAGGTCGCGGACCACGTCGTCGAGGCCGATCTTGGAGAGGATCGCCACGCCGTTCCACCGGCCGGTGCCGTAGGCGGCGGTCTCGTAGCCGAGCTCGCGGACGGCCTCGTACGGGAAGGCGTCCGAGGCGCACTTGAGCTCCTGGAGGCAGAGCACGTCGGGGCTGCTGCCCTCCAGCCACTCCAGCAGCTTGGGCAGCCGCGCGGTGACGGAGTTGATGTTCCAGGTGGCGATGCGGACGGTCACGGCGGGCAGCCTTCCCGAGCAGGTACGACGGACATGTACCCCTGCAACATACCGTCACCCTCTGACGGGACGAGGCTACGCCTTTGGGGGCGCGGGGAACGGCGCGCAGGGGAACGGCAGCACCTGCAACTGGCTGACGGTGCTTCAGTTGCCGGTGGGCCGCCTTCCGATGCGCGCAGTTCCCCGCGCCCCCGGGATCACCAATTACCGGGATGGGTGCACCACTGCTGCGGAGCCGCCGCCCCTTCGGGTGGGCTCGGCGGCAGCCACCCAGCGGCCGTCGGGCAGGCGCTCGACGCCGGTCGCGGCGCCGATCTCCGGGGTGGGCGCGAAGACCTGGCCGAGGGCCTCCAGGCCGGCCTTCTCGGGCGAGGCGAGGAAGGCCGGTTCGGCGACCGACGCGGCCGTGTTGCGCTGGCTGGCACGCGGGGCGGCGATGGCCTGTTCCAGCGTCAGGCCCCGGTCCAGGCGGCCGAGCAGGACCTGGAGGACGGTGGTGATGATGGTGGAGCCGCCGGGGCTGCCGACCGCGACGAAGGGCTTGCCGTCCTTGAGGACGATGGTCGGCGAGATCGAGGAGCGCGGCCGCTTGGCCGGGCCGGGCAGGTTGGGGTCGAAGACGCCGGGGGCGGCGGGGGCGAAGGAGAAGTCGGTCAGCTCGTTGTTGAGCAGGAAGCCGCGGCCGGGGACGGTGATGCCGCTGCCGCCGGTCTGCTCCAGGGTGAGGGTGTAGGAGACCACGTTGCCCCAGCGGTCGGCGACCGTCAGGTGGGTGGTGCTCGGGCCCTCGTAGGTCTCGGGGACGGCCGGGCCGGCGGTGGCGCAGGCGGCGGGGTGGTACGGGTCCCCCGGCGCGAGCGGGCTGGTGAGCGCGCGCTCCGGGTTCAGCAGGCAGGCGCGGGAGGCGGTGAACTCGTCGCTGAGGAGCTGACGGGTCGGCACCTGGAAGAAGGCCGGGTCGCCGACCCAGCGGCCGCGGTCGGCGAAGGCGATCCGGCTGGACTCCAGGTAGCGGTGCAGGTACTGCGTCGAGCTGACCGCGCCCAGGTCGCCCTTGGCCTCCAGGATGCCGAGCGCCTCGCCGACGGTGGTGCCGCCGGACGACACCGGGGCCATGCCGTAGACGTCGTAGCCCCGGTACTCCTGGTGGGTGGGCTGGCGCTGGATCACCCGGTAGTCGGCCAGGTCCTTGCGGTCCACCTTGCCGGGGCGGGCGTTCCAGCCGGAGGCCGGGTCGACCGGCGGGTGCTGGATGGTGTTGACGATGTCGGTCGCCAACTGGCCCTTGTAGAGCGTCTGGACGCCCTTGCGGGCGATCTCGCGGTAGGTGGCGGCCAGGTCGGGGTTGCGGAAGGTGGAGCCGACCACCGGGAGCTGCCCGCCCGGCAGGAAGAGCTTCCCGGTGTCCGGGAAGGCCCGGAAGCGGGTCAGGTTGAGCGCGGTCTGGTCCTGGAAGGTCTGGTCGACCGTGAAGCCCCGCTCGGCCAACTTGGCGGCGGGCTTGACGAGTTCGCCCAGGCTGCGGCTGCCCCAGTGGTCCAGCGCCGCGTCCCAGGTGGCCGGCACGCCGGGCACCCCGACGCTCAGGCCGCTGGTGACGGCGTCGGCGAAGGCCAGCGGCTTGCCGTTCTCCAGGAAGAGCGTCTCGTCGGCCGTCCGGCCGGTGACCTCGCGGCCGTCGATGGTGGACACCCTGCCGCTGCGGGCGTCGTAGTACACGAAGAAGCCACCGCCGCCGATGCCCGCCGAGTACGGCTCGGTGACGCCGAGCGCGGCCGCGGTGGCGACCGCCGCGTCCACCGCGTTGCCGCCGCGCTTGAGCACCTCCAGCCCGATCGCGGTGGCGTCGGCGTCCACGCTGGCCACCGCACCGCCCCAGCCGACCGCCTCCGGCACCTTCGGCGGCGCGCCGGTCTGCGCCTGCGCGGGGGCGGCCGCACAGATCAGCGCGCCGGTCAGCGCGAGCGGGACGATCCGGGTCAGACGCATGGGCCCTCCAGGACTTGCTGGTCGTCAACTCCCTTGCGCTTCATGTTCTTTCACATCCGCCATGGCCACCACAATGGCACTTCTGAGTGACTACCCGACGGTAGCCTTCCTCGCCGTCCCGCTGCGCCAGCACCGGCAGTCCCGTCAGCACGGTCGCCGCCACCGTCCCCCACCACGGCAGTTGCCCCCAGCTCTGCACCCCCACCGCCACCGCCGGGGCCGCCGCCAGCCACCTACGCCAGTTCATCGTCGATCTCCTCCGTGGTTCGTTCCCGGAAAGGAGACTGACGGCTCGTCAGCCGTTGCGATAATCCCCACAGCGTTGCGGACCCCGCGCAACGGGCGACGGCGGAAGGCACGGACGTGAACGGCGAACTGCTCCCCCTGGGTGCCACCGGGATGACCTTCGAGCCGATCCCGGCCGGAGTGGACGGAGTCTGCCGCGAACTGGCCCAGGAGTTACGGACCTTGGCGGTCCGCCTCGGCATCTCGATGAGCCGCTACGCCCGTCAGGTGCACCGCGACCGCTCCACGCTGTCCCGCTGGTTCAGCGGCCTCGCCGTCCCGCCCGCCGACTTCCTCGACCGCCTGACCAGCGATGTCGAAGCCGCAACGGGCCTCCCCCTCACCCCCGAGGCCCGCGACCACCTCCGCCACCTGCACCGCTCCGCCCTCGCCGAACGCAACCCGCGCAGCGCCGAACTCCAGTCCCTGCGCGACCGTTGGTCCGACGCCGACCAGGAGGCGCGCGAGCTCCGCACCGAGGTGGACCTGCTCAAGGACATGTTGCGCACCGCGCAACACAAGGCCGCCGAACAGGAGCGGACCCTCCACCAGCTCGAACGCGGCGCGGCCACCGCCCGCCTGGAGCACCGCGCCGAACTCGCCCTCGTCACCGAGGACCACGACCGGCTCCGCGCCGAGCACGACCGCCTGCTCGGCCTGGTCGAGCGCCTGCACGAGGAGCTCCGCGAGGCGCAGCGCCGCCAGTTGGAGGCCGAACAGCGCTGCGACCTGCTGGAGCACCAGCTGGAGGCGGCCGAACTCGCAGCCGAGCGGACCGCGGCGGACGACCCCCTGCAGGAACAGGCCGGGACCGTCGACCGGGAGACCGAGCGGCTGCGCCTGCTGCTCGCCGAGCTCGAGGCCGAACGGAGCGCGGCGGCAGAGGAGTTGGCCGTCCTCAAGCAGCGCCACCAGAAGCCGCAGGACTACCGGATGACCGCCGAGGAGATCGCCGAGCTCGTCGAACTCCACCGGAGCAGCCCCGGCAACGACGCCGCCCTCCTGCAGGCGGCGAGGGACCAGCCCGCCGACGTGGTCGCCAGGCTGATCACCCGGCTCCGCAGCAGATCGTGGTTCGACGACCGGCGTGGCCCCGTCGAGTCGGCCGTCCAAGGCGTCATGGCGGCCGTCCTGTCCCGCACCGCCGAGGACATCGCCCAGCTGTCCGAGGAGTTGGAGGCCTGCGGCCAGCCCACGGACAGCGAGCAACTGCTCAGCTCGGCGGCCTGGGGCTCCCCCGACTCGGTGGTCGAACTCGCCGAGCTGCTGCGCGCTTCCGCCCGCCACACCCAGCTCGCCGGCCTGCTCGCCTCTGCCGGCCGCCGCCCGACCGAGGAGGTCGTCCCGCTGCTCACCGCGTTCCGGGCGGGGATCGGCGATCCACGGCCCCTGCTCGACGCCGTGTCCGTCCGCCCGCCGGAGGAACTCGCCACCGTCCTGGCGGACCTGCGGGACATCGGCGACGAGAGGACCGTCAACTACCTGCTGCAGCGGGCGTCGACCCGGCACGCGGCCGAGGTCAGCGATGTGATCATCACCCTGGCTGCTCGGGACCAGCTCCCCTGGGCCCGCTTCCTCTTCGAGCAGACCCGGTCCTGGCACGCCCTCGACCGCGCCGAGATCCGCCGCCGCCTGAACGGGGCAGGGCTCGGAGGCTGGTGATCACCTGAGCGGGCGAAAACTCCTTGCCCGCACCACCACCCCGGCGGCAGGCTGCCCCGCATGTCCGAGAACACCACCACCAGTTCCTCCGTCGCCGCCCTCTTCGCCGCCGACGGCCGCCTCCCCGCCATCCCCCGCAAGGCCGCCCGCCGCGACCAACTCCTCGACCACCTCGCCGCCACCCTCTTCGAGCCCGGCACCGAGTACACCGAGAAGCAGGTCAACGAGGCCCTGCTCACCGTCCACGACGACTTCCCGGCCCTGCGCCGCTACCTGATCGAGAGCCACCGCCTGACCCGCACCCGCGACGGCTCCACCTACCGCCGCACGGCGGCCTGAGGGGTCGTCAGCCACGGCAGGAAGCCGCCCTCGAGGACCAGCGAGGCCGCGCGGGTGTAGCCGCCTGCTCCGGGGTGGGCGCCGTCGCCGGCGAGGGCTTCGGCGTTCCAGTGGAGGTCGGCGGCCAGGGCGGCCGTGAGGGGGATGAACGGGACGCCGTGCGAGGCGCAGACCTCGGCCTGGGCGGTGGCCAGGGTGAGCAGGCGGTCGAGGTACTCGTCGCCGTGCATCGCGACCGGCGGGGGTCCGACGACCAGGACGGCGACCGAACGGCGAGCGGCCTCGGTGAGCAGGGCGGTGAGGTTCGCCAGGGTGCGGGCGGGGGCGACCCGGGGGGCGCCGTCTTCCAGGACGGTGTCGTTGCTGCCGAAGGAGACCACCAGACGGTGGTCGGCGCCGGGGGCCGTACGCGAGGAGAACTCCGGCCACACCCGGGCCAGGACGTCGTCGGAGGTGTTGCGGCGGATGCCCAGGTTGAAGGCGGTGACGTCCGGGCCGGCGGCCGCGAGGACGCGGCCGGGCCAGCCCTGGTAGGCGGGGTCGCCGATGCCCTGGACGAAGGAGTCGCCGATGAAGCAGACGCGGAGCTGCTGATCAGTCATCAGGACAGCCTAGGGAGCGGGGACCGCGAGGGAGCCCGGTGTCCGGCTGACGGACGCTCAGCCGGCCGCCCGCTCGACCCGGTGGCGCTTGATGGTGCGGAAGCGGCGCGCCACCTGCCGCGCCAGGTCCGCCGCCCCGACCAGCCCCGCGTCGTTGCCGAGCGCCGCGTGCACGATCTGCGCCTCGGGCCGGAACCCGCGCCCCGTCAGGGTCCGCTTGAAGGCCTGCCGGGCCGGCGCGAGCAGCAGCTCGCCCGACTCCGAGACGCCGCCGCCGATGACGAACCGTCCGGGGTCCAGCGCGGCCGCCAGGTTGGCGATGCCGACGCCCAGCCAGGTGCCGACCTCGTACAACAGCTCGGTGGCGACCGGGTCGCCGCCGCGCGCCGCCTCGGTGATCAGCGGGCCGGTCAGCCCGTCCGCGCTGCCGCCCGCCAGGGCGAGCAGCGGCTGGACCACCGGCGACTCCTCGGCCACCAGTTCCCGCGCGTCGCGGACCAGGGCGTTGCCGGAGGAGTACTGCTCCCAGCAGCCGCGGTTCCCGCAGGGGCAGCGGTGCCCGCCCGGGACCACCTGCATGTGGCCGAACTCGCCCGCCAGGCCGTACTTGCCGCGGTCGACGTAGCCGTCGCGGACCACCGCGCCGCCGATGCCGGTGCCCAGGGTGAGCATCACCATGTGCTCCTCGCCGCGCCCCGCCCCGAAGCGCCACTCGGCCCAGGCGGCGGCGTTGGCGTCGTTCTCGACGATCACCGGGAAGCGCAGCCGGGCGCTGAGCGCGTCGCGCAGCGGTTCGTCGCGCCAGTTGAGGTGCGGGGCGAAGAGCACCCGGGAGCGGTCGGAGTCGACCCAGCCGGCCGCGCCGACGCCGACCGCGTGGACGTCGTGACGGTCCGCCAGCTGGAGCACCAGCTCGACGATCACGTCCTCGACCACCTTGGGGCTCTTGCTCTTGTCGGGGGTGTCGGTGCGGATGCGCTCCAGCACCTTGCCCTCGCCGTCCACCACCCCGGCGACCACCTTCGTCCCGCCGATGTCCACGCCCACCGTGGGCAGCCGCAGCACGCTGGCCGGCAGCGCCCGGCGCCGCCGCTCCGCGCGCGGGCCGATGCCGAGCAGGGTGGGCAGGACGGGGGGACGTTGGGGGCTGCTCACGGGGCGGGTCACTCCTCGGGATCGGGGCCCGCGGCGGGCCCCAGGCGGTCGCGGCCGAGCTCGTGGCTGAGCTCGGCCAGTTCGGAGCCGCCCGCCATCTCGGTGGTGAGCTGCTCCAGGGTGATCCCGGCGCGCGGGTGGCTGCCTGCCATCCTCCCCCGTTTGAGGAGGGTGAAGTGGTCGCCCACCAGATGCGCGTGGTGCGGGTTGTGGGTGATCAGCACCACGCCCAGGCCCTCGTCCCGGGCCGCCGCCACGTACGTGAGCACCACGCCGGACTGCTTGACCCCGAGCGCCGCGGTCGGCTCGTCCAGCACCAGCGCCCGCGCCCCGAAGTGCACCGCCCGGGCGATGGCCACGCACTGGCGCTGGCCGCCGGAGAGGGTGCCGATCGGCCGGTCCACGTCGGGCAGGTCGATGCCCATCCGGGCCAGTGCCTCCCGGGTGACCTCGCGCATCCGCGGGACGTCCAGGCGCAGCCGGGTGCCGAGTTCGGCGCCGAGGAAGAAGTTCCGCCAGACCGGCATCAGCGGGACCACGGCGAGGTCCTGGTAGACGGTGGCGATGCCGAGCTCCATGGCCTGCTTGGGCGAGGAGAGCCGCACCTCCTGACCGTCGATCAGGTACCGTCCCTCGTCGTGCCGGTGGAGTCCGGCGATGACCTTGATGAGGGTGGACTTGCCCGCGCCGTTGTCCCCGAGGACGCAGTGCACCTGGCCCGCCGCGACCGTCAGCGAGATGCCCTCCAGGGCCCGTACGCTGCCGTAGCTCTTGCCGATGCCGTCCAGTTCCAGCAGGCTCACCGGCCGCCACGCTCCGCCCGTCGCTTGACCCAGGAGTTGAGCAGCGCGGCCAGCAGCAGCATCGCGCCGAGGAAGAACTTGAACCAGTCCGGGTTCCACTGGGCGTAGACGATGCCCTTGCTGACCATGCCGAAGATCAGCGCGCCGAGCGCCCCGCCCAGCACCGAGCCGTACCCGCCGGTGATCAGGCAGCCGCCGATCACCGCGGCCACGATGTAGATCAGCTCGTTGCCGACGCCCTCGCCGGACTGCACGGTGTCGAAGGAGAACAGCAGGTGCTGGCCGAGCACCCAGGCGCAGAAGCCCACCCCGAGGTAGAGCCCGGTCTTCACCCGGGCCACCGGGACGCCGACCGCCCGGGCGGCGGCCGCGTCGCCGCCGACGGCGAAGACCCAGTTCCCGTACCGGGTGCGCAGCAGCACCCAGGAGCCCACCGCTACCAGGCCGAGCCACCACCAGACGGTGGCCTTCACCGACATCCCACCCACCGTCAGCTCGGAGGCGAACAGCCAGCGGCAGGAGGCGAAGCCCTCCATGTCGGCGATCGGCTTGGTGCTGACGGTGCCGGAGACCAGTTTGGTGACGCCGAGGTTGGCGCCGGTCAGCATCAGGAAGGTGCCGAGGGTGACGATGAAGCTGGGCAGGCCGGTACGGGCCAGCAGCCGGCCGTTGACCCAGCCGACGGCGAGCGCCACCGCCAGCGAGACCAGCACGCCGACCCAGGTCACGGCGGTCAGCTGGTAGCTGACCATCGAGGAGGTGAGCGCGGCGGTGGTGACCAGCACCCCGGCCGAGAGGTCGAACTCGCCGCCGATCATCAGCAGCGAGACCGGCACCGCCATGATGCCGATGGTGGAGGCGGCGTAGAGCACGGTGCCGATCGAGGCGGGCCGCAGGAAGCCGTCGGCGGCCACCGCGAAGACCAGCAGCACCGCGAGCGCGGCCAGCGCCGCGCCCAGTTCGGGCCGGGCCCGGAACCGGCGCTCCGGCGGACCGGAGGCGAGCACCTCGCGGCTCACCGGGTGCCCCGGGCGACGTAGGTGGCGAGGGCGGCCGCGTTCTCCTTGGTGAGGATCTGAGGGCCCGTCAGCACCGGCCCGCCGCCGCCCAGCACGTCCAGGTTGTAGCGGTACAGCCAGAGCAGGTCCACGCCCTCGTAGCCCTGGAGGTAGGGCTGCTGGTCGACCGCGAAGCCGACGGTGCCGTTCTTCAGTCCGTCCACCACCTGGGTGCCGAGGTCGAAGGTGTCCAGCTCGACGCCCGGCCGGGCGTCCGCGATCGCCTGCAGCCCGGTGGCGGCCAGCGGGGCGCTGAGGGTGAGCACGGTGTCCACCGAGCGGTCGGCCTGGAGCTTGGCGGAGACCGACGCCTTGGCGTCGGGCAGGCTGGTGCCGGTGACGTAGAGGGTCTGGAACGGGCCGCCGAAGCTCTCCTTCGCCCCGCCGCAGCGCTGCTCCTGCCCGACGTTGCCCTGCTCGTGGATCACGCAGAGCACCGACGTGCGGCCCCGCCTGGCCAGTTCGGCCCCGGCGGCCCGGCCGGCCGTGGTCTCGTCCTGGCCGACGTGGGTGAGCGCGCCGAACCGGGCCGAGTACTCCTGGCCGGAGTTGATGCTGATCACCGGGATGCCGGCGGCCTTGGCCTTGCCCAGCACCTCGGCCATCGCCTCGCCCTTGGCCAGCGAGACCAGCAGCCCGTCCACCCGCTGGTCGATCGCGGCCTGCACCAGCTGCACCTGGTTCTGGGTCTGCGCGTCGTTGGTGTAGCGGAAGTCGATGTTGTCCTTGGCGGCAGCCTGCTCGGCGCCCTTGCGGACCCCGTCCCAGAACGCGTCCCCGGCCCCGGCGTGGGTGACCATCGCCACCTTCCACCGCGGGGTGTCCACGGCGCCGCCGGCCGTGGCGGCCTTGGACCGGGCCTGTTCCGCCCGTCTCCCGCCGGTGCTGCTGCACCCCACCGCCGTCAGAAGCAGGGCCAGGACCAGAGCTGCGGTACGGCGAGGGCGGTATGACACTCCGACAGTCTCCAGTAAGCGGCCGCCCCGGCGTGGCAACTCGCTGGGAAGGGGCCGTACCCGTTCGACGCGTTCCGCCAAGCGGGTGGCACACTGGTCCGGGCCGTTCAGACGGTTCTCATGGAGACTGTGACGTTCCTCTCAGCTTTCACTCAGCTTCGGGAGCAACTGACCATCCGTTCGAAAACGTCTGATCCCATCGAAGCGTCCGGGGGCGATCAGGGTCTCCGTGACGGTTGGCGACCGGACAAGAGAACTCGATGCAACTGACAGGCACCCCCTTCCTCATCGTCACGATCATCCTCGTGCCGATCTCCATCGCGGTCGCGATGCTGTTCTGGGGCAAGGTCCGCGGGCCTAGAGCGGCCAAGACGCTCACCCGGCTGGTGATGCTGCTGTTCTGCCAGGTGACGGCCGTGCTGACGGTCTTCGTCATGGTCAACAACGCCAACCTCATCTACGGCAGCTGGTCCGACCTGCTCGGCACCGGGGACCACGTCCGGGCCGTGCCGCACGTGTCGCCGGAGGACCCGAAGGCCTCGCACTCCCCCGAGCCCAAGGTGATCCAGCAGTTCAAGAAGGTGGACGACCCCAAGGTCCCGGGCGACGTCCAGCGCACCGAGCTCAAGGGCCGGGTCTCCGGGGTCGACGGCGAGGTGCTGGTCTGGCTGCCGCCGCAGTACGACAAGCCGGAGTACAAGGACAAGAAGTTCCCGGTGGTCGAGCTGCTCCCGGGCTGGCCCGGCTCCTCCTCCACCTGGTACGGCACCCTCAAGGTCTCCGAGCAGCTCAAGCCGCTGATGGAGAACGGCACCGTGGCGCCGTTCATCCTGGTCTCCCCGCGCACCCTGCTGCTGGGCAACACCGCCGACACCGGCTGCGCCGACGTGCCCGGCAAGGTCAACGCGGCCACCTGGCTGGCCCGCGACGTCCCGCAGATGGTCCTGGACAACTTCCGCGCCGACCCCTCCGCGGACCGCTGGGCCGTCGCCGGGTACTCGGCCGGCGCCCACTGCGCCACCAAGCTCGCCCTGGAGCACCCCAACCGCTACCGGGCCGGCATAAGCCTCTCCGGGTACAACGACCCGGGCAAGGAGCCGGCCTCGCTCACAGCGAAGGACCCGGCCCTGCGGGAGAAGTCCAACCCGCTGAACATCCTCAAGAACGCCGCCCAGCCCCCCAAGGTCGCCCTCTACGTCAGCGGCAACAAGGGCGACGGCTACGAGGACGCCCTGGCCCTGAAGGCCGCCGTCAAGGCCCCCACCACCGTCCAGCCGGTCGAGACCACCGGCGCCCACTCCAGCGACGTCTGGAAGCCCATGGTCCCCGACGTCTTCAAGTGGCTCACCTCGGTGATCCCGGCCAACGGCTGACGGACCGTCAACGCGAAGGGCCCGCCCTCCCCGACCGGGGGAAGGCGGGCCCTCACGCGTACCACCCCTGCCGGGGGCCGCTCGCGCGGAGCGCGGTTGCTCCGGATCGCTCAGGCCAGTTCGAGGGCCAGGTAGAAGTCGACCCGGTCCTCCAGGCGGGAGAGGTCACGGCCCGTCAGTTCCTCGATGCGGCCGATGCGGTAGCGCAGGGTGTTGACGTGGACGTGGAGCTGGGCGGCGCAGCGGGTCCAGGAGCCGTCGGAGCGCAGGAAGGCCTCCAGGGTGCGGACCAGGTCGGCCTGGTGCTCGATGTCGTAGGCGATGACCTTGTCGAGCAGGCGGCTGCGGAAGGCGCGGCGGACCTCGTCCGGGACGGCGGCCAGCAGCAGGACGTGGGAGGCGAGCTCCTCGGGGCCGGCCACGCAGACCCGGCCGACCCGGGCGGCGGCGATCCGGCGGGCGTGCCGGGCCTCCTCCAGGGCGCCGCGCAGGCCGCCCGCCTCGGAGGCGGGGGCGGAGACGCCGAGGGTGATCCGGCCCTCGGAGCCGAGGCCGGCCTCCAGCGGGGCGAGCAGTTCGCGCAGCGCGTCCGCGGGCACGGGGGTGGCGGGGGCGGGCAGCACGACCACCGCGCCGGATCCGGCGCCGGCCACCAGGGCTCCGTCGGTGGCGTCGGTGAGAGCTTCCTCCAGGATTGAACGGCAGGCCCCGTCCGGCAGCCCCGTCCCTTCCGCGCTCAGCACCAACCAGGACCCCTCGGTCACCAGCGGCCCCACCGAGTCGCCCTCGTACTTGGCGGCCATCGCGCTGGAGGCGTAGAGCGTGCGGCTGATCTCGCCCGGGTCGGCGTCCCGCTGAAGGAGCGTCAGCACCTCGTCGGCGAGCCGCCGCCGCAGTCGGCGGCCCTCGTCGCGGCGGACCCGTTCGACCGCGACCAGGCGGGCCAGGTTCTCTGCCAGCTGCTGGCGCTTGACGGTCCATTCGGTGACGTCGCCGGCCACCACCAGCACCCAGTCGGCCAGCGAGACGTCCGCCTCGGAGCTGGCCGGGGCGGGCAGCAGCGAGTACGAGCCGCCGGCCAGCCGGGCCCGGTGCGGGGGGCGGCGGCGCTGGCGCTGGGCGGCCAGGTTGGCCCGGACCAGCTGGTCGCGCTCCTCGGCGGTGAGCCGGTCGGCGGGGCCGGCCACCACCCGGCCGGTGGGGGCGAGCACCCAGCAGTCCAGGTCGAGGTCGCCGCCGAGCAGGTCGAGGACGGCGTCCAGCCCGCCGCCGCCGGCGGCGGAGACCAGCAGGCGGTGGCGGTCCACCAGGGCGGCCAGGTCGGCGGCCCGGTCGGCCGAGACCTGACGGCCGATGAACTCGGTGACGGTGCCGAAGGCGATGTCGTCGGGCACCGCGAGCAGTGGCATCCGGTGCCGGCGACACGCCGCGACCAGGTCCTCGGGGACCGGCCCGACCTCGGCCTCGCCGGCCGCCAGGGCGACCGCGCCGCCCGCCACGATGGTGCGCACGAAGCGCTCGGAATCGTCCGGGCCGGTGCGCCAGAGCATGCCGGTGAGCACCAGCTCACCGCCGTGCAGGTACCGGCCCGGGTCCTGGAGGTCGGTGGTCATGACACCGCTGACCTGCCGGTCGAGCTCGTCCTCGGCGGCGAGCAGCCGCAGCCTCGGGGCCCCGGGGGCGAGCAGGTCTCGGACGCGCATCCGGCGACTCCTTCGTCTGTGCTTGGTTCGTGCCGCTGGGCACTGGGGGGACAGTGTGCCCCATCGGTCCGGAGGTCGGTGTTACGTATCAACCGACGCGTGGTCACGGGGTCGTAGCTTCCGAATCACGGGCGGATTACGGTCGTAAGTGGGGCCTCGCACATCGCTGTACAGGGCAATTGTCCGCCTTAGAGGAACGTACAGGATGCCGGGCGACGTCGAGGCGAGGGCTTCATGCCATCGGTGACTCCCAGTGGGCCGGGTCACAGCGGTTCACTGGCCACACGCCGAACAACCAGTGAAATCCCCGGGCAATGTGCCCACTGTCCGGCGTGACGACTTGAGGAGAGACCCGCATGGAGTTCCTTCGGCCCGCTACCTGGGACGAGGCGCTCGCGGCGAAGGCTGAGTACCCGTCCGCAGTGCCGATCTCGGGCGGTACGGACGTCATGGTCGAGATGAACTTCGACGTGCACCGGCCATCCGCGATTCTCGACCTGAACCGCATCACCGAGCTGACCGAGTGGTCGAACGACGGCGCCGTCGTGAAGCTCGGCGCCTCGGTGCCGTACACCCGGATCATCGACGAGCTCTCCGAGCCGCTGCCCGGGCTGGCACTCGCCTCGCACACCGTCGGGTCCCCGCAGATCCGCAACCGCGGCGGCGTCGGCGGCAACCTCGGCGGCGCCTCGCCGGCCGGTGACGCGCACCCCGCGCTGCTGGCGGCCGGCAAGGACGTCTTCGTGGAGGCGGCCTCCGTCCGCGGCACCCGGATGATCCCGATCGACGAGTTCTACGTCGGGGTCAAGCGCAACAGCCTGGAGCAGGACGAGCTGATCCGCGCCGTCCACATCCCGGTGGCGGACGGCCCGCAGCAGTTCTCGAAGATCGGCACCCGGAACGCGATGGTCATCGCGGTCTGCGCGTTCGGCTTCGCCCTGCACCCGAAGAACGGCACGGTCGGTACCGGGATCGGTTCGGCTGCCCCCACGCCGCGCCGCGCCGCGGAGGCCGAGGCCTACCTGGAGGGCGTGCTCGCCGAGCGCGGCCTCTGGGAGTCCGGCGACCTGCTGGGCACCGAGGTGATCCAGCGCTTCGGCGAGCTGGTGAAGGCCGCGGCCTCGCCGATCGACGACGTGCGCGGCACCGCGGACTACCGCCGCCACTCCCTGGCCGTGATGGCCCGCCGCACCCTCACCTGGTGTTGGAACGACTACAGCAAGCAGATCAGGAGCGCGGCATGAGGGTCACTTTCACCGCCAACGGCAAGCCGGTCGAGGCCGACGACGTCTGGGAGGGCGAGAGCCTCCTGTACGTGCTGCGCGAGCGGGTCGGCCTGCCCGGTTCGAAGAACGCCTGCGAGCAGGGCGAGTGCGGCTCCTGCACCGTCTACCTGGACGGCGTGCCGGTCTGTTCCTGTCTGGTCGCGGCCGGCCAGGTGCAGGACCGCGAGGTCCGCACGGTCGAGGGCCTGAGCGAGGAGAACGGCGAGCTGGGCCTGGTCCAGCAGGCCTTCGTGGACGCGGGCGCCGTGCAGTGCGGCTTCTGCACCCCCGGCCTGCTGGTGCAGACCGACGCCCTGCTGGAGAACGACGCCCAGCCGAGCGACAACGACATCCGCGAGGCCCTCTCCGGCAACCTCTGCCGCTGCACGGGCTACGAGAAGATCATGGACGCGGTGCGGCTGGCTTCCGCCCGCAAGTGCGCGAAGGCGGCGGGCGAATGAGCACTCGCACCATCCAGGGTCAGAAGAACCTGCAGAACATCAACCAGGCCTCCAAGGACGGCATCGGCGGCTCGCCCCTGCGTCCGGACGGCAACCTCAAGGTCAAGGGCGAGTTCGCCTACTCCTCGGACATGTGGCACGAGGACATGCTCTGGGGCATGGCGCTGCGCTCGCCGCACCCCCGCGCCAACCTGCTGAGCGTGGACATCTCCGAGGCGCTCAAGGTGCCCGGCGTCTACGCGGTGCTCACCCACGAGGACATCCCGGGCTCGAAGTTCTACGGCCTGGAGATCCAGGACCAGCCGGCCCTGGCCATCGACAAGGTGCGCTACCACGGCGAGGCGATCGCGCTGGTCGCGGCCGACCACCCGGAGACGGCCCGCCGCGCGGTGAAGAAGATCAAGGTCGAGTACGAGGTGCTCAGCCCGATCGTCACCGAGGAGCAGTGCCTCGACCCGCAGACCTACGGCTACGTGCACGAGCCGCACGAGTTCAAGTCCCACGGCTACGACAACATCTGCCACGAGCAGAAGCTGGTCTCCGGCCTGGGCGTGACGGACGAGGTCCGCGCGCTGGCCGACGTGGTGGTCTCCGGCCACTACGAGGTCGGCATGCAGGACCAGGCCTTCCTCGGCCCGGAGTCCGGCCTGGCGGTGCCCGCCGAGGACGGCGGCATCGACCTCTACATCGCCACCCAGTGGCTGCACGTGGACCGCGAGCAGATGGCCCCCGTGCTGGCCCTGCCGGAGGAGAAGGTCCGCCTCACCCTGGCCGGCGTCGGCGGCGCCTTCGGCGGCCGCGAGGACCTGTCGATGCAGATCCACGCCTCGCTGCTGGCCCTGCACACCGGCAAGCCGGTCAAGATCGTCTACTCCCGCGACGAGTCCTTCTTCGGCCACGTGCACCGCCACCCGGCCAAGATGTACTACGAGCACGGCGCCACCCGCGACGGCAAGCTGGTCTACGCGGACTGCCGGATCGTGCTGGACGGCGGCGCGTACGCCTCCGCCTCTCCCGCGGTCGTCGGCAACGCGGCCTCGCTGGGCCACGGCCCGTACGAGATCCCGAACGTGCGGATGCACGCCATCGCGCTCTACTCCAACAACCCGTCCTGCGGCGCCATGCGCGGCTTCGGCGCGGTGCAGGCGGCCTTCGGCTACGAGTCGCAGATGGACAAGCTCGCCGCCGAGCTGGGCATGGACCCGGTCGAGCTGCGGCAGCTGAACGCGATGTCCGAGGGCTCGTTCATGCCCACCGGCCAGCAGATCGACTCGCCCGCCCCGGTGGCCGAGCTGCTCCAGCGGGTCAAGGACATGCCGCTGCCCCCGCCGATGGACTTCGAGCACCTGGACATCCGCTCGGTGCCCGGCGCGCTGTCCAACACCTCGCACGGCGAGGGCATCGTGCGCGGCGTCGGCTACTCGGTCGGCATCAAGAACGTCGGCTTCTCCGAGGGCTTCGACGACTACTCCACCGCCCGGGTCCGCCTGGAGGTCATCGGCGGCGAGCCGGTCGCCATGGTGCACACCGCGATGGCCGAGGTCGGCCAGGGCGGCGTCACCGTGCACGCCCAGATCGCCCGCACCGAGCTGGGCGTCGAGCAGGTCACCATCCACCCGGCCAACACCGAGGTGGGGTCGGCCGGTTCGACCTCCGCGTCGCGGCAGACCTACATGACCGGCGGTGCGGTGAAGCTGGCCGCCGAGGCGGTCAAGCAGGCGCTGATCGCCAAGGGCCGCCAGCGCTACGGCTGGCAGCAGAACGACATCGACCTGGTCGGCGGCAAGGTGGTCTCCGCCTCGGCCGGCGCCCTGGTCCCGATGGTCGACCTGCTCGGCGACGAGGCGATCGACCTGACCCGCGAGCACCACCACCGCCCGACCGTCCCCTTCGACAAGGAGACCGGGCAGGGCTTCGGCCACGTCCAGTACACCTTCTGCGCCAACCGCGCGGTGGTCGACGTGGACGTGGAGCTCGGCCTGGTGAAGGTCGTCGAGCTGACCGCCGCCCAGGACGTCGGCAAGGCGCTCAACCCGCTCTCCGTGGTCGGCCAGATCCAGGGCGGCTGCACCCAGGCCCTCGGCCTGGCCGTGATGGAGGAGATCATCGTCAAGGACGGGAAGGTGCGCAACGCCTCCTTCACCGACTACCTGATCCCCACCATCCTGGACACCCCGCCGATCCCGGTGGACGTGCTCGAACTCCCGGACCCGAACGCCCCGTACGGGCTGCGCGGCGTCGGCGAGGCCCCCACCGTCTCCGCCACGCCGTCGATCGTCGCCGCGATCCGGGCCGCCACGGGCATCGCCCTCAACCGCATCCCGGTCCGGCCGGAGCACCTGACGGGCACGCTCTGACCACCTGATCCTCCCCGGGGCGGCCCACAACGTCTTCCCGCCGCCCCGGGGCGCACCACCCAGCAAGGCCAGCAACAGAACATGACGCACCGTCAAGCACCACCCACGCTGCCCCTCCCACGCCGGGGCCGGCAGCCGTGCGCCCCACCCGCACCGCTTGAGTGCACCTCGTGAGTCGATACGTCCCCCTGTGCCCCCTCCAACCGGCAATCAGGTCGGCTCGCCCACCCCAACCCCCTATGAACCTTGGGAGTGGACATGACCCGGATCTCCACGGAGCCCGGCACCACTGACGACAGACCCGCTCCGGACGACTCCCTCACGCCGTCCGAGGCAAAGCCGCCGAAGAACGCGCTGGACTCGTACTTCAAGATATCCGCGCGCGGCTCCACCTTCGGCAACGAGCTCCGCGGTGGCCTCACCACCTTCATGGCGATGGCCTACATCCTGCTGCTCAACCCGATCCTGCTCGGCGGCGCCGACAAGAACGGGGTCCACCTGGACCACGCGCAGCTCACCACGGCCACCGCGCTCGCCGCGGCCGTGACCACGATCCTGCTCGGCGTGGTCGGCAACGTCCCGCTGGCCGCTGCCGCCGGCCTCTCGGTCTCCGGCGCGATATCGGCGATCGTGGTCCCCCACACCACGTGGGAACAGGCCATGGGCCTCTGCGTCATCTACGGCATCGCGATCGTGCTGCTGGTCGTCTCCGGCCTGCGCGAGAAGATCATGAACGGCATCCCCCTGCCGATCAAGCACGCGATCACCATCGGCATCGGCCTCTTCATCGCCCTGATCGGCCTCAACAAGGCCGGCTTCGTCTTCCAGGGCAAGGGCCCGCTGCTCTCGCTCGGCCCCACCGGCGAGCTGGCCGGCTGGCCGGTGCTGATCTTCGCGATCACCCTGCTCACCATCTTCGTCCTGCTGGTCCGCAACACCCGCGGCGCGATCCTGATCGGCCTCGCGGTCGGCACCGTGATCGCGTTCGTGGTGAACGCGGCCGCCGGTCTGGACGACAAGGTCTGGGGCCTGCAGGTGCCCAAGTGGCCCGGCAGCCCGGTGGACGCCCCCGACTTCGGCCTGTTCGGCCACGTCGACCTGTTCGGTGCCTTCGGCAGCCAGGGCATGGGCGCCATCTCCGCCTCCGTCGCGGTCTTCACCCTGGTGCTGGCCGGCTTCTTCGACGCGATGGCCACCATCATCGGCGTCGGCACCGAGGCCGGACTGGCCGACAAGCAGGGCCGGATGCCGGGCCTGTCCAAGGCCCTCTTCGTGGACGGCGCCGGCGGTGCGATCGGCGGCGTGGCCGGTGCCTCCGGCCAGACGGTCTTCGTCGAGTCCGCCACCGGCGTCGGCGAGGGCGCCCGGACCGGCCTGGCCTCCGTGGTCACCGGCGGCGTCTTCACCCTGATGCTGTTCTTCACCCCGATCGCGGGCATGGTCCCGGTGCAGGTCGCCTCGGCCGCCCTGGTGGTCATCGGCTCCATGATGATGAGTCAGGCCCGGCACATCGACTGGTCCGACCGCGAGGTGGCCATCCCGGCCTTCCTCACCTGCGTGCTGATGCCCTTCACCTACAGCATCACCGCGGGCGTCGCGGCCGGTGTGATCACCTACTGCGTGATCAAGGCCGGCCGGGGCAAGTGGCGCGAGCCCGGTCCGCTGATGTGGATCCTGACCGCCGTCTTCCTGGTGTACTTCGCCCTGACGCCGATCAAGGCGTGGCTGGGAGTTCACTAGTACCGGAGCCGCTGTGCGGGGGGCCTGCCCTCTCGCACAGCGGCTGGTCCGTTCCCCCTCCTCCTCGACCCTCGTACCTCGTAAGGAGCCTCCGAACATGCAGGACATCGCCGAGCAGCTGCTGGCCTGGCACTCCTCCGGGCGCTCCTTCGCCGTGGCCACCGTGGTCGGCGTCTCCGGCTCCGCCCCGCGCGACCCGGGCGCGGCCCTCGCGGTGGACGCGGCCGGCGAGGCGATCGGCTCGGTCTCCGGCGGCTGCGTCGAGGGCGCGGTGTACGAGCTCTGCCAGGAGGCCGTCGCCTCCGGCACCCCGGTGCTGGAGCGCTTCGGCTTCAGCGACGAGGACGCCTTCGCCGTCGGGCTGACCTGCGGCGGCATCCTGGACGTCTTCGTCCAGCCGGTGGTCCCGGGCGCCGACCCGGCGCTGGACGCCGGCATCACCTACATCGCCTCCGGCACCCCGGTGGCCCTGGCCCGCGCGATCGCCGGCCCGGCCGGCCTGGTCGGCGCCACCGTCGCCGTCACCGCCGACACCCACCACGGCTCGCTCTCCCCCGCCCCCTCCACCACCGGCGCCCTGGAGCGCGCCGTGGTCGCCGAGGCGCGGGCGATGCTGGAGGCGGGCCGCACCGGGCAGTTGACGCTCGGTCTGGACGGCCGCCCCTGCGACGACGAGGAGCAGGGCACCGTCACCTTCTTCGTCGAGGCGTACGTGCCCGCGCCCCGGATGCTGGTCTTCGGCGCGATCGACTTCGCGGCCGCGGTGGTGCGGATCGGCAAGTTCCTCGGCTACCGGGTCACCGTCTGCGACGCCCGCCCGGTCTTCGCGACGAAGCGCCGCTTCCCGGAGGCCGACGAGGTGGTGGTCGACTGGCCGCACCGCTACCTGGACTCCCAGCTCTCCGCGATCGACGGCCGCACCGTGCTCTGCGTGCTCACCCACGACGCCAAGTTCGACATCCCGCTGCTGGAGCGCGCGCTGCGCCTGCCGGTCGGCTACGTCGGCGCGATGGGCTCGCGCAAGACCCACCGGGACCGCGACGCCCGGCTGCGCGAGGTCGGCCTGACCGACGCCGAGATCGGTCGGCTGCGCTCCCCCATCGGCCTGGACCTGGGTGCCCGCACCCCCGAGGAGACGGCCGTCTCGGTCGCCGCCGAGATCGTCGCGCACCGGCGGGGCGGCTCCTGCCTGCCGCTCTCCGCCGGGGACGGCCCGATCCACCGCGACCTGGCCGCCCGTCCGGCCCCCGCCCCGGAAGCCCCCGCCAGCGCGGCCTGACCCCGGGTCCACCCGTCCGTGTCCACCCGTCCGGGTGCGCCCGGTGGCGGTCGGCGCGAGCCTGGAGTAGGGGCTCGCTCCACAGGGAAGGCACCGGGACCATGCGCACACTCATCAAGGTCGAGTACGTCGACAACGAGGCCATCAACCAGCGGATCGCCGACGGCACCCTGACCAAGACGCTCCAGGGCATCATGAGCCACCTCAAGCCCGAAGCGGCGTACTTCTGTCCGACCGGCGGCCACCGCTGCGCCTACCTCTTCGTCGACCTCCCCGACGAGGCCTCGCTGGTCCCGTTCATCGAGCCGTTCTGGGAGCTCCAGGCCGAGGTCACCGTCACGCCCTGCATGAACGCCGAGGACCTCGCCACCGGCCTCGGCCGGATCTCCGACAGCGGCTGACGACCCCTCAGCCCTCCTCCACACCCCGGTAGCGCGCGAACAGACGCAGCTCGTCCCCGTCCGCCGCGTCCCCCTCCAGGGCGCGCCGGCACTCCGCCGCGAGCCGCCGGGCCTCCGCGCCCGGCCAGGGCCGCGGGAGCAGCTCCGGCGGCAGCAGCGGGTCGGGCTCCATCGCCAGGGTGAACGCGGCGGCCAGCCGGACCGCCCGGGTCAGCCGCTCGGCCTCCCCCTGCGCGTTCGTCCCGAGGAACTCGCCTGCCAGATCGGCCAGTTGCCCGTACCGCGCGGCGATCTCCGGCAACGGCCATAGCCGGGCGGCCAGTTCGACCGGGTCGGTGGCGGCGCCGAGGCGCAGGTCGGTGCTGGTGAAGGTGGAGAGCTCCTCGCCCAGCCCGAGCCGGCCCGCCTCGGCGAGCACGGTGCCGGTGATCCGGTTCGGGGTCGCGTAGAGGCCGCTCTGCACCGGGGCGGCCCCCAAATGGCGGAGCAGCTCGCGGAGTTGGTCGCGGGCCGCGCGCCGCGACTCCGGTACGGCGAAGGCGATCAGGTGCCAGTGGCCGTCCCACGGCGCGCAGCCGCGGTCCTGCCGGTAGGCGTACCGGACGTACCCCGCGTCCGGAGTGAGCTCGCCGCCGACGCCATCGAGACCTCCCCCACCCGCCTGTGCCTCACCGCCGTCCTGGCACCCCGCCGGCTCTTCGCCCCGGGGTTCCTCGCCGACCAGCAGCACTACCTGGAGCAGCTACCCGTCGGCTGAGCGGCACCTCCGCCCCGCCCGCGAACCGGAGAGCTGCTCCCCGCCTCGACCCATCTGAGCGTCCACCTACACCTCGTACGGATCGACGGGCCGATAGGACTGGCGGGCAATGCCCATCACCCGCTCGGGGAATCGCGGACCGGCGACGTAATGGCGGGCCTTGGTCTGCCCGACCGCCTCCAGGAGGCCGGTCCTGGTGAGGAACTGCAAGTCACGCGTGGCCTGTTGGGTGGTGATGGCCTCGGCACGCTCGTACCGGGCGCGCCGTACGCGGCCCGCCATCGCCACCTCGTGCAGGGCCGTCACCTGACGCTCGCTCACCCCGAGCGGCCCGACCTCCTCCTCCAGGGCGATCCAACTGCGGTTCGACCTGTCGACACGGTGCTGAACCCGCTGGGCCTGCTGGTGGTAGGCGAGCAGGTTGAACTTGATCCACGGCCGGGTGTCGCGCTCCGGCGACCACACCGGCCCGCCGACGGCGCGCAGGACCTTGTAGTACTCCCAGGTGTTGCCGGGCTGGCCGAGCCACTCCTCGATGGACGAGAACTCAGGTGCCAGAACACCGCCCCGCGCGATGACCAAGGTCTGCAGGGAGCGGGAGAGGCGCCCGTTCCCGTCGGTCCAGGGATGGATCTTGACCAGGTTCAGATGGGCCATCGCCGCACGGATGAGGACGTGCTCCTCCAGGTCTCCACCGTTGAGCCAGTCGACCAGCTCCCCCATCAGCCCGGCGACGAGGTCATGGTCAGGACCCTCGTAGTCGGTGGCGAGCGGGTCACCAGGAGCCGTGATCCTCACCGCCCCCCGCCGCCACTGCCCGGCCAGTTTCAACGGATGGTGGTGCCCTTGCAGCATCCAGTGCAGGGCATTGAGCAGTTCCTTGCTGTAGCGGAAGTCGGGTGCGTCGTGGAGGGACTGGAGGTACGTCATGGCCTGGCGGTAGGCCAGCGTCTCCGCCTTGTCCTCGTCACTGGCGTCGACTTCCTTCTCCCCGTCGATCAGGTCCGCGACGTCCTGCTCGGCGACGCTGAAACCCTCGATCGTGTTCGACGCTGCAATGGCACTCGCGGTCAGAGCCTTCCGCAGCTCCTGGGTCCACTTCGTCGGAGCCTGCTGGACGGCGTGACGCAACTGCTCGCGCTTCACATCGATCTGGGCGAGCACCTCGCGGTCGGCCGCATCGAGCTTGGGGGTCTGATAGAGCATGCATAAATGATACCCACTTCCTATCATTCACCTTCCCGCCGGACCGCGTGCATGTAGCAGCCGAACTCGACGGCGCGGACGTGGAGGACGGCCACCTCGGGGTCGGTGAGGAGTTCGGCGGCGGTGGATTCGAGGGCGGCCGGGTCGGGGACCAGGCGGCCGCCGAGGATGGTGCCGTGGTGGGAGTAGGCGCGCAGGACGCGGGGGCCGGTGTGCATGGTGGCGGGCCAGCCCTCGGCGGGGCCGGCGCAGGGGGTGGCGTGGATGAAGACGGGGCCGCGCTCGTCGTAGGGGCCGGGGTCGGTGCCGGTGGCGGTGGCCCAGGGGGCGAGCGGGCAGTAGGAGACCAGGGCGATCCGGTCGCCGGGGCGGGCCTTGGTGAGGCAGCAGCGGAGCGGGGCGCCGCCGGTCTCGTCGGTGGAGAGGACCGGCGGGCGGCCCGCGTCGTCGCTCAGGCGGAGGCGTTCGCAGGTGGCGGGGTCGATGGCGTCGGTCTCGAGGGCGGTGCTCTGAAGGGTCGTCATGTCGACCAGCCTGGCCGGACGACGGCCCGGGGACCGGCGGATAAGCGACCTCGCGTTCCAGCCCCCGCGAAAACGACGTGTGCCCCCGCCGACGGCCGTGCCATCCTCGGCCCGTGTCAGCCCGCAACCACCGCCTGCCCCGCCACCTGACCTGGCCGCTCCGGCCGAGGGACGTCCGGATCGCCCTGGGCATCGGCCCGGAGGCCGACCTCGACCTGTCGTTCGACGACCGCCCGTGGCGGGACGGCACCCTGCTGCACGCCGAGTGGCTCCCGCCGCGCCCCTCCAACTACGGCACCGGCACCGACCCCGCCTCGTGGAACGGGCTGCGGTTCCGCATCGCCCCGACCACGACCGCCGTGTCCCACGAGAACGGCCTGCGGGTGGTCCTGATCCACCACGCGATCCCGCAGCTCGGGGCCTGGGCCACCGCCGCCCTGAGCGCGCCCGAGGGCTGGACCCTGAGCGCCCACAGCCGGTCCTGGCGGTTCACGGAGAAGCACGTCCAGTACCGCGACGACCTCCGGCCCTACCCGGAGCTGCCGGTCCAGGCGGTCCGACGGTGAGCGGCCGCGGGCGCTGACCGCCCGTCAGTCGGTGACCGCCAGCCGGGCGCCGAAGGCGAGGATCACGGTGCCGGTGACGCGGTCCAGCAGCCGCCGGGCGGACGGGCTGCGCAGCCAGGTGCGCAGGGCCCGGGCGAAGGCGATCAGCACGCCGGACCAGAGCAGGCCCTCCACGACGTGGATCGAGGTGAGCGCCACGCCCATCGGCAGGTGCGGCACCCCGGCCGGGATGAACTGCGGCAGCACGGCCACGTAGAAGACGCCGACCTTGGGGTTGAGCAGGTTGGTCAGCGTGCCGCGCCGCCAGCCGGCCAGGAAGCCGCCCGTCCCGAGGTCCCCGTCCTCCTGGAGGGTGTCCGGGCCGCCCGCGCTGCGGAGCATCTGGACGCCCATCCAGAGCAGGTACGCCACGCCCGCCCAGCGCAGCGCCTCGTAGGCGAGCTGGGAGGCGGTGAGCAGGGCGCTGATGCCCAGTGAGCTGAGGGTGCCCCAGATCATCGTGCCGGTCTGGATGCCGGTCACCACGCCCCAGGCGCGGGCGCGTTGGCCGAGGGCGGCGGTGCGGAGGATGAGGGCGCTGTCGAGGCCGGGGGTGAGGGTCAGCAGGCCGACGACGAGGGCGAAGGACCAGAGTGCCGTGGGTATCTCCATGCCCGGTCAGCCTAGGGGGAGGTCAGCGCGGAGGGGCAACCAGCCCGTCCGACTGTCCGGAGTCGCGCAGCGCGGCCGCGACGAAGCCGCTCGCCTTCAGCTCCTCGACCAGCTCGCTGAGGAAGCGGACGGTCCCGGCCGCACGGCCCTTCGTCGTCCCGACCGCCTGCCGGATCTCCATGAAGCGGCCGTCCAGCAGGCGCAGCCCGGGGTGCGCGGCCACGTACCCGGTCAGGGGCTGCCGGATGCCGGCCGCCACCTCCAGGCCCTGGGCCTCGAAGACCTCCGTGCCCTCGGCGCCGCGCACCACCTCGGCCCGACGGAGCGTCCTGGAGAGGTGCAGGTCGTACGCGGACCCCTCCTTCACCCCGATCCGCACGCCCTCCCGGTCGACCTCGCCGACCTCCCGGATCGCCGAGCCGGCCGGCACCGCGTACACGCCCTCGATGATCACGTACGGCGCGGTGAAGGCGACCTCCGCCTCCCGCTCCGGCTCGACGGCCAGGAAGCAGAGGTCGGCCCGCCCGTCCGCCATCGCCCGGTACGACTTACGGGCCGCGTCGAAGCAGAGCAGCTCGACCGGCAGCCCGAGCCGGGCCCCGACCTCCCGGGCGATCTCCACCGTGACCCCGCCGGGCTCCTCGGGGGTGCCGTGCGCGAGCACGGGGTTGCCCAGGTTGACGGAGGCGCGGAGCACCCCGGTGGGCGCGAGGTCGGCGGCGACGGCGGCGAGGTCGGTCATGCCCGGGAGTCTACGGCGGCCCGGAAAACCGTTGGCGTGGCCGGACCGCGCGATGCCACCCTGACGCGCATGTCCGCCCGCACCGAACAGATTCTGCGTGAACTGCACACCTCCCTCGGTCGGCGCAGACGGCCGGAGGACGTGGCCGAACTGATCCGGGAGCTCCTCGACTTGACTCCCGGCGCCGTGGACGAGCGGACCGCGACCGCCCTCGCCAAGGCCGCCGAGAACTCCTTGAAGAACCTCTGGCACGGCTACACCTCGATGCTCCAGGACTTCGCCCGCCCGGTCGGCCTGCAACGTCAACTCGCCACTGCAGCGAAGCTGTTCGCCTCGGTGGAAGCACTGCCTGCCGAGGCCGGCGACGATCCGTCGGCGGTCGAGGCGGAGATCCGCCGGGCCGGGGCGGAGATCCGGAAGGAGTTCGGGTACGGCGACTTCCAGGAGGACCGGCTGGACCGGGCAGGGCGGGCCGGGGAAGGGATCGGGGAGCTGTCCAAGCGGCAGTACAACAAGCGCTTCCGGCTGCTCGCCCGGCTGGAGACCAAGCTGATCCGGCTGGTCACCGAGATCCGCAAGCGGGAGATCACCCTGATCGGCAAGAACGGCCTGGCCTCCCGGCTCCCGTACGAGCTGTTCGCGGCCGATCCGGACACTGCGGCCTTCATCGCCTACCTGACGGCACGGGCCAACCTGCGCAGTGAATTCACCATCTCCGGCCAGCAGTTGGCCTACGACGAGGTGGCCTCCGCACTGTTCCACCGGCTGGATCCGGCGAGCGCGCAGTGGTTCGCCGTCGCTCACGTCCACCCGGTGCTCCCGGTCCTCGAACGGCTCACCGACCACCAGAAGGGGCAGCTGCTCGGCCACTGGTACGGCATCCTGCTGGAGGTCGCGGAGCAGCTGGAGTCGCTCTGGGAACGGCTGGACGTGGACCGCGAGACGATGATCGTGCGCCGCGGTGACGACTCGACGGGCTGGAACCAGGCGGCCCGCGCCTGGCGGACCGCCCGGAACGGCTGGTTCGCGCTGCTGGAGGGGATGGGCGCGCAGGAGGTACTGGCCAGGGTCTGCCCGGGGAAGGTGATGATGCTGGTGGCCGCGGACGTCGCCTACTGGCACCGGCGGTCCGGCCGCGGCCTGCATCCGGACACCGACATCTGGGCCGAGCTCCCGCTGCCCTGGCTGGTGCTGCGCGGCGAGGCGGACTGCCCGCAGTGGCTGGTGGAGCAGGTCTGCCGCCGGCACGGGGTGGAGCCCTCGTTCAGCGGCTGGACCAGGGCACGGCGCGTGTCGCAGGCGGCGCCGTTCCGGGCCACGCCGGAGCTGGTGCACGGCGTCACGGTGGCCGATCCGCTGCTGGCGGGGCTGCTCCGGTCGGCCGGGGTGTTCTCCGGTCGGCCACTCCGGCCCGCGGGGGCGGAAATCGGTTGACCCCCGCGCGGCCGGACGGCCAGGATCGGGGCCTCGGGCACCGGGAAGCTCTGCGGTGGAGCGCCTGGCTCGACTTCCGGGTGGACGTAGGTTCGAATCCTGCCCCGGTGCCCGAGACCCGCCCTCAACGGCCTCAGTCGGTGATGCGGACGCGCTCGGCGACCGGGCGGAACTCCTGGATGGTGGCGTCGTACTCGACGTGCTGACCGGCCGTCAGTTCGTGCGGCTCGGGGGCCAGGATCGAGTCGTGGTAGACGGTGAGCTCGGGGCTGCCGTCGTCGGGGGTGATGAAGCCGTAGCCGTGGTGCATGTTGTAGCTCTTGACGCTTCCGGTGGCCATCGTGTCCTCCAGGAGTGAGGGGGTGTGGCTCTCCCCAGTATCGGCGCGCACGCGCTGGTCAGCCCAGTGGGAGGGTGGCGGTGATGCGGAAGCCGGAGTGGTACGGGGCGGCGGTGAGTTCGCCGCCGAAGACGGCGATGCGTTCGGCGAGGCCGAGCAGGCCGTGGCCGGTGGAGAGGGCGTGGCGGGCGGCGGGGGTGCGGCCGGCTCCGTCGTCGGTGACCTCGACGCGGAGGGCGTCGGTCCAGCGGAGGCGGACGGTGGCGCGGGTGCCGGGGCCGGCGTGCTTGGCGATGTTGGTGACGGCCTCCTGCACCAGGCGATAAACCGTCATGTCGACACTCTCCGCGAGCGGCACCGGGGTGCCGTCGGTGCGCAGCTCGACCTCCAGGCCGGTGCGGCGGGCCTCGGCGAGCAGCCGGTCCAGGTCGGCCAGGCCGTGCCGGTCGAGGCTCTCCTCGCCGACCAGGCCGGTGGAGCGCAGCAGCCGGAGCATCCGGCGCAGCTCGGCGACCGCCGAGCGGCCCACGTCCTCGATGTGTCCGAAGGCCTCGGCGGAGGGCCCGTCGGAGGTGGCCCGCCCGGCTTCGGCGCGCATCACCATGACCGCCACCGCGTTGGCCACCACGTCGTGCAGTTCCCGGGCGATCATGGTGCGCTCCTGGACCACGGCCCGCCGGGCCTGCTCCAGCTGCTCGCGGTCGCGCTCGGCGGCGGCCCGGTTGGCCCCGGTCCAGCGGGCGACGGCCCAGGCGGCGCTGGTGAGCCAGAGGTAGAAGACCAGGGTGGAGACCAGTACGGCCAGCTCGAAGCCGGGGGCGGACTGGTCGGTGAGCACGTAGCGGACCTTGAGCGCCATCGGGGCCAGGCTGAGCAGCAGGGCCCCGGCCGCGACGGTCAGGCGCCGGCGCTCGGCCACCGTGAAGAGGGCGATCAGGAAGCCCAGGTAGGGCGTGAAGTAGAAGGTCTCCTGGTGGAGCGTCAGGGCGGCCGTGCCGGTGGCCAGCGCCCAGAGCACCAGGAAGGCCGGCACCGGGTGCCGCTGGCGCAGCAGCAGGGCGCCGAACTCCGGCACGGCGAGCAGCAGCACCAGCAGCCGGTCCCCGCCGGTGGCCAGCGGGGAGAGCAGGCCGCCCCAGAACAGCACGTCGGCCAGGGTGGCGACGCAGGCCAGGGCGAGGTCCTGGATCCAGGGCGAGCGCAGCCAGGACGGGGAGGCGGTGCCGGACACGGTGGCGGTCCCGCTCAGTGCACGGCCGCGCACGGACGGCAGTAGCTGACGCAGCAGATCGGGTTGAGGAAGGCGGAGAGCTGGTCGCCGCCGTTGCCGTGCCACCAGTCGCCGGGCTCCCGGTCCACCTCGGGGCGGGCCACCGGGTAGCCGAGCTCGGCGAAGGTCTCCCAGAGGTCGCCGTAGTGGCGCTGCAGGGCCTCGCCGAGCTGGTCGCGGGTGTGCACGGCGACGGCGTTGCGGTAGCGGGAGGGGCTGAGCAGGGTGAGCACGGCGGCCGAGGCCTCGAAGTCCGGCCCCCGGTAGGCGGTGAGGAAGATCCCGCCGGCCCGGATCGCCTCGGGCGGGGTCTCGCCCTCGGGGGCGGCGCCGCCGTCCGGCACCTCGGCGATCCGGACGAACAGCCGCTGCCAGGGGTCGGCCAGCTCCGGGGGCGGGCTGGGCACCAGCACCGTGCGGGGTGCGGCGAGCAGTCCGTAGCCGAGCAGTTCGCCGGAGCGCTCCTCGGGGGCGGCGGCGTGCACGGTGACCCGGAGTGCGGGCAGCGGGGTGGGGGTGGTGGTCATGGTCGGTCCTCCGCTTCGCCCGGTCGGCGACGGGTTCGCCGGGTGGGCGGCTGGACGGCGGTCGGCCCGGCCCGTTCTGACGGTGCGTCGGAACGGGCCGGGCCGTGCGTCCTCCCCAGTCTGCGGTGGAGGGGGTCCCGGACGGATGAGGCCGGGGTCCCGGGTGTGTCCCGGTACGAACGGGACCGGCACGAACGGGCCCGGGGCGATCGGGCCCGGGCTCAGGTCACGTTGAGCCGGGCGGCCAGCCGGAGCAGGCCGGGGGCGAAGCGGCTGAGCAGGTAGGCGCCCTTGGCCTCGGGGGTGACGGGGACGACGGCCTTGCCGGTGCGGACGGCCTTGAGGATCTCGGCGGCCACCTTCTCCGGCGGGAAGTTGCGCCGGGCGTAGAGCTTGGAGGCGCGCTCCTGCTTGGCCGCCTGCTCGGCCTCGGTGGTGGCGGAGAAGGTGGAGGTGCGGGTGATGTTGGTGTTCACCAGGCCCGGGCAGATCGCCGAGACGCCGACGCCGGAGGCGGCCAGTTCGGCCCGCAGGCAGTCGGAGAGCATCTTCACCGCGGCCTTGCTGGTGGCGTACGCGGCCAGGGCCTTGGAGGGCAGGTAGGCGGCGGCCGAGGCGAGGTTGACGATGTGTCCGCCGTGGCCGCGCTCGGCCATCAGGGTGCCGAAGGCGCGGCAGCCGTGGATGACGCCCCAGAGGTTGACGTCCAGGACCCGCTGCCACTCCTGCTCGGTGGTCTGCAGGAAGGTGCCGGAGTGGCCGATGCCGGCGTTGTTGACCAGTACGTCCGGTACGCCGTGGTCGGCGGCGACCTGCTTGGCGAAGGCGTCCACGGCCGGGCCGTCGCTGACGTCCAGCCGGTAGGCGTGGCCGCTGCCGCCGCTCAGGGTGCACAACTCGGCGGTGCGGGCGGCGGATTCGAGGTCCAGGTCGGCGACGACGACCCGGGCGCCCTCGGCGGCGAAGGCCAGCGCGGTGGCCCGGCCGATGCCGCTGCCCGCGCCGGTGACCACCACCAGCTCGCCGGGTGCGGCCGGGCCGCGGTCCTGCCCGGCGGAGACCGCGGCGGTGAACTCCCGGACGTGCCCGGCCACCACCGCGCCGTGCTCCAGCAGGGCGGACCAGTGGGTGCCGTGGACGGTGCGCCGGGTGAGCTTGGGCGCCCAGTGCTCCAGGCCCTCGGAGAGGAAGGGCTCCACGTAGTGGTCCCGGTCGAGGGTGAGCAGTTGGACGGGGACCTCGGTGTAGCGCTCGCGCGGGTTGCGCACCGCCGGGCGCATGTTGGCCCGGTAGAGCTCGATGCCGCGCACCGCGTCCTGCTTGAGGGTGGGCTGCGGGTGGCCGGGGCGCGGGTTGACGGCCTCCAGGTCGTGCAGCACCCGGGGCCAGGCCCGGGCCAGCCAGAGCCGCCAGGTGGCGGGGGCGAGCAGCGGCAGGTGGAAGGCGGTGATGTACCAGGAGTGCGCGCCCTGCACCAGCAGCTGGCGCAGGTGACGGGGCGTCGGACGGCGGAAGCGCTTGCGCATCCAGAAGCCCATGTGGTCCAGGCAGGGGCCGGACATCGAGGTGTAGGAGGCGATCCGCTGTTCGGAGCCGGGCCCGGTGACGGCCTCCCAGGACTGCACCGAGCCCCAGTCGTGGGCCACCACGTGCACCGGACGGTCGGGGCTGACGGCGTCCGCGACGGCGAACAGGTCGGCGCCCAGCAGCTCCAGCCGGTACCCGGAGCGGTCGGCCGGGACGCCGGAGTCGCCGGCCCCGCGGACGTCGTAGCGGACCACGTGGTGGTCGGTCGCGAGGTCCGCGGCGATGTCGTCCCAGACCACGTGGGTGTCGGGGTAGCCGTGCACCAGGATCACGGTGGGGTGCGACGGGTCGCCCTGCTCGAAGACGGCCAGCGGCAGGCCGTGGGAGTGGACGGTACGGCGGCGGATCATCGGGCGGCCCCCTCGGTGGTGGTCCAGCGGCGGACGTGCGGCAGGTCGTCGTCGAGCCAGTAGGCGTCGTCGTCGGTGACCACCAACAGCTCCTCGAACTTGATGCCGACCTCGCGGAAGCCGATGTGCGGCTCCACCGCCCAGATCCCCGGCGTCGGCGCGTGCCGGGAGGAGCGGCCGTCGGCCCAGAGCGGCGAGCGGCCGTGCAGCCGCTCGCTGATCAGCTCCCGGCCGAGCGTCTGGAGTGTACGCACGCCGAAGCCGAAGAGGTTCACCCCGGCCGGTCCGCGGGCGGTGTTCCTGGTCACCTGGTGGCCGATCACCCGGCCCGGGTAGACCTGGTGGCGGTTGTCGTAGCCGTGCGCGGCGATCTGGGCGTCGACGGCCCGGTAGATCTCGTTCAGCGGCTTGCGGGCCCGCACCTCACGCAGGATCAGCTCCCGGTAGACCTTGAGGTCGGCGGCCAGCCGGTCCCAGATCGGGTTCTCGCCGACCTTGCCGCCGTAACCGATGTCGGCGGTGTAGCCGTCCACCACGGGCGCGCAGTCCAGCACGTACGGCATGCCCTCCTCGAGCTTGCGCTTGCCCGCGAAGAACTGGAGCGGGGTGTGGAAGTGCCGGAAGGCGGTGCGGTCGCCGAACCAGGCGAACGGCACGTGGAAGAAGTCCTGCACCCCCGCCCTGACCAGGCACTGGCGCAGCTTGAGGGTGGCCTGACGCTCCGTCACGCCCGGCTCGATCCAGGCCGCCACCTGCTCGGCGCAGTGGTAGGCGAGCTGCTGGGTCTCCCGGAAGCGGGTGAGGTCCTGCTCGGTGTAGCCGAACACTGCGGCCTTCGGGACGCCGGTGCTCATCGGTCCTCCGTAAGGGTGAGGTGCTCCCCCTCGGGGGCGCGGGAGACGCAGGGCAGGAAGGCACCGGCGGCGCGGTCCTCGGGGGTGAGGCGGCGGTCCCGGTGCTCGGGCGTGCCGGAGGTGACGCGCAGCCGGCAGGTGCCGCAGAAGCCCTGGTGGCAGGAGTAGGCCAGGGCGGGGTTCCGCTCGCGCAGCACGTCCAGCGCGGAGCGGTCGGCGGGGACCTCCAGCTCCGGGCCGTCGCCGAGGCGGACGGTGAACGGCCTGCCGTCGGCGATCGGGGCGGCGCCGAAGCGTTCGAAGTGCAGCGAGGCGGCCGGGGAGGCCTCCAGCGCCCGCTGGACCGCGGCCAGCATGGGGGTCGGGCCGCAGCAGTAGACGGCGGAGCCGGGGCGGGCCCGGGCGAGCAGCTCCTCGGCCGGGGTGGGCGCTCCGGTGAGCACCTCGACCCGGTCGGAGCCGGCCCCCAGGGCGCGCAGCTCGGAGAGGAAGGGCATGGACGCCTCGTCCCGGCCCGCGTAGACCAACTTCCAGTCCAGGCCCAGCTGTTCGGCCTGGTGGGCCATCGGGAGGATCGGCGTGACGCCGATGCCGCCGGCCAGCAGCAGCACGGTGGGCTCGGCGCAGAACGCGAAGCCGTTGCGCGGACGGCGGGCGGTGAGGCGCACGCCCGGGTGGAGCGCGTCGTGGACCTCGACGGAGCCGCCGCCGCCCCCGTCGATGCGGCGTACGGCGATCCGGTAGGAGCGGCGGTCGGACGGGTCGCCGCAGAGCGAGTAGTGCCGGACCAGGCCGGAGGGGAGGGTGAGTTCGAGCCGGGCGCCGGGCTGCCAGCCGGGCAGCGGGGAGCCGCCCGGGTCGGCGAGGCGCAGCTCGGCCACGCCCTCGGCGATCGACCGGTGCGAGGCGACCACCAGGTGGAGCGGGGGCACCGGGCGGGCGGCCGGCCGCTTGGGGTTGCGACGCAGCCCGGGGCCGCCGAAGCGCGGGTCGAGCCAGTCGGCGAAGGCCGTCAGCCGGCTCAGGTACCGGTCCGCCCGGGGACGGCCGTAGAGGTCGGGCGGCAGGTCCAGGTCCATCCGGACGGGGTCCTCTCGGTGCAGGAACGGTGGGGCATGGGGGGGTGGAGGTGGGGCGATCGGAACGGGCGGAGCAGGCGGGCGAAGCAGGCGAGCGGGCGGAGCACCTGCGGCTCCGCCGACCGCGTTTCGGCTCCCGGGCGCCCGGCCGGGCGCCGGGCCCGGGGGAGCCGGAGGGGCTCGGCAGGGGTCGGTGCGGCTGCCGTGGCTGCTTCCCGTCTCCGCTCGGCCTGACCGTCCGTCAGAGCGACGACCGGCGCGGTTCGGCCCGATCGGCTCCCCCGGCTCCGCCCCGCCCCCGTCAGTGGGTGGCGGCGGCGCGGGCGGCCGGGGAGGCGGCCAGGTAGGCGAGGGCCTGGGAGGAGGAGCCCTCCTGGGTCGGGTGGTAGCCCGGGCGGAAGTAGCGCAGCGCCGAGCGCAGGGCCTTCACCGGCTCGGGGAGCAGGCCGCGCCGGGCGATCTGCTGGGCCTCCCGCCAGGTGGGCCGGACGGTGCCGCGCAGCGAGGGGTCGGCGGCCAGCAGGAAGCGGACGCCCCGCACCCAGAGGTGGACCAGGGTCGGCCCGGCGATGGCCATGCCGCGCAGGCGGCGCAGGTAGCCCGGGTCCAGGTGGACCATCAGGTCGTAGGCCACGCTGCGGTGCTCCACCTCCTCCGCGCCGTGCCAGCGCAGCAGGTCGAGCATGGTGGGGTCGGCCTTGGCCCGGTCCAGCCCCGGGGAGTTGAGCACCCAGTTGCCCAGGAAGGCGGTGAAGTGCTCGATCGCCGCGACGAAGGCGACCCGCTCGATCAGGTACTCGCGCCGCTGGAGCGGGGACTGGCCGGGGCGGGGCCCGAGGATGCGGTGGAACAGCCAGGTCACCTGGCGGACGTACGGGCGCGGGTCCAGGCCCTGGCCGAGCAGGTGGTCCAGCACCTCCTGGTGCGCCTCGGCGTGGATGGCCTCCTGGCCGATGAAGCCGAGCACCTCCTCGCGCAGCTGGTCGTCGGTGATCAGCGGCAGCGCTTCCTTGAAGAGCTCGACGAACCAGCGCTCGCCCTCGGGGAGCAGCAGGTGCAGCACGTTCACCGTGTGGGTGGCCATCGGCTCGTCGGGGATCCAGTGCAGCGGCAGCGCGGCCCAGTCGAAGTGGACGTCGCGGGGCTCCAGCACCAGGGAGTCGTGGACGGCGGGGGGCACAGCGGGACGGGACACGGGGGCCTCCTGACCGGCGGGTGGACGAGGGGATGACGACGGCTCGACCCCAGGCAAACTACTCGCGGGTATGGCGGCCCACAAGGGTTTCGACCATTCTTATCGACAACGTGTCTAATAGCTTTCGGGTGACGTTCCGGCCCGCCCCGCCGGACCGGCGGTTCCGCCCCGGACGATCACCTATCAGCGGTTAACCTGACGAACTGTGAGCAGCCTCCGCCGCCCGCCCCGTTCGCTCCTCGCCCTGGCCCTGTGCGTCTCGGTGCTCACCGGGGCGACCGAGGCCAAGGCCTCACACCCCGCCGTCACCCCGGTCGTGCTGACGGACCAGCTCTCCTCCTCCGTCCTGGTGCTGGCCGGGCCGCTGCCGCAGCTCGGCGGGCGCCGACCACCGGTGACCTGGTCCTGGAGCCCCGAACGGGCACCCGAACTGACCGCCCTGCGGGCCTCCACCTGGGGGCTCACCGAGGCCAAGTCCCGCCGGTGGCACGGCCACCGCTACCTGATCGCCACCGCCTCCGGCGGTCTGGCCGCCGTGGTCGAGCAGCGCTCCCGCACGGTCCGCTGGGCGGTCGACACCGGGGGCGGCAACCCGCACAGCATCGAACTGCTGCCGGACGGCAACGTGGCGGTGGCGAGCAGCGCCTCCGGTCAGCTCCGGCTCTACACCGCCTCCCAGGGACCGCGCAGCGACCACTACACCTGGCACCCGCTGCCCGGGGCGCACGGGGTGCACTGGGACGGCGCGCGCGGACTGCTCTGGGCCCTCGGCAGCACCGAGCTGACGGCCCTGCGCCCCGGCGGAACGCCGGCCGCGCCGACCCTCAGCACCGTCCGGACCGTCCCGCTGCCCGGCCCCGGCGGCCACGACCTGGCCCCGGTGGCGGGCGCACCGGGGCGGCTCTGGGTCGCGGCCCGGGACCGGGTCTGGCAGTACGACCCGGACGACGGCACCTTCGCGCCCTTCGAACTCCCCGAGGGCGGCGGGCCGGTCAAGAGCGTGGACGACGACCCCGTCACCGGCCAGGTGATGACCGTCTCCCCCGACCCGGACGCCGCCTGCCCCTGGTGCAGCTCGACTCTGACCCTGCGTCGGCCGGACGGCCGCCGCGAGCTGGCGGGCCTGCGCTTCTACAAGGCCCGCTGGTGGTACCCCTCCGACCGCTGAAGCACCGTCAGGAGGCGCCGTCAGGAGGCGCCGGGCCGCTCGGCGAAGACCCAGCGGTTGGCCGCCAGCGCGTCGTCCGGCTCGGGCCGCGGGCCGCGGCCGTGCAGCGCGCTGAACTGGTACGGGCTGCGCACCGCCACCCGCCAGCCCCGGGTGCGCAGCCCGGCGGCCGAGTCGGGGCGGGCACCGGTGGCGAACAGGGCGAGCAGGTCGATGCCGAGCCGGTCCCGCGCGGCGGCGTACACCGGGGAGGAGCGGATCGCCGGGGACTCGGCGTCCACCTCCTTCACCTCGTACGCCAGGGTGCTGCCCGGGGCGCTCAGTCCGTCCAGGCGGGCGAGCAGGCGGCGCTCCGCGTCGGGCGGCAGGTAGAGCAGCAGCCCTTCGGCCAGCCAGGCGGTCGGCACCGTCGGGTCGAAGCCCGCCGCGGTGAGTGCCGCGGCCCAGTCCCCCCGCAGGTCGGCCGCGACCGTCCGGCGCTCCGCCACGGGGTGCGCGCCGACCGCGTCCAGCACCGTCTGCTTGAACGTCAGCACCCGCTCGGTGTCGACCTCGTGGACGGTGCAGCCGGGCGGCCAGTCGAGCCGGAAGGCCCGGCTGTCCAGGCCGGCCCCGAGCAGCACCACCTGCCGCGCACCGGCCCGCGCGGAGTGGAGCAGGTGGTCGTCCAACACCCGGGTCCGCAGGCCGAAGTAGCGGCCGAGCCGGCCCCAGAGCGGATCGGCGTCGCCACCGGGGACCTGGTCGGGGTGGACGGGCCAGTCGCCCGGGGCGGCGGCCGCCCGGACGAAGTGCCCGGCCAGCGGATCGCGGGCCAGCGCGTCCGGGCGGTGGGTCTCGACGGCGCGGGCCGCCGCCACCAGCAGCGCGGTGCGGCCCACGCCGACGGAGACCCCGCCGCCGTCCCTGGTCAGCAGCCCGGTCACGGCCGCCCCTCCCCCGGCCGCTCCGGCTCCGGCCGCTCCGGCCAGGCCCAGACCGCCGGGTCCTCCCGGGGCAGCGTCCGGGCGCCGTACAGCGTGCCGGCGAAGCGCAGCACCTGCTCGTGGGGCAGGTGGAGCGAGGTGGTGCAGTCCGCCAGGACGGTGATGTGGTGGCCCTTCTGGAAGGCGGTGCGGGCCGTGGAGTCCACGCACACGTCGGCGAACAGGCCCGCGAGGACCAGGTGGCCGATGCCCCGGGCCCGCAGGTGCTCCTCGAAGCCCTCGGCCAGGAAGGCGTCGAAGCAGGCCCTCTTGGTGAAGATCCGCTCGCCCGGGGCGGGCGAGACCCGGTGGAACTCCGCTCCCCAGCTCCCCTCCGCGCACTTGGGCGGCCGCCCGCGGCGCAGGTCGCGCGCCCGCCAGGCGGGCCCCTGGTGGGCGGGGTCGCCGAGGAAGCGGACGAACACCGCCTCCACGTCCCGTCGCCGGGCCTCGTCCACCGCCAGCGCGCTGCCCTCCGCCACCCGCTCCAGCACCGTCGGGTCCCCGGCGAACCGGGCGGTGGCGACCGGGCCGACGCAGAAGTCGTTCTGCAGGTCCACCACCACCAGCGCGGTCGCCGTCCCGGTGACGGTCGCCGGGCCGACGGCCGCCGCGGCCTGAGTATCCGTCATGAGCGCCGGGCCAGGGCCGGGGTGCGGGCCAGCTGCGCCACCAACGCGTACCCGACCTCGGTGGTGGAGTGCCTCCCCCCGAGGTCGGCGGTCCCCACCCCGTCCCGCTCCAGCTCGGCCAGGGCGTCCTCGACCCTCTCCACCGCGCCCGGGACGCCGACGTGCCGTTCGGCCACCAGCGCGGCGGCCCGGACGGTGGCGACCGGGTTGACCAGGTCGCGGCCGGCCAGGTCGTCGGCGGATCCGTGCACCGTCTGGTACTCGACCAGGCCGTCCGCGCCGGGGTCCAGGCAGACGTTCTCGGTGCAACGATTCTCCTGCCGCTCGGAGCCGAAGCGGTCCAGCAGGACGACGTGCATGATGTCGGCCCACTCGTTGCCCGCGATCAGCAGGGTCCGCTCGGGCAGGCCGTGGGCGATCAGGTTCC
Source organism: Kitasatospora sp. NPDC051853 (assembly GCF_044452665.1). Lineage (NCBI taxonomy): Bacteria > Bacillati > Actinomycetota > Actinomycetes > Kitasatosporales > Streptomycetaceae > Kitasatospora > Kitasatospora sp. NPDC051853. Next base: position 567,798 of record NZ_JBITBY010000004.1, on the reverse strand, counting down.
GGTTGACGGTGTCGGGCTGGTACACCTCGATCCGCACGCCCAGCCGCTCGGCCGCGCCGGCCACCCAGTGGTCGAAGGCCCCGTCCAGCAGGTGGAACTTGTAGGCCATCACGATGCGGTCGATCCGCCCGTCCGGCCACTCCCGCCGGGCCCGCCGCAGTGCGTGGCCGATCACCGCCTCGGTGATCTCCTGGCTGAACGTCAGGGTGCGGGTGAGCCGGCCCGGGGCGTGCTCGTTCTCCCCGGTGTAGAAGCCCTGGGCCTGGTCACGGACCAGCAGCAGTGACGTTCCTTCATCCCGCAGCAGGTCGACCTTGACCGCCCGCAGGCGCTGCCGCACCAGGTAGAGCGACTGGGCGTTGATCGCGGTGCGGAAGACCGCGGTGGCCCCCCGGGCCGCCAGGGCCCGGCAGAACCGCTCGTAGTGCTCGGCGTCCCGGGCCGTCAGCTCCTGGATCCGGGCCGGGTCGCCCTCGGTGCGCAGCGAGACGTACGAGTGGTAGAGGCGGTCGGAGCGGACCAGCTCCACCCCGCCCGGGTGGCCGGCGGTGAGCGCGGCCAGCACCCGCTCGAAGACGGCGGAGAGCTCCGGACCGGTGCCCCGGCCGACCGCGAGCCCGATCACGGGCGCGGTCCCGGCCGGGGCACCTGCCTGACGGACGACCGTGCTCACCGGGCCGCCGCGCCGGAGAGCAGCCGGTCACCCGCGATGCCGGCCTTCTCGGGCCGGTAGTAGTCGCGGATGGCCTCGGCCCAGACCGGCGCCTCGACCCGGTCGCCGTCCACCGGACCGAGGGCGTCGAACAGCGCCTGGATGTTGGGGAGTTCGAAGCCGATCGCGGTCATCACGGCCAGGAAGTCGGGCCGGGTGACCAGCTTGTCGCCGTCCGCGTCGGCGAGCCCGGTCAGCGCCTCGGCGAACTCGTCCACCACGGCGTCGAAGCGCTGCGGGTCGAGCACCACGGCCTCGAACTCCTCGGGGCTGATCCGGCCGTCGCCGTCCACGTCCAGCTCGCCGACCAGGGTCTCCCAGTAGCGGCCCAGCGCGGCGGCCAGCCGGTCCTTCGCCGCGGCACCGGCCTGCGGCAGGGCGTCGGTGACCCGACGGGTCATCAGGTCGAAGTCGTCGGACTCCAGGACGCCGTTGCCGTCGGCGTCGAAGAGCGAGAACACGAGTCCGACGCGGTCACTGGCCTCGGAAGTGGGCATGACGGAGTACCTCTCGGAGCGAAGGAGGGGGAGGCGGCCGGTGATCATGGCCTGGCCGCCGACCCAGTATCCAGCTCCGCCGGGCGCCGGATGATCGCAATCGGGCTCCGGCCCGTCTTTGCACCCGAACGAGGGAATCCGCCCCCGAAGCGGGGACGGGACGGCGTCAGACCGCCATCGCCAGCATCAGCGGGGCCGCCCGCTCGGCGAGCAACTCGGCGGCGGCGCGCAGCCGGTGGACCTGCTCGACCGGCATGGAGGTGGCCAGGCAGCCGACCGTGGAGCCGGCCGAGACCGGGACGGCGGCGCATACCGTGCCGAGCGAGTACTCCTGGATGTCCAGCACCGGGACGGTGGCGGGCTGGCGCTCCAGACGGTGCATCAGCTGCTGCTGGTCGGTGATGGTGCGGGCGGTCAGCCGGGCGGCGGGGTGGCGGGCGAGGTGGTCCCGGCGGCCGTCGTGGTCGAGCTGGCTGAGCAGGCACTTGCCGATCGCGCTGGCGTGCGCGGTGGCCCGGAAGTCCACCCACTCCAGCACCGCGGGGGCGTGGTCGTCGGCGGCCACCGCCTCCACCGTCAGCTCGCCGTCGTGGTACCGGCTGAAGTAGACGGCGGCGCCCAACTCGTCGCGCAGCTCGGCCAGCCGCTGCTCCAGCCGGGCCCGCACCATCTGCTCGCGGTTGTGCTGCCCGAGCACCGCGACCGCGCCGCCGAGCACCCAGAGCCCGTCCGCCCGGGCCAGGTAGCCCTCCAGTTCGAGCGCCTCGGCCAGCTCCCGCACGGTGGCCGGCGGTATCCCGAGTTCGCGGGCCAGCGCCGCCTCGGGCACTCCCGCCGGGTGGCGGTCCACCGCCTCCAGCACCCGCAGCGCCCGCCGCAGCACTCCGAACGGCCCGGCCGAGACCGGCAAACCCCGTACCGACATGGCGACCCCCTCCGTACGCACCGGCCGCTCCCAGCGTATCCCCAGGGAGCGTTCGGGTACGGGCCACCGCCGGGATTGCCCGACAGGTCGTCAGCAGCTCCGTCACCTCGGGCGGATGATCATCTCGTCACCTTGACGACAATGGCCGGAACGCCTTATCGTCTTCATGACGATAAAGGAGAGAGTCATGGCAGACATCACCAGGCGGTTCGGCTACCGGCACCTGCGGGCCGCGCCCACCTCGTACGTCCGGCACCTGGAGCGCGGCAAGCTCCGCCGGGAGGGCGCCGGGCTGGCCTTCTGGTTCCGCCCGCTGGCCGCCACCATCTCCGAAGTCCCGGCGGACGACCGGGAGTTGACGCTGCTCTTCCACGCCCGCACGGCCGACTTCCAGGACCTCACCGTGCAGGCCACCGTCACCTACCGGATCACCGAACCGGCGGTCGCGGCCACCCGGGTGGACTTCGGCATCGACCTGACCACCGGCCGCTGGCGGGCCGAGCCGCTGGACCAGATCGGCGGGCTGCTCACCGAGACCGCCCAGCAGCACGCCCTCGAACTGATCGCCCGCACCACCCTGGCCGCCGCCCTGGCCGACGGCATCACCCTGCTCCGGCAGCGGATCGGCGAGGGCCTGGGCGGCGACGAGCGCCTCGCCGAGACCGGGCTCGCGGTGATCGCGGTCCGGATCACCGCCCTGCGCCCCGAGGCCGAGCTCGAACGGGCCCTGCGCACCCCCGCCCGCGAGCAGGTCCAGCAGGAGGCCGACCGGGCCACCTACGAGCGGCGCGCCGTCGCGGTCGAGCGGGAGCGCGCGATCGCCGAGAACGAGCTCGCCAACCAGATCGAACTGGCCCGCCGCGAGGAGGAGTTGATCCAGCAGCAGGGCGCCAACGCCCGCCGCCAGGCCGAGCAGGCGGCCGCCGACGACGGCATCCGGGCCGAGGCCGAGGCGGTCCGCCGCACCCGGCTGGCCGCCGCCGAGGCGGAGGCCGCCACCATCCTGGCCACCGCCAAGGCCGAGAGCGACCGCGCGCTGGGCGAGGCGCGGGCGGCCGGCGAGGCGGCCTGGCTGGCCGCGCACCAGGAGGCCGGGCCCGAGGTGCTCAAGGCACTCGCGCTGATCCGGCTGGCCGAGCACCTGCCGAAGATCGACAGCGTCACCCTGACCCCGGACGTGCTCACCGGGCTGCTGACCAGGCTGGGCGGCGGGCAGTCGTCGTGACGCTCACCCCCCGGGTGGTGCTGGTGCACCGCCGCACCGAGTACGAGGAGCTGCTCGCCCGGCACGGCTCGCGCGGACAGGCCTCCTTCTTCCTCGCCTCGCGTGGCCGCTCGCTGGCCGAGGCCGAGCGGCGGCACGAGCGGACGGCCGCGGCGCTGGCCGAGGTCTCGGCCGCCGTCCCGCTGGACTGGCGGCGCAGCCGGGTGGAGCGGGCCGACCTGGACCGCTTCCTCTTCACCCCCGAGGACGTGGTGGTCGTGGTCGGCCAGGACGGGCTGGTGGCCAACACCGCCAAGTACCTGGCCGGCCAGCCGGTGATCGGGGTGGACGCCGATCCGGGCCGCAACCCGGGCGTGCTGGTCCGCCACCGTCCCGAGCGGGCCGGGCAGTTGCTGCGGGCGGCGGTCGGGGCGGGGGCCGACCGCCGCCTGGAGCAGCGCACCATGGTGGAGGCGGTGGCCGACGACACCCAGCGGCTGCTGGCCCTCAACGAGGTCTACCTCGGCCAGCGGGGCCACCAGACGGCCCGCTACCGGCTGGCCGCCCCGGAGGCGCCCGAGGAGGCGCAGGCCTCCTCGGGCGTGCTGGTCGGCACCGGGACGGGTGCGACGGGGTGGTGCCGGTCGGTCTGGCAGGCCAGCCGCAGCACCCTCCCGCTGCCGGGGCCGGACGCGGCGGGCCTGGCCTGGTTCGTCCGGGAGGCCTGGCCCTCGCCGACCACCGGCACCTCCCAGGTCCAGGGCCTGCTGACGGAGGGTCAGTCCCTGTCCCTGACCGTCGAGTCGGACGAGCTGGTCGCCTTCGGCGACGGCGTCGAGGCCGACACCCTCAGCCTCGGCTGGGGCCAGACCGTCCGGATCGGCGTCGCCGCCCAGCGCCTGCGGCTGCTGTGAGCGCCTGCTACCACTTGCTCCACGGGACGGTCCAGCCGCTCAGGCCGTTCTCCGGCTCGACCGTCTCGCCCTTGGAGTTGACGATCTCGACCACGTCGCCGATCCGGGACTCCTCGTAGAACTTGCCCGCGTCGGAGGTCCTGCTGCCGCTCTCCGTGTCGAACAGGCCGACGCAGCCGTGGCTGTAGTTCCCCCGGCCGATGTTCGGGTTCCAGGAGTTGCCGTGCACGTAGGTGCCGCTGTCCGTCAGCTTCATGGCGTGCGGGACGGCTGCCAGGTCGTACGGCTCGCCCCTGACGCCGGGGACGGTGGCCGAGTTCATCCGGGTCACCCGCTCCTTGGAGAAGATGACCATCTTGCCGTTCCAGGACGGGTTGTCGTCGCTGCCCGCCGAGATCCGGACCTCCCGGGAGCCGGCCGCCGTGGTGACGGTCATCCGGTGGGTCTTGGCGTCCACCGTGCTGATCCGCTTCTCACCGACGGTGAAGGTCTCCTCGGCGTCCTTGTCGCCGTACAGGCCGGGGGCGATCTCGATGCTCTTCAGGTGGTGCCTGACGGTGACCTTGGTGCCCGGCTTCCAGTAGTCCTCCGGACGGAAGTCCAGCCGGGTGTCGTCCTCCAACCAGTGGCCGCGGGCGACGGTGCCGTCGCTGCCCTGCACGGTGACCGCCTTCCGGACGGCCTCCTTGTCCTTCACCTGCTTGCCGAAGTTCACCGAGACGATCATCCCGACGCCGTAGGTCTCGCCGTTGCCGATGTTGTCCCTGACCGACACCTTGCCCGCGGGCACCAGCGTGGTGAAGCTGCTGCTCACCGCCGACACCAGCCCCTGCCCGTCCTTGGCCTGGGCGCTGACGGTGTATCCGGTGCCGGCCACCAGGCCTCCCTCCGGCGTCCACCCACGGCCGTCCGCGGTGGTGGTGCCGGCGACCTTCTTCCCGTCCTTGTCCGTCACCACCACCTCGGACAGCGTCCCGCCGTCCACCTCGACCTTGAGCGCCCCGTCCAGCCGGACGTCCTTGGCCCCGTTCGCCGGACTCACCCGCAGCACCGCCGCCGAGCTCTTCGGCAGCACCTCCGCGGACGGGCTCGCCGCCCCGGAGGCGACCACCGGAGCCGGCTCCCCCGCACCGCCGCCGCTGCACGCCGTCCCCAGCACCAGCACACTGCCCATCACCACGGCCACCTCGGCCGCCCGAACGTACTTCACGTGCTCCCCCTCGTTCATGGTCCACGCTCTATACGCTCCGACCCGGGCCGAAGGTTGCACCCGGTCCGGCAGCGGGGCGCCCGGCCGCACGGCGCGGGGGCACGACGTCCACCGGACGGGTGGTCAGGTACCAGGAGGAACGGCCCTCGTCCTGTCTGACGATCAGGTAGCCGGGCCGGGGCAGTCGCATCGGGCGGCGTCCGTCGCCGGAGCCGTGCGCCGAGTAGGACCAGTCACCGGGTGTGTCCGCGGGCCAAGCCGGGTGGGGGCAGTCGCACCCGGGAAACCGGCGGAGGCACTGGCACAGGTAGTCGACGTCCCAGCGCCCTTCGCCCTGGAACTGGACCGTCACCACCGCGGGGCCGCCGTCATGGCGGAGCACGTCGTCGTGCCGGCCGCGGTGTTCGGGCGCGAGCGCGGTCGCGTCCGCCGGCGGCACGGTCCGGATCGACCAGCGGTGGTCCTCGTGGTGGGAGTTCACGGTGACGCGCAGATGGGTGGCCTCCGCCGGCAGGAGACGCCGGCCACGGTAGTCGTCGATCACCGAGAGCAGCGTGGACCCGGTGCTGACCAGGTCCTCGGTCCGCGTCACGAGCTCGACGACGAAGTGGCCGTCGCCGACGGCCTCGATCTCCGCGAGGGTGACACCGCCCGGCTCGTGGCGGTCGATGAGCACCTCGACCGTCCCGGGCCCGGAACCCGTCGACACGTGGCGCTCGCCGGCTCCGACCGCCACCGGCGGACGGTCGAGGGCGGCGACCGGCGGGAGTGCGTCGATCGGGACGGGCCGCCCGTCGCGCCGGGCCGCGAGCCGGATCACGGCTGCCCGGCCGTCGCGCAGGGCGGCCAGCGCGTCGGGTTCCGTGCGGGCCGAGCCGGCCCGGTCGTACGCCGCCAACGCGGCCCGGTACTCCTCCAGGGCGGCCGGGGGCGCGTCCACCACGTCGGCACCGAGGTCCAGGGCGGCCAGCTCCTCCCCGAAGAGGGTCACCGACTCGCGCACCGCGGCGGGCAGTTCCACGAGCGGTGGCCCGTCCGTCGACGGCCGGGGCATCGCCGACCGGCGTTGACGGACCTTCAGGCCGGCCACACCCAGCACCAGTCCGAGCAGGAAGCACACCGCATAACCGACCATGGCCCACATCCTCGCACCCGTGTTCCCCTCGAACGCCCTGCGGGCCGGGTCCCTCCCCCACTGCCCGAGGGGGAGGGACCCGGCCCGTGAGGGTGGGTCAGGTGGTTCGGGTGCCTCAGTTGTCGTTGCCCGCGCGGAGCTTGGTGACGGCGGCCTCCAGGCGGGCGCCGTACTCCTCGTCGGCCGCGTGGAAGTGGGCGAGGTTCTTCTCGACGATGTCGTCGCGGGTGACCTGGGAGAGGAAGCCCGCGATGTTGTCGATCAGGCGGGTCTTCTCGCCGGCCGACATCAGGCGGTAGAGCTCACCGGCCTGGAAGAAGTCGTCGTCCTTGGTGTGCTGCGGCGTCACGTAGGTGCCGGTGTGGCCGGTGACCGCGACGGGGGCCGCGAGCGGGGCGTCGGTCTGGGACGGGCCGTCGTACGAGTTGGGCTCGTAGTTCTTGGCGTCCTTGCCGTTACGGGCCACGGCGGAGAAGCCGTCCTGGCCGTAGTTCTGCGCGGTGGTGGCCTTGGGGGCGTTGACCGCGAGCAGGGTGTGGTTGACGCCGAGACGGTAGCGCTGGGCGTCCGCGTAGGCGAACAGGCGGCCCTGGAGCATCTTGTCCGGGGAGGCGCCGATGCCCGGCACGAAGTTGTTCGGCGAGAACGCGGACTGCTCGACCTCGGCGAAGACGTTGTCGGGGTTCCGGTTCAGCACCAGGCGGCCGACCTTGACCAGCGGGTAGTCCGCGTGCGGCCAGACCTTGGTCAGGTCGAAGGGGTTGAAGCGGTAGTCGGCGGCCTCGGCCACCGGCATCAGCTGGACGTACAGGGTCCAGGACGGGAAGACGCCCCGCTCGATCGCCTGGTGCAGGTCGCGCTGGTGCGAGTCGGCGTCGGCGCCGAGCACCTCGGCGGACTGACCGCCGTCGAGGGAGCGGATGCCCTGGTTGGTCTTGAAGTGGTACTTCACCCAGAACGACTCGCCCTGCTCGTTGGTCCACTGGTAGGTGTGGGAGCCGTAGCCGTTCATGTGGCGGTACGAGGCCGGGATGCCGCGGTCGCCGAAGAGCCAGGTGATCTGGTGGGTGGAGGCCGGCGAGTGGGCCCAGAAGTCCCAGACGTTGTCGGCTTCCTGGACGCCGGTGTACGGGTCGCGCTTCTGCGAGTGGATGAAGTCGGGGAACTTGATCGGGTCCTTGATGAAGAACACCGGGGTGTTGTTGCCGACCAGGTCGTAGTTGCCCTCGCGGGTGTAGAACTTCAGCGCGAAGCCGCGGGGGTCGCGGACGGCGTCCGAGGAGCCGAGGGCGCCGGCGACGGTGGAGAAGCGGAGGAAGACCTCGGTCCGCTGGCCGACGGCGGAGAGGAAGTCGGCCTTGGTGTACTGCGAGACCTCGTCGGTGACCTCGAAGTAGCCGTAGGCGCCGGAGCCGCGGGCGTGCACGACGCGCTCCGGGATGCGCTCGCGGTTGAAGCGGGCCAGCTTCTCCAGCAGCTGCTGGTCCTGGATCAGCAGCGGGCCGTACTCGCCGGCGGAGGCGGAGTTCTGGTTGTCGGCGACCGGGGCGCCGGACTCGGTGGTGAGGATCTTCGACATGAGGGTCCTTCAAGTAGCAGCGGTGCGAGGTGATTTGCGGGGCGGCAACGACAGGCGGGAGCGGAAGTGCGGGCCGTGGGTGGCTGGGCGCGCCCCGCGGCGGAGCCGCAGATCAGCAGAGGCTCGCGCCCCTGACGGGGCGCACCTTCGTGCTAGACGCCGAGCAGGCGCCAGATGGCCGAGCGGCGGCGGGAGGACTGCTCGCCGTCGGGGCCGTCGGTCGGCTGCAGGGCAGCGACGGCGGCGGTGGTCGCGGCGGCGTCCGCGAGCGGGCGGGCGGCGGTCAGCGCGGTGGCCTCCGCCGGGGTGAGGCCGGCCTCGGCGAGGGCCTGCTCGGCCTCGGTGGCGGGGACGGCGTTGAACCAGCGGAGCGCGAGGGCGGCGCGGCCGGCCTCGGTGAGCCTGCCGGTGAGGCGCAGGCGGGCCAGGCCGCCGTCCGGGTAGACGTTGATCCGCACGTGGGTAGCGGTCCGTCCGGCGGCGAGCCGGAAGCGGTGCCGGGTGTCGGGCTGGAGGCGGGTGCGGGGCAGCAGCTCGAACCAGCCGTCCGCGTCGGTGGAGGGGTCGCCGCCGGTGGTGGCGTCGTAGCCGACCAGGTCGGCCCAGCCAGGGGCGTTGGCGACGAAGTAGGAGGTGTCCACCTCCGCCGCCAGGACCTCGCCGCCCCCGGCCAGGGCGATCTGCACCCAGTCGTTGGCCTTGTCGCGCCGACGCCGGGTCTCCCAACCGTCGCCCATGACGGAGGCGCGGCCGGGAGCGTTCAGGTTGTGCGGGGAGGAGAAGTAGCGGTCGGAGGCGGCCTCGGCCACGCCGCCGAACTCCTGGGCGGCCAGGTCGAAGCTGAGGCCGTCCAGCTCGCGCGGGTCGGGCAGCACCTCGCCGTGCACCCGCAGGCGGGCCACGCCGCCGTCGGGCCAGATGTTCAGCCGGACGTGGGTGTAGCGGGTCGGGTCGGTGACCTCGAACTCGTGGGCGGTGTTGCCCTGGAGGGCGGTGCGCGGCACCAGGTCGGTCCACTCGGCGGCGGCTAGCTCCTCCGGGGAGGGGTGGCCGGGGACGGAGGCGCCCTGGACGGAGCCGGTCTCCGGGTAGTTGCCGGTGAAGAAGGCGGTGTCCACCACCACGCCGCGGATCACGCCGGCCACGCCGAGCCGGACTATCGCCCAGTCGTGGTCCTCGTCGGTGGGGTGCGGCTGCTCGGCCGAGACGCCGCGGCGGCGCTTGGACTCCCAGCCGTCCATGATCTGGCCCTTGTGGCCGAAGGTGTGCGGGCGGAACTCGGCCGGCTTGGCGACCAGCAGGTTCTCCGCGTCCGCGAAGGTGTCCTCGTTGGTGTCGACGACGCCCGCGCCCAGCAGGCGGGAGGCCAGGTTGACCAGCTCGGTGAACGGAGCGCTCGGGGTCTGACCGGTACTCAACTGAGGTCTCCTTCTTCGTGGTTACGGATCTGACGGCCGAACGGGGCGGCCTCGACGTCCACCACCCGGCCGCGCAGCCAGGTGGTGCGGACGGAGCCGCTCAGGGTCCTGCCCGCGTACGGCGTCACGGGGTTGCGGTGGTGAAGGTCCTCGGCGACCACGGCGAACTCGGCGTCGGGGTCGAAGGCGACCAGGTCGGCGTCGTAGCCGACGGCGATGGCGCCCTTGGTACCGGTCAGGCCGACCAGCTCGGCGGGGCCGCTGCTCATCCAGCGGACCAGGTCCGCCAGGGTGTGGCCGCGGCGGCGGGCCTCGGTCCAGACGGCCGGCAGGCCGAGCTGGAGGGAGGCGATGCCGCCCCAGGCGGCGGCGAAGTCGCCGCTGCCGCCGTAGCGCTGGAGGAGCTTGAGGTCCGGGGTGGAGGGCGAGTGGTCGGAGACCACGGCGATGAACTCGCCGGCCGCCAGGGCCGCCCAGAGCTGGTCCCGGTTGGACTCGTCGCGGATCGGCGGGCAGCACTTGAAGGCGGTGTCGCCGTCCGGCACCTCCTCGGCCGCGAGGGTGAGGTAGTGCGGGCAGGTCTCGGCGGTCACCCGGACGCCGTCCTCGCGGGCCTGGCGCAGCAGCGGCAGCACGGCGGCCGAGGAGACGTGCAGGATGTGGACCCGGGCGCCGGTGCGGCGGGCGGTGTCCAGCAGCCGAGCCACCGCGGCCGCCTCGGCGTCGTCGGGCCGGGAGGCCAGGAAGTCGCGGTAGTGCACGCCCGGGTGCTGCGGGGCGGCGTCCAGCACGGCCGGGTCCTCGGCGTGGATGATGGCCAGCGCGCCGATCCGGGCCTGCTCGGCCAGCGCGGCCTCCAGGTCCTCCTGCTCGACGTGCGGGAACTCGTCCACCCCGGAGGGGGCGAGGAAGCTCTTGAAGCCGAACACGCCCGCGCGGTGCAGGGGTTCGAGGTCGGCCACGTTGCCGGGGATCGCCCCGCCCCAGAAGCCGAGGTCGACCCAGGCCTGGCCCTCGGCGGTCTTCCGCTTGGCCTCCAGGCCCTCGACCGTGGTGGTCGGCGGGACGGAGTTGAGCGGCATGTCGATGATCGTGGTGACGCCGCCGGTGGCGGCCGCCTTGGTGGCGGTGGCGAAGCCCTCCCACTCGGTGCGGCCGGGCTCGTTGACGTGCACGTGGGTGTCGACCAGGCCGGGCAGCAGGGCGGTGTCGCCGAGGTCGGTGAGGTGGGCGTCGCCGACGAGCAGCGAGCCGTGCTCGGCGATCTGCTCGATCCGGCCGTCCCGGACCAGCACGTCAGCGGGGCGCTCGCCGTCCGGCAGGACCACGCGGCGGGAGCGGATCACCGCCGTGCTCGCGGGCGTCTCGCTGATGGGCATGGGGACCTCCGGGAATAGCGAAGGCGGACAAGGCAATTGGGGCCCGTTCACCGGGTCGCCAGCTGCTATTGCTCGGAGCCTAGGCCCGCCTTCAACAAAACGTCAATGTAGGAAAGTACGATGGATCAGCCGCGCAGCAGCTCGCCCGCCAGCCGCTCCCCCGCGACCTCGGCCAGCTCCCCCGCCTTGGTCATGGAGTCCCCCGGCTGCTCGGCCAGGTCGGTCAGCGCGTACGCCGCGACGAAGCCGGCCGCCCGCCACTGGGGCTCCGAGAGCTCCAGCCGTCCGGCCACGGCAGCCACCCGAACCCCCGCCCGAGTGGCCGCCGCGGCGACACCGGCGGGGGCCTTGCCGTGGAGCGTCTGCGCGTCCAGGCATCCCTCACCGGTCACGACGAGTCGTGCCCCACGCACGGCCTCGTCGAAGCCCAGCAGTTCGAGCAGCAGCTCGATGCCGGGTCGCATGGTGGCGCCGAGCAGGGCCAGGGCGGCGAAGCCGACCCCTCCTGCCGCCCCGGCGCCGGGGGCGTCACGGAAGTCCTTGCCGCTGACCTGGCGGACGACGTCCGCCCAGCGGGTCAGGCCCTCCTCGAGGATCACCAGGTCGTCGCCGTCGGCGCCCTTCTGCGGGCCGTAGACGGCGGTCGCGCCGCGCGGGCCGAGCAGCGGGTTGTCCACGTCGCAGGCGACCACGACCTGAACGCCCTTCAGGGTGTCGGCCAGCGCGCCCGGGTCGATCCGGTCCAGCTTGCGCAGCGCGGCGCCGCCGGGGGCGAGCTCGAGGCCGTCGGCGTCGTAGAGGCCGACCCCGAGGGCCTGGACCATGCCGGCCCCGCCGTCGGTGCAGGCGCTGCCGCCCAGACCCAGCACGATCCGCCTGGCGCCGAGGCTGACGGCCCGTCCGATCAGGGTGCCGACCCCGTAGGAGCCGGCCGCGAGCGGCGCGGTGCGGCCGCCGGGGAGCCGGGCCAGGCCGCTGGCCTGGGCCAGCTCGACCACGGCGGTGTCCCCGCGCAGGGCGATCGCGGCGTCCACCGGCAGGCCGGTCGGACCGGCCACCTTGACGGCGACCTTCTTGAAACCGGCGGCCAGCGCGGCGGCCAGGGTGCCCTCGCCGCCGTCGGCGACCGGGAGCTCACGGATGTCCGCACCGGGGGCCACCCGGCGGATGCCGGCCGCGATCCTGGCGGCGACCTCGGCGCCCTCCAGGGTGCCCTTGAACTTGTCAGGGGCTACCACGATGTGACCCATGGGGACTCTCCGTTGCTCGCGCTCGATACGTCGTCAGGCCGATCATCTGCCCGGATGGACCGGGGTGCGACCCCCTCCCCGCCGTTCCCCCCGCTCCGCTTCCGACGTACGGGGGGCTCCCCTCGGCGGGGAGGGGGCCGGGCGGCGCTGATGCTCGGAACGACCGAAGAACCGAGCGCACCGCCGGCTTGGCACGGTCGGCGGACGGGTGGATGAGCACCGGACCCGTCGGCCGACCGAACTGTGGCCCCCTGGCGGCGCGGGCACGACCGGACAGGTACACGCCGCCAGGGGGAGCTATGGGGTTACTTGACCTCGCGGCCCGAGAGGCGCTCGACGCCCCGGAGCAGGGCCGAGTGGTCCAGCGAGCCGTCGCCGTTGGCGCGGGCCGAGGCGACCAGCTGGGCCACCACGGCGCCGACCGGGAGGGCCGCACCGACGGCGCGGGCGGCGTCGGTGACGATGCCCATGTCCTTGTGGTGCAGGTCGATCCGGAAGCCCGGGGCGAACTGACGGTCGATCATGTTGGCCTTCTTGCGGTTCAGCACGGTGGAACCGGCCAGACCGCCGCCGAGCACGTCGAGCGCGGCCGGCAGGTCCACGCCCGCGTTCTCCAGGAAGACCACGGCCTCGGCCAGCACCTGGATGTTGACCGCCACGATCAGCTGGTTGGCCGCCTTCACGGTCTGGCCGGCACCGGCCGGGCCGACGTGGATGACGGTGGTGCCGAGCGCGTCGAGCAGCGGCTTGGCCTCGGCGAAGTCGGCCGCGTCGCCGCCGACCATGATGGAGAGCACGGCCTCGATGGCGCCGGCCTCGCCGCCGGAGACCGGGGCGTCCAGGGTGCGCACGCCCTTCGCCTTGGCGGCGGCCTCGACCTTGATCGAGGTCTGCGGGGTGATGCTGGACATGTCGATGACCAGGGTGCCCTCGGCCACGTTCTCCAGCACGCCGCCCTCGCCGAGGATGACCTGCTCGACCTGCGGGTCGGCCGGCACCATCGTGATGACGACCTCGGCGTCCTTCACCGCGTCGGCGATCGAGGTGGCGCCGTGGCCGCCCGCGGCCACCAGGGCGTCGATCTGGGGCTGGGTCAGGTTGAAGCCGGTCACGTGGTGGCCGGCCTTGACCAGGTTGGCGGCCATCGGGCTGCCCATGATGCCGAGGCCGATGAAGGCGATCTTGCGGCTCATCGCGATACGTCCTTTGGTGCGGGGAGGAATGAGGGTCTGAGCGACTGGCGGTTGGGGGGTGGGAGAAGGAGCGGCGTTGGGGTGCGTGCCTCGGCGGCGCCGAGAAGGGGGCCCCTCCCGGCCGAAGGCTGGGGGAGAGTCCATGCGGAGCATCGGCGACCGACGAGAAGCCGGCGAGGTGCGTGCCCCGGCGCCGCGACGCCGCCCCCCAACCGCCAGTCGCTCTAGGAGCGGAGCTCGCGCGGGAGCCACTCGAAGCTGTCGGCGGAGACGCCGGTCGACGGCTTGTACTCCAGGCCGATGCGGCCGGTGTAGCCGGCGGCGGTGAGGCGGGCGAACAGGTCCTCGAAGTCCAGCTCGCCGGTGCCGGGCTCGTTGCGCGCCGGGGTGTCGGCGATCTGCACGTGGCCGATCCGGTCGGCGTACTTCGTGATCACCTCGGCCAGGTCCTCGCCGTTGCGGGCCAGGTGGTAGAGGTCGCAGAGGAACTTCGCGTTCCCGAGGCCGGTGGCGGCGTTCACCTTGTCCACCACCTCGATCGCGGCCTCCGCGGAGAGCAGCGCGTAGTCCGGGGACTCGACCTTGTTCAGGGTCTCGATCAGGAGGACCGCGCCGATCGAGTGGGCGGCCTGGGCGGCGAGGGCGAGGTTCTCCAGCGCGAGCTCGTCCTGCTCGGCGGCGTCGACGCCCGCCACCCGGTTGCCGTAGAGCGCGTTGAGCGCCTTGGTGCCGAGGGACTCGGCGAGCGCGACGGTCACCGGCAGGTTCTCCCGGAAGCGCTCGCGCTCGGCCGGGACGGAGACGGTGCCGCGGGCGCCCTTGGTCAGGTCGTCCAGGAAGTTGAGGCCGGTGAGCTGCACGCCCGCGTCGGTGAACGCCTTGCGCAGCGCGTCCAGCTCCGCCTCGGACGGCGTGTGGTTCTCCCCGAAGGGCCACCACAGCTCGGCGGCGGTGAAGCCGGCGGCCGCGGCGGCGGCGGGGCGCTCCAGGAGCGGGAGCTCGCTGAACAGGATCGACAGGTTGACCGTGTAGCTGTGCTGGGAAGCGGCAGTCACGCCCATCACCTTTCACTCTTCCGATCCGAGACTTCCACGATCCGGAAGACGGATTCTGCTTGATGGAAGTTTGCCTTGCCGTTCGACGGACCGTCAAGACCACTCGCAACATTTTGTTGAAGCCGGCCGGGCACCCTGGTGGAATGCCCTGCGGGCGGTCCGCCCCGCCAGGAGCAGCAGCGGGCACAGCCCCTCCCGCCGGAGGCGAGAAGCCCTGCGGGCGAGCCCACACCGCCGGAGGCGGAAGTGGGCGCAGCCCTCCCGGCCCCGGATGCCGCCCCAGCCCGCTCGGCTCCGCCGACGCCCCCGCCGGAGGCGAGAAGCCCCTCGGGCGGGCACGCCCCGCCGGAGGCGGTCCCGCTCCAGGGCCCGCGCACCGCCGGAGGCGGAATCGGAATCGGCTCCGTCCCTTCCGCCGCCCCCGCCCCCCGTCGATAGAGTGATCGGGTGCGATTGATGGTGGAGTTCACGACAGAACCGTTCGAGCGGGACACGTTCCCCGAGCACGCCGAGGCTGCCCTGAAGGCGGTGACCGACGCCGGACTCGAGGTGGCGGTCGGCCCCTTCGGGACCGACGCCAGGGGTGAGGCCGAGGACGTGGTCGGCGCCGTGACCGCGCTGCTGCGCGAGACCCTGGCGGCCGGCGCGACCCGGATCTCCGTCCAGGTCAGCGTGCTGGACCAGGAAGTGGAAGGAGGGGGTAGCGCGTGAGCGAGGCCCTGGAGCACCCGCTGGCATCGGCGATAAAGCCGCTGCTGGAGGCCGTCGGCGCGACCGAGGTCGCGCTCGACGAGGCCCGTCCGGACGATGTGGTGCTGGAGTGGGAGGGCCGGGCGGCGATCGCCGTCCGCCTGCCGCACCTGAGCAGTGCACTGGACCGTCTGCTGGCCGAGATGACCCGTCAGTTCGACGGCCGCCCGTTGGCCGAGCTGGACCGGTACGAGAAGCAGCGCGTGGTCGCCCTCCTGGAGGAGCGCGGCGCCTTCACCGTCCGACACGGAGTGGAGACGGTCGCCGGTGCCCTCGGCGTCAGCCGGTTCACGGTGTACAACTACCTGAACCGACAGGACGGTTCGAAGGGCTGACCTGACGCTGTCCGCCCCGTCCACTGGCTGCGGCCGGGGCGACCGGCCCAGTCTTTCCGACACGACGGGCCGGGCACACTTGGCGAATCGCACACCAAAAGGGCCGGTCAGAGCACCTGGCCCAAAACGTAACCACCAACAGTTCAACAAAGTGTTGACGGCTACGGGTGGCGGATCTAGCTTTTCCGGGTGGCACCACTCTTCAGGAGGCCCACCCGTGACCAGCCCCATCGACGCTCTTGACGCTCTGGCGGCGGCCCCCGCCGCCGAGCTGACGGAGACCCTGCTGGAGATCTGCTCCAGCCCCAGCTGGGCCGCCCTCGTGGCGGACTCCCGGCCGTGGTCCGACCGGGCCGAGCTGCTCGCCGCCAACGAGGCGGCGATGGCGAAGCTGACGGTCGAGGACCTGAACGACGCGATGGCCGGCCACGCCCGGATCGGCAAGCCCAAGGCGGGCGACGCCACCTCCGAGCGGGAACAGGCCGGCATCCGGGGAGTCGACTCCGCACTCCTCGACGAGCTGCACGAGGCGAACGCCGCCTACGAGGCGAAGTTCGGCCACGTGTTCCTGATCTGCGCGACCGGCCGCACGGCCGACACCATGCTCACCGCACTCCGCGAGCGCTTCCCGAACGACGCCGCCACCGAGGCGGAGATCGTCCGGGGCGAGCTGCGCAAGATCAACGACATCCGGATCAACCG
This sequence comes from Kitasatospora sp. NPDC051853, assembly GCF_044452665.1. NCBI lineage: Bacteria > Bacillati > Actinomycetota > Actinomycetes > Kitasatosporales > Streptomycetaceae > Kitasatospora > Kitasatospora sp. NPDC051853. Next base: position 551,540 of record NZ_JBITBY010000004.1, on the reverse strand, counting down.
ACTGCTGGACGAGTCCGCGAACTCCTGACAGCACGTCAACTCCTGCCATCAGTAAGGTCATTCAACCCATGACTGGCATCTCCACGCACGTGCTCGACACCAGCCTCGGCCGCCCGGCCGAGGGGGTCCCGGTCGAGCTCGCACTGCACACCGAGGGTGGCTGGCAGGTGCTCGGCACCTCCGCCACGGACTCCGACGGCCGGGCCAAGGACCTGCCGGCCGTGGAGGCGGGCTCGGTCGTCCGGCTGCTCTTCGACACCTCCGCCTACTACGCGAAGAAGTCCGAGGAGCCGCCGTTCTTCCCCGAGGTCTCGATCGTCTTCACGGTCGCGCCCGCGCAGCACCACTACCACGTGCCGTTGCTGCTCAACCCGTTCGGATACTCGGTCTACCGCGGAAGCTAGTAGACCGCTGGAACCCCTAGGAGCCGTCATGGCCCACGTGCTCGGTCAGAACCAGTACGGCAAGGCGGAGAACCGCATCGTCCGGGTCTACCGTGACTCCACCCGTCACGAGATCAAGGACCTGAACGTCTCGGTCTCCCTGCGCGGTGAGTTCGACGACGTCCACCTCACCGGCTCGAACGCGAACTGCCTGCCCACCGACACCACCAAGAACACCGTGTACGCCTTCGCCAAGGAGTACGGCATCGAGTCGGCGGAGGCCTTCGGCATCCAGCTGGCCCGCCACTTCGTGGACAACACCGAGCGCGGCGTGGTGCACAGCGCCCGGATCCGGATCGAGGAGTACACCTGGGACCGGATCAAGACCCCGGACAACTCGGCCCGCTTCATCGGCTCCGAGGAGGTCGGCCACTCCTTCGTCCGCAACGGCGGCGAGGTGCGCACCAGTGAGATCGTCTACGACGGCACCACCGTCTCGGTGATCTCCGGCCTCAAGGACCTCACCGTCCTGAACTCCACCAACTCGGAGTTCTGGGGCTACATCAAGGACAAGTACACCACCCTCCAGGAGGCGTACGACCGGATCCTCGCCACCCAGGTGACGGCCCGGTGGAAGTACTCCTTCGACGGCACCGAGGGCTCGGCCGAGCCGAACTGGAACCGCTCGTACCAGCACGTCAAGCGCCACCTGCTGGAGGCGTTCGCGGAGACCTACTCCTACTCGCTGCAGCAGACGCTGCACGGGATGGGCACCCGGGTGCTGAACAACCGGGCCGAGGTGGACGAGGTCCGCCTGGAGCTCCCGAACAAGCACCACTTCCTGGTGGACCTCTCGCCCTTCGGCCTGAAGAACGAGAACGAGGTCTACTACGCCGCCGACCGGATGTACGGCCTGATCGAGGGCACCGTGCACCGCGAGGGCGTCACCCCGGTCATCCCGGTCGCCTGATCGCCGAGCTGAGGCACCGTCATGACCGCCGTCCCGCACCGCAGCACCCCCCGGCCGCACCCGGCCGGACGGTGCCGGACGGCACGCTCCGCCCGCTCCACCTGTTTCTCCACCCCCACCTACCGGAGATCGTGCTCGCCTCGCGGCGGCCGGCCCGGGGAGCCGGAGGAACACCCCGAGGGACCCTTGCACCGCCGTCCCGCCCTCGGGCATTCTCCAGCGCCACGGGCACGCCGGGAGTCACGAGCACAAGAGGGGCTCGACATGGCACTCCCCAACACCCGAACCACTGACGGCGGTTCCACCCCAGACGGACCCGAGCGGCCGGACGGAGCGTCACCGAACCTCCCCGACGACCCGGCCGGCCGCCCGGTCCACCCCGTGGACGAGCTGCTGCCCACGGTGAAGCTCTTCACCACCGGGCTCCAGCACGTCGCCGCGATGTACGCGGGCGTGGTCGCACCCCCGCTGATCGTCGGCGCCGGTGTGGGCCTGTCCCCCACCGAGCTCGCCCTGCTCATCTCGGCCAGCCTGTTCACCGCGGGCCTGGCCACCCTCCTGCAGACCCTCGGAGTCTGGAGGATCGGGGCCCGGCTGCCGTTCGTGAACGGCGTCTCGTTCGCCGGCGTCGCGCCGATGCTGGCCATCGCCAAGGAGCACGGTCCGCAGGACGCGCTCCCGGTGATCTTCGGCGCGGTGATCGTCGCGGGGATCCTGTGCTTCCTCGCGGCACCGTACTTCTGCAAGCTCATCAGGTTCTTCCCACCGGTCGTGCAGGGCACCGTGATCACCCTCATCGGGGTGTCGCTGCTGCCGGTGGCGGTCAACTGGGCCCGCGGCGGCACCCCCGGTGCCCCCGGCTACGGCTCAGTGAAGGCCATCGGCCTCGCCGCGTTCACCCTCGCCGCGGTGGTGCTCTGCAACAAGCTGCTCCGCGGGTTCTGGCAGCAGCTCTCGCTGCTGATCGGGCTCGCGATCGGCACCGCGCTGGCCTTCCCCCTCGGGCTGGCCGACTTCGGGGCGGTCTCCCAGGCCGAGGTCTTCGCCCTGCCCTCGCCGTTCCACTTCGGTGCCCCGGTCTTCGAGGTCACCGCGATCGTCTCGATCTGCATCGTGATGGTCGTCTCGATGACCGAGTCCACCGCCGACATGCTGGCCCTGGGCCGGATCGTGGAGCGCGAGGCGGACGAGCCCACCCTGGCCGCCGGCCTGCGGGCCGACGGGCTGGCCACCGCGATCAGCCCGGTCTTCAACGGCTTCGCGGCCAGCGCCTTCGCCCAGAACATCGGGCTGGTGGCGCTGACCAACATCCGCAGCCGCTTCGTGGTCGCGGCCGGCGGCGGGATCCTGATCCTGCTCGGGCTCTTCCCGGTGCTCGGCTCGCTGGTCTCGCTGGTGCCCTCGCCGGTGCTCGGCGGCGCCGGGATCGTGCTCTTCGGCACGGTCGCGGCCAGCGGCATCCGGACCCTGGCCGAGGCGGGCATGCAGTCCAGCGCCAACACCATCCTGGTCTCGGTCTCGCTCGGGGTCGGCATCATCCCGATCGCCGCCCCCACCTTCTACGACGCCTTCCCGGAGGCCGTCCGCACGCTGATGCACTCCGGCATATCCGCCGGCTGCGTCCTCGCCGTACTGCTCAACCTGCTCTTCCACCACGTCGGTGCGAACCACCGTGCGCCGCACGGCGGTCCGCACGGCGCGGCGGCGTCAACGGCGACGCCGTCCTGACCGGTGCGGGGCGCACAGCGCTCACTGCGCGCCCCGCACCCTCCCCCCATAGGAGACACCATGGCAGTCCAGCCCCCGCCCGCCGACCAGCGGATCGTGATCGAGAACGTCGCGATCGCGACGGTCGACGCCAACGACACCGAGTACGCCCGCGGCCACGTCGTGGTCCGCGGCAACGTGATCGAGTCGGTCGGCGACGGCCCCGCCCCCAAGTGGCTGGACAACGTGGTGCGCCGGGTCAACGGCGAGGGCCACCTGGTCACGCCGGGCCTGGTCAACACCCACCACCACTTCTACCAGTGGATCACCCGGGGCCTGGCCCAGGACAACATCCTCTTCGACTGGCTGGTGGCGCTCTACCCGACCTGGGCCCGGATCGACGACCGGCTGGTGCACGCGGCCGCCCAGGGCTCCACCGCCGCGCTGCTCAAGTCCGGCTGCACCACCGCCTCGGACCACCACTACGTCTTCCCGCAGGGCGGCGGCGACATCCTCGGCGCCTCGATCGAGGCCGTCCAGGAGCTCGGCATGCGCTTCACCGCGCTGCGCGGCTCGATGGACCGCTCGCAGAAGGACGGCGGCCTGCCGCCGGACCACGCGGTGGAGAAGACCGAGGACATCCTGATCGCCTCCGAGGCGGCCGTGGACAAGTGGCACGACTCCTCCTTCGGCTCGATGCTGCACGTGGCCATCGCGCCCTGTTCGCCCTTCTCGGTCTCCACCGAACTCCTCAAGCAGTCCGCCGAGCTGGCCCGCCGCAAGGGCGTACGGCTGCACACCCACGGCTCGGAGACGGCCGAGGAGGAGGAGTTCTGCAAGCAGCTCTTCGGCATGGGCCCGACGGACTACTTCGAGTCCACCGGCTGGCTGGGCGAGGACGTCTGGATGGCGCACTGCGTCCACATGAACGACTCCGACATCGCCAAGTTCGCCGAGACCGGCACCGGTGTCGCGCACTGCCCGTCCTCCAACGCCCGTCTGGCGGCCGGCATCGCCCGCGTCCCGGACATGCTGCAGGCCGGCGTCCCGGTCGGCCTCGGCGTGGACGGCACCGCCTCCAACGAGTCCGGCGAGCTGGGCACCGAGCTGCGCAACGCGCTGCTGATCAACCGTCTGCACGGCAGCCCGAAGGCGCTCACCGCCCGCTCGGCGCTGCGCCTGGGCACCATGGGCGGCGCCCGGGTGCTGGGCCGTCAGAACGAGATCGGCTCCATCGAGGTGGGCAAGCTCGCCGACCTGGCGCTGTGGAAGGTCGACGGCGTGATGCACTCCTCGATCGCCGACCCGGTGGCCGCCCTCACCTTCGGCGCCCTGCCCCCGCTGGCCCTGCTGCTGGTCAACGGCAACGCGGTGGTCGAGAAGGGCCTGCTCACCACGGTCAACGAGGACAAGATCGCGCAGAACGCGGCCCGCGCGGCCCGCGAGCTGGCCTCGCGCGGCTGATCCTCCCTCAACTCCGGGCCGCATCAGGGACGGTGCGTCACCCGGATCCACCCCTCGGGGTGGAGGCGGCCCCGGACTCACGGCGAGAGTCCGGGGCCGTCCCGTACCCCCACGTTGCCACCGCCCGCCGGGCCGTGCCAGGCTGACGGCCCCATGCGACTCCTGCGTCTGCTCCCGATCCGGATCCGCGCGGCCCTCGCCGCAGCCCTGGCCACCGCCGCGGTGCTCGGCGTCTCCGCCTGGTGGATCGGCGACCAGGCGTACCGTCAGGAGCTGCCGACCGCACGGCACACCGCCCTGAAGACCGCCCTCCGGCTGGACGACGCGGTGCCGGCGCCGAATTGGGAGGACGCCCTCGGGTGGCGGGATCGCCCGCTGGCGTCCTACGTCCTCCTGCTGGCCGACGGCACCGTGGCCCGCACCGACATCATCGGGAACCTCGACGAGCTCACCGCCCTGCTGCCGCCGCCGCCCCCGATGCCCGACCTCGCGCCGGACGCCGGCCCCTCGCAGTACCTCGCCCGGAGCACGGACGTCTCGATCACCGCACCGCCGCACGTCTTCCTGCGGATGGCCGACTCCCCGGACTTCAGCCCGCCCGACCCTGACGTGACCTTCGTCCGCTACCAGGGACGGACCTGGGACGACAAGGCGCTCGAGGCCCTGACCGGCCGACCCGGCCTGCCGGCCCAGCAGGTGACCGTCTACGTCCTGGTGGACGACGCCGGTCCACGGGCCCAGGCCGCCCGGCTCACCGGCATCCTGCTCCGCTACGTGCTGCCGTTCGGATCGCTGTTCGTGGCCTTGGTCGCCTGGCTGGTGGTCGGCTTCGCACTCCGGCCGGTGGAGGCGATCCGCCGTCAGATGGCCCGGATCGGCGGCGGCGACCTGCACGAGCGGGTGCCCGTACCGCCCGCCCGGGACCAGATCGGCCGGCTGGCCGCCACCACCAACGAGACCCTGGACCGGCTGGCGGACGCGCTCGCCGAGCAGCGCCGACTGGTCGCCGACGCCTCGCACGAGCTGCGCACCCCGGTCGCGGTGCTGCGCGGTTCGCTGGACGTGGCGCTGGCCCACCCCGAGCGGGCCGACTGGCCGTCGGTGGCCCGCACCGCCGTGACCGGGGCCGAGCGGCTGGAGCGGCTCACCGGTGACCTCCTGCTGCTGCACCGGGTCGACGAACGGGCCGGCCCGGACCGGCTGACCCCGCTGCACGACCTGATCACCGAGCAGGTGGCCGAGCGGGCCTTCCTCGGGCGGCCCCCGGTCGAGGTGCTCGCGCTGGACGAGGTACTGCTCCCCGCCGGGGAGTCGCTGCTCGGGCGGCTGGTGGGCAACCTGCTGGACAACGCCGAGCGTTACGCCGCCTCACGGATCACCCTGGCCCTGCGGGCCACCGGCGGGACGGCCGAGCTGACCGTGGCCGACGACGGCCCCGGGATCGCCGCGGCCGACCGGGAGCGGGTCTTCGAACGCTTCGTCAGGCTCGACGAGTCGCGGGACCGCCTGCACGGCGGCTCGGGCCTCGGTCTCGCCCTGGTGCGCGGCATCGCCGAAGGGCTGGGCGGGACCGCCACCGCCGTGGCCCCCGCCACCGGGCACGGCGCCGAACTGCTCGTCAGCATCCCCGTCCCGCCCGCTGGCGGCGCCCGCTCGTACACGGCCTAGGCTGACCCGATGCGGCTGCTGTTGGTGGAGGACGAGGACGAGCTGGCCCGCTCGCTGGGCAACGGGCTCCGGGCCGAGGGCTACACGGTCGACGTGGCCGGCGACGGCCTGGAGGGGCTGGCCCTGGCCGAGAGCGGCGGCTACGCGGCCGTGGTGCTGGACCTGATGCTGCCCGGGCTGAACGGCTTCCGGATCTGCCGCCGGCTGCGCGAACGGGGCTCCACCGTCCCGGTGCTGATCCTGACCGCCAAGAACGGCGAGTACGACGAGGCCGAGGCGCTGGACAGCGGGGCGGACGACTTCCTCGGCAAGCCCTTCTCCTACGTGGTGCTCACCGCCCGGCTGCGGGCGCTGATCCGCCGGGGCGCGGCCGGGCGCCCGGCCGTCCTGACCGTCGGTGACCTCACGGTGGACCCGGCGGCCCGGCGCTGCCGGGTCGGCGGGGCCGAACTGCACTTCACCACCAAGGAGTTCGGCGTGCTGGAGTGCCTGGCCCACCGGGCCGGGCTGGCGGTGCCGAAGACCGAGATCCTGGACGCGGTCTGGGACCACGCCTACCGGGGCGACCTGAACATCGTCGAGGTGTACGTGGCCGCGCTGCGCCGCAAGCTGCTGGCCGCCGGTGCCCGCTGCGGCATCGACACCGTCCGGGGCGTCGGCTACCGACTGGCCGACCGCCGGGAACTCCATTGACAACTCCCCGGCACTGACCGAGAGTTCCAGCAGCACGGCGATCTCCGGGGGGTGCGGCATGGGCGGCGGGGAGGACCACGACTACCCGACCGACGTGGACGAGGGCGGGGTCACCGAACTGGTCGTCCACGGGGTCGGCGGCTCGGGGCCGGCCGAGGTGCTGGACGACCCGGAGGCCCGGCAGGTGACCGGCTCCAAGCTGGCCGGGATCTGGCGCGGGCGGGACGCGCAGCCGTCCGGGCGGCACCGCGAGGTGTACTCCTGGGGCGGGCTGACCTCGCGCTCCTGGGCCACCGCGCTCTGGTTCCTGCTGCTGCCCTTCGCCTTCGTGAACACGGCCGGCTGGATGGCCCACGGCGGGCCGCGCCAAGTCCGGTTCCAGCAGGCCATGGTGAGGATCATCGCGCTCTGCGTCACCGCCACCTACCTGCTCTTCCTCACCCACGTCCTGGTCGACCAGGCCGCCTGGCAGTGCCTGGCGGTCGCCAACTGCCGGGCCCAGCCGTTCTGGCACGCCCTCCAGCTCCAGGACCGCCCCTACGTCGCGGTCGCGGTGGCCTCGCTGCTGCCCGCCCTGCTGGTGCTGCTGCTGCACCTCGGCACCAGCCCCAACCGCCGCTGGGAGGCCGGGGACGGCACCGGCGGGGACGCCACCGGCGGGAGCGGCACCGGCGGGGAGAACGACCGCCCCGTCCACAGCGACCTGGCCCGCGCCGAGCTCACCGACCCCGGTTTCTGGGAGGGCGGCGCCTACTCCACCCGCTACCGCACGGTGCACACCTGCTCGGCCCTGCTGCTGCTCACCCTGGTGCTGCTGCGCACCGCACGCACCGGCGGCCGCGCCACCGGCCTGCTGATGGGGCTCGAACTGCTCACCCTGCTGGGCCTGTTGCTGTTCGCCGCCGCCGCGCTCGGCGACCGCCCCAGGGCCTGGCTGGCCGGCGGACGGATCTCCCGGCGGGTGGCCTGCACCGCCACCACCGTACTGCTGGGCGCCGCGGTGCTGCTCTGCGCCGTCCAGCCGAGCTCCCGGCGGGAGGGCGCGGCCGGGGTGAGCGGGGCCGCGATCGGCATCCCGGACCTGCTGGAGGTCTTCAACCTGCTGCTGTTCGTGCTCTACGCCGCCGCGCTGGCCATGCTGGCCTGTGCCTGGTGGGCCAAGAGATCCGCCGGGCAGCGCGGACTGCCCCGGCTGCCGCCCTCCTTCACCACCGTCGCGGTCAGCAGCGGCCTGCTGTTCGCCATCTGGTCGGGCGTGGCGCTCTCCGCCGCGCACTGGCTCAGCCCGCCCGGGGAGAAGGGCGCGGCGGCGGTCACCCAGGTGCAGATCCTGCCCGGCTCCGAGGTGCTGGCCCGCTTCAGCATCGACGGGATGGTGCTGCTGGTGGCCTGGTTCGGCCTGGTCTGGTTCTGGCACCGGCTGCGCCACCCGGTCGGCCTGGACGAGGAGTTGGACATCTGGGAGCGGCGCGGCCCCGCCCTGCGGCTGCGCGCCCCGGCCCCGCACCCGGAGAGCCCGCGCGGGCTCTGGCTGGCCGAGGTGCTGCGCCGCAAGCGCAACGGCGAGCTGCTGCTGCGCCGGATGGAGGGGCTGACCTCCGGCGCGGCCGTGCTGCTCGGGGCCTCGGCCATCGCCTTCGGCATCAGCTACGGGCTGGCCTGGAGCGGCGGGCCCAAACCGGACCCGACCCGGATCTGGACCGGCGTCCCCGCCCCCAGTGCGGCGCTGGCCGGGACGATCCTGGTGCTCGGGCCGGTGCTGCTGCTCCTGCTGGTCCGCCAGTCGCTGGCCGACCAGAACACCCGCCGGGTGGTCGGCATCGTCTGGGACGTCGCCACCTTCTGGCCGCGGGCCTTCCACCCGTACGCGCCGCCCAGCTACGCGGAGCAGGCGGTTCCCCAACTCGCGGAGCGGGTACGGCACCTGACCTCCCGGGGCGGCTCGGTGGTGCTGCTCGGCCACAGCCAGGGCGCGGTCATCGTCACCGCCACGGTGGCCCGGCTGGCCGGCACCGCCCCGGAAGCCGGCGCCCGCCTCTCGGTGGTCACCTACGGCAACCCCGTCCCCCGCCTCTACCGCCGCTGGTTCCCCCGCCACCTGGCCGACGCCGCGACCGCCGCCCGCCTGGCCGGCTTCCCGGAACCACCCCGCTGGGTCAACTTCCACCGCGCCACCGATCCCTTCGGCGGCCAGCCCCTCACCACCCCCGGCATCACCGACGTCTGGCTCCCCGACCCGCCCACCGCCGAACGCCGCCCGGGCAGCGACCTCCCCGTCGTCCGCGGCCACCACCACCGCGGCTACGTCCGCCAGTCCGAGTTCACCACCCACCTGGACGACGAGACCACCCGCCTGACCGGCCCCTGAGGGGGCGTCGGTAGCCTGCCGGACGTGAAGCACACCACGCGCCACGCCAAGGGCGTCATCCACGTGTACGACCTGACCACCGGCCCGGGCGAGCTGACCGGGGTCGCCACGTTCACCCCGGTGGCCGGGGACGAGCCCGTGTCGTCCAGTGTCAGCTCGGACCTCCGCCGGCTCTGCTACACCACCCTGGACGCCGTGGTCTGCGTCTCGGCCGGGGGCGCCGAGCTCTGGCGACGCCCCCTGGAGCCCCTCCCCCTCCGCAACTACGTCCGCAGCCCGAGCTGCGAGCTGGCGCCGGACCAGCGGACGCTCTGGGTCTTCCGGCCCGACGCCATGGGCGGCCACGGCCTGCCGGACCACTGGGAGGTGCTGGACGCCGAAACGGGCGAGCTGCTGGACCGGGCCGGGCTGGACACCACCGCGCACGGAGGCAGCCAGTACTTCCACCCCGCCGACGGCCACGTCCTGCTGGAGGTGGGCGAGGGCCAGGACGGAGTGATCACCTTCCGCGGGGCCCTGGTGGACGGCCGGTTGGAGGTGTTCCGGTACCCGTGGCACGACCGCTGCCTGATCGAGCTGTCCCCCGACGGCACGCAGTTCATGACGGTGGCCCACGACCAGACCGACGTCACCTTCCACCGCTACCCCGGTGGCGAGGAGCTGCTCACCCTGACCGTCGACGCCTTCGAGCCCGTCCTCGAGGAGGCCGTCGTGGAGTGGAACGGCGGCTACCTGACCGACTCCACCGCGGTGGTCACCATCGCAGGCGAGGACGAGGAGACCGAGGAGGAGTGGCACCGGGACCACCTGGTCGACCTGACCACCGGCGCCGTCAGCCCCTTCCCCTCCGGGAGCACGCACTCCTACGACGTCACCCCGCTGGGCGACGGCAGTTGGCTGCTGGACGGCCCGGTCAGGCGGTGCGGCCCAGCGTAGCCAGGTAGGCGCGCCAGCCACCGAACCCGGTGATCTCCTTGTGCACGCCGCGCTCCAGCTCACCGCGGGCCAGCACCATCGAGAGGCAGGCCGAGCCGTCGGCCAACTCGATGACGCCGAACTCCAGTTCGGCGGGCTCGCCGGGGAGGATGACGTCCCGCAGGTGGGCCAGGTCGACGTCGTAGAGCTCGCCCTCGATCGCGGTGTCCACCGCCGGGTCGGCCAGCAGGCCGGGGCACTCGTCGCGGATGGAGAAGAAGCGGTAGCCCGGGGCGGTGGTGACGGGGCCGACCAGCGCGTCGGCCACCGAGGCGTGGAACGGGCCGCCGACCATGGCCTGGCCGTTGAAGAAGATGCGAGCCATCTGTGAACTTCCTTCCGTCGCAAGGCCGTACGGCCACCCTGCCCAGAGGGTGGCCGTACGGTTCGGAGTAATCGGCGCGGCCAGTGCTCCAGCACGGCAGGCGGCAGGGTGGCCGCGCCTCGCTAGATTGGTGGTCAGTCGAGCAGCGGCAGCGCGGGCAGGGTGAGGAAGTCGACGAACTCCTCGGCCAGCGAGACCTGCTCGAACAGCCGGGCGGCCTCGGCCCAGCGCCCACCGGCGTACGCGGCCTCGCCCAACTCGGCCTTCAGCGCGTCCAGTTCCTCGGCCACCAGCCGGCGGACCAGGTCGGCACTGGCCTTCTCGCCGGTGTCGGCGAGGACCACGTCGTTGCGGATCCACTGCCAGATCTGCGAGCGGGAGATCTCCGCGGTGGCGGCGTCCTCCATCATGTTGAAGATGCCGACCGCGCCGAGCCCGCGCAGCCAGGCCTCGATGTAGCGGACGCCGACCTGGACGGCGTTGTGCAGCCCGGCCTCGGTGCAGCTGCCGCCCGCACCGGCGATGTCGAGCAGTTGGGCCGCCGTCACCGGCTCGGCGGGGCCGGGGTTCTGCTTCTGGTTCGGCTCGTCACCGAGCACCGCGTCGAAGGAGGCCCGGGCGACCGGGACCAGGTCGGGGTGGGCGACCCAGGAGCCGTCGAAGCCGTTGCCGGCCTCGCGGTCCTTGTCGGCCTTGACCTTGGCCAGCGCGGCGGCGTTGACCTCGGGGTCGCGGCGGGAGGGGATGAACGCGGCCATGCCGCCGATCGCGTGGGCACCGCGCTTGTGGCAGGTCTGCACCAGCAGGCGGGTGTAGGCGGCCATGAACGGGGCGGCCATGGTGACGGTGTTCCGGTCCGGGAGGATGTAGTGCTCCCCGGCGTCCCGGAAGTTCTTCACGATGGAGAACAGGTAGTCCCACCGGCCGGCGTTCAACCCGGCGGCGTGGTCCCGGAGTTCGTAGAGGATCTCGTCCATCTCGAACGCGGCGGTGATGGTCTCGATCAGCACCGTGGCGCGGATGGTGCCGTGCGGGATGCCGAGCGCGGCCTGGGCGTGGGTGAAGACCTCGTTCCAGAGCCGGGCTTCCAGGTGGCTCTCGGTCTTCGGCAGGTAGAAGTACGGGCCCGAGTTCGGGTCCGCCTCGCCCTTGGCGATCAGCCGGGCCGCGTTGTGGAAGAAGTACAGGCCGAAGTCGAAGAGACCGCCGGAGACCGGCACGCCGTCGACCAGCAGGTGGGTCTCGTCCAGGTGCCAGCCGCGGGGGCGGACCACCACGGTGGCCAGCTCGGCGGCGGGCTTGAGCGCGTAGGACTTGCCGGCCTCGGTGGTGAAGTCGATCCGGCCCTCGTAGGCGTCGATCAGGTTGATCTGACCGCTGACCACGTTCTCCCAGGTGGGGGCGGTGGCGTCCTCGAAGTCGGCGAGCCAGACCTTGGCACCGGAGTTCAGCGCGTTGATGACCATCTTGCGGTCGGTCGGGCCGGTGATCTCGACCCGGCGGTCCTGGAGCGCGCGGGGGGCGGGGGCGACCTTCCAGTCACCGGCCCGGACCTCGGCGGTCTCCGGGAGGAAGTCGAGGGTGCCCGCGGCCGCGATCTCGGCACGGCGGGTCTTGCGGCGGGCCAGCAGCTCCTGCCGGCGGCCTTCGAAGGCGCGGTGGAGGCCGACCACGAAGGAGACCGCCTCGGGAGTGAGCACCTCCTCGCTGCGGGGGACGCGCGGACCGGCGACAGTGACGACCGGAGCGGCGGAGGGGGCGCCGACGGGGTCCTGGTCTGCAGCCATGGGCAGAACACTCCTTGGACAGTTGAGCCAGCAGGGAGGCTCCGGTGGGAGCCTCCTCGATACCGACCCACCTACTGGCGGGTTCGGTTCTGTAAGGTGGAGACTAGTTTCCGCGATACAGAATTTCAACGGTTTGTTGAGGTAGATCGCCGGGACTCTACTCCTCCTCCACAGCAGAAGGGAACGCCGGTGGCCACCACCCCCGCAGCAGCACCGTCCGGGGCCGAGCGAGCCGGCGGCGGCGTCCAGTCCGTCGAGCGCGCCTTCCAGCTGCTCGAAGCACTCGCCGACTCCGGCGGCATCGCGACCCTGAGCGAGCTCTCCGGCAGCTCCGGCCTGCCGATGCCGACCATCCACCGCCTGATCCGTACCCTCGTGCAGCAGGGCTATGTCCGCCAGGACACCGCCCGCCGCTACACCCTCGGCCCGCGGCTGATCCGCCTGGGCGAGACCTCCGGCCGCCTGCTCGGCAGCTGGGCCCGCCCGTACCTGGCCGAGCTGATGGAGGCCACCGGCGAGACCGCCAACCTGGCGGTGCTGGAGGGCGGCGAGGTGGTCTACGTCGGGCAGGTGCAGTCCCGCCGTTCGATGCGGATGTTCACCGAGGTCGGCCGCCGGGTGCAGCCGCACTGCACCGGCGTGGGCAAGGCCCTGCTGGCCCAGCTGGACGAGCCCGAGGCCCGCGCGGTGCTCGGCACCCAGCCGCTCCAGTCGCACACCCCGTACACCGTCACCGACCCGGACGAGCTCTTCGCCCAGCTGGCCCACGCCCGGGCCTCGGGCTACGTGGTGGACGACCAGGAGCAGGAGATCGGCGTGCGCTGCATCGCCGTCGCCGTCCCCGGCGCGCCCACCCCGACCGCCCTCTCGGTCTCCGGCCCGGAGGCCCGCATCCGGGCCCTGGAGGCGCAGGACGGGGAGAGCTCACTGGTCCCCGTGATGCGGCAGATCGCGGCCCGACTCGGTCAGGTCCTGGCCCCCTGACGTCAGGTCAGGGACGCCCGGCCTCAGTCCGTTTCGAGGTCGGGCGGCCCGACCTGGGCCGCCGTCAGCTGGAAGACCGTCAGCTCCGGCTCGACGCCCACCTCGCGGAACAGCCGGGGTGCGGCGGCCAGCTTCGGATCCGCCCGGACGGCCTCCAGCGAGGCCTTGTCCCGCCACAGGCTCTGCACCCGCCATCGGCCACCCGGCCCTCGCAGCAGCTCCGTCCTGATCAACCCCCGGGGCAGCTCACCCGCCACCAACTCCCGGTAGGACGTCACCAGTTGGGCCTCCCTGTCGGGGCCGACCACCCCGGAGACCTCACTCAACACCTGTCCGGACACCGTCCTCACCTCCGCCTCTCTTCCACGCTACGCCGATACATTCTGTGCAGGGAGTGAGACGGAGAGCGAACGGAGTGGACCATGGGTGGACGCGCGGGTGGACGGAAGCTGACGGCCGTACTGGCCGGGGCGGCGGCGCTGGTGCTGGGGGCGACCACCCCCGCGAACGCCGCCCCTTCGCACTCCGACCTGGAGGTGGTCCGGATCGACGCGGACCCGGCCCCGCCCGGCGGCACCACCAGCGCGCACGGCTTCGTCGCCAACCGGGGGCCCGACCGGACCGCCTCCCCGTTCCGGGTGACGATCACGCTGCCCGCCGGTTTCACCTTCGAGAGCCCGACCTTCCCGGCGGACTGCCGGGCCACGGCCGGCCACCACGTCCTGACCTGCACCTTCCCGGCCGGGCTGGCCCCGCTCCGGACCGCCACCGCGATCGCCCCGGTCCGGGTGGACGCGGACCTGCCCCCCGGCACGCAGGCCGAGGGGCAGGTCAGGGTGTACAGCGCGGACGACACGGACGGCACGAACAACTCCACGCCGTTCACGCTGTCCGTGAGCTGACTCAGCGGTAGACCCGCACCCAGTCCGCGGCGAAGTCGATCGGCGCGGTGCCGGACGGCCCCGGGTGGTACTTCCCGGCACCCACCGAGAGGTTGAGGATCAGGTAGGCGGACCAGCTGGACCCGACGCCCTGGTTGTCGGAGAAGACCTTGACGCCGTTCACGTACCAGTCGACGGAGTTCGCGCCGTAGTACGTGCCGATGGTGACCCACTTGTCGTGGCCGACGGCCGAGGCGTCGGTGTGGTACTTCTGGCCGGACCTGACGTGGTTGGTCAGCTCCAGCAGCGCGGCGTTGTCCGGGTGGTACTCGAAGGTGTCGATCTCCCCGTTGCCGTCCTTCCAGGTCCACAGCGCCGGCCAGGCACCCGCCTCGGAGGGCAGCTTGACCCGGGCCTCGGCGTAGTCGCCGGTGCGCACCTGGAAGCCCTGCGAGGAGTACTCGGTGGTGAGCAGCCCGGTGTCCCAGGCCTGCCTGCCGTTCTCCAGGGTGTGCGCGGAGGGCTTGGCGGTGAAGGTGGCCACACCGTTCGCGACCGAGACGCCGGACGGGTTCAGCCAGTCCAGCTTGTTGTCGTCGGGGTTGTGGTTGCCGTAACGGTAGCTGCTGCTGCGGTCGTTGACCCACTTGCTGCCGAGCGCGACGGGCGCGTCGAACTCCTCCGACCAGGTCAGCGCCTTGCCCGGCACGGGCGAACCACCCGGCGCCGGGGTCGGCGTGGGGGTGGGCGTCGGGGTCGGCGTGGGCGTCGGGGTCGGCGTCGGGGTCGGCGTGGGAGTGGGGGTGGGCGTCGGCGTGGGGGTCGGGGTCACCGAGCCACCGCCGACGGTCAGCTGACGGGACGGCAGGTTGTGCCAGCCCCCGTTCTGGTCCTGCCAGAAGCCGAACTGGGTGTACGTCCCGGCCGGCAGTGCCCGGGCACCGCTGGTGAAGGTCACCCCGCCCGGGCAGATCCGCACGTTGCTCGCGTTGCCGGGGAAGTCGAGGTTGCGGCCGGCGGCGTCCCGGACGCCGACGCCGAGGGTCTTGGCGGTGAAGCAGTAACCCGAGTGCACGGTCAGGCTGGCCCGGGCGGCGACGTCGGCCGACATCGCGGTCGGGCTGAGCCGGTCCTGGGTGACGTAGGTGACGGCCTCGGCCTGGCCGGCCAACGGGGCGGCGGCGATCAGCGGGACGGCCACCAGGGCGGCCGCGCCGAGGCGTGCCGGAGTGACGGAGATGCGCATGGGCAGGAGTCCTCTTCCGACGCCTGCGAGGTGAGCTGTCGGGTTCGGGCGTGAGGAAACGCCCGGCCGCCCGTGAGCGGCTTCACCCCGAGTGCCCCTGCGCCGAGTGGGCGGGCAGGGGTCACGTACTGACCTGGTTCCCCCGCTCCTGCCCGTACTCGATGTGGTCGAGTGACCGTCGACGGGCAGGCAGGACTCGGCGCCCCGCCGACGGGTGTCCGCAGCTACACGAACTCCATGCAGGCTAGGCAGCTCCCCCGCCCCGCGACAACGAGACCTCCCTCACACGCCCCTCGGACATGCGGAAGGGTTGCCCGCCGATCGTTCGGCGGGCAACCCTTCCGTACTCGTGGCCGGACGATCAGTCGGCCAGCAGTCGGGCGATCCCCCCGATCGTGGGGGACAGCTCCGGCCGGTCGATCCCTGCTCCCTCCAGATGGATCAGGATCCGAGGGCCGGGCGCGTTCACGGACCGTCCGGCCGTGAACGCGTCGACGCACGCCGCGAGGATCCGGTGCGTCCGGACCTCGGCCTCCGCTGCCGCGAGGTGCCGTGCCGGTTCCTCCCACGGAACGACCGGCGTGGCGATGACGACCGGCGGAGCACCGTCACCCCGGTGGTTGACCAGGAGCTGTGCCGAACCGGGTATCGGTACTCCCCCGTAACGCTCGTGCGCCAGCGGGGAACTGAGGATCACGGCGTCGCAGTCGAAGCCGGTATCGGCCACCGAACCCACCCTGAAGTCCAGCCCCGCCCGATCGCCGAGCGCCTCACGGCAGACCTCGACCGTGTGCGTGCCCGCGGCCGCGACGACGTACTCCATCAGCACTCCGGAAGGGTCGGTATGTCGATGCTCATGCTCGTCATGATCGCAGGGCGGCGGACCAGCCCCAGTTCGTCGTTGTTCAGCGCCGCACCGCCGTCGACGGTCAGTTCGGTGAACCGGCTGTCGTCGGGGGTGCAGATCGCCCGCTCCACATCCTGCGCGTACAGAGCACGAACAGTGGGGGGAATTCCGGCGGGATCGCTTTTCAGCCGAGCCAGGCGGCGACCTGGGTGGCGGCGGCCGGGGCCCAGCCGAGTTCGAGGTGGTTCAGGTCGGTGAACAGTTTCGTGCCGCCGACCGTTCGGATGCCGGTGGTGTCCAGGGCGCTGGCGGTGAGGACGATGCCGTCGCTCGGGCCGCGGTTCTCGTTGAGCAGGCCGGGGAGGTCGGCGGAGCCGCCGGCCAGCAGGTAGGCGGGGACGGCGGCGGGGGTGCCCGCGGCGTGCAGCGGGGCGATCAGCGAGCCCGCGTCGATCGCGGCCTGGATGCCCTGGCCGGAGGTGTAGTAGCCCTGGCCGCCGTAGTAGGTGGTCCACCAGTCCTGGGTGAGCTGGTCCACGCCGTACCTCCCGTCCCAGCGGGCGAGCAGTTGGCGCTGGCCGGGGAAGCAGTCGGAGCCGTTGACCGGCAGCACGCCCAGGCAGGGCTGGGAGGTGTAGGTGCCGTAGCAGGTCATCCAGAGGTGCGGGGAGGGCGCGTTGGCCGTGCCGCCGCAGGCGGGCCAGGTGGCCAGCGAGAAGCTCCAGCCGTGCGCGTAGACGTAGTCGAGGCCGCCGTTCGGACCGCCGAGGGTGACCAGGCGGCGGACGTCGCCGGGGTAGGCCCGCCCCCAGGACGGCCGGACCGAGGAGACCCAACTCCGGGCCGCCACCTCGCCCTTGCTCCAGGACACCAGGTCGACCTGCGCCACCCCGAGGCGGTCCCGGATCACCGCGATCGCGTCGCCGACGGCCTGTGCCTGCATCAGGTTGTCACCGTGCTTGTGGGCGAAGCCGATCGCGAAGACCCGGTGGCCGGCGGCGGCCAGCTGCTGCGCCAGGCCGGTCGAAGGACAGCTCGCCGCACCGCAGTTGCCGCTCTCGGCGGGGTTCGCCCAGGCCCGGTCCGCGTTGTCGTTGGCCCCGTGCACCAGCAGCACGGCGGACTTGGCGCCGCCGTCCCAGCCGGAGGCGGAGTAGAGCAGGAAGCGGGCCGAGGAGGGGCGCTTCACCCCGCCGAAGTACGTGACCCGGGCGCCGTCCTGGTCACCGCGGCCGTCGGCGGGGAACTGCTCGGCGCGGAAGCCGGTGGTGGTGTCGTACCAACGCTCCACCTTGGCCCAGCCGTTGCCGGGGGCGGTGTACGTCGCCTCCAGTCTCAGGTACGCGGGGGTCGCGGCGACCGCCGGACCGAGTCCCAGCGCCAGTGCGGCGCAGCTGAGCAGCAGGACGAGGACACGTCTCACGGCGGTCTCCAGCGGGTGGGGGGAATGCGGCCCGGCCACCGTAGGGCCGACCGTACCGCGCCCCCATGTGACGGTCACACATCCGGCACGTCCGCCGCATGGCGTCAATCCACAAGTAACCTGCGTTCATGGGGAGTTACTTGCGAGTGAAGTGTTTCCACAGCGCTTCCTCCGGGACCTGACAAGCCCTCAGACTGAAGGACATGCGAATCACTCTACGCGCGTTGAAGACCCGTGCCGCCTCCGTCGCCGCCGTCGGTCTGCTCACCCTCGCCCCCACCGCCGTGTTCGCCACCGACGCCTCCGCCGCCGTCAGCGGGAGCATCTGCTACACCGCCCTCCCGCCCGAGGGCCGCACCACCGTCAAGCTGATCGACCAGGGCGGTCCGTTCCCGTACAGCCAGGACGGCACCGTCTTCCAGAACCGCGAGGGCGTCCTGCCCCAGCAGACCACCGGCTACTACCACGAGTACACCGTGAAGACGCCGGGCTCCTCGACCCGCGGCGCCCGCCGCATCGTCACCGGCAGGGTCTACCACGAGGACTACTACACCGCGGACCACTACGCGACCTTCCGCAAGGTCAACTTCGGCTGCTGACACGGACGTTCGCGCCACGGCCGTCCGCCCCACTTCCCCGGGGGCGGACGGCCGCGCGTCACCTGCGGCGCGGGTACCGGGCCAGGACCGGACCGACCAGCCCGGCGAGCCCGTCCACGTGACGACGCCCGCGGGCCCAGCAGAGCAACCCCATCGCGGTGTACCCGTCCACCGTCCCGCCGGCCACCACTACGGCATCGGCAGCGGCGGCGGCGGCGACCGGATCCAGGCCCTCCAGCAGACGGCGGACCAGCAGTCCCTCACCGTGCTCCGCCTCGATCGGCCAGGTCAGCCGGCCCAGCCAGGCGAGGAGCAGCCGGGCCCGTTCGCCACCGTCCGGATGCTCGGCGGCGAGGACCGCCCGCAGCCGGGAGACCTCCTCCTCGGGGAGCTTCCCGGCCTCGATGCCGGAGACCCCCGTCAAGTACGGCCGCAGGCACGGCGGCACCCGCCGTGCGGCCAACAGGCGCGACCCGCTCGCCCCGGAGCCCGCCTGCCGGTACTGCGGACGCCCCTCCCGAAGGCCCAGCGGTCCGACCAGCTCGCCGACGAAGTGCGTCAGCCAGCCCCCGAGGCCGTGCCGCGCCAGCAGCATCCCCAGGCCGAGCGGGTCGCCGATCGTCAGGTCGTCGCCGAACCTGGACCGCTCCCAGGAGATCCGGTCGGTCCCGTGCACGCTCGCCCGGCCCAACCCCTCGCCGTCGGCGCCGCGCAGACCGAGCGTCAGGCCGCCGTGGCACCGGCAGATGCCGTCGTCGAACCGGCCGGCCGTGGTGAGCCTCCGCAGCTCCGCGAGCTCCACCGGATCCTCGATCACGGCGAGCAACTCCCGCTCCGGCGCATCGACCTCCGACCCTTCGCCCCCCGTCAGCACCCACACCTCCGCCACCTGCGGCCACACCTCGGCCCACCACCCCCGCACCGACGCGTTCACGGCAGCTCCCGCGCCATGAAGACGTCCACCGGGTCCTCGGCCTCGACGGTGAACCCGTGGCGCTCGTAGAGCCGTTGGGCCGGGCTGCCCTGCAGGACGTTCAGGCGGACCGGAGTACGGGTACGGTCGCAGCGCTCCAGGAGCCGCCGCAGCACGCCCGAACCGATGCCGGCCCCCTGGTGGTGCGGGTCCAGGTAGAAGTGCTCCAGCCAGTGGCAGTCCTCGGCCGGGCGCAGGGCCACGCAGCCGGCGAACGCGCCGTCCACCTCGACCACCCAGGTGTGGTCCGGGTCGAATCCGTCGCGGAGCCGCTGCCGGACCCGCTGCGGGTCGTACCGGCCGAGCCGTTCCAGATCCGGCCGCAACACCGTCGCGCGCAGCTCGGCCACCGCCTCGACGTCCGACACCGACGCCTGCCGAAGGCTCCAGTCCACCATGATCGGCACGCTATCGCGGCGGCATCGCCCGCCGGAAGCCGGACCTGACGTCGGGCCTTTACGGGGGATTTACAGACGAGTACCCTCCTGAAACATCTTGCAGAACCTTGCGCAAGACGGAGCGTCAACTCCGCGCGGTGGCGTGCGCCGCAGGGCCCCACCCCTGTGCCGTCGCCGGAGGGGGCGCTTCCTCCCCCACCCGTCAGGCATTCGAGGAGTCCCTCCGTGGACCGTGAAGTCGCACGCCACCGCCGGAGATCCCGCCGTCCGCTGGCCGCCGTACTGGCCGTCGTGGCAGGGCTGTTGGCCACCCTGCTGCCGGCGCTCACCGCCAACGCGGCCACCACCGCGACCGTGTACTACAAGCCCGCCACCACCTGGAGCAGCGTCTACCTGCACTGGGCCCCCACCGGCGGGAGTTGGACCACCCCGCCCGGCAGCGCCATGGAGGCGGCCTGCTCCGGGTGGTTCAGGAAGAGCGTCGACCTCGGCGCCGCCACCGGCCTCCAGGCCACCTTCACCAACGGCTCGGGCAGTTGGGACAGCCGGGGCGGCGCCAACTACCAACTCACCGGCGGCATCAGCGCCGTCTCGTCCGGCACCGTCACCACCACCGACCCGTGCGCGGCCGCCACCCCCACCACGGCGACCGTGTTCTACTCCACCACCAGCCGCAACTGGCCCGCCTACTACGTGCACTGGGCGCCCGCGGGCGGGAGTTGGACCACCGCACCCGGCACGGCGATGACCGCCGCCTGCACCGGCTGGGTGAAGCAGACCGTGGCCCTCGGGTACGCCGCCACCTGGCAGGCGACCTTCACCAACGGCTCCGGCACCTGGGACAACAACGGCGGCGCCAACTACCAGCTGGGGACGGGCTCGATCACCGTCAAGGACGGCGCCGTCGCCCACTCCGACCCCTGCGGCACCACCACCCCGGAGCCGACACCCACGCCGACGCCGACGCCCACGCCGAGCCCGAGCCCGACGCCCGCCACCGAGGCCACCGTCTGGTACTCGACCACCAGCGTCGGCTGGTCCACCGTCAACCTGCACTGGGCCCCCGCCGGCGGCACCTGGACCACCTCCCCCGGCACCGGCATGACGGCGGCCTGCACCGGCTGGGTCAAGCGCACCGTCGGCCTCGGCCCCGCCACCTCCTGGCAGGCGGTGTTCAACAACGGCAACGGCGTCTGGGACAACAACAACGGCGTCAACTACCAGCTCCGCGGCGGCAACAACACCGTCAAGGACCAGACCGTCACCACCGGCGCCGCCGACCCCTGCGCCGCCACCCCGCCCGACACCACCGCGCCCTCCGCCCCCACCGGCGTCAGCGCCTCCGCCACCAACACCGCCACCGTGCTCACCTGGAGCCCGGCCACCGACGACCGCGGGGTGACGGGGTACCAGGTCACCCGGACCGGCGGCACCAAGGGCAGCTCCGTGGTCGACACCACCTCCACGGTGTACTCGCAGAGCGGTCTGGAGCCCACCACCTCCTACTGCTGGACCGTCAGGGCCAAGGACGCGGCGGGCAACCTCTCCGCCGCCTCCGCCCCGCCCGCCTGCGCCACCACCGGCACCGCCGAGCCCGCCCCCGCCGCCGGTTCCCCGCTCGGCGGGGACCCGCGCAAGGACCCGATCTACTTCGTGCTCACCGCCCGCTTCAACGACGGCGACAGCTCCAACAACCGGGGCGGCAGCCAGGACGTGAAGTCGGGCAACGCGGCCAACGGCGACCCGATGTTCCGGGGCGACTTCAAGGGCCTGGTGCAGAAGCTGGACTACGTCAAGGCGCTCGGCTTCTCGGCGATCTGGATCACGCCGGTGGTGCTCAACCGCTCCGACTACGACTTCCACGGGTACCACGGCTACGACTTCTACAAGGTCGACCCGCGGCTGGAGTCGGCCGGCGCCTCCTACCAGGACCTGATCAACGCCGCGCACGCCAAGGGCATCAAGATCTACCAGGACGTGGTCTACAACCACAGCTCCCGCTGGGGCGCCAAGGGCCTGTTCACCCCGACCGTCTACGGCGTCCGGGACAGCCAGTGGAGCTGGTACTACGACGCGCCCAACTCCGGCTTCGAGTACGACGGTCTGACCGTCGACCCGGTCTCGGGGAAGTCGTACTACAACGGCGACCTCTGGTCGACGGCCGAGCCCAGCGGCAACACCTGTCTCAACTGGGGAAAGCCGACCGGCGCCAAGAGCCCCGAGGGCTACACCATCTACACCTGCCAGTGGCCGGGCGCCACCACCGGGATGTTCCCCAAGGCGCTCTACCACGCCTGCTGGATCGGGAACTGGGAGGGCGAGGACTCCCGCTCCTGCTGGCTGCACGAGGACCTGGCCGACTTCAACACCGAGAACCCGGTGGTGCAGCAGTACCTGATCGGGGCCTACGACAAGTACATCGGCATGGGCGTGGACGGCTTCCGGATCGACACCGCCGTGCACATCCCCCGGGTCACCTGGAACCGCCGCTTCCTGCCGGCCATCCAGGAGGGGGTCGCGCGGAAGTTCGGCCCGGAGAAGGCGAACGACTTCTTCGTCTTCGGCGAGGTCGGCGCCTTCGTGAACGACAAGTGGAACCGGGGGTCCGTCAACCACTCGGCGCAGTTCTTCACCTGGAAGGAGCGCCGGGAGTACACCTCGGACGACGTGCAGGCCGCGCTCGACCAGTTCGCCTACGAGAACACCATGGGCACCGGCAACCAGCCGACCTCCACGAACGCGGTGCTCAACGGCAACGAGTACCACGCGCCCGACCACTCGAAGTCCTCCGGCATGAACATCATCGACATGCGGATGCACATGAACTTCGGTGACGCGTCCAACGCCTTCAACAACGGCAAGGACAGCGACGACTCCACCAACGACGCCACCTACAACGTGGTCTACGTGGACAGCCACGACTTCGGCCCGAACAAGTCGAGCACCCGCTACGCCGGCGGCACCGACGCCTGGGCCGAGAACATGGCGCTGATGTGGACCTTCCGGGGCATCCCCACCCTCTACTACGGCTCGGAGATCGAGTTCCAGGCCGGGAAGCAGATCGACTGCGGCCCGACCTGCCCGCTGGCCGGCACCGGACGGGCGTACTACGGGGACAAGGTGGCCGGTGAGGTGACGGCGAGCCAGTTCTCGGTGGTCTCCTCCGCCTCCGGGCCGGTGGCCACCACCCTGCAGCAGCCGCTGGTCAAGCAGCTCCAGCGGCTGAACCAGATCCGCCGCGCGGTGCCCGCCCTCCAACTGGGCCAGTACTCCACCCAGGGGGTCTCCGGGGACATGGCCTTCAAGCGCCGGTACACCGCGAACGGCACGGACAGCTTCGCGCTGGTCGCGGTCACCAACGCCGCCACCTTCACCGGGATCCCGAACGGCACGTACAAGGACGCCGTCACCGGGGACGTGAAGAACGTCACCAACGGCACCCTCGCCGTGGCCGCCTCCGGCAAGGGCAACCTGCGGGTCTACGTGCTGGACCTGGGCGGGGCCAACGCCGCTCCGGGGAAGGTCGGCACGGACGGCCCGTACCTGAAGTAGTCGGCATTCCGGGCCGGTGGTCCGATAGGTTGGTGGCTACGGACGGCTCGCCGTCCGTAGCCACCCGTCAGCCGTAACCACCAGACGAGGACGCCTCCCGAGATGACCGCGCCCCTGCCCGCCTTCGCCGGACACACCTACCTGTTCCAGGTCGACAACGGCGCCGCCTTCCGCAACACGTACTCGGCGGACGGCACCCGGCTGCGCTGGGAGGGCCTCGGCGAGTCGGCCGGCCAGTGGGAGGACGTCGCCCTGCACGTGGCCGAGGTGGCCCCCTCGGTCTACTTCGTCAGCTGGACCGAGAAGGGCGGCATCACCGTCAGCCACGTGATGGACCTGGCGCGGCTGACGGTGCGTGCCTTCTGGACCTACGAGGGCGAGGGCGGCCGGGTCGGCGAGCTGCACACCGGCTCGCTCACCCCGGAGTCCTGAGCCCTGGGGTCCTGATCTCTGGATTCCTGAACCCCGGGGTCCTGACCCACCGACCGACTCACTCGAAGGCGGCGGCCGCCTCCTTGAGCGCGGTGGCCACCGTCTCCGGGTCGTAGGGCGCCGGAGCACCCGGCAGGTAGGTCACCGCGTGCAGCCGGCCGCTGTAGCGGAAGCCGCGGTGGCGCTCGTACACCGGCCAGGAGACCGGGGACTTGCGGTCGACGCCGACGCTGATGCCCTGGAACGGGGCCATCCCGATCAGCTGGTGGACCGGGCCCAGACGACCCGTCACCTCGCCGTCCACCAGCAGCTCGAACTCCCACTTGAGGTCGGCCACGGCGTGCGCCCGCAGACCGACCGTCCGGGCGCCCGGCGCCAGCGGGCCGCCGTCGGCTTCGAACAG
Source organism: Kitasatospora sp. NPDC051853 (assembly GCF_044452665.1). Taxonomy (NCBI): domain Bacteria; kingdom Bacillati; phylum Actinomycetota; class Actinomycetes; order Kitasatosporales; family Streptomycetaceae; genus Kitasatospora; species Kitasatospora sp. NPDC051853. The sequence goes on along the minus strand of NZ_JBITBY010000004.1, from coordinate 527,462 downwards.
CTCGCCGTACTGGTTGTAGGCCAGCCGGAGCGAGCCGTCCTCCACGTAGAGGCTGTAGCCGCCGCCCTGGTCGCCGTGCGAGACCAGGACGCCCTGGTCGCCCTCGCGGTGCTCGGCGAGCTCGGCCGCCACCTCGAAGGAGCGGAAGGCGATCAGCCGGGAGGAGCGGTAGCGCTCCAGCTCGGGGGTGCCGGCCAGCAGGGTGAGCGGCGCGCGCAGCGCGGCGTCCTCCGGATGGCGCAGGGCCAGGCCGCCGGAGCGGTCGGCCAGCGGGAAGACCCCGTTGCGCCAGGCGGCGTCCTCCCAGGCCTCGGCCAACTCCTTGACCACCTCCGGGTATTCGGCCGACACGTCGGTGGTCTCGGTCGGGTCGGTGCGCAGGTCGTACAGCGCCCACTCGCCGTCGTCGTACGGGCTGCCCGGGCGGTGCAGGGTGACCAGCTTCCAGCCGTCGCGGTAGTAGCTGCGGTTCCCGGTCATCTCGCAGTACTGCTCGGTGTGGGTGGAGTCCGCCTCCGGGGTGCGCAGCACGGAGGCGAAGGAGACGCCGTCCAACTCCTGCACGGTCTGCCGGTGACGCTCCACCGGCCGCTCCACGCCCGCGAGTTCGAGGATGGTCGGCAGCACGTCGGTGACGTACTGGTACTGCTGCCGGACGCCGCCGTCGCCCTCGGCCCGGGGCAGCCCGGCCGGCCAGGAGAGCACGAAGGGCACCCGGACGCCGCCGGCGTGGGTCTGGCCCTTGTAGAGGCGGAAGGGGGTGTTGGAGGCCATGCCCCAGCCGCGCGGGTAGTGCACCAGGCTCCGCGGGCCGCCGATCAGCTCCACCTCCCGCTCCACGTCCGGGTTCCAGTCGGCCGGCAGGGCCGGGTGGTGGACGAAGCGGCTGAAGTAGCTGCGGGTGCCCTCGGCGCCGCCCTCGCCGGTGCCGCCGTTGTCGGAGGTGAACAGGATGATGGTGTTGTCCAGCTCGCCGAGCGCGGCCAGGGTATCGGTGAGCCGGCCCAGGTTCTGGTCGACGTTGTCGACCATGGCCGCGTAGACCTCCATGTAGCGGGCGTACAACTTCCGTTCCGGCTCGGTCAGTTCGTCCCACGGACGGACGTCGTACCCGGCCTCGCCGTTGCGCTCCGGCAGCCGGGTTCCGTCCGGGAAGTGCCCGGCGGCCAGCTGCCGGGCGAAGCGTTCGGCGCGCAGCTCGTCCCACCCCTGGTCGTAGCGGCCGCGGTGGCGGGCCAGGTCCTCGGGCTTGGCCTGGAGCGGGCCGTGCACGGCGTTGTGGGCCAGGTAGAGGAAGAAGGGCTTCTCGGCGTCGTGGGCGCGCAGCGACTTGACCATCGAGATGGCCTGGTCGGTGATGTCGTCGGTGTAGTAGTAGCCCTCGGGGAACTCGTCGATGTCCAGGGGGCTGTTGTCGCGCACCAGTTGGTGCGGGTGGAACAGGCTGGTCAGGCCCTCCAGTACGCCGTAGTACTGGTCGAATCCCTTCTGCAGCGGCCAGTTGGACCGGTCGTTCGCCGCGTTGGAGGCGGAGTCCCGGGTGAGGTGCCACTTGCCGACGGCGTAGGTGGCGTAGCCGCTGTCGTGCAGCAGCTCGGCCAGGGTGGGGATGTCCCCGGCCACCTCCATGCCGTAGCCGGGGAAGCCCGGGTCGGCATTGGCCACGAAGGAGTAGCCGACCCGGTGCGGATTGAGGCCGGTGAGCAGCGCGGCGCGGGCCGGAGAGCAGAGCGGCATGGTGTGGTAGTTGGCCAGCTTGACGCCGTTCCCGGCCAGCCGGTCCAGCGTCGGGGTGGGCACCTCGGCGCCGAACGGGCCGATGTCGCTGTACCCGAGGTCGTCGACCAGGACGACCACGACGTTCGGCGCCCCGGTGCGGGCCCTGCGGCGGGGCGGCCAGGCGGCGGTGGACTCGCCGAAGGTGCGGCCGACGGTGCCGGGGAAGCCGGCGTACGGGTCACGGCGGGTGGTGGTCATGCGGCACTCCGGTCATGGTGGGTCAGGTGCGGTACGGCGGCGAGCAGTTCGGCGGTGTACGGGTCCTGCGGGTCGGTGACGACCCGGTCGGCGGGGCCGGTCTCGACGATCCGGCCCCGGTGCATCACGGCGATCCGGTGGCTCACCTGCCGCACCACGGCGAGGTCGTGGGCGATGAAGAGGACGGCCAGGCCCAGTTCGCGCTGGAGGCCGGAGAGCAGCTCCAGCACCTGGGCCTGGACCGAGACGTCCAGGGCGGAGACCGGTTCGTCGCAGATCAGCACCGAGGGGTTGGGGGCCAACGCCCGGGCGATGCCGATCCGTTGGCGCTGGCCGCCGGAGAAGGCACGCGGGTGCCGCTCGGCGGCGGAGGGGTCCAGCCCGACCTGGGCGAGCAGCTCGCCCACCCGCTCGGCCCGTTCGGCGGCGGTGCCGAGGCGGTGCGCGATCAGCGGCTCGGCCAGGATCTGACCGACCGTCATCCGGGGGTTGAGCGAGGAGTACGGGTCCTGGAAGACCAGTTGGACCTCGCGGCGGGCGGCCCTGGAGCGGGTCAGCTCCTCACCGCGGTAGGTGATGGTGCCGGTGCTGGGCGCGTGGGCCTGCACCAGGGCCCGGGCCAGGGTGGACTTGCCGGAGCCGGACTCGCCGACCAGGCCGAGGGTCTCGCCGGGGTGCAGCTCCAGGCTGACCCCGGCCAGGGCGGTGGCCCGGCGGCGGCGCGGCCCGTAGGTCTTGGTGACCTCCCGGACGGTGAGCAGCGGCTCGGGGCCGGGGGTGGAGTTGGCGGCGGCGGTGGAGGGGGCGTCGAGACGCGGGACGGCTGCCAACAGCTGCTGGGTGTAGGGCTGTCGGGGCTGGTTCAGGACCTCCTCGGTGGAGCCGTGCTCGACCACCGTGCCCCGGTGCATCACCAGGACCCGGCGGCAGGTCTGGGCGATCACGCCGAGGTCGTGGCTGATCAGGACCAGGACGGTGCCGCGCTCGCGGTTGATCCGCTCCAACAGGAGGAGGATCTGCCGCTGCACGGTGGGGTCGAGGGCGGTGGTCGGCTCGTCGGCCACCAGCACCTCGGGGTCACCGGCCAGCGCGAGGGCGATCATGATGCGCTGGCGCTGGCCGCCGGAGAACTGGTGCGGGAAGTCGCGCAGCCGGCCGGCCGCGTCCGGGATGCCGACCAGGTCGAGCAACTCGGCCGCACGGGAGGCCCGTTGGTCCTTCGCGGTGTACCGGCCGTGCGCCCGCAGGGCCTCGTCCAGCTGGCGGCCCACAGTGAGCACGGGGTTGAGCGAGGACATCGGATCCTGGAAGATCATCGCGATCCGGCGGCCGCGCAGCCCGCGCAGCTCCGGCTCGTCCAGCTGTGCCAGGTCCTGCCCGCCCAGTTCGATCGAGCCGCCGGAGACCCGCCCGCCGGCGGGCAGCATCCGCAGCAGCGCCAGCGCGGTGGTGGACTTCCCGGAGCCGGACTCGCCGACGATGCCGAGCGTCTCCCCGGCCCCGAGCTCGAAGGAGACCCCGGAGACGGCCTCCGCCCCGTCGAACTCGACCCGCAGGTCGGTGACGTGGAGCACGGTGGCGACCGTGGTCTCCGGCAGTACCGCCGTCATCGTCGGATCCCTTCGTTCAGTGCCTCCGCGATCAGCGTGAAGCCGAGCACCAGGGCGGTGACCACGACCAACGGCGCGGCGGCGAAGGTCGGGTGGCTGGACAGGTAGGCCATCGACTGGCTGAGGATGCCGCCGAGCGAGGGCTCCGGGGGCCGCAGGCCCACCCCGAGGAAGCTCATCGCGCCCTCGATGAAGACCGCCAGCGAGAAGGCGATGGCCGCCTGCACGATCAGCGGGTCGGTGGCGTTGGGCAGGACGTGGCGCAGCAGAACCCGGGCCTTCGAGGCGCCGCCGAGCCGGGCCGCCAGGGCGTACTCGCGCTCGCGCTGGACCAGGATGCCGGCCCGCAACTGCCGTCCGAAGCCCGGGATCTCGGCCAGCGCGATGACGATCACCACCGGCCAGCGGCCGGGGCCGAGGACGGCCGTGACGGCCAGCGCCAGGATCAGGCCGGGGAAGGCGAGCAGCAGGTCGAAGACCCGCTGGACGGCGACGTCGACGCCGCGCGAGGTGGCGGCCAGCAGGGCCAGCGAGCAGCCGAGCACGGCGCCGGCCGGGACGGCGATCAGACTGATCAGCAGATCGGCCCGGATGCCGTGCAGCACCCGGCTGAACAGGTCCCGGCCGAGGTCGTCGGTCCCGAAGGGATGGGCCCCGCTCGGCCCGGCCAGGGCCAGGCCGCTCTGGGCCAGCGGGTCGGCGTCGGTGAGCAGCGGGGCCAGCAGCCCGGCCAGCACGACCAGCCCGACCAGGGCGAGGCCGGTGGCGCCCCGGAGGGTGTGCAGGCCCGCCGGGAGGAAGCTGCGGCGGGGCGCGAAGGAGAGGGTGGTCATCGGGTCACTCCCACCTGATCCGGGGGTCCAGCCACGTGTACACCAGGTCGGTGAGCAGCTGGACCGCGACGTAGACGGCGACGAGCAGCAGGAGCAGGTCCTGCACCACGGGGTAGTCGCGGCGCAGCACCCCCTGCTCGGCGAGCTGGCCGAGGCCGGGCCAGGCGAAGATGGCCTCCACCAGGACGGCGCCGCCGAGGAGTTGGCCGACCTGGAGGCCGAGCACGGTGACGGCGGGCGGCAGGGCGTTGGGCAGCGCGTGCCGCCAGACGATCCGGCGCCGGGAGACGCCGAGCGCGGTGGCGGTGCGGACGTAGTCCTCGGCCAGGGCCCGCTCCAGGCCGTCCTTGAGGTAGCGGGCCAGCACGGCGGCGCTGGGCAGGGCGAGGCAGAGGGCGGGCAGCAGCAGGTACTGCAGGCCGATGTCGGGCTGGTCGAGGATCGACTCGTGGCCGCCGGCCGGGAGCAGGCGGAGCGTCACCGCGAAGACCAGCACCAGCAGCACGCCGGTGACGAAGGGCGGCACGGCCAGCACCGTGGTGGTGAAGGCCCGGACCGCGGCGGCCACCGGGCCGCGGCGCGCGGTGGCGCCGAGCACTCCGAGCGGCAGGCCGATCAGGGCGACCAACAGCAGTGCGCCGAGGGTGAGTTCGACGGTGGCGCCGAGGCCGTCGCCGATCAGGGTGGCGACCTCGCCGCCGATCGCGTAGCTGGGGCCGAGGTGGCCGGTGACCAGGTCGCCGAGCCAGCTCAGGTACTGGGAGAGGAAGGGCTGGTCCAGCCCGAGGCGGGCGCGGATGGCCGCGACCGCCTCGGGGCCGGCGTCCGGCCCGGCCAGGCTGGTGGCCGGGTCGCCGGGGATCAGCCGGAGGATGGAGAAGATCAGGAAGGAGGCGGCCGCCAGCACCAGCAGCCCGGAGGGCAGCCGCCTCAGCAGGAAGGTACGCATCCGTCAGGCCGTCAGGTAGGCGTCGTCGAGGTTGAGGTAGGTGAACTTGTTGAGCGTGGCGCCGCGCACCTTGGGTCCGGCCACCTCGATCTGGCCGCCGATGGCCAGGTCGATGACGAACTCCTCGTCCAGCAGGACGTCGGTGATCTGCTGGTAGAGCGCCTTGGCCTCGGGGCTGTCGGCGTCGGGGCGCTTCCAGGCGCGCTGCACGATGTCGGTGTAGGCGGGCGAGGAGAAGTGCGAGCTGTTCTTGGCCTCGTTGAACGGGTAGGCGCTGACCGCCAGGGTGGCGGGGTGGAGCTGGGCGAAGCCGTGGCCGAGGGTCCAGAGCGCGGGCATGGTCTGGGAGATCAGCTGCTTCTGCATGGTCGGTGAGTCGGTCGGCTGGAGCACGGTCTCGATGCCGACCTGCTTGAGGTCGTGCTGGATGATCTGGGCGAAGGCGGTGCCGTCCGGGGTGTTGGAGTGCGCGAACGGCAGGGTGATGCCGGAGACCCCGGCCTCCGCGAGCAGCGCCTTGGCCTTCGCCGGGTCGTGGCGGTACTTGGTGGCGTTCGCGTCGCTGTAGGCGGGCGAGGACTTGGGCCACGGGGCCGCGGAGGGCAGTCCGTAGCCGCCGAGGGCCTGCTGGACCAGCCGCTCGCGGTCCACCGCCCAGGAGATGGCCTGGCGGACCCGCTTGTCCTTCACGTGGTCGGCGGTGACGTTGACGCCGACGTAGTAGGCGCCGGAGCCGGTGTCGTAGGGCTTGAGCTGGAACTGGCCGGAGGCCTTGAGGGCGGCCAGGTCCTTGCCGGGCACGTGGTAGGAGAGGTGGCTCTGACCGGTCTTCAGGGAGGCCACCAGCGAGTCGGCCTGCGGGATGACCCGGATTTCCACGCCGTCCAGGTAGGGGCGGCCCGGGTTCCAGTACTTCTCGTTGCGGGTGAAGGTGATCGAGGAGCCGGGGGTTCGCTTGCCGAAGACGAACGGGCCGGTGCCGACCAGCGCCTTGCCCGCGACGGCGTCCTCGACGGTGGCCGAGTCCGTGATGATCATGAACTCGAAGAGGTCGAAGAGGTTGGAGACCGGGTGGGCCAGGGTGAGCGTGAGCTCGTGGTCGCCGTTCTTGGTGAACTCGGTGACGGTGGCCGCCGTGCTCCTCAACTGGGCCGAGCGGACCGGGTTCTGGAGGTTCTTGACGGCGAAGATGACGTCGTCGGCGGTGAACTTGCGGCCGTTGTGGAAGGTGACGTCGTCGCGGAGCTTGAAGGTGATGCCCTTGCCGTCGGCGGCCAGCTGCCAGGAGGTGGCCAGCTCGGGCTGCGGCTTGAGCTGGTCGTCGTAGCGGGTCAGGGTGTTGAAGACCAGGCGCTGCACCAGGGTGTTGGCGCTCTGGGCGAAGAGCAGGCTCGGGGTGAAGTCGATGGTGGTGGCGATGGCGAGGGTGCCGCCGCGGCGCGGACCCCCCGACGGGGAGGCGGCGGTGCTCGCGCTCTCGGCCGCCGAGCGGCAGGCCGCCAGCGAGAGCAGGCCGGCCGCGGCGACGGAGCCGCGCAGGAGGGAGCGGCGGGAGAGCGTGGTCATCGTTCCATGTCCTTCATTGGGGATGGCTTTGTGGGGGGGTTGTTTTTTCGGTGCCGAAAGTAACGACGGCGGCCAGGAGCCGCCGCCGTCACGGCGTCAGGACCCTTGTGGGGTTCAGGACTTGAGCGCGGCCGCTTCGAGCTGCTCGGCGGGGACCAGACCGGCCACGGCCGGCGGGTCGGCGGGCTCCAGCAGGCGGCTCGGCACGCCGTCCGGGCCGACCGGCAGGTCGCCGTCCAGGGTGATCCGGCGGACCAGGCGCGGCTCGTCGCCGTAGTCGTTGACGGCGTAGTGCTGGGTGGCGCGGTTGTCCCAGATCACCACGTCGCCGACCGACCAGTCCCAGCGGACGGTGTTCTCCAGGCGCTCGACGTAGCGCTGGAAGAGGGTGATCAACGCACGGCTGTCGGCACCCGAGACACCGACGATCTTCTGCGCGAAGGCGCCGAGCAGCAGGGCCTTCTCCCCCGTCACCGGGTGGACCCGCACCAGCGGGTGCTCGGTCTTGAAGGCGGTGGAGACGAAGACCGAGCGGAACAGCTCGGCCACCTCCTTGTTGTCCGCCAGCTCCGAGGTGAGCGCCAGCGAGGCCGCGTAGTCGTAGTCGTTGGTGTGGACGGCCCGCAGGCTCTCGGCCAGCGCCTTCAGCGGGGCGGGCAGGTCCTCGTACGCGGCCACCGTGTTGGCCCAGACGGTGGAGCCGCCGGCCGGGGGCAGCTCCAGCGAGCGCAGGATGGAGGCCTTCGGGTAGGAGGGCACGAAGGTGACGTCGGTGTGCCAGTTGTTGGCGCGCACGCCCTTGGTGGCGTCCAGCTCGAAGATGTACCGGCCGTCCGCGCTAGGGACGGTGGGGTGGCCGACCGGCTGGCCCAACAGGCGGGCGAAGGCCTCGTGTTCGGCGTCGTCCAGGTGCTGCTGGCCGCGGAAGAAGAGCACCTTGTGCTCGTACAGCGCGGCCTCGATCGCGGCCACGGTCTCGGCGGGCAGGTCGCCGCCGAGCCGCACGTCGTGGACGATCGCGCCGATCCGGCCGGCGGCCGGGGTGAGGTTCAGCTGGGTGGTGACGGCAGTGGTCATGACGGTCCCTCGGTTCTGGAGGAGGCTGAAGGAAGTGCGGGGCACGTCGGACGGCAGACGGCGCGGACCGACGGCGGAAGAGGTGGAGAGAGGACGCGACGGGGCGTCAGCCGGAACAGCGGCAGCAGCGACAGGAACAGGAGGCGGACAGGGCACGGCAGATGCGGACGGTCATCGCTCCTCCTTCGGTCGGTCGCTCGGACTACGGTTCGGTTTCTGGGCATCAGAATGGTGACCGCGAGCCGGTCTGTCAAACACCATCTCGCCTGGTGGGAGCGGGTGTTGCGGCTTCGTTGCGCCGTGTTGCGGCGGATGGCGGAGACCGGCGGGGCTTGTCCTTCCCTCTGTTGCGGCATTAACTTTCTCAACGAAATTAACTCGACAGGAGGCAGCCCCCATGGAGAGCGTCCGGCACAACGCCGCCGCCGTGGTGCGGACCGTGCTCGCCCACGGCCCGCTCCCCCGCCACCGGATCGCCGAACTCACCGGCCTCTCCGCCGGCACCGTCTCCCGGCTCACCGGACGGCTCGCGGTCAGCGGCCAACTGATCGAACTGGAACCGGAGTTGGGCCCGAGCGCGACCGGCAGGCCGCGGATCCCGCTGGACCTCCCGGTCGAGGAGACCGCCGTGGCCGGGGTGCACATCGGCGTGCTGCGCACCACCCTGGGCCTGGTCGACCTGCGCGGCGGGGTGCTGGCCCAGTGGGCCGTCCCGCGCGGCTCCACCGACCCGCGCCAGCTGGTCGGCGAACTCGCCGAGGCGCTGGCCGACCTGACGTCCTGGCAGTCCCACCGGCGGCTGCTCGGCGTCGGCGTCTCCACCGGCGGCTGGGTGGACGGCGAGGCCGGCACCGTGGTCGAGCACGGACCGCTCGGCTGGCGCGACGTCCCGCTGCACGCCGAACTCACCGCCCGGCTCGACCCGCCCGTCCGCCTCGACGGCCTGGTCCGCGCCCTCGCCCTGGCCGAGGGCTGGTACGGCGCGGGCGAGGCGGCGGAGAGCCTGCTGGAGCTCTTCGTCGGCAACGTGGTGGGCGCCGCCTTCACCGTCGGGCGCCGGATCCACCGGGGCCCGCGCTCGGCCGCCGGCGGCATCGCCCACCTGCGGCTGCCGGGCCTCGAAGGGGTGGTCTGCGACTGCGGGGCCTCGGACTGCTTACAGGCCGCGCTGACCGACGGCTCGGTCCTCCGACTGGCCCGCGACCGGGGCCTGGTGGGCCCGGAGGAGTCCTTCGAGGGCCTGGTCCGGCTGGCCCGCGACGGGCACCTGGGGGCGATCCGCCTGCTCCGCACCCGCGCCCGCTGGGTCGGCCGCGCGGCCGCCCTCCTGCTCGACCTGGTCAACCCCGAGCTGCTGGTCCTGGCCGGCGGCCCGCTGCACACCCCCGAGTACCTCCCGGACGTCCGGGCCGAACTGGTCCGCCACAGCGCCCTCGGCCCGGCCGCCGCCACCCGCCTGGTCCCGTCCGGCCTGGGCGACCACGCCCTGGTGCTCGCCTCCGCCGCGGTGTTCCTCAACGCCTGGTTCTCCGACCCCCTCACCCACCACCTTCCCTGAGAGGCCTCCGTGCTCACCGTCGAACTGTTCCGTGCCCGGGTGTCCGCGCGGACCTCGTGGGACGTGGTGCGGGTGCGGGACGCGGACGGGGCGTTCGGGCTCGGCGAGTGGTCCGACGCCGGGCCCGGGGCCGAAGCACTGTGGCCGTCGGTCACGGAGCGGCTCGCCGAGGGCGGGTCCGGCGAGGATGCGCTGGCCCTGCTCGATCAACCGGCCTCCGGGGAACGGCGGTTCGCCGCGAGGACGGTCCGCGGCGGGCTGGAGCAGGCCCTCGTCGATCTGGCCGCCCGACGGGCCGGGGTACCGCTCTGGCGCTGGCTGGGCGGGCGGGAGGCCCGTCCGGTGCGGCGGTACGCCAACCTGAACCGGGCGCTGCGGCGCCGCACCCCCGAGGATTTCGCCGAGGTCGCGGCCGCCGCCGTGGCCGCCGGGTACACCGCGCTCAAGTGCGCGCCGTTCGACGGGCTCCCGGGTGGGGCGCGGCTGGGCGGCGGTCTGGCCCGGGCCCGGGCGGTCCGGGCGGCGGCGCCGGACGCGGAGCTGATGGTGGACGCCCACTCGCTGCTCTCCATCGACCAAGTGCTGCAAGCCGCAGCGCAGTTGCGTGCCCTCGACCTCCGCTGGCTGGAGGACGCGGCCCCGCTGGACGGGCTCGCCGCCGTCCGCGAGGCGGGCATCGCCCCGCTGGCCGGCGGCGAGTTCGCCGGCACCCCGGCCGAGGTGCGCCCCGCCCTGGGCGCCGGACTCGGCTGGCTGCTGCCGGACGTCAAGCACGCCGGTGGCCTCGCCGCCGCCCGGGCCCTGGCCGAGGAGGCCCTGGCCGCCGGTGCCGGGGTTTCGCTGCACAGCCCGTCCGGCCCGGTGGCCACCGCCGCCGGGCTGCACCTCGCGGTGGCCCTCGGGCCTTCCGTGGAGAGCGAGTTCGCCTTCGGCGAGGCCTCCTGGCGGCGGCACGCCGTGCACCCCGCCGAGACCCCGGACGGCCCCTGGCTCACCCTCCCCGAGGGCCCCGGCCTCGGCCTGGACCTCGTACCCGGCCACTGGCACCCCCTCACCCCGAACTGACAGGAACCAGCACCGTGCCCCTCCCCCTCGCCGACCGGATCGCCGTCGTGACCGGCGCCGCCCACGGCATCGGCGCCGCCGTCACCGCCGAACTCGCCGCCCGCGGCGCCCTGGTGGTGGCCGTCGACCTGGCCCCGGTCCCCGCCGCCGACCGGGTCACCCCCGTCCGGGGCGACGTCACCGACCCGGCCACCCGCGCCGCCGCGCTGTCCGCCGCCGAGTCCCTCGGCGGCCCCGCCCGCATCCTGGTGCAGGGGGCGTTCTCCGGCTCCCCGACCCCGCTCGACCAGCAGGACGACGGGAGTTGGGACGCCATGCTGCACACCGTGCTGACCGCCGCCCGTCACTTCGACACCGCCTTCCTGCACGCACTGCCGCCCGGCACCCCCGCCTCGATCGTGCACATCGCCTCGCCGCACGCCCACGGCGCCGTCCCCGGCTTCGCCGCCTACGCGGCCGCCAAGGCGGCACTGCTGGCGCTCACCCGGGCGGTGGCCGTCGAGTGGGGCGGGCGCGGAGTGCGGTGCAACGCGGTGGCACCCGGCTTCGTGCCGGTGGAGCGCAACCGGCACGTGTGGAGCGATCCGCGGCTGGGCCCGGCCCTGCTGCGCGCCAACCCGCTCGGCCGCCACGGCACCGCCATCGAAGTCGCCCGCGCCGTGGCCTTCCTGGCCGGCGACGACGCCTCCTTCGTCAACGGCACCTGCCTGGCCGTGGACGGCGGGGCGACCGCCATGCTCCCCGAGGCGCTGCTGCGCTGAGGGTCCGTCACCCACCGAGAAGAGAGCCCCGTGTCCGTCACCCAGGAGGGCGAGTGTCCCGCCTCCTCCGGCTGCTCACCACAGCCCTCGCCGCCGCACTGCCCCTGACCCTGGCCACCCCGGCCACCGCCGACGCGGCCCCCGTCGCCGCCTACCTGGACTGCTCCGCCGCGACCAACGGCACCGGTACGCAGTCCTCCCCGTACAACACCCTCGCCGCCGTCAACTCCCTGGCCCTCTCCCCCGGCAGCGCGATCCGCCTCAAGCGCGGCACCACCTGCCGCGGCACCCTGGCCCCGGCCGGCTCCGGCACCGCCGCCGCGCCGGTCACCGTCGACGCCTACGGCAGCGGCCCGCTCCCCGCCGTCAACGCGGACGGCGGCACCGAGGCCGTCCTGCTCGCGGACCTGGCGTACGTCGAGGTCCGCAACCTCGACCTGAGCGCGCCCGGCGACAACCGGTCCACCCGGCGCGGCGTGTACGTGCGGGCCACCGATGCGGGCACCCTGCCCGGCATCGTGCTCCAGGGCCTGGACGTCCACGACGTGCGCGGCAAGCTGCCCTCCGTCACCGGAGCGGGCGCGGGCACCGGCAAGTACGCCGACGCCTCCGGCGGCATCGTGGTGGAGGCCAGGGGCTCCACCACGCCCACCGCCTTCGCCGGGCTGAAGATCCTCGACAACCGGATCCACGCGGTGGACCGCCAGGGCATCTACACCTGGTCGAACTGGTGCCGCAACGCCCGGCTGGCCGCGTTCTGGAACAGCCTCTGCTCCGCGCCCTGGGCCCCGTCCACCGGCCTGGAGATCCGGGGCAACCGGCTCTGGGACATCGGCGGGGACGGCATCGCCCCGATGACGGGGCAGCAGACCCTGGTCGAACGCAACCTCCTCCAGGGCTTCAACGTCCGCTCCGGTTCGCCCAACGCCGGGATGTGGACGGCGAATTCGGTGGACGTGACGTTCCAGTACAACGACACCTCGGGCGGCCGCACCACCAGCGACGGCATGGCCTACGACGTCGACCACTCCACCGACGGGGTGGTGTTCCAGTACAACTACTCGCACGACAACCAGGGCGGCTTCTTCCTGCTCTGCCCGTACGACACCCCGACCAGCAACTTCACCATCCGCTACAACGTCTCGGTGAACGACCGGGCCCGGGGCTTCCAGGTCTGCCCGGGCGCGCTGAAGAACGGCCGGATCCACCACAACACCATCTACCTGGCCGACGGCATCAGCCAGCAGATCGTCACCGAGGGGACCAACGCCACCCTGGACGTCCGCTTCACCGACAACATCGTGGCCAAGCACGGCAGTTCGGGAACGGTCGGCTGGACGCTCAACGACCCGGCCTTCACCATCGACCACAACGTGTTCTACGCCGTGCCGACCCCGGCGGGGGCGACCAATACGGTCACCGGCGCCCCGCTGCTCTCCGGCCGCGAACTGGCCGACCCCTGGGGCTACCGCCTGCTGGCCGGATCCTCCGCACTGGGCGCCGGAGGGGCCAACATCGGCTCCTACCAGGGCCCTTCGGTCACCGCACCCACCCTGGCCGCGCACTTCAACACCGACCCGGCCGGCTCCGCGCCCGCCGGATGGACCGTCACCGGCCCGGCCGCCGGGGCGGTGGTCGGCGCCGACCCGGGCGGCGGCTACGGCAACTCGCTGCTGCTGACGCGGCAGTCCACCGAGGTGACGGCCGTCCGCACCTTCCCCGCCGTCTCCGCCTCCGGGGAGACCCGGGTGGACCTACGGGTCCGGGCCGGGCAGACCGGCGCTCCGCTCGGGGTGCACCTGCTGGACGCGGCCGGGGCCCCGGTGGCGCAGTTCAGCCTGGCGGCCAACGGCAGCGCCGCCCTGACGGACAACGGGAGTTGGGCCGACGCGCCGTTCGCCTACCCGCCGGGGGCGTGGCTGCGGGTCGCCCTGCTGCTGCACCCGGCCTCCGGGACCTACGACCTGCTGGTCGACGACGTGCCGCTGGCCACCGCCCGGCTCACCGCCGGGGCCGGACCGGCCGACCGGCTCCGACTGCGGGTGCAGCCGGGAACCGGGGCCGCCACCTTCGCAGTTGACGATCCACTGGTCCAACCACTCAACTGATCACCACCACGTGCCGCCCCGCAGCCGACCGCCGCGGGGCGGCACCCCCCGTCCTCACGAGGAGACCGCCATGCGTGCCGAACCCGCCGACAGCCACCGGCTCACCCTGGGCGAGGGCCCGCGCTGGGACGCCGACGCGCAGCGGCTGTACTGGCTGGGCATCCCCGACCAGGAGATCCGCTGGCTGGAGCCGGCCACCGGCCGCACCGACGGCCTGCGGCTGGACGTCACCCCGGGCTGCCTGGCGCCCGCCGGGCCGGACCGGCTGCTGCTGGCCACCGAGCGCGGCTTCGAGACCCTCGACCTGGCCACCGGCACACCGGAGTTGACCACCCCCGTGGAGGCCGGGGACACCGACCGCCGGATGAACGACGGCGCGGTGGACCCGTACGGCCGGATGGTGGCCGGGACCATGCAGCGCGCCGAGCCGCGCACCGACGGGCGGCTCTACCGGCGCGAACTCGACGGCAGCGTCCGGCAGTTGCTCGGCGGCCTGGCCATCCCCAACGGGCTGGGCTGGCCGGAGCCGGACCGCTTCTGGCACATCGACAGCCCGAGCCACCGGGCCACCCTGTACGAGTACCCGGAGCACGGCCCGCTCGGCGCCACCGTCCGCACCCTCGACCTCTCGCAGTACCCGGGCGAGCCCGACGGCCTGGCCCTGGACCCGGAGGGCAACCTCTGGATCGCCTTCTGGGGCGGCCACGCCGTGCACTGCTTCTCCCCCACCGGCACCCTGCTGGCCACCGTCGAGGTCCCCGTCCCCCGCGCCACCGCCTGCGCCTTCGACGACGCCGGCACCCTCTGGATCACCACCGCCACCACGGCCGACCACCCGGACTCGGGCCGTCTGTTCCGGGCGGACGGGGTGCGCTAGACCCGTCGGGCGGGCCCTACGGCTTCGCCGGGTACGGCGGGCGGGACGGCTGCCCGGTGAGGGTCAGGGCCACCTGCTGCCAGAGCGGGTCGAGGGCCAGCTCGGACAGCTGCTGCCCCGTCAGCAACGGGGCGTTCGGGTGGACCTGGGTGCCCTCGCCCGGGCCGGGGATGTTGCCGGAGGCTGCGGTCACCATGGTGCCGTCGGGGCGGCGGACGGTGGCCCGCCAGTCCTGCTGCCCGCCCACCGCCTTCCCGGGCAGGTAGAGCTGCAGGTGCCCGCCGTCCGGGAGGTCGGTGTCGGTGCAGCCCGGGACCGTGCACCGGACCACGTTGACCGGCCCGGTGGACGGGCGGTTGATGTCGATCCGGACGTTGCCGGTGGCACCGCCGTTGCGGACCTGGAACCCGACGTACTTCTGGTACGGCAACTGCTCCGGGACCCACGGGATGCCGGTGCTCAACCCGGCCGGGAGGCGGGTGCGGAGCGCCTCCAGCAGCTCCGGCCCCGTGGTCGGCAGCGGTGCCGGGGAGCTCGCGGCCGGGCTCGGCGTCGCCACCGCGCTCGGCGACACCGCCGGGAGCGCCGGGAGGCCCGGCCCGGTCGCCGCCGGGGCGGGCAGCAGGGCGACCGCCACGGTGAGCGCCGCGCCGACGCCGACCGCCGCCGCGGCCACCCGGGTGGCGGTGCGCAGCCGGCGGCCGCGGCGGCCCCGGTGCAACAGCTCGGCCACGGGCACCGGGCCGCCGACCTCCTGACGGGCCGCCAGCTCCCGCAGGCCCTCGGCCACCCGTTCCTCGACCACCCGCTCCTCGTCGTGCACGTTCATCGGGTGGCCTCCTGGTGCTCCCGCAGGGTGGTCCGCAGCCGGGCCATCGCCCGGGCGTTCTGGCTCTTCACGGTGCCGACCGAGCAGCCCAGCGCGGCGGCGGTGTCCTTCTCCGACAGGTCCTCGACGTGCCGCAGCACCACCACGGCCCGCTGCCGCTCGGGCAGCGTGAGCAGGGCCCGGCGCAGCTCCTCGGTACCGTCCGGGAGCGCCACCGGGGCGGCGGAGTCCGGGGGCGCGTCGGTGAGCAGTTCGCGGCGGCGCCGCCGCCACCAGCTCACGTGGCCGTTGGCCAGCATCCGGCGCAGGTAGGCGTGCGGGTCGTCGGTGGCGGCGCGGCGCCAGCGGACGTACAGCTTGACCAGGCAGTCCTGGAGCAGCTCCTCGGCGCGGTGGCGGTCGCCGGTGATCAGCGTCGCGGTGCGCAGGTGCCGGTGCCAGGCGGCCTCGACGAAGGCCGCGTAGGCGGCGTCCTCGGATTCTCGACTCACGACGGACAGACGCGGCGGGGCCGGTGAAAGGTTGTCAGCTCGTACGACCGGATTGCGCGCGGGCACCGAGCCGGTTGCCGATCACCACGATCAGGGCACCGATCCCGAGGAACGCGACGGTGATCATCGCCGAGGCGACCGCGACCCGGGCGTAGCCGCCGTGTCGGCCGGGGTCGAGGAAGGGGTACGGGTACCAGTCGGTGACGTGGCCCCGGATCAGCGTGTAGGGGAGGTAGAGCAGCGGGAAGAGCAGCCAGCGCAGTGCGCGGTGGTACTCGATCCGGCGGCGCGGCGGGTCGATCAGCCAGTCGGCCAGCACCACCACCGGCATCACCCGGTGCAGGACGTCGTCGACCCAGGGCAGGGTCAGACCGAGGCCCAGGCCCTGGAGCGCGACCAGGTAGACCAGGCCGGTGACGGCCAGGTAGAGCGCGGCGGCCCCGCGCAGCAGGTCGGGCACCCGCCCCCGGCCGCGCAGCCCCTGGAGGCCGCCCACCAGGAACACGCCCATGCCCAGCACGTTGCCGAGGATGGTGAAGTAGCTGAAGAAGTTGGCGACGGAGCCGCCCTGGGCGCCCAGCCGGTACAGCTGGAAGCCCAGGGCGGTGGCCGTCAGCAGGCCGAGGGCCAGCCGCAGCCCGTTGAGCACCCGGTCCGGCACGGGGCACCGCCTCTCGCTCGGGACGATTCACATCATCACGGGCGTGACGGCACGTCAGGTGCCATCCGCACCAGCGTGTCGGGCTCAGGCGTGGGTGCCGCCGTCGACCCGGACCTCGGTGCCGGTGACGAAGGCGCCGTCGTCGGAGGCCAGCATGGCGATCACGCCCGCGACGGTCTCCGGCCCGGCGAAGTTGTAGGCGTTGCCGGACTGCAGGGCCGGGGTGAGCTTGGCGTAGAGCGACATGTCGGCGTCGGCGGGCAGGCCGGGGCCGCGGTTCTGGCCGCTGGCGCCGGAGGCGTCGGTCATGCCGCTGCTGATCGAGCCGGGCGCGACCGAGACGGCGCGCAGGCCCTGCTTGGCGTACTCGACGGCGATGGCGTGGGTGAAGGACTGCACCCCGCCCTTGCTGGCGGCGTAGGCGGACATGTACGGGTGGGCGAAGGTGGCCGAGGTGGAGCTGAAGTTGACCACCACGCCGCGGCCGGAGGCCAGCAGCTCGGGCAGCGCCTCACGGGTCATCAGGAAGGTGCCGGTGAGGTTGACCCGCAGCACCGTGTTCCACAGATCGAGGCCGGTGCGGTCGGTGTGCTCGGAGCGCAGGATGCCGGCCGCGTTGACCAGCACGTCGAGCCCGCCGAGCAGGCCGGTCGCGCGGGCCACGGCGGCCACCACGGAGGCCTCGTCGCCGATGTCCACGGTGAGGGTGGTCAGGCGGTCGGCGGTGCCGTCGGCCTCGGCCAGCGCGCGGGTGGCGGCCAGGCCGGGCTCGGCGATGTCGGCGCCGACCACGGTGCCGCCCTCGGCCAGGACGCGGCGGACGGTGGCCTGGCCGATGCCCGAGCCCGCGCCGGTGATCAGTACGCGGCGGCCGTCGAAGCGGTTCATGGTGCTCTCCTGCGGGGTTGTGCCGGATCTCGGCTTCACGGTACGCCGACATGGCACGTTGTGCCAACCACGCATGCTGCGCCAGATCGGCCGGTCATGCACGGTGACCCACTAGACTCGGAGCGTGTCCGACCACCGCCCCTCCCTGACCGAGCGCCGCAAGGCCGCCACCCAGCAGGAGATCGCGCTCGCGGCCGCCCGCCTGTTCGCCGAGCACGGCGCGGCCGGGTGCACCGCCGAGGCCATCGCCCGGGCCTCCGGGGTCTCGCTGCGCACCTTCTACCGCTACTTCCGCACCAAGGAGGACGCCGTCGCCCCGCTGCTGGCCGGCGGCGTCCGGCACTGGATCAGCGAACTCGCCCTGAGCCCGCCGGAGCTGACGCTCCCCCAGGCGCTGGAGCGGTCCGCCCGGCAGGCCATGGCACCCTCCGCCGACTTCCCGCCCGAGGTGCTCGGCTGGGTCCGCGGCCTGCTCCGCCAGGCCCCGTCCGAGCCCGACCTGCTGGCCGTCTGGCACCGGGTGCACCACGAGTCGGAACTCGCCCTGGTCCCGGTGCTCACCACCCTGGCCGCCCCGGGCACCGACCCCCTCGAACTGCGCCTGGCGGCCGCCGCCGCCAACACCGCGATGCGGGTCGCCGTCGAGACCTGGGCCGCCGAGGAGACCCCGGCCGAGGAGGCCGCCGAACTGGCCGCCCGCTGCGTCCGCGAGCTGACCGCCGGGCTGCGCCTCTGGTCGTGACCCCCGGACCGTCTCACACCGGGACGATCGCCACCGGGCAGTGGGCGTGGTGCAGGACGGCGTGCGAGGCGGTGCTCAGGCGCAGGCCCAGTCGGGGCGCCGGGGCGTGACGGGGCATCACCACCAGGGCGGCGTCGGCGGAGGCGTCCACCAGGGTGGCGGCGGTCGGCCCGGCGAAGTCCTCGGCCTCCAGGTCGAGGCCGGGGTACTCGGCGCGGACCGGGTCCACCGTGCGGCGCAGCAGCTGGCGGTGCAGGTCGGACTCCTCGCCGAGCTCGTCCATCATCGGGGCGGCGTGCGCCACGTCGGCCACCACCGGGGACCAGGTGTGCAGCACCCGCAGCGGCAGCCCGGCCAGCTCGGCCTCCCGCGCGGCGAAGCGGACGGCCTCGGCGTCCCGCTCCTCGCGGACCGAGACCAGCACCTGGTGTCCGTCGCCCGTCCCGCCCCGGACCACCACCACGGGGCAGCCGGCGTGGGCGCAGACCCGGAGCGAGACCGAGCCGAGCAGCAGCGAGGCGAAGCCGCCGTGGCCCCGGGTGCCGACCACGGCCAGCTCGGCGTGCTCGGCGGCGGTCACCACCGCGGCGGCCGGGTCCTTGGGCACCACGTCGCCGGTCGGCCGCAGCCGGGGGTGGGCGACGGCGACCTCGGCCAGCGACCGGTCCAGCAGCTCCTGGGCGTTGCGCAGCAGCAGGTCGGTGACGGCGGCCCCGGAGCGGGCCGGGACGGTGAGGGTGCCGGTCTCGACCGCGTACACCAGGTGCAGCGAGCAGGCCCGCCGCTCGGCCTCCCGGGCCGCCCACTCGGCGGCGGTGGCCGCGTGCTGCGAGCCGTCCACCCCGACCACTACGCCCGAGGGGGATCTGATCTCCATGGCCGCCTCCGGAGGGGTCCGCTGCCCCTGCCTCCAGCATGCGCCCCCTGACCGCACGGAGCCCCCGCCGTGCGGACGGCGGGGGCTCCGTGCGGGCGGGCTCAGGCCTTGGACTGCTCCCACTCGGTGCGGTAGTCGAGGAAGATCTGCCGCAGGTGGTGGCCGATCTTCAGGTAGTCGAGGTCGTCGAGGTTGGCCAGGGAGACCCGGACGGACCACTCGGGGCCGTCGAAGCCGCCGCCGTTGAGGAGCACCACGCCGGTCTGCTCGGCGAGGCGGAAGAGCGGTTCGGTGGGTTCGTAGTTCTTCAGCAGGAACTCGGCGAACTCCGGGCCGGCCACCCGCTCGGCCTCCGCCTGGAGGTCCAACTCGATGTAGTACCCGGCCCGTTGGGGGTCGTCGGCGATCTTCATCTCGGAGCCCTCCAGCAGCAGGGACAGGCGCTGGTGGACGATCGCCTGGACCTTGGCCTTGTAGGCCTGCCCCTCGGGGAGCAGGTCGAAGAGCGAGAAGAGGGTCATCTGGACCTGCTGCGGCAGCGAGAGCCCGGCGGTGTGGTTGAGCGCCACCTGCCGGGAGTCGGCGACCAGGCGGTCGATGAAGCGGATCTTCTCCGGCTCCAGAGTGAGGGTGCCGTACCGCTTGGCGAGGCGGGCCTTCTCCTCGGCCGGGAGCGCGGCCAGCATCTCGTCGATGACGTTGTCGTGGTGCAGGCCGATCACGCCGAGGCGGTGGCCGGTGCAGCCGTAGTGCTTGGAGTAGGAGTACACCAGCAGGGAGTTGCGCGGCAGGTCGGCGGCGATGGTGCGGAAGCCGTTGACGAAGGTGCCGTAGACGTCGTCGGTGACGATGATCAGGTTGGGGTTCTTGCCCGCGACGATCTGCTTGATCTGGTCGGCGACCCGCTGGGAGAGCGCCAGGGAGGGCGGGTTGGAGGGGTTGACCAGGCAGACCAGCTTGATCGACGGGTCCTCCAGCTTGGCCACCTCCTCGGTCGGGTAGCGCCAGCCGCGCACGCCGGTCTCGGCGAAGTTGGAGGCCTCGACCTTGACCACGTCGAAGTCGAAGGTGTCCAGCTCGGCGATCTCGATGTAGGGGGTGAAGACCGGGACCATCAGGGCGATCCTGTCGCCCTTCTTGAGGATGCCGTTCTTCATCAGCGAGTCGAAGATGTAGCACATCGCGGCCGTGCCGCCCTCGGTGGCGAACAGGTCCAGCTGGTCGGCCGGCTGCCGGTTCTGCATCAGCTCCTGGTGCAGGTAGCCGCGGACGATCTGCTCGGCGTTGACCAGCATCCGGTCCGGCACCGGGTAGTTGTCGCCGACCTGGGAGTCGGCCAGCTCGTGGATGAAGTCCTCCCGGTCCAGGCCGAAGCGGTCCACGGCCAGGCCGATCGAGGCGGTGAGCATCTCGATGCCGGGCAGCTCGGGGTGCGAGCGGGCGAAGCGGTCGTAGCGCTCGGCGATGCCGTGCTTCTCCGGCATCCCGCCGAGGTTGTCGGCGGTCCACACCCGGCGGCTCTCGGAGAGCGCGAAGTGACCGAGCGCCAGGTACGCCTCGCGCGGGCCGGTGGCGATCCAGTTCGGGTTCCCCCGGCCGGCGTTGAGCATGTGCGAGGTGGACTTGTCCTTCTGGCCCGGCTGGTCGGCCTGGTAGGCCTGGGCGAGCCGCATGAACTCGCCCTTCAGCTCGAACGGGCTCAGCTTGGACAGCCGCTGGATCTCCTCGCGGCTGATCGAAGGCTTGCTCATGAGGGTGGTCTCTCCTAGGGGCTGTCTCGTGGGTGGGGTCGGATCAGCGGGCGTCGTTGGGGTGCGTGCCTCGGCGGCGCCGAGGAAGGAGTCCATGCGGAGCATCGGCGACTGACGAGAAGCCGGCGAGGTGCGTGCCCCGGCGGCGCCCGCCCGGCCCCATCCACGAGACAGCCCCTAACCGAGCAGGGCGACGATGATGGCGCCCCAGATGGTCAGCAGGACGTTGCCTGCCGCGTACGGGATGGTGTAACCGAGCGTCGGGATCTGGGACTTGGCCTCTTCGTTGATGGCGCCGATGGCGGCCGTGGTGGTCTGCGCGCCCGCCACCACGCCCATCAGGATCGGGACCCGGATCCGGAACACGAAGTGGCCGACCAGGATGCCGACGATCAGCGGGATCACGGTGGCCACCGCGCCCCAGACCAGCAGGCCCCAACCCGCCTGGGAGAGACCGCTGCTGAAGCTCGGCCCGGCGTTGATGCCGACGATCGCGACGAAGGCGCACAGGCCGAAGGTGTCCATGAACCACTGGGCGCCGGGCGGCACGTTCCCGTAGGTGGGGTAGCGGCCGCGGATCCAGCCGAAGACCAGGCCCATGATCAGGGCGCCGCCGGAGGTGGAGAGCGAGATCGGCACGCCGCCGGCGGTGAGCGCCGGGATGCCGATGCAGCCGCCGAGGAAGATGCCCAGGCCCACCCAGACCATGTCGGTGGCGAAGCTGGTCGGCACCGGCTTGCCGATCGCCGCCGTGGCCGGGTCCACCAGCCGCTTGGGGCCGGTCAGCACCAGGGTGTCACCGCGCTCGATCTCGGTGGAGAGCCGGTACGGGAACTCGGCCCCGGCCCGGTAGACCTTGTCCACGTAGACGCCGACCATGAACGGCTCGCGGCGCAGCTGGGCCACCGTCTTGCCGAGGTGCTCCTTGTTGGAGGCGACCACGTGCAGGTGCTCGGTCTGGTAGCTGAGCAGCCCCGCGTCGTCGGTCTCCGGGCCGATCTGCCGGGCGGGGTCGAAGTCCACCAGGTCGTGCCGGAGGGCGGAGACCGCGATCGAGTCGCCCTGCTGGATGACGGTCTGCTGGGTGTGGTCGAGGATCTCGCCGTCCCGGCGGACCCGGGTAATGTAGATCCGGCGGCCCTGCTCCTTCTGCTGGGCCTCGATGTCGTCGATGGTCCGGCCGACCAGGCCGTTGCCCGCCACCGTGAAGGCGCGCAGCACCACCTCGTAGTAGCCCTCGGCCAGGTCCGGGTTGGACTCCGGGGCGTCCAGCTCGACGGCCAGCTGCCGGGAGTCCTCGGCCAGGTCGCTCTTCAGCAGCCGGGGCGCGATGTTGGCCAGCAGGACGGCGCACAGGATGGTGCCGAGCGGGTAGGTGACGGCGTATCCGATCGGCACCAGGTTCTGCTCGGCGGTGATCTGGTCGGGCGTCAGGCCCTGGATGTTGCCGATGGCGTCCTGGGCGACACCGATCACGGCGGACTGGGTGAGCGCGCCGCCCAGCAGGCCGGCGCCCAGGCCCGGACCGTAGCCGAGCATCTCGTCGAAGGCCCAGCAGACCAGCAGACCGGTGACGCAGACCACCACCGCCACCGAGACCTGCGGCAGGCCGTCCTTCTTCAGCCCGCGGAAGAACTGCGGACCGACCTTGTAGCCCAGCGCGAACAGGAACATGATGAAGAACACCGACTTCACCGTGCCGTTGACGCTGACCTCGGTCACCCAGCCGGTGAACAGGCCCGCGATCAGACAGCCCGTCACCGCGCCCAGGCCGATGGCCTTGTAGCGGATCTTGCCGACCAGGAAGCCGAGGGCGATGGTCAGGAAGATCAGGAGTTCCGGGTACGGCTTGAAGACGTGGTCCGTGATCCAGTCCATGGCGGTCCCTCTCCTTCCTCAGAGGCCGATGATGCCGACCAGCACCGGTCCGGTGAGGGGCAGCAGGAAGTTGGAGATGGTGTAGGTGATCGTGTAGCCGAGCATCGGCACGCTGCTCTGCGCGACGTTGCTGACGGCGGTGATCGCGGGGGTGGAGCACTGCTGGCCGGCGATGGCGCCGATCAGGATCGGCTTCTCGATCTTCAGCAGCTTCCGGCCGACGAAGAACGACAGGAAGGCCGGGATCAGCACCATCAGGATCCCGGCGGCCGGGAGCAGCACCGGGTACTGCTTGAGCAGCGGGCCGGCGTCCGGGCCGGCCGCCATGCCGGTGACGGCGATGAAGATGGCCAGGCCCAGGTCCTTGGCGGTCTGCGCGGCCACCGGCGGGTAGGCGCCGAAGGTCGGGCGCTGGGCGCGCAGCCAGCCGAAGAACAGGCCGGAGATCAGGCAGCCGCCACCGGTGCCGAGGGCGAGGTTGACGTCCCCGGCGTGGATGGTGATCTCGCCGAGCAGCACGCCGAGGCAGATGCCGAGGCTGATGTAGATGTAGTCGGCGGTGTCCTGACGGACCGTCGCGCCGACCTTGGCGGCGAACTTCTCCACCTTGGCGCGGGCGCCGACCACGGTGAGGGTGTCGCCCTGGTGCAGCTCGGTCTCGCCGACGGCCGGCAGGTGGTGGTCCACCCGCTGGATGTCGGTCAGGTAGACCCCGCCGACCGCCTCCGGCTCGGCGGCCCGGAGCTGGTTGACGGTCCGTCCGTTCAGCTCCTTGTGGGTGACGACCACCTCGCGCACGGCCAGCGGGCTGTCCAGCCCGGGCACGCCGGAGGTCTCCGGGCCGAGCTCGTGCCCGGCGTCCATCACGGCCTCGCGGGCGCCGACCACCAGGACCCGGTCCCCGCGCTTGAGCACCAGTCCGGGTTCGACGGTGAGCACGTGCTCGCCGCGCTTGACGCCCTCGATCGAGACCAGCTGCCGCTCGGCCAGCTCGAAGTCGCCGACCTTGCTGCCCTCGCCCTGGGAGACCAGGTAGGTGCGGCCGACCAGGGCCGGCAGGGAGGCCTGCTCGCCGGCCTCCAGCCCGGCGTCGCCGCCGCGCATCCTCTCCCAGATCTCGCGGCTGGCGTCGGCCAGGTTGATCCGCATCAGCATCGGGAAGATCTGGCTGGTCAGCATGACGATGGTGACCAGGCCGAACAGGTAGCAGACCGAGTACGCGGTGGCCACGTGGGCCTGGAGCTCCTGGGACTGGTCCGGGGTGATCCCGGCCAGCTTGGAGATGGCCTCCTGGGCGGTGCCGACCACGGCGGACTCGGTCGCCGCCCCGGCCAGGATGCCGGAGGCGGTGCCGACGTCCAGGTCGAAGCCGGTGGCGAAGCCGATCGCCATCAGGATGACCACGGCCGCCTCCAGCACCGAGAGCACGCCGAAGCGCAGGCCCTTGGCGTTGAGGTTGGCGACGAACTGCGGGCCGGCCATGTAGCCGAGCGAGAAGATGAACAGCGCGAAGGCCACGTTCTTCACGTCGGTGTTGACGGAGACCTTCTGGGCGCCGATCAGCATCGAGACGATCAGGGTGCCGCAGATCCCGCCGAGCTGGATCGGGCCGACCCTCAGCTTGCCGATCAGGTAGCCGAGGGCGAGGCAGGTGAACAGCGCGAGGACGGCGTTCTCCCGGAGCAGGCTCAACTCCGGCACCCCCGTTCTGACGGAGGTTCAGACCAAGGTCGGATCATGAGAGCGATTACATCGCAATTGTCAGCATATGTCCGTTCGGGACACCCCCATTCGGATCATCGGCTTGGAGACCGGACCCGAACGACCCCAAGAGATCTCCAAGTCGCGCGCCCCAGGCTGGCCCTGACTGATCCTCCGGACCGCCGAAAGGCTCCTGCGATGTCCTCCTTCCTCGGCCGCCTCGGCGGCTCCGCCGCCGCCAGACCCTGGCGCACCCTGCTCGGCTGGCTCCTGCTGCTCGCCGTCGCCCTCACCCTGGCCGGCACCCTCGGCGGCGAGCCGCGCGAGGACTACCGGGTGCCCGGCACCCGCTCCACCGCCGGCGCCGACCTGCTGCGCGAGCGCTTCCCCGAGCTCTCCGGCGCGAGCGCCCGGGTGGTCGTCCACGACCGAGGCGGCCGGCGGATCTCCGAACAGTCGCTGGCCGAGCTGCGCGAACGGCTGGCGCAACTGCCGCACGCCGCCTCCGCCGGGGCCCCGCTGCTCTCCGCCGACGGCGCCACCGCGCTGATCCAGGTCGACTACTCCGTGCCCGTCACCGACTTCCAGGGCTCCGAGGGGCTGGACGCGCTGCGCTCCGCCGCCGCGCCCACCGAGGCCGCCGGACTCCAGGTCGCCTTCGGCGGCCAGCTGCCGGAGAACTTCTCCGCCCCCGACGGCACCGCCGAACTGGTCGGCGTGGTCGCCGCCCTGATCATCCTGGTGGTCGCGCTCGGCACCCTGGTCTCGGCCGGGCTGCCGCTGCTGGTCGCCCTGGCCGGCCTCGGCCTCGGCACCGCGCTCACCACCCTGCTGGCCGCCGTCACCGACATCAGCGCCACCGCCCCCACCGTGGCCACCATGGTCGGCCTGGGCGTCGGCATCGACTACGCGCTGCTGCTGGTGAGCCGTCACGTCGAAGGCCTGCGACGGGGCCTGACCCCCCGTGAGGCCGCCGCCGAGGCCACCGCCACAGCCGGCTCCTCCGTGGTGATCGCGGGCGCCACCGTCCTGGTCTCGCTGCTCGGCCTGCGCCTGGCCGGGCTCTCCGTCTACTCCTCCTTCGGCTACGCCACCTTCGTGGTGGTCGGCGCCGTGATGCTGGCCTCGCTCACCCTCGTCCCCGCGCTCTGCGCGCTGGCCGGGCCCCGGCTGCTGCGCAAGGCCGAACGGCTCGGCTGGAAGCCGGGCGTGGCCGCCGCCCGCACGGGCTCCTCGGCCCCGACCCGCACCGAGCGCTGGGCCCGGCTGATCGGCCGCCGCCCGCTGGCCGGGGCGCTGGCCTCCCTGGTGGTGCTGCTCGCGCTGGCCGCGCCGATGCTCTCCATGCGCACCTGGCCGCAGGACGCCGGCAGCCAGGCCTCCGACCACACCACCCGCCAGGCCTACGACCTCACCGCGTCCGCCTTCGGCCCCGGCGCCAACGGGCCGCTGGTCATAGCCGTCGACCTGCGCACCCTGCCCGCCGCCGAACTCCCCGCCCTGGCCTCGCGGTTGAAGGACGCACCGGGCGTCGCCGCCGTCACCCCGGCGGTGCTCAACCGGGCCGGGGACGCGGCCGTGATCACCGTACGGCCCACCACCGGACCGCAGGACGTCAAGACCAAGGAACTGCTCGACCGCCTGCGCGGCGGCCTGCTCCCGGCCGGGGCCGAGGCCACCGGCGTGGTCGCCGCCTTCGCCGACATCTCCGACCGGCTGGCCTCGCGGCTCTGGGTGGTGGTGCCCTTCGTGGTGGCGCTCTCGCTGATCCTGCTCACCGTGCTGTTCCGGGCCCCCGTGCTGGCGGTCAAGGCCGCCGCGATGAACCTGCTCTCGGTGGCCGCCGCCTACGGCGTCACCACGGCCGTCTTCCAGACCGACCTCGGCGCGGAACTGCTCGGCCTGCCGCACGCGGTGCCGGTCTCCAGCTGGGTGCCGATCCTGATGTTCACCGTGCTGTTCGGGCTCTCGATGGACTACGAGGTCTTCCTGCTGGCCCGGGTCCGCGAGGACTGGCTGGTCACCAAGGACCCGCACGGCAGCGTGGTCCGCGGCCTCTCCGCCACCGGACGGGTCATCAGCAGCGCGGCCGCCATCATGGTCGCGGTCTTCATCGGCTTCGCCCTCGACCCGGACGTCACCGTCAAGATGATGGGCGTCGGCATGGCCGCCGCCGTCCTGGTCGACGCCACCGTGGTCCGCCTGGTCCTGGTCCCCGCCACCATGACCCTGCTCGGCCGCGCCAACTGGTGGCTCCCCCGCTGGCTGGACCGCCTCCTCCCCGAACTCAACATCGAGCACGGCACCGACGAGCCGGCCCCGGCCCCCCGCGAGCCCGTCACCGTCTGACGCGGAGACGAGCCACCACAGGGGCGCGCGGCTCCGCTGATGTGCGGCTCCGCCGCGCGGGCGCGAAGCGGAAGACGACCACCTGCACCCGGCCAACCCGGAGCCGGGTGCAGGTGGGTCCGTTACGAGGCCGGCGGGTGCGGCGGCCGCGGCGGTGGGAGCGAGGGCAGCGGGGGGAGCTCCGGGCGGCGGAGCCAGGCGTCGAAGAGGGTGTCGAGCGGGCCCTCGGCGTAGCGCTCGGCGTGGGCGGTGAAGTCGGCGGTGGAGACGACGCCGTGACGGTGCAGCACCGCCCAGTCCTGGACCAGGCGGAAGAACGGCTGGTCGCCGACGGCCGCCCGGAGGGCGTGCAGGACCAGGCCGCCGCGCTGGTAGAGGCGGTCGTCGAACATCAGGCGGCGGCCCGGGTCGCCGAGCACCAGGTCCTGCGGCTGCCCCGCCAGCAGGGCGTGGGCGGCGGCCGCGTGCTCGGCGGCGGTGCGGCCACCGGAGTGCTCGGCCCAGAGCCACTCGGCGTACTTGGCGAAGCCCTCGTTCAGCCAGATGTGCCGCCAGTCGGCGATGGTGACGCTGTTGCCGAACCACTGGTGGGCCAGCTCGTGGGCGACCAGCCGCTCGGAGGCCCGCTGCCCGCCGAGGTGGTTGCGGCCGAAGGTGGCCAGGCCCTGGGCCTCGACCGGGACGTCGAGCTCCTCGTCGGCCACCACCACGGCGTACTCGCCGAAGGGGTAGGGGCCGAAGAGCTCCTCGAAGAGGTGCATCATCCGGGTCTGCCGCCCGAAGTCGGTGCCGAACTCCGGGAGCAGCCGGGGCGGCAGGTAGGCGGTCTGCGGCACGGCGCGGCGGATGTGGCCGGGGTCGCCGCCCTCCACCAGCCGGACCGTCTCGTACAGGCCGACCGAGACCGAGACCAGGTAGCTGGAGGTCGGCGCGGCCTGCTCGTAGACCCAGGTGGTGGAGGAGGAGCGGCTGGTGCGGGCGAGCAGCCGCCCGGTCGCCACCACGGTGAACGGCGAGGCGGTGGTGATCGAGATCAGGTAGCTCGCCTTGTCGGCCGGGCGGTCGTTGCACGGGTACCAGGACGAGGCGCCGACGGGCTGACTGGCCACCAGGGCGCCCTCCGCCAGCTCCTCCCAGCCGAGCCCGCCCCAGGGGCTGCGCACCGGCTTGGGGTTGCCGGTGTAGTGCACCTCGACGGTGAACGCGGCCCCGGCCGCCGGCGCCTTGGCCGGGCGGATCCGCAGCTTGCCGCCCCGGTGGGTGTAGCGGGCGGCCTTGCCGTCCACCAGCACCCGGCCGATCCGGAACTCGGCCAGGTCGAGCGCGAACTCGGCCAGCGCCGAGCCTCCGGCCACCGCGAGGATCCGGGCCGAGCCGCCGAGGCGGTTCGGCCCGGGGCGGTAGTCCAGCGTCAGCTCGTAGCGGTGCACCCGGTAGCGCGGGTCCCCGTGCTCGGGGAAGTACGGGTCGACGCCGGGGGACGGCACCTGCTTGGGACTCAACGCTTCGTACGCTCCTGCTCCAGACGCACCGTCAGGACTGCCAGGCCTCGATCGGATTGCCCAGCCAGCGGGTGTCCGCCGGCACCGACTCGGCCCGCATCACGAGTGAGGCCGGGCCCAGGGTGCTGCGCGCGCCCACCGAGCTGCCGGGCAGCACGATGCCGCCCGGGCCCAGGGTGGCCCCCTCGTGGAGGACCACAGTATCCATGCGCATGATCCGGTCGTGGAAGAGGTGGGTCTGCACCACGCAGCCGCGGTTGACGGTGGCCCCGTCCCCGAGGGTGACCAGGTCCGCCTCGGGCAGCCAGTAGCTCTCGCACCAGACGCCCTTGCCGACCTTGGCGCCGAGCGAGCGCAGCCAGAGGTTGAGCACCGGGGTGCCGGGGACGGCGCCGACCAGCCAGGGCACGGCCAGCACCTCGACGAAGGTGTCGGCCAGCTCGTTGCGCCAGACGAAGCCGCTCCACAGCGGGTGCTCGACCGCCTTGAAGCGGCCGACCAGCAGCCACTTGGCGGCCACCGAGACCAGGCAGGCCAGCACCCCGGCGCCGATCAGCACCAGGCCGGAGAGCAGCGCGACGCCCCAGAGCGGCAGCGCCCCGGCGAGGGCGGCCAGCGCGGCCAGGGTGAGCACCAGCAGCCCGGTGGAGGCCACCACCGGGACGAGGCGGCAGACCTCGACCAGGCCGCGGGCCCAGAGCAGGCGGGCCGGCGGGTCGTAGGTGAGGCTGTCGTCCGCCCGGTCGGCCGAGCGGGGCAGCTTGACCGGGGGCATGCCCAGGTAGGAGCTGCCCTTCTTGGCCTTCTTCGGGGTGGCGGAGAGCACGCCGACCAGGCCCCGGTCCGGCACCGCGCGGCCGGGCGCGGTCATCCCGGAGTTGCCCAGGAAGGCCTTCTTGCCGATCTCGGCCGAGCCGAGGCGCAGCCAGCCGCCGCCCAGCTCGTACGGGGCGATCAGGGTGTCGTCGGCCAGGAAGGCGCCGTCGCCGACGGTGGTCAGGCTGGGCAGGGCGAGCACGGTGGACACCTCGGCGCGGCTGCCGATGGTCATGCCGAGGGCGCGCAGCCAGACCGGGGTGATCAGACCGGCGTAGAGCGGGAAGAAGATCTCCCGGGCCTGGTCCATCAGCTGACTGACCGTCCAGGCCTGCCAGGCGATCCGGCCGTGCAGCGGGTGGACGCCCGGCTCCAGGCCGACGGAGAGCAGCCGCACGCCCGCCAGCAGCAGGCCGGCGTGCACCAGGCCGTAGGCCAGGGTGGCCGGGACGAGGGCGAGCAGGGCGCCGGTGAGCGCCCGGCCGAGGCCGTCGCCGGGGTGGACGAACAGGCCCGTCACCAGGAGGGCGGCGGCCAGCGGGAGGACGGGGAGCAGGGTGAGGCCGAGGCCGCTGATCCCGTACATCGCGGACCAGAGCGGCTTGCGCGGCGGGCGCTGCTTGGGCCAACCGCGCTCCGCCTTGCCGAGTTTGACGGCGGGTGCGCCGGCCCAGAGCTGGCCGGTGGGCACCTGGCCGTTGACGCCGGAGCCGGGGGCGACCTGGGCCCCCTTGCCGACCTTGGCGCCGGGCAGCAGGGTGGAGCGGGTGCCGACCACGGCGCCCGCGCCGACCTTGACCGCGCCGATCTCCAGCCGGTCGCCGTCCAGCCAGTAGCCGGAGAGGTCCACCTCGGCCTCGACGGCGGCGCCGCGGCCGAGCTTGAGCAGGCCGGTGACGGGCGGCAGCGAGTGCAGGTCCACGTCCTGGCCGATCTTCGCGCCGAGCGCCCGGCCGTAGCGGGTGAGCCAGGAGCCGGAGAGCGAGGTGGCGCCGCTGACCTCGGCCAGGCGTTCGGCGGTCCACAGCCGCAGGTGCACCGAGCCGCCGCGCGGGTGGCGGCCGGGGCCGACGCCGCGCAGCAGCAGCCGGGCGCCGCCGGCCGCGAGGGCGAGCCGGCCGGGCGGGCTGAACAGCAGGACGGCGGCCGCGCCGATCAGCCACCAGGAGGCGGTGGGGGCCCACGGGTAGTCGCCGAACCAGGCCAGCACGTTGCCCAGGGCCAGCAGGCCGGTCGCCCAGCGCAGGCCGGTGAGGGTGAACAGCGGGACCAGCAGCAGGAGTTGGAGCAGCTTGGCGCGGGCCGGGACGGGCGCGATCTCGCGCTGCTTGCCGTCGCCCTGGCCGCTCTGCTCCAGGTGGCGGGCGAGCTTGCGCAGGGTCGGGTACTGGTAGAGGTCGACCACGGCCACCGAGGGGTAGCGCTCGCGCAGCAGGGTGGTCAGCCGGGCGGCGGACAGGCTGCCGCCGCCGATGGCGAAGAAGTCCTCCCGGGCGCTGCCGACCGGTACGCCGAGGATCTCCTCCCACTGCTCGGCCAGCCAGGCCTCGGTGCCGTACAACTGCTCGACGGGGCCCGCCGGTTCGAGGTCGGCCAGCGGCCAGGGCAGCGCGTTGCGGTCCACCTTGCCGGAGGTGCGGGTCGGCAGTGAGTCGACGGGGGCGAGCAACGGGACCAGCGCGGCCGGGAGTTCGGCCCGCAGGCGCTCCACCGCCGCGGCCCGGTCGAAGCCCTCCTGGGTGACCAGGTAGCCGACCAGCAGCTGGTTGCCGCCCTTGGCGGTGCGGACGGCGGCGGCCGCGCCGGCCACCCCGGGCAGCGCCTGGAGCGCCGCGTCCACCTCGCCGAGCTCGATCCGGCGGCCGCCGAGCTTGATCTGCTCGTCGCCGCGGCCGAGGAAGAGCAGGCCCTCGGGCTCGGCCTGCACCACGTCGCCGGAGCGGTAGGCGCGCTCCCAGCCGAGCGATTCGAGGGGCGCGTACTTCTCGGCGTCCTTGGCCGGGTCCAGGTAGCGGGCCAGGCCGACGCCGCCGATCACCAGCTCGCCGGTCTCGCCCATCTTCACCGGCTGTCCGTCGGGGCCGACCACGGCCAGCTCCCAGCCCTGGAGCGGCAGGCCGATCCTGACCGGGCCCTCGCCGTCCAGCAGCGCGGCGCAGGCGACCACGGTGGCCTCGGTCGGGCCGTAGGTGTTCCACACCTCGCGGCCCTCGGTGACCAGGCGCTGCACCAGCTCGGGCGGGCAGGCCTCGCCGCCGAAGATCAGCAGCCGCACCTCGTTCAGCGCCTCGGCGGGCCAGAGCGCGGCCAGCGTCGGGACGGTGGAGACCACGGTGATCTCCTGCTCGGCCAGCCAGGGGCCGAGGTCGGCGCCGCCGCGCACCTGGGAACGCGGCACCGGCACCAGGCAGGCCCCGTGCCGCCAGGCCAGCCACATCTCCTCGCAGGAGGCGTCGAAGGCGACCGAGAGCCCGGCCATCACCCGGTCGCCGGGGCCGATCGGCTCCTCCTGGAGGAAGAGCGCGGCCTCGGCGTCCACGAAGGCGGCCGCGTTGAGGTGGGTGACGGCGACGCCCTTGGGCTTGCCGGTGGAGCCGGAGGTGAAGATGATCCAGGCGTCGTCCCCGGTGGCGGGCACCTGGCCGGTGCGGCCGCCGGGCTGACGGCCCGTCAGGGCCAGGGCGCGGCCCTCGCCGAGCACGCCGGCCGCCTCGGCCTCGCCGAAGACCAGCTCGGCCCGCTCGTCCGGGTCCTCGGCGTCCACCGGGACGTAGGCGGCACCGGCCGCGAGCACACCGAGGATGGCGACGTAGAGGTCGTTGCTGCCGGAGGGCACCCGGATGCCGACCCGGTCGCCGCGGCCGATCCCGGCGGCGGCCAGCCGGCGCCGCACGGACTCGATCTCGGCGCCCAGCGCACGGTAGGTGAGGACGGCGCGGCCGTCGTCGAGCGCGGGCTCGTTGGGGTGCGCGCGGGTGGTCGCCGCCAGCACGTCGAGCAGGGTGCGCGGCTCGGGTACCGGCCCCGCCGTGTACCGGGCGGAGTCCCCGGCCCCCTTGTCCTGCGGTGTCGTCACCTGTGTCAGCACGGCCATGTGACACGATGCTAATGCGTCGTGGTTACGCCGCCCGTCGAGTGGATCACCTCCGGGTCTCGTGCGCCCCCGATCGGACGAACCGTCAGTCCGTACCCGACCGATGCTCCCCACCTGCGGAATACACGCCCCGGAAGCCGTCCCGGCCGCCTCGCGGCCGCCTCGCGGCCGCCTTCCGCGCCGGGTGACCAACGGCACAGCCGTACGACCGGATGACATCAGGAGTTCGTCCGTTCTTGTCCGGCCGGACACCTTTCACCCGGTCAGCGGGGCGCCCCGGCGGGGCAGCCGGGCGGTCAGCTCCTCCGCCTCCCGGCGGTGCGCGGCCGCCGCCTCCGGTTCGCCCAGGTAGGTGGCGAGCTCGGCCAGGGCGAGCGAGACCGGGCACAGCGCGATCGAGGTGCTGGCCGCCCCGGCCACCATGCCCCGGTGCGGGAGCAGGTCGGCGTAGACCTCGGCCGCCTCGGCCCGCTCGTCCAGGGCGACCACGGCCATCGCCCGCAGGGTCAGGAAGTAGGAGCGGTAGTAGTCCGGCGGGATCGGCCGCCGCTCCACCCGGGTGGCCCGCACCTCCGCCACCGGACGGCCCGCCTGCAGCAGGGCCAGCGCCCGGACGTCCTCCACCAGCGGCCCGTAGAGCTCGCCGCCGCGCTCGATCAGCGGCAACTCCTCGGCCAGCCGCCCCTGTTGGAACGCCCGGGTGATCCGGTAGAGGGCGTCGAAGCCCTCCGCGTGGATCGAGTCCCGGGAGTACAGGCCCTCGAGGGCGGCCCCGAAGCGGGCGTCCGCCTCCTCCTCCCGGCCCTCGATCAGCGCCAGCATGCCGAGCTGGCAGCGGCCCACGTCCACCAACTCGGGCAGGTGGTACGCCTCGGCGATCCGCAACCCGGCGAGCGCGTGCTCGCGCACCCCCGCGAAGTCGCTGCGCACCGCGGCGGCGGTGCACCTCAGGTGCTCGGCCAGCCAGCGGTAGGCGGGCAGGTCGTGCTCGGTGGCCAGGGCGGAGAGCTCCGCCGCGATGGCGGTGCGCAGCTCGATCTGGAGCTCGTAGTCGTGCACCCGGGCCTGGGCCGCCAACGCGTGCGCCAGCAACACCGGATCGCCCACCTGACGGGCTATCGCCACCGCCTCGGCGGCCGCGTCCCAGCCCTCCGGGCTGCCGGAGCAGTCGAGTTCGTAGGTGAGCGCGTCGAGCAGGTGGCAGCGGGTGGCCGGCGGCAGGTCGGGGCGGGCCAGCAGCGCGTTCAGCGCCTCGACGGCGGCGTGGTCCACCGAACCGTACGGATGGGCCACCCACGGGGTGGGCTCGGTCCAGGAGGTCCAGGCGGCGACCGAGAGCTCGAACCGCCCGCTCTCCCGGGCCTCCGCGATGGCGGTCGCCCGGGTGGCCAGCGCGGCCCGGATCGCCCCCGCCCGCACCTGGGCGCGCAGCAGCGCGCCCAGCAGCTCGATCCGGCGGGCCTGACGGTCCACCAGCTCGGCGGGCACCAGGTCGAGCAGGTCGACGGCCTGGCGCAGCAGGGCGGCGCAGGTCTCGTGCGCGTAGCGGCGCTCGGCCGCCTCGGCGGCGCGGACCGCGTACTCCACCGCCAGATGGGCGGTGGCGGGGCCGGCCGCCTGGGCGAAGTGGTGGGCCAGGGCCGAGAGCCGGGTGGGGCGGCGGGTGCGGAGCGCCTCCGCCACCCGGCCGTGCAGGCGGGATCGGCGCAGGCGGGTGAGGTCGCCGTAGAGGGTGTCGCGGACCAGCGCGTGGGTGAACCGGACGACGCCGGGGCCGGGTTCGGTGAGCAGGCCGCCGTTGAGTGCGGTCTCCAGGGCGGCGTAGAGCTGGTCCTCGGCCTGCTGCGCGGCCTGCTGCGCGCCGGACTGCGCGGCTTGCGCGGCTTGCGGACCGCCGTGCTGCGGGTACTGGTGACCGGCGGGCAGCTGGACGGGCTCGGGCCCGGCCGGCAGCTGGACGGGCTCGGGCCCGGCCGGCAGCTGGACAAGCTCGGGTCCGGCGGGGAACCGGGCGCCCTGGGGCTCGGGCCACCGTGCGTACCGCCGGCTGTCTTCCGGTCGGCCCGGCCGCTCTTCCCACTGCCCGGCCGCGGCCGCGGCCGCCACCAGCACGTCGACCTCGGCCTCCCGGCCCACCACGGCGACCAGCCGGAGCACCTCCAGGGTGGCGGGCGGCAGCCGGTCGAAGCGGCGGCGCAGCACGTCGCCGACGCCCTGCGGCACCTCGGTGACGGCCACCAATGCCCCCTCGGCCGCCAGCAGGCGGGCGCTCTCCCGCAGGTAGAACGGGTTGCCGCCGGTGCGTTCGGCCAGCGCGGCCACCGTCTCCGGCCGGACCGGGGCCGCACAGACCGCCTCCACCAGCCGTCCGGCCTCGGCCGGGGCCAGCCCGTGCAGCGGCAGTCGGCGCGGGCTCAGGCGGGCCAACTGACCCAGTGTCTCGGTGAGTTCGCCCTCCCCCAGGCGGTGGGCCAGCACCAGCAGCAGGCCGGGCACGGCCGGGCCGGTGGCCAGCTCGCCGAGCAGCGCCCTGGTCTCCCGGTCGGCGGCGTGCAGGTCGTCCAGGACCAGGGCCACCGGGCGGGCCGCGGTGGCGGCCCGCAGCCAGTCCGCCACCGCCCGGTGCAGCCGGAACCTCCCCGCGAGGGCGTCCTCCCGGCCGGAACCCTCCGCCGGGCCCTCGCTCTCCAGCAGCGGCGCCAGCAGCCCGGCGAGCACGGGCTCCGGGGCGGTCCTGGCCGCCAGCGCCCGCAGCGCCTCCGTCCACGCCCAGGCCGCCGGGGCCCCCTCCGTCTCGGGACACCTTCCGGCCGCCACCAGCCAGCCCTCACCGGTCAGTTCGACCCGCAGCCGGTGCAGCAGAGTGCTCTTCCCGGCCCCGGCCTCCCCGCTGACCACCACCACCCCACTGCCACCCCCGGCCACCTGGGCGGCCACCTCCCGCACCGCCCGCAGCTCCGCCTCCCGGCCGACGAACACCTCGGAAGCGGCAGCCACAGCCGCCCCGGGGGCCGTCCGGACGGCCGCGCGCGGCAGCGGCACGCCGTCGGTCACGGGCACCTCGACCGACCCGCCCGAAATCCCGTCCCCGGCAAGCCCGTTGGGCAGTACCCGCTCCCGGACCCGGGGCGGCAGCAGCTCCGTGTGCTGGTGCAGGACGGCCGACTCCAGGTCGGCCAGGGCAGGGCTCGGGTCCAGGCCGAGTTCCTCACCGAGCAGGGCGCGGGCCCGCCGCAGAGCGTCCAGCGCCTCCGCCTGCCGGTGCCCGGCCCAGAGGGCGAGCGCCAGCAGCCGCCAGCCCTCCTCCCGGTACGGGTGCTCCTCGGTCAGCGCCAGCGCCTGCGGCACGGCCACCGCCGAGTCCCCCTGCTCCAACTCCAGCTCGATCAGCAACTCCCGTGCAGCAAGCCGCAGTTCACCGAGCCGCGCCACCTCCGCGACCGCCCACGAACGGTCCGCGAACTCCCCGTACGCCTCCCCGCTCCACAGCTCCAGCCCTTCCCGGGCCGGGCCCGGGCGCCGCAGTTCGCGGGCCCGGACCAGCAGCCGCTCGAAGTCCCGGGCGTCCAGCGCCCCGCTGCTGCGCGGCAGCCGCAGCGCGTACCCGGCCCCCTCGCTGACCAGCAGCCGGGCCGCCTCGCGCGGACCCCGCCCGGGCTCCAGCAGCCGCCGCAGGTTGGAGACGTACGCCTGCAACGAGGCGCTCGCCTTGGCCGGCGGCCGCCCCTGCCAGAGCCCCTCCACCAACCGGTCGGCGGGCACCACGGCCCCGTCCGCGACCAGCAGTTGCCCCAGCACGGCACGCTGGTGCGGGCCGCCCAACCGGACCGCCCGCCCGTCCACCTCGACCCCGAGCGCCCCCAGCACCCGGACCCGCACCGCCCCCGCGTTCCGCTCCATCGTTCGAGCTTAGCCCGCGCCACCGTACGGTCCGGATCAACCCCGCCCCCGCCCCGGCAAGCCGGGTCGACCTCGGCAGCGAACGGCCTCAACCGTTCGTACCGCACCGATTCGGCGAGCGCTGGTCCTCCGCCGGACCGGACAGGCGGAAGCCGCGCACCCCTTCAGCCGACGACCGTCCAACCCCAGGGCCGCGGGCCCCTCTCCCCTCGCAGGCAGGCCAGACGGTGGTGGGCCTCTGATCGGTGGTGGTCCGGATCGGCTGCCGCGTGCTGGAGGGCGAAGCAGGTGACTCGCAGCTCGCGGATGTCGCGCAGCACCGCATAGCCGCCCCAGGAGGTCACGTCAGTGCCGTAGGCCTTGCAGAACGCCGCGTACTCGCTCTCCGAAACGGAGCCGAAGCTGCCGTGGCCGACGGCCGTGGCGGTGAGGTCCCACTCAGGAGGGCCCAAGGAGGTCCGCTCGAAGTCGAGCAGGTAGGTGGTGGTCGGCGTGACCGCGACATTGCCGCGCCAGGCGTCGCCGTGGATGACGCTTGCCGGCATTCCTGCCGGAAGGCCGGACCATGCTGCTTCGAGTGCCGCCAGGCGGTTGCGCAGCCACTGCCGCTGCTCGTCGTCGAGGGTGGCCGCGCCGTCGATCCTGGCGGCCAGCCGGACGAACGGGTCGAGGTGGCCCAACGGGATGGCCGGGACGGGAAGTTCGTGGAGGCGTCGGAGGAGCGGTGCGATGTCGGCAGCGCCCCCCGAGCGGTGTGGGGGAAGCTCGTGCCAGAAGGTCACCGGATGGCCGTCCACCTCCAGCGGCTCCCGCAGGTGATCGAGCGGCCGTACCGCGGGCACCTCGCAGTCGTGCAGCCAACGGGCGACCGCCAGTTCGCGGGCGGCGGCAACCGCCTGCCCGGGGCGAGCGATGCGCGCCACGATCCGAGACGGCAACCGCCACAGTGCGTTCTCCCCGATCCGTATCGGCTCGGCCCCCGCCGCCGACAGTCCGGCACTGGCACACGCCTTGACCAGCAGGGCGTGGGACTCCTCGGTACGGCTCACGTCGCCACCGTAACGGCGATCCGCTCCCGCAGGTCCCGGACGTCGGGGAGGTTGCGGTGGCGGTGGGCCACCCGGCCCAGCTCGGCCAGCTCGTGGTTCGCGCGCAGCGAGCGCAGGTCGCTGACCTCGGCGAGCGCACCGCTCCCCTCGGCCAGGGCCTGCTCGGGGTCACCGGCGGCCATCTGGAGCGTGGCCAGCTTGGTGCGGGAGAACGCGCGGGACCGGGCGAAGCCGTCGCCGTGGCCGTCCACCGCGGCCTGCAGCCGGTGGAGCGCCTCCTGCGGCGGGTGGCCGGCGAGGGCGAGGTCGAACAGGGCGTGGCCGGTGTCGCCCTGGTGCTGGGCGCTGTCGTAGTACGCCATCCACGCTCCTTCGTTCGCCGCGATGATCGAGGCGAACGAGTCGTCGGAGATGCCGATCGCGGCCAGGGTCTGCTGGGTGCGACCCATCTTCGCCAGGGCTCGGGCACGGGCGTTGTGGAGCATGGACTGTTCGGCCGGGGAGAGACGGTCGGCGCGGGCAAGGCCGAGTTCCGCAAGGGTGAGGGCGGTGTCGGGGTCGCCGCGCCAAGTGGCCTGCCGGGAACGGAGGTTGTAGGAGATGGCGCGCAACGGCCAGTTGTCCACTTCCTCGGCGCACGAAGTGGCGAAGGCGAAGAGGCGGTGGGCGCCGCCATGGGCGAAGGCATCGAAGGCAGAGGCGCCGACCACGGTCGCCAGGCGGCTGACGGCGGCGAACAGCTCCGCGCGCAGTGGAGTGGGGCAGCGGCTGTTCAGGAGGCCGGCAGCCCAGCGCAGTTGGGCGAGTGCGGTGTCACGGACGACGCCGGCGCCGCCGTAGAGGTTGTCCCAGCTGCGCAGGGTCGTCGCGGCGGCGCGGACCTGTTCGACGTCCGCGGGCCGGACCACTGCGGGTACGGCTGCGGCCGGGGTGGAGGTCAGGAGTTGGGCCAGGGGGCCTGCGGCGAGCGCTGCACTCGTCACGGCAAGGAAGTTCCGTCGTTCCATGGGATCGGACTCGTTCCACTCGGGAGCGGGCGATGGCTCCTCAAGCGTGCCCCCGAGCAGAGTCCCCGGGGGAGCCTTGACCGGCCCACCGGGCCGTCTGTCCATTTCCCTTGAGCGGTTGTCCATTTCGGCCCGGGCCAGCGCGATGCTCCGCGACAGGACTCCACCGGTGTCCAGGGCAGCGTCCAACGCCTGGGCGTGGTGCAGCTTGCAGGGCCGTTCAGCCCGCTCGATCTTGCTGATCAGGTCCCCACTGAGGTGAACCAGCCGCCCGAGTTCGTCCTGACTCAGGCTCCTGAGGTCCCGCCAGTGCCGGAGCTCCGCACCGAACCAGTGGGCTGCGGACCGTGTGGGGTCCAAGGGCTTTGGCGGTCGCGGCATCTGGTCCCCCGGGCCTCTCTTGTGGACGACGACCGCTGTCCGAATGCCGGCACTGGTCGGGCGGCTCACCGGCAGGGCTGAATGTCTCCAAGTGCTGACGGCCCATTACACACCGCTACGGGCCTGAGGCGCAGGCGTTCGTACAGCCGCGCCGCGACAGGCCCGTGCTGCCCTGCCCCACGCGGCACAGCCCTGGCTGTGCCGTCCCAACTCGACCCTACGGAAGGATGGATGGATGAGTGAATGGGAGTTCGTGAAGAACAGGACCGCCACCCGAGGCGCGGTGTGGAAGTCGGCTGACGGCCTGCTCTACAAGCGGACCGGTGGTGAGGATCTGCGGGCGGAGACCGAGTTCCAGCAGCTGGCCGCCAGCCTGGGCTACCCGGTGCCGGAGATCGTCGACAGCGGTCTGAAAGACGGACGCTACTTCGTCGTCGAGCGCGCCATCGGCGACACCTCGTTGCACGAGGAGGCATTGGCCGACGCCAGGCAGGACGGTCAGGTCAGCCACCAGGTGATCGGCACGGCGGCTGCCGTCGCGTCGGAGCTCCTGCAGGCCCAGGCGAGGCACCCCCTCCCCGCCGTGCCGTGGTTCGAGAAGGCGGCCTTCGCGGCCGAGGTCTTCGAGGAGAACCCCGACTTCGACACCCCGCGCGTCCACCGGGCGGTCAAGCGCGCCCTCGACCGGCTGGCCCGGCTCCCGATGGTGCACGGGCACCTGGACTACGGCCTGCCCAACGTCCTTCAGGCCGGGGTCATCGACTGGCAGCACCACGGGCCCGTCCCGCTCGGCTACGACGTCTACCCCGCGCTCGACATCGTGGCCTTCAAGGGCGGCGGCAAGGGCTACAGCATCACCCCGGAACAGCGCGCCGCCTACACCGCCGCCCTCGACGAGACCACCGCCTCCCTGATCGGGCAGCGGGTCAGTGAGCACTTGGGCGACTTCCTGCTCGTCAAGTGCTTCTTCTTCCTCGCCCTCATGCGGCCCACCGACCCCACACGGCACGACAAGCACATCAAGTGGCAGTACCGCCGCACCCTTTTCACGATGGGACTTGATCAGCATGAGTCGGGCAACGCAATCGACACCGGCACCTTCCCCACTCTGGAACGGTTCACCGCTGAACACCGGTAGGCCGGTCCCCACCGTCCGCGACCGTGACTACCTGATGGACCATCACGGAGTCGTCTTCAAGGTCATCGGCGACAGCCACCCCGGCAGCCACTACCTCGGTTACGTCAAGTACCACCCCGACGAGAAGGGCGACCGACGGCTGTTCGGCCGGACGTACCGTCAGAACAGCGTCGTGTCGAAGTCCTTCGGCATCCTGGCCGGCAGGCCGGAGTGCTACGTCTACTCCGACACCCTCGGCTGCGTCATCACCGGCATCCCGCGTGAGGACGTGGCCGTCCACTACTCCTGCCGCCAGGCCCTCGCCGCCATCCGCGAGGACCCCGGCGCGGTCGCCGACAACCCGGTCGGCAAGGACCTCCTGGCGATCGCCGGGTGGATCACCACGAACGACGCCCAGGGCCTGATCGGCGTCACCGGCTCCTTCCTCGTCGGCTGCTTCAACGAGCGCTCCGACATCGACCTCGTCTGCTACGGACCGGAGGGCTACGAGGTCGCCCAGGAGCTGTTCCAGCAGACCGACCTGATCCGTCCGTACGACGGAGGCGACCTGACCCGGCTGTACATCCGCCGGGCCAAGTACATGGAGGGCAGCTCCTTCGACGCCCTCATCAAGCAGGAACGCCGCAAGCTCCAAGGACTCACCGCCAACGCCGGCGCGCACATCAACTGCGAACCCATCCGCTCCGACCGCGACAAGACCTTCGCCCGGATCTCCTCCAAGGAGATCGGCGAGGTCTCGCTCCTCGCCGAGATCACCGACCACGCCGAGGGCCTCACCACCCCGGCCGTCTACGGGATCAAGGTCAAGACCATCCTCAACTCGACCATCGACGAGGCCGACTCCTTCGCCCGCCGGATCACCCACATGCGCTCGTACCTCGGTGCCTACACCGGCGCCTTCCGATCCGGTGACACCGTGCACCTGGCCGGCAAGCTCGTCCACACCCAGGACGGCGAACACAGCGGCTTCGGCATCGAACTCACCCCCTGGACCGTCAGCGGCTCCTACGTCGCCAACCTCGCCGGATAGGACCCACACCGTGACCCTGCTCGTCATCCGGCACGCCGAATCCGTCGAAAACGCCGACAAGTACAACGGCTTCTACCAAGACCCCCGCCCATACAACGGAGCCGCCGCACACGCCATCTCCCGCACCATCGTCGGCCTCACCCCGCGAGGCTTCCGGCAGGCCCAGTGGCTCGCCGAGGTCCTCCCGCAGCTCGCGGGCCCCGAGCCGCACGTCTACACCTCGACCTACCGCAGGGCGATCGACACCGCCGCGATCGCTCTGCCCGGCCTCCCCGACGGCCGGCCCCAGCACACCGCGCTCCTCGACGAACAGCACTACGGCGACGCCACCTACATGACCAAGCGCGAGCTGTACGACAACTACCCCGAACTCGCCGAGGACCGCCGCCTGCGCAAGCACGTCTGGACAGCGCCGGGCGGCGGCGAGTCACTCGCCGAGGGCGTGCTCAACCGGGCCGCCGAGTTCGCCGCCCTCGCCCAGGCCGAACTCCAGGAGGCCCGCACCGTCGTCGCCTTCACCCATCAGACCGCCGCGGTGGCGCTCCGCTCCCTGCTCGAGGTCCGCTCCCTGCCCGAGATCCTCGCTGAGGAACGGAAGGGCAAGATGCCCAACGCCGCGATCCTCCACTACGAGCTGCACGACGGCCGGTTCACCCGGACGGGAACCACCACCCCGCCGATCTAGGAGGAGCCCGTGCGACACCTGTTCCTCAACGGGCCCGTCCAGAACGGGCCCTTCACCTTCGCCACCCGCCCTGGCAAGGCCGTCGGCATCCGACTCGCCGCCGCGCTCAACGCCATCCTGGGCTTACCGCCCGCACCCCACCTGTGGAACACCGTGACCCTCGCCGGAGACCTCCGCTACCACGAGGCCGACGGCCCCACGATCCCCCGCCGGCGCTTCGAGGCCGACCTGATAGCCGACAAGTACCCATCCGGGCAGTCTCCGGTGGGCGGCATCATGACCGACACCGACGCCGAGGTCGCCGATCTCGCACTGGAGACGATCGAGAACAACCTCCGCGCCGGCACCCTCACCATCAGCCGCGAGACGGTCCCCATCTGCCGGGCCTGCGGCCACATGACCGGCATCGGCGGCCACCCCTGCAACGCCTGCGGCAGCACCGACACCCTGGACCGAACCAACCTCCACCTCGTCGCCGAACTCGCGAAGGAACGCCCCGTCCTCGACCGCTCGGACATCCACGCCAGCCACCGCCGGCAGCCCAAGCACCTCCAGCGCACCTCGGCCAACATCGCCCAGCGCCTGATCCTCTCCCGCACCCGCGACCACGGCATCGACCTCTCGCCCGTCGGCCTCAACGGCCTCGTCCTCGACCCGCGCGTCGGCATCCACGTCACCGTGCTCGCCGCAGCCCGACGGCACGAGGCGGAGATGGCCGTCATGACCATCACCGAGAACGCCGCCAACCACATCGCCGCCCACGGCCAGCACTTCCGCGAGCAAGACGGCACTCGCCTCCAGTACGCCCTGCACGGCCACCTCCCCTACGACCACATGGCAAGCCTGCAGCCGCTGTACGAGGCGTACCGCACCACCCAGGAGATCGAGGACGACTTCGAGGCCTGGTTCCTCCCGGTCTTCTCCCTGAGGACCAGGACCGCGACGAGCCCGGGCCAACTGCCCGCGCTCTTCAAGCACTACATGCGAGCACGTCTGGCCGACCCCGTCACGGCCGACGCAGCCGTCCTCGAAGCCGTACAGCACGCGGTCTCCACCGGCGACACCGAATGGATCACGAACAAGCGGGCACTGGCCGCAGTGCTGGCTGCCCGCGCGACGGCGCCGGTCACTGCGGCAAAGGTCTGACGAACAGCTCGGACACGCATCATCGCCGCTGAGCAGGAAGTGGCCCCTCAACCGGAGCCGCCGGTCGAGAGCTCCCGGGCGGCCCTGCTCCGTGCCCCGGTATCACGCTGCTCCACTGCGCAGCAGCACCGCGCTGAGCGGCACGAAGCCGCCCGTCCCGCCCGTGGCGGGGTCCTCGCCGGAGAGGCGCCGGAGCAGGGCGACCGCGATCCGTTCACCCTGGGCCTTGGCGCGGTCGGCGCGCGGGCCGGTGTGGAGGCCGTCGACGGTGGCCTGCCAGAGCTGGACCCAGCGGCCGAAGTGTTCGCCGGTCAGGGGTTGTTGGGCGTGGAGGACGGCGTGCGGTTCGAGGACGTCGCGGTGGTACTCGGCGGTCCGCAGCAGGGCCCGCTCCCAGAAGTCGGCGATGTGCGGGAGGTGCCGTTCCAGCCGGGTGCCGGCCAGTGAGGTGAAGTACGGGCCGATCAGCGGGTCGGCGAAGGCGGCGCCGTAGAAGCGGCGCAGCAGCAGCTCCAGATCGGCGCGGTCCCGGATGTCGGTGCGGTCCACGCCGCAAGGCTACGGCGGGGCTGCGGAACGCGGCAGGGTAATAGGTCCCGCCCACCGACCTGAGCTGGCAGGATGCAGGCATGACCTACCTCCCCTCCGCTGACCGATACTCCTCGATGACCTACCGCAGGGCCGGACGGAGCGGGGTGCTGCTCCCCGCCGTCTCGCTCGGCCTCTGGCACAACTTCGGCGACACCCAGCCGCTGGAGGTGCAGCGCGCGGTGCTGCGCCGCGCCTTCGACCGGGGTGTCACCCACTTCGACCTGGCGAACAACTACGGCCCGCCGTACGGCAGCGCCGAGAAGAACTTCGGGACGCTGTACGCGCAGGACTTCCGCCCGTACCGGGACGAGCTGTTCATCGCCTCCAAGGCCGGCTACGACATGTGGCCCGGCCCGTACGGGGACGGCGGCAGCCGCAAGTACCTGCTGGCCAGTCTGGACCAGTCGCTGGGCCGGATGGGCCTGGAGTACGTGGACGTCTTCTACTCGCACCGGTACGACCCCAGCACTCCGCTGGAGGAGACCATGGGGGCGTTGGACACCGCGGTGCGGTCCGGCCGGGCGCTGTACGCGGCGATCTCCAACTACCCGGCGCAGCAGCACCGGGAGGCGGTGGCGATCCTGCGCGAGCTGGGCACGCCGGTGCTGCTCAACCAGGCCCGGTACTCGATCCTGGACCGGGGCGTGGAGGACGGCGTGCTGGAGGCGGTCGGCGAGACGCAGACCAGCCTGATCGCCTACTCCCCGCTGGCCCAGGGCCTGCTGACGGACCGTTACCTCTCCGGTGAGGTGCCGGTCGGGTCGCGGATGTCGGTCGGGCACTTCCTCAAGGAGGAGGCGCTGACCGGGGCGAAGCTGGAGCAGCTGCGCTCGCTGGCCAAGGTGGCCGAGCGGCGCGGGCAGTCGCTGGCGCAGCTGGCGCTGAGCTGGGTGCTGCGGGACGAGCGGGTCTGCTCGGTGATCATCGGCGCCAGCAGTGTGGCCCAACTCGACCAGAACCTGGACGCGTTGGCGGCCGGGCCGCTCACCGCCGAGGAGCTGGCGGAGATCGACGCGCTGAGCCGCTGAGCAGCTGATTCGCTGAGCAGAGATGGGGAGAGGCGGTGCCGCCCGGGGCGACGGACCCCGGGCGGCACCGCCCGGTCTCAGGAGGCCGGGGTGTACTTGTAGCCGACCCGGCGGACGGTGACGATGCTGTCCCGGTGCGCCGCGCCGAGCTTGCGGCGCAGCCGGGCCACGTGCACGTCCACGGTGCGGCCGTCGCCGACGTGGCCGTAGCCCCAGACCGCGGTGACCAGGTGGTCGCGGGTGTGCACCCGCTGCGGGTGGGCGGTGAGGTGGGCGAGCAGCTCGAACTCGAGGTAGGTGAGGTCGAGCAGGCGCCCGTCGACGTGGGCGTTGCGGCGCTCGGTGTCCACCACGATGCCCCGGCCCGGGCGGGCCGGCGGGGTGGCAGTGGAGGGGACCGCGACCGGGCCGGCGGCCGGGACGGAGGTCAGCTGGGCGGCGGCCGGGGCCTCCCTGGTCGGCACCAGCACCAGGTAGCCGACCAGCGGGTGGCCGGCCGTCTCGGTGCCCGCGAACTGGGCGCCGTACTGGGCCAACAGGCCCTGCGGGATGGCGGATTGGGGCAGGGCCGCGACCACGGTGGCGCCCTCGGGGAGGGCGGTGAGCAGCTGCTGGGTGGGCGCCGGGACGGCGGACACGTGGCGGCGCTCGGCGGGCGGGGTGACGGAGCGCAGGGCCCGCAGGTGCGGGGTGGCGGCGGGGGCGGTCAGGGTGGCGGTGGAGGAAGACATGGTGTGCCGCTTTCGCGTGTGACGGGATGGGTGGTGGTCGCACGGGCGGGCCGGCTGTGCACGTTCAGCCGAGAAAGAAAGTCGGTGCTGCCAGGGGTGCTCAGGAGGACGGCGCACGGGAGGGGCCGATCACCTGGAGGCGGCACCGGGGTTCGAACGACGTGCGGTCGGGCCCGGGGTCAGCGACAACAGGCGCTGGAACACAGCGCCTGGTCGATGTACCGACGCATGGTCAGGACCGGGATCACCGGCGCGGGTTGCTCCACCGCGCAGTACTGCACTGCCGCCATGCTCTGGTACCTCCCCCCGGGAACGCCGCGACGAACTGT
This sequence comes from Kitasatospora sp. NPDC051853, assembly GCF_044452665.1. NCBI lineage: Bacteria > Bacillati > Actinomycetota > Actinomycetes > Kitasatosporales > Streptomycetaceae > Kitasatospora > Kitasatospora sp. NPDC051853. Next base: position 482,487 of record NZ_JBITBY010000004.1, on the reverse strand, counting down.
CCGCATGAGCGTTCCATGCGGACCGCCCCGGCGGCAAGCCGGTTGGCGCAAAACGTCCGCTCCGTGGGACGACTTCTCACACTGTGGGACGGCGCCGTTCCAGGGCGTGCTCGGCCAGCCGGACGAGCAGCTCCTTGCCGTCCTCCCGGCGGCGGGCGTCGCAGAGCAGCACCGGCACCCCGGGGTCCAGGTCGAGCGCGTCCCGGACGTCCCCGGGGGCGTAGACCTCGGTGCCCTCGAAGCAGTTCACCGCCACCACGAAGGGGATGCCGCGGCGCTCGAAGAAGTCCACCGAGGGGAAGCAGTCGGCCAGCCGGCGGGTGTCGGCCAGCACCACGGCACCGAGCGCGCCCTGCGCCAACTCGTCCCAGGCGAACCAGAACCGGTCCTGCCCCGGGGTGCCGAAGAGGTAGAGCGACAGCCCGGGGCGGAGGTCCAGGCGGCCGAAGTCCATCGCCACCGTGGTGGTCCGCTTGGCCTCCACCCCGGAGGTGTCGTCGATCCGCTCGCCGGCCGCGGTGAGCTGCTCCTCGGTGCGCAGCGGACGGATCTCGCTCACCGCGCCGACCAGGGTGGTCTTGCCCGCGCCGAAGCCGCCGGCGACCAGGACCTTCACCGCCACCGAGCTCCACGGCGAAGCAGGACCCAGGGGGCGGTCAGAGTGCACGGAGGCCATTGATCACGTCTCGCAGCAGTCGCTCGTCCGGCAGCTGGGCGAGCGGAACGGGCCGGGTGACGGAGATCAGCCCGGAGTCGTGCAGGTCGCCCAGCAGCACTCTGACCAGGCTCACCGGCATGTCGGTGAACGAGCCCAACTCCGCGACGCTGAGCGGTTCGTCGCGGCAGAGGTCGAGGATCGCCCGGTGCTCCAGGTCGAGGTCGGACTCGCCCGCCCCGTCCCGGTGCACGGCGGTGATCAGCGAGATGAGGTCGAACAACCCCTCCTCGGTGGGCCTGGTCCGCCCCCGGGTCATCGAGAACAGCCGGACCACCGGCCCGGCCTCGTCGTCGAACCACTGATCCTCGACGGTCATCTGGTGGTCATCTCCCCGGCGGCGGAACGGCGGAATCGGTGCGCGGCTCGGCGGACAGGTGCTCGCCGACCCGCTTGACCAGCAGGGCCATCTCGTAGGCGATCTGGCCCACGTCGGACTCGGCCTCGCTGAGCACCGCGAGGCAACTGCCGTCGCCCGCGGCGGTGATGAAGAGGAAGGCCTCGTCCAGCTCGACCATGGTCTGGCGGACGCCGCCGACCTGGAAGTGCCGTCCGGCGCCCTTCGCCAGGCTGTGGAAGCCGGCCGCGACGGCCGCCAGGTGCTCGGCGTCCTCCCGGCCGAGGCCCTGCGAGGCGCCGGTGGCCAGGCCGTCGCTGGAGAGGATCACCGCATGCCGCAGCGCCGCGACCCGCCCCACCAGATCGTCCAGCAGCCAGTTCAGCTCTCCCGACGGCTGTGCCGTAGCGGTCATGATCGGTTTCCTTCCGTTGGTGCAGGCTGTGCGGGCTGTGCAGGTTGTACGGGTCGTGCAGGCTGTGCAGGTCGTGCGGGCTGAGCAGGTGTCACGGAGCCGGCGGGGCCGGCCGGGAGGGCCTGCGGCCTTGGCGGGGAGGCCAGTTCGGCCCGCCGGCCGCCCGGTGCCACCGCGAACGGCAGCCCGGTCGAGGGTACGGCGGGCGGCGGCACGGCGGTACCACCGGGGGCGGTGCCGGGAGCGCCGGGTGCCGGGTCCGGGACGACGGTGAGCGAGGCGGGCTGGAGCCGGTCGCCGCGGCCGCGCTGGTAGCCGCGCTGGAAGGAGGCGAAGGCCGAGCGGGCCTCCTCCGGCGAACGCTCGCGGCTGCTCTGCTCCCGCTCGGGCGCGGCGTCCCTCAACTGCGGCGCCAGGTTGGCCTGCCGGACCCGCCGGGGCAGCAGGCCGCCGGCCGGCGCGGCGGCCGGGGACGGCGCACCGGCCTCACGGGAGCCGGCCGGGGGCGGCGTCGCGCCCACCTCGCGGAGGGCGGCCGGGGACGGCACGGAGGACGGCGCCGTGCCCACCTCGCGGAGACCCTCCTCGCGCGGGCTGTCCGCGCGGCGGTGCCGGCCGGTGCCGACCGAGTCGGCGGGCACCAGGGTCGGGCCGCTGCCGGGGGTGCCGGGCGCACCGGTGCCGCTGGAGCGCCGCCGGGGCAGGCCGCCGGGGGTACGGGCCGGGTCGGCGGCCGAGGGGCGCGGTCCGCCGGCCGGGCGGACCCCGGCCCGGGCGGGCTCCTCGGCGGCCTGGCCGCGGCGGCGGCCGTTGCCGTCCTCCGGATCGCGGGCGGCCTCCGGGGCCGGGTCCGGGACCGCGACCAGGTCGGCCCGGCCGGGGACGGCCACGGGTGCGGGTCCGGGCGCCGGTGCGGGCCCGGAGGCGACGGGCGACGGCACCGCCGCCAGGTCCGGCCGGCCCGGGGCGGGCGCGGGTGCCGGACGCGGGGTGGCGGGCGGCTCGGTCAGCAGGTCCGGTGCCTCGGCCAGCAGTTCACGGGGGATCAGCACGATCGCGGTGGTGCCGCCGTACGGCGAGGGCCGCAGGTGCACCCGGATGCCGTGCCGGCGGGCCAGCCGGCTGACCACGAACAGGCCCAGCCGGTCGGTGTCGGCGAGGTCGAACTCCTGCTCCACCGCCAGTCGCTGGTTGATCTCGGCGAGGGCGAGCTCGCTCAGCCCGAGGCCCCGGTCGTCGATCTCCAGCGAGAAGCCGTGCGCGACCACCTCGCCCTGGACGGTGACCTGGGTGTGCGGCGGCGAGTACACCGCGGCGTTCTCCACCAGCTCGGCGACCAGGTGGGTGACGTCGGCGACCGCACTGCCGAGCAGCCCGGTGCCGGGGAACGGACGGACGATCACCCGGGCGTAGTCCTCGACCTCGCCGACCGCGGCCCGGACCACGTCCACCATCCGGACCGGCTTGCGCCAGGCCCGGCCCGGCGAGCCGCCGGAGAGGATGATCAGGCCCTCCGCGTGGCGGCGCATGCGGGTGGTCAGGTGGTCGAGGCGGAACAGGTCCTCCAGCTCGGCCGGGTCCTCGGTGCGGCGCTCCATGGTGTCCAGCAGGGTGAGCTGACGGTGCAGCAGCACCTGGCTGCGGCGGGCCAGGTTCACGAAGACGGCGGAGACGCCGCGGCGCAGCTCGGCCTGCTCGACGGCGGCCTCCACGGCCACCCGCTGCACCTGGTTGAAGGCGCGGCCCACCTCGCCGATCTCGGCCGGGCCGAACTCCAGCTCGGGCGCCTCGACGGCGATGTCCACCGGCTCGCCCCGGCGCAGCTTGAGCATCACCGCGGGCAGCCGGGCCCCGGAGAGCTCCAGCGCGGAGTTGCGCAGGCCGATCAGCTCGCGGGCCAGGCCCCGGCCGATCCGGTAGGAGATGATCACCGAGGCGACCACCGCGATCAGGCCGATCAGACCGGCGATGCCGCCGCGCACCAGCTGGTTCACCGCGTAGGAGCGGGCCCGGGCGCCGATCTCGCCGACCAGGCGGGAGTTGAGGGTGGCCAGCTCGGCCAGGCCGCTGTCGGCCGGGCCGTTCCAGGAGACCGGCGGGATGCCGAGCACGGCCTGGCGCGGGTCGGGCGAGCCGAGGAAGAGGCCCTCGGACTCGGCCAGCGCGGAGAGGCTGTTGCCGTTGCGGACGGCCAGGTAGTCGACCCGGTCCTGCTCGTCCAGCTCGGGGATGTAGACGGTGAACAGCGCCTGCTCGTTGTGGAGCGCGTCCTTGGTCACCTGGTACATCGCGGGGGTGGGCTCGGGCCGGTCCTTGGGGCTGGCCTCCTTGAGGTCCAGCATCAGGCGCAGCGCCCGGATGCCGGTCTCGCCCTGGGAGAGGTACTCGCGGGCCCGCACCAGCTCCGTCAGCACCATGCCCTGGCGGGGCAGTTGGCCGGTCTGCTGGCTGACGAAGGCGGAGCGGAAGGAGAAGACCGGGAGCACCAGCTTGCTGTACTCGGTGACCACCACGTCCCAGTCCTTGAGGCGCTGGTCCACGATGTCGCGCAGCGGGGCGATCCCCTCGGAGGCCTTGAGCATGTCGGCCAGCCGGAGCTTCTGCACCGCGTCCAGCTTCCCCTTGTCGGAGGAGTCGGCCTGGTAGCGCAGCAGCTGCAGCGAACGGTCGGTGATCGTCCGGGCCTGGAGGTAGCGCTCCTGGAGCTCCTTGTCCCTCGGGTCGGCCAGCCGGAGCACGGCGGCCCGGCGCTCGTTCTGCACGTCGCGGGCGTACTGGTCGGTGGGGGTGCCGAAGGTCCGGTAGGCGGTGGAGACGTCCAGCTGGGCCCAGACGTCGCCGGTGGTCACCATCGTCGCGTACACCCACAGACCGGTGAGGGCGACGATGGGCACCAAGAGCAGCGCGATCATCTTCGCGCGGATCGAGCTGCTGCGCAGACGCATGGAGTCCTCGGTGCAGGGAGGGGGGTGCGGGGAGGCCAGTCATGGACACGGAAAGGAGTGTTCGGGCACGTCCTCTGCCCGAGATCTGCGTCACCTTACTACTCCCTGACCACTCGTTCGAAGGGTCGAATGGCCAGCCGGAACCAAACGGTGATGTTCCTCCCGGTTTCTGACACTTGCACAGGTCTGTCCTGCCGGGCCCGGCACCGGCACGTGCCAAGAGTGCCTGACGGTGCGACAGCTCTGGGCAGGGCCGCGACGATCCGGTAGCTTCGCCGCATGCCGCGCCGGGGCGGCGGGCCCGGCCCACGGGCCGGGGCGGACGGGGGTGGCCTTGCGGCAGTTCAGCGGACCGGCGGCCCCTCCCCCGGCGGTCGGCGGGCTGGCCGACTCGCTGTACGACACCGCCGACCGGACGCCCGAGCTGGTGCAGCTGGCCAGGCCCGGGCCGGACGGCTGGCGTCCGCTCTCCGCGCTGCGCTTCCGCGACGAGGTGCTGGCCCTGGCCAAGGGCCTGCTCGGCCACGGGGTGCGGTACGGCGACCGGGTCGCGGTGATGTCCGGCACCCGGTACGAGTGGACCCTCTTCGACTACGCGCTCTGGTCCATCGGCGCCGTCCCGGTGCCGGTCTACCCGACCTCGGCCCCCGAGCAGGTGCGCTGGATCCTGGCCGAGACCCAGGCGGTGGCCTGCGTGGTGGAGCACGAGGACCACGCCATGACGGTCGGCGCGGTCTGCGACGCGCTGCCCGGGCTGACCGCGATCTGGCAGCTGGACCAGGACTGCGTGGCCGAGCTCTCCCGGGACGGCCGCGGGCTGCCCGACTCCCTGGTGCACCGTCAGCGGCTCGGCGTCACCCCGGACTCGGTGGCCACCGTCATCTACACCTCCGGCACCACCGGCCGCCCCAAGGGCTGCATGCTGACCCACGGGAACCTGGCGGCCGAGGCGGACGCCCTGCTGACCGGCTGGGCCCCGGTGCTGTCCGAGGGCGGCGGCCAGCCCGCCACCCTGCTGATGCTGCCGATGGCGCACGTCTACGGCCGGGTGGTGCAGATCGCGGCGGTGCGCGGCGGCATCCGGCTGGGCCACCACGCCGAGCTGACCACCGACTCGCTGCTGCCCGCGCTGGCCTCCTTCCGCCCCACCTTCCTGCACCTGGTGCCGTACGTGCTGGAGAAGGTGGCGCAGCGGGCCCGGCAGGCCGCCGAGGAGGCCGGGCGGGGCGAACTCTTCGAGCAGGCGCGGCAGGTGGCGGTGGAGTGGGCGGCCGCCCGGGAGCAGCGCGCCTTCTCCACCGGCCCGGGCCCCGGCGCCGCGCTGCGGCTGCGGCACGCCGGGTACGACCGGCTGGTGTACCAACGGCTGCGGGCGGTCTTCGGCGGGCGGGCCCGGGCGCTGATGTGCGGGGGCTCCCACCTCGGCCGCGAGCTGGGCCTGTTCTTCACCGGCGCCGGGATGACCGTCTACGAGGGCTACGGCCTGACCGAGACCGGCGCCGCCGTCACCGCCAACCCGCCCGGCCGCACCAAGGCCGGCACGGTCGGCCGCCCGCTGCCCGGCGCGGAGGTGGCGATCGGCCCGGACGGCGAGGTCTGGGTGGCCGGCCCCACGGTCTTCGCCGGCTACCTCAACCACGCCGAACCGGCCGTCCACGGCGGCTGGTTCGCCACCGGGGACCTGGGCTCGCTGGACCGCGACGGGTACCTGACCATCACCGGCCGGAAGAAGGAGCTGATCGTCACCAGCAGCGGCAAGAACCTGGCACCCGGCCTGCTGGAGGAGCGCGTCCGGGCCCACCCGCTGATCTCCCAGTGCCTGGTGGTCGGCGACAACCGCCCCTACGTGGCCGCCCTGGTGACCCTCGACCCGCTGGCCCTGGCGCACTGGCTGAAGGCCAACGGCCGGGCGCAACTGGACCCTTGGGCGGTGCTGGCGGACGAGGCGCTGCACGCCGAGGTGCAGCGCGGCATCGCCGCCGCCAACTCGACCGTCTCCCGGGCCGAGTCGATCCGCGCCTTCCGGCTGCTGCCGCGGGAGTTCACCGTGGCGGAGGGCCTGCTCACGCCCTCGCTGAAGCTGCGCCGCTCGGCCATCCTGGCCCACTGGGCGGACGACGTCGAGGAGTTGTACACCGGCTGAGGCGTGTGTCCGTTCCGTTGAGACGTGCGTCCGTTCCGTTCCCCGGAGGTGGACGAACCGTGGTGACGGGATGTCGGGGGCATGATCGGGCAAGCCGGGGCAAGGTGGGGCCGGGCCCTTGACGGGCCGTCTGGTCCAGTCCAATGTTGGGGCCCGGCCGGTACCCAGGCCCGGCCCGGATGTGCGGCGGGCCGTCCCCTTCCCCGCCCCTCCGGGGAGTGCAGCGTCCGTCCCCCACACAGGAGTTCACCCGTGCACACCTCTCTGCGCCGGATCGCCTGCGCCACCGTCGGCGCCCTCACGGTGCTCGGCGCCGCCGGGCCCACCGCCGCGCACGCCGAGGCCGCCCCGGCCGTCAACCTGGCCACCAACCCGGGCTTCGAGATCACCTCGCTGCCGCTGGCCGACTGGGGGACGATCCCGGGCTGGCAGTGCGTCCCGGGCGAGGCGTTCATCCGCGACACCGCCCGCACCGGCGCCGCCGCCCTCACCGTGACCCCGGCGAACGACCACAGCAACGGCGAGTGCGCCCAGACCGTCGCCGTCCGCCCGAACTCCACCTACACCTACTCGGCCTGGGTGCGCGGCAGTTACGTCTTCCTCGGCGCCACCGGCACCGGCAACGACGTCGCCCCGTCCTGGACCGAGACCACCAACGGCGGCTGGCAGAAGCTCACCACCCGCTTCACCACCGGCCCCGACGCCTCCACCGTCCGCCTCTACCTGCACGGCTGGTACGAGCAGGGCGCCTTCTCCGCCGACGACGTGGAGCTCAGCGGCCCGGCCGTCGACCCGGCCTGGGCCACCTGGAACGTGCCCTACCCGGCCGCCGTCCAGGACAAGAAGGTCTTCTTCACCGTGGACGACGGCTGGCAGCGCACGCCCGAGGTGCTGAACGTCGTCGAGGCCAACAAGCTGCCGGTGACCGCCTTCCCGCTGCCGATGCCGGTCGGCTTCGAGCCGGACTTCTTCAAGCGGGTCACCTCGGCCGGCACCGGCGGCTCGGTGGAGGTGCACAGCGTCTCCCACCGCGACCTCACCACCCTGCCGCTCGCCGACCAGCAGGCCGAGATCTGCACGGCCCGGGACTCCGTCGCCCAGCGGTACGGCACCGTCCCCAAGGTCTTCCGCCCGCCGTACTTCGCCTTCAACGCCGACACCCTCCAGGCCGCCGCCAACTGCGGCCTGCGCACCGTGATGACCGCCACCGCGGACTACAGCTGGGGCGCCTCCACCAGCTACCGCGGCGGCCTCCAGGCCGGCGACGTGGTGATCTTCCACTTCTCCGACACGCTGGCCACCGACCTCCAGCGCGCCCTGGCCGACGTCACCGCCGCCGGCCTGACCGTGGGCGGCCTGCGCTCGTACCTGCCCTGACGGCCCCTCACACCGCAGAGCCCGCACCCCCCGCCGCCCGCGTCACGGGGCAGGGAGTACGGGCTCGCGCCGTCTACCGGACGGCTCACACGCCGCCGGAGAAGGCCGGCAGGTAGCCGCCGGACTGGCCGGACGCCTTCGGGTGGTAGCTCTCGTCCACCGGCAGCACGGTGGAGTTCAGCCAGGTGGTGCCGGAGCCGCAGATCTCGTGGGTGGTGAACAGGCCCCGGACGTCCCGGTAGGTGAAGCCCGCGTTGGCCGCCCGCTTGGAGATCACGTCGTCCAGCAGGTCCGCCGCGCTGTTGATGGCGGTCCGCTTGGTGTCGCCGATGCCGAAGATGCAGTCCCCGCCGACCTTGTAGAGGCGCGGGTAGCCGATGACCACCACCTTGGCACTGGGCGCCTTGCTGCGGATCTGCGAGTACACCTGGTCGAGCTTGGCGGGCAGGACGTTGGTGGCGTACGCCTTCGCGTCGTTGACCGCCGTCAGGCAGGCGCTCTCGGAGTTGAGCACGCAGGTCTGCATGGTGCTGGCGAAGCCGGCGTCGTTGCCGCCGATGGTGATCGACACCAGCGTGGTGGTCGAGTTGAGGGTGCCGAGCTGGTTGGCCAGCACGTCACCGGTTCTCGCTCCCGAACAGGCCAGGAAGGAGAACGAGGCGGGCGCGTTGGCGTTCTTCCACAGGTACGGGTACGCGTTGGTGCTCCGCTTGCAGCCACCGCTCTCACTGGTGTAGCTGCCCGCCCCCACTCCGGAGGAGTAGGAGTCGCCGAGGGCGACGTAGCGGGCCCCGGCGGCGTGGGCCGCGGGAGCGGCGACGAGGGTGGTCAGGGTGAGCAGCATCGCCGAGAAGGCGACGGAGACAGCACGGACTGGACGCACGGGCACCTCCACTGGGAGTGACGCAGGTCACGTGACGCGGGTCGCAATTTTGATACCAGGGAGTAGCTACGCCGGATAGTGGCCATGCCAAAGTTGTTGCGAGGATTAGCCCGTGTGACACCGTCAGCCCGACGCGGTGTCAGTTCCCGCTCACCTCCGACCGGCTTCCGGCGGGGTGCCGCGGCGTCAGCCCAGGACCGCACCGGACGGCGGGAGCTCCTCGATGGTCTCGTTGGCGGCCGCGGGTATGCCCAGCAGCCGGACGGCCACCTCCACCGCCGCGCGGGCCTGCCGCAGACCCGGCTCGCCCCAGCCCAGCAGCTCCACCGCCAGCCCCGGGGCCACCAGCAGGCGGCGGTAGTGCCGGCCCGAGGCCGGGTCCGGCGCGGTCGGGCCGACGGCGTTCAGCGGGGCCGCCATCCGGACCCGGGCGCACTCGTGGCCGCCGTTGGCCGAGCCGACCCGGTCGTAGAGGTACCCGAGGTAGTGCGCGGCGCCGATCACGGCCTGCGCCTCCTCGCCCGCCTCCCGGGCCAGTGCCAGCGCCGGGTCCCCCGCGTCCTCCGGCTCCAGCGAACCGCCCGGCAGGCTGACCACGCCGTCCCGGGGGTTCACCAGCGTCAGCACCCGGCCGTCCGGCACGAACAGCCAGCCCCAGGACTGCTTCACCGGCAGCCCCTCCGGCACCGGCTCGCCCGGCCGCCAGGGCCACCCGGCCGTCGGGCGGCGGCGGACGCGGCCGAGCAGCTCGGCGATCTCCGCGCTGTACTCGATGCGGCCCATGCGTCCTCCTGCCTCGGTCTCGGGTGCGGCGGCGATTCGGAGTCGGTGCCTCCGACTGTTGATCTTCCCCGAACATTCGGTCGATGAACAGTCCTGGCCGCCGCCCGGGGCACGGCAGTCCGCCCCCCGTTCAGCTCCCGGCCACCCCCGGTGCGCTCACGGCATCGGCAGCGGGAAGCCGGGGCGGCCCGTCCCCTCCCCCTCCCCCGCCGGCAACTCCGGCCCCAGCACCCCGGCCCCGGCCGCCCGCAGCTCCAGCACCGCCCCGGTCTCCGCCGCCGTCATCGGCCTCAGCCACCCGTCCACCAGCACCCACCCGTGCACCGCGCCGTCCGCCCGGTACAGCATCAGCTCCCCCGAGCCGCACCCCGCCACGGCCGCCGCCAGCGTCACGCAGAACGCCTCCGCCTCCCGCCCCACCCCGTCCGGCCGGCCGTCCCGCACCGCCAGCCCGGCCACCGCCGTCAGCTCCTCGCCGTCCAGCAGCCCCAGCGAACGGAGCGTCAGCCGGTGCCGCCCGTCCCCCGCCCCCTCGGCCAGCGCCATCACCACCTCCGACACGTACCCCAGCACCGCCGCCACCCGCTCCTGCGGGCTCGACTCCCACCCCACCGCCGCCAGCAGCGCGGCGCACCCGATCGAGATCCGCACCCGCGCCCGGTGATCCTCCGTCAGCACCGGCAGCAGCTCCGCCAGCCCCTCCCCCGCGTAGGCGAACGGCTCGCCGGCCAGCTCCGGATCGGCCGCGTACGCCACCTCCGCCACCGGGTCCGCCGGGTCCAGCAGGTGCTCCGCGCAGAAGTCCTCGAAGTCCACCGGCTCCAGCACCCGCAGGTGCACGTCCACCCCCGTCCCCCGCAGCGCCCGCAACCGCCCTTCCGTGCACCGCAGGTACGCCCCGAAGTCCACCCCCTCGAACAGCCCGCACCGCCGCAGCCGCGCGTACGCCGCCGCGTCCGTGGCCACCGCCAACGCCACCGTCTGCCGCACCTCCCCGCACCGCCGACGCCCCGCCACCCGCCGCCGCGCACCGTACTTCCCGGCCATCCGGATCCCCTCCGAGCTCGAACCACGACCCCCGGAAACCCCGGGGTGCCGACGACCCGAAACGTACACACGGTCACTGACAGAACACGCACAGCAATGTCCGGGCCGCCCGGACCGAGGGGCCGCGGCCCCGGTAGATTCCGCCGGGTCGGACGGATCACGGGGGAGACGGCGTCATGAGCTGGTACGTGCTGGTCGAACGGAACGACTCCCTCGGGGGCGACAACACCTGGGTCCTCTCCCAGAAGGTCGCCGTCGACGGCGGCCGGGACGCGGCCGTCGCCCGGGCCGAGGAGCTCTGCCGGACGATCGGCCCGCGGGAGGAGTACGGCCGACTGGTCTTCCGCAGGTCCGAGACCAGCTGGCTGGTGGAGCTGACCCGGGAGGTGCGGGACGGCTCCCGGACCTGGAGCCACGGCAGCCAACTGCACGTCAGCGTGGCCGAACTGGTGCACTCCGAGGAGACGCCGCCCGCCCCGCAGCCGAAGCGGCCCTGGCGGCGCGGCTGAGCCGGGGCCGGTCCGCGACCGGGGCGAACGGCCGATTCCCGGGTTGTCGGGGGGAGCTGGGATACTCGGGGCGGTCCTGGTGGGTGCGAGACGTGTGGGGGTTGGGTACGTGCGACTGCTGCACACCTCGGACTGGCACCTGGGGAGGTCGTTCCACCGGGAGAACCTGATCGCCGCGCAGCGGGGGTTCCTGGAGCACCTGGTGCGGGTGGTGGAGGAGCGCGGGGTCGAGGCGGTGCTGGTCGCCGGGGACGTGTACGACCGGGCACTGCCGGGGCTGGACGCGGTGGAACTGTTCGACGAGGTGCTGCACCGGCTCGCGGAGCTGGGCGTGCCGACGGTCTTCATCAGCGGGAACCACGACTCGGCCCGGCGGCTCGGCGTGGCCTCGGGGCTGATCGACCGGGCCGGGATCCACCTGCGGACCGACCCGGGCGGGGTGGCCGAACCGGTGGTGCTGGAGGACGGGCACGGGCCGGTGGCGGTCTACGGACTGCCGTACCTGGAGCCGGTGCTGACCAGGGAGCGGTTCGGGCTGGCCAAGGGCGGGCACGAGCAGGTGCTGGCGGCCGCGATGGAGCGGGTCCGGGAGGATCTGGCCGGGCGGCCGGAGGGGACCCGGGCCGTGGTGCTGGCGCACGCCTTCGTGGCGGGCGGCGAGGTCAGCGACAGCGAGCGGGACATCACCGTGGGCGGCATCGCGGCGGTGCCCTCGGCGGTCTTCGACGGGGCGCACTACGTGGCCCTCGGCCACCTGCACGGCTGCCAGACCATCGCCCCGCACCTGCGCTACAGCGGCTCCCCGCTGGCCTACTCGTTCTCCGAGACCACCCACCGCAAGAGCATGTGGCTGGTCGACCTGGCCGCCGACGGTTCGGTGGAGGCCGAGCGGGTGTACACCCCCGTGCCCCGGCCGCTGGCCCAACTGCGCGGCAGGCTGGACGAGTTGCTCGAGGACGAGAAGTACGGGAAGCACACCGGCTCCTGGGTGCAGGCCACCCTGACCGATCCGGCCCGCCCGGCGAAGCCGATGGAGCAGCTGCGCACCCGCTTCCCGCACACCCTCCAACTGCTCTTCGACCCCGAGCCGGTCGATGGCGAGCAGCCCGAGTCCTACGCCTCCCGGGTCAGCGGCCGGACCGACCTGGAGGTGGCCGAGGGCTTCGTCCGGCACGTCCGTCCCGGCACCGAGGCCGACCCGGCCGAGCGCGATTGGCTGCGCCAGGCCTTCGAGGACGTGCGCCGACTCGACCAGCAGAAGCAGGAGTTGCCCCGATGAGGCTGCACCGGCTGCGGATCACCGCGTTCGGCCCGTTCGCCGGGACGGAGCAGGTGGACTTCGACGACCTGGGCTCCGCCGGGCTGTTCCTGCTGCGCGGCGCCACCGGGGCGGGCAAGAGCAGCGTGCTGGACGCGGTCTGCTTCGCGCTCTACGGCGAGGTGCCCGGCGCCCGCAAGGGCAACCCGCTGCGCAGCGACCACGCCGAACCCGGCCTGCTCACCGAGGTCGAGCTCGAACTCACCCTGGGCGGCCAGCGGTTGAAGGTGCTGCGGCGCCCCGAGCAGCTGCGGCCGAAGAAGCGCGGCACCGGCATGACGCCGGAGAAGCCGGAGACCCTGCTCAGCGAGTGGGCGCCGGACGCCGGGGAGGGCGAGCCGGGCTGGCGGGCCGTCAGCAGGTCGCACCAGGAGGCCGGGGAGCAGATCCACCGGCTGATCGGGATGAGCCGGGACCAGTTCTGCCAGGTGGTGCTGCTGCCGCAGGGCGACTTCGCCCGTTTCCTGCGGGGCGACGCCAACGAGCGGGCCAAGCTGCTCCGCCAGCTCTTCGACACCGGGCGCTTCGAGCAGGTGGAGCGCTGGCTCGCCGAGCAGAAGTCCCGTCAGGAGGCGGTGGTCCGGGCCGACCGCCGGCAGCTGCACGCCCTGGCCACCCGGGCCGAACAGGCCGCCGGGCCGTCCGCCGAACCGCTGGCCGACTGGGTGCCGGACTCGGCCGGGCCGGAGGCCTTCCTCGGCTGGGCCGCACTGCTGCGCGCGGACGCGGCCGAGCGGGCCGGGGTGGCCGCGCTGGCCCTGGCCGCGGCGGAGCGGGCGCACGAGCTGGCCCGGGACCGCCTCCGGACGGCCCGGGAGCTGGCGGAGCGTCAGCAGCGCCACACCGAAGCCGTCCGGGCCGCCGCCGAGTTGGCCGGCAACGCCGAGGCCCACCAGCGGGACGCGGACCGGCTCGCCGTCGCCCAGCAGGCCGCCACCGTCGAGCCCTTCCTGCACCGCCACACAGCCGCCACGGCCGCCCTGGCCGGGGCCGAGGCCGCCGAGCACCGCGCCCGCACCGCCCTCGCGGGGCGGGGCGGGCCGGGCGCGCCGGACACCGGCACCGACCTCCACCGGGCCGGGGCCGAGCACCTCGCCGAGGCGGAGCGCGGCCTGCGCGCCGACCTCGGCCGCCTCGACGCCGCCCGCGCCGACGAGCACCGCCTCCCCGAGGCCCTGCGCGAGGCCGAGCGGACCAACCACCAGCTGGGCCTCGCGGAGGAGGCCGCGGACAACGCCGCCGACTGGCTGCTGGACTTCGACACCCGTGTCAAGGAGCTCCAGGAGCAGCAGGCCACCGCCCGGGCCGCCGAGGCCCGGGTCGAGCAGCTGGACGCCCGCCGCGCGGAGCTCCGCACCCGGCTGACCGCCGCCGCCGAGCGGGACCGGCTGCGCGGCCGGATCGCCACCGCCGAGGGCGAGTCGGCCACCCTGCGCGAGCTGGCCGCCGAGGCCCGGGAGCACACCCTCGACCTGCGGGAGCGCCGCCTCGCCGGGATGGCCGCCGAGCTGGCGGCGGGGCTGACCGACGGCGCGCCCTGCCGGGTCTGCGGTGCGACCGCGCACCCCGCCCCGGCGGAGCCCTCCGGTGCGCCGGTCGGCCAGGCCGACGAGCAGCGGGCCCAGGCCGAGCAGCAGCAGGCGGAGCGGCGCCGGGACGCCGCCGCACAGGAGTTGGCCGCCCTGCGGGTGGCCGAGGCGGCGGCCGCCGCGACCGCCGGCGACGACTCCGCCGAGCAGCTGGCCGACGCCCTCACCCGGGCCGACGCCGAGCTCCGGGCGACCCTCACCGTCGCCGACGCCCTCGGCCAACTCCAGCGCCAGGCCGATCAGTTGACCCGCCAACAGCAGGACCGGCAGGCCGAGCAGGAACAGGCCAGGGTGCGCGCCGCCGCCCTCACCGCCAGGCTCCAGACCCTCGCCGAGGAACGGGAGCGGCTCACCGAACGGATCGACGCCGCCAAGGGGGGTGCCCCCAGCGTCGCCGCCCGGGCCGCCGCACTGGCCTCGCTGGCCGACGCCGTGGCCACCGCCCTGGCCGCTGCCCGCGCCCGGTCCGAGGCGGCCGGCCGACTCTCCGACGCCGAGGCGGAGTTGGCCTCGACGAGCCGTTCCGCCGGGTTCGCCTCTCCCGCCGAGGCCGGGGCGGCCCTGCTGCCCGCCGCCGAGCGCGAGGCGCTCCGGACCCGGGTGGAGCGGGCCCGCACCGACCGGGAGCTGGTCGAGCACCGGCTCGCCCAGCCGGAGCTGACGGCCGCCGCGGCCCTGCCACCGGCCGATCCGGCCGCCGCCGGGGAGGACGAGCAGCAGGCCCTCACCCGGCTCCGGGCCGCCGACACCGCCGACAGCTCCGCCCGCACCCGGGTCACCGACCTGGCCGGGCTCGGGCGCCGACTGACCGAACTGGTCCGGGCGCTGGGCCCGTCGCTGGCCCACTACGAGCAGATCAAGCGGCTGGCCGAGCTGGCCTCCGGCACCTCCGCCGAGAACGTGCTCCGGATGCGCCTGGAGTCGTACGTGCTGGCGGCCCGGCTGGAGCAGGTCGCGGCCGCCGCCAGCGGACGGCTGCTGCGGATGTCCGGCGGCCGCTACACCCTGGTGCACAGCGACGGCCGCGCCTCCGGCAACCGCCGCTCCGGCCTCTCCCTCCGGGTGGTGGACGCCTGGACCGGCCAGGACCGGGACACCTCCACCCTCTCCGGCGGCGAGAGCTTCTTCGCCTCGCTGGCCCTGGCCCTGGGCCTGGCCGACGTGGTCACCGACGAGTCCGGCGGCATGCCGCTCGACACCCTCTTCATCGACGAGGGCTTCGGCAGCCTGGACGAGCAGACCCTGGAGGAGGTGCTCGACGTGCTGGACGGGCTGCGCGAGCGCGACCGCGCGGTCGGCATCGTCAGCCACGTGGCCGACCTGCGTTCCCGCATCCCGGCCCAGCTCCTGGTCCAGAAGGGCCGCCACGGCTCCACCCTGCGCCTCACCACCCGCGAGCGCCCCTGACCGCACGGGGGCGGCACCGGGCGGCACCGAGGATCGCCGAGGCCTGCGGCCGCTGAGCGCCGTTGCCGCTTCCCGGGCGTCCCCTGACGCCCCGTCGGCTCCGGAAAGCGCTTGCCACGGAGCGCTTGCCGCGGGGCGCTTGCCCCGGGGTCCTCAGCGCAGTGCCCGCGCCGCGGCCCTCCCGGATGGTGGGATGGCGGGATGACCGACACCACGTCACCCCTGGCCCGGCTCCACCAGACCGTCCGCCGCACCGCGGAACTGACCCGGGACCGGGCCGCCACCGGCCGGGGAGCCGAGGCGGCCGACGACCTCGAAGGCACCTTCGCCACCGACGGGGCGCTCGGCTTCGACCCGTTCCCGTTCCTGCGTGCCCTGCACGCCGCGGGCTCGCGCGCGGTGCTGGTCGGCCAGGTGGCCGGGATCCTGCACGGCTCGGCCGAGCCGACCGGCGACCTTGACCTGCTCTGGGACGGTTCGCCGGACGAGGCCCGGGCCCTGCGGAAAGCGCTTTCCGCCACCGGCTGCACCGACCTGCCCGACCTCACCCACCCCCAGGCCGCCTACCGGGTCACCGGCGCGACCGGCGACCTCTGCACCCCGGCCCTCCCCTGGGGCGGCCTCGACACCAGCGGCTGCCTCGACCGCGCCCTGACCACCACCGACCCCGGGGACGGCCTCGCCGTCCGCTACGTGACGGCGGACGACCTGATCCGGATGCGGCGCGCCATCGGCCGCCCGAAGGACCACCGCCGCGCGGACGAGCTCGAACGCCTCCGCGCCGCCCTCGACTGAGCCGGGCTCAGCCCGAGCAGGCCACCCGCTGGGCCTCCTGCCAGGCACAGACCGGACACAGCGTCAGCCCGGGGTGGTCGGCGGGGTACTCGGTCGGTTCGCCGCACTGGACGCAGTCCGCCCGCGGCCCGTCCCCGGTGGCCGGGGTCAACGCCGCCAGCGCGTCCACCCGCGGCGGCACCTCGCACCGGGCGACGGCCTCGCGGGCCACCTCTTCTTCCTCGCTCATGCCGCCCACGATACGGCGGCGGCGCCCGCGGCGGCCCGCGCGGCGATCCGTCCGGACTCCGTCAGCTCCCTGTGCGCTCAGCCCAGGAAGGAGAGCCGGACGGTCCGCCGGGGGTTGTCGCCGTTGGTGTCGACCAGGACCACGGACTGCCAGATGCCGAGGGCGAGTTGTCCGCCCACCACCGGCAGGGTGGCGTGCGGGGCGACCAGGCCCGGCAGCACGTGGTCGCGGCCGTGGCCGGGGCTGCCGTGGCGGTGGCGCCAGCGGTCGTCCGCGGGCACCAGGTCACGGAGCAGGGCGAGCAGGTCCTCATCGCTGCCGGCCCCGGTCTCGATCACCGCGATCCCGGCGGTGGCGTGCGGCACGAAGACGTTGAGCAGGCCGTCCCGGCCGGGGGCGACGGACTCCAGGAAGGCCGAGCAGCGGTCGGTGATGTCGAGGGCGACCTCGCCGGTGCCGGTGGTGAGCTCGATGGTCAGGGTGGAGAAGCTGTCGGACATGACGCCCATCCTCGCATCGGGGGCGAGGGACGTACGCGGCCACACCGGGGGCGCGGGGAACTGCGCGGGTACGGAAGGCGGACCGGCGTGGGATCGGGGCGCGTCAGCCGGTTGCACGTGCTGCCGTTCCCCTGTGCGCGGTTCCTCGCGCCCCTGCGGGACGCTGCCAGGATCGGGGCATGCAAGGGACCCGGCGGACCGTCAGGTCTGCCGGGTCGTCCGGGGCCGGGGCGGTCAGCCCCTGCTGCCGAACAGGCTCCGCTTGAGCCGCCGCAGCGGCGCGAGCAGCAACACCCGCGTGCTCCGGCGCGTCACGGCCGCAGGGGGCGTGACACCACGGGGCGTCAGCTCCCTTATCAGGCCGAGCGCCTCGGCGGTGTCCACCGCAGAGATCGCCGGAGCGCCGAGCACCGAGAGATGGCGGTCGAGGCGGCGGCCGGTCGAGCCGACACCGCACTGGATCGCCGGCACCCGGGGCCGGGGCCGCACTTGCATGTGTTCCATCAGTTTCCCACCCCTACGAGGCGCCAGGGCCGTGAGGCGAAGACTATCCGCGAGTGCCGGAGTCCGCGCAACCGTCCTGGTGTATCCGCCACCGTATCGTGCGCGGCGAACTGACGCCGCACCAGATCCGGGCACAACCGATCACGAGTGCGCATCGACCGGGGCGGGCGGGGCCTGCGGGAGCGCCGGATCGAGCATCCAGCCGACCCCCAGCCCGGAGAGACCGAGCCCCAGGAAGGCGCAGAGCACCAACACCACGGCCCAGGCGCCGGTCTGATCCCAACTCACCTGCCCCGCCTCGCGGACCAGGCCGATCAGGCCGAACGTCCCGGTGACCAGCAGGGCCGCCATCCCGTTGCGCACCCGGCGCAGTTCGGCCTCGACCCAGGTGAGCAGCAGCGCGGCCCCGAAGACCAGGCACCAGGCACCGAGCATCCGGACCTCCAACTGCCCTGCCGCCCACGGCCAGTGACGGACCGCCGGCCCGGGGACGGCGTAGAGCAGCAGACCGATGACGGTCAGGCCCAGGCCGTGCCCGGTGACCGGCCCGGCCACCCACCAGGGCAGCCGGGGCGGGCGCGGCGGCCGCTCCTCCCGGGCCAGCCACTGGGCGGTCAGCGCGATCAGGCCGAGCAGTGGGGCGCCGGCGTGCACGGCGGTCCAGCCCCAGGCGGCCAGCACCCCGACGAGCGGCCCGCCGGTGAGCTGGAGCTCGCTCCGGCCGAGCAGCGTGGCCAGCCCGGCCAGCGGCATGAAGAGCGCCCCGGCGGTCACCGCGACCCGGATGTCCACCCAGCGGTGGGCCCGCAGCGCCAGCACGTACATGGCGCAGCTGCCGCCGTACCCGGCGCCGAGCAGGGCGGCGGAGACCGGGGACATCTGCCAGGCGAAGAGGGTGCCGGTGGAGCCCGGGAAGAGGGTGAGCAGCAGGAAGAGGTACCCGGCACCGAGCGCCAGCGGCGCCACCATCAGCGCCTTGAGGACCGGGCTGACCATCGCACCCTCCCTTGTGAGACTTGTCGTCAATATAGGAGCCCGACAGGCTCACGACAATGAGTCACGCAAGATTCAAGAAGTGAACACATTCAGGGGATTGACGCGGCCGAAACCTACAAGCAATATCTCTATCGACGCCGAAAGGCGGGCCAGCTCCCGTCGAATGAATTCGACAGCTGAACATGAGCTGAACAACTGAACTTCCGACACCAGGTGAGCCACTGTCCGGCCGTCTCGACGCTGCGGCGGCCCGGCTCGCTCCTGGTGGACGGGACCGGCGGTCGGCCGTTGAGGGTCGGCCGGACCGCCAACACCGGACCGCCGGTGCCCGCGCTCGCACGGCGCGTGCACCGGCGGTCGCCCTTTCGGGACCGGTCCCGCGGTTCAGTAAAGTGGCGCCAGACCCGGTCAGCCGCCCCTCGGCCCGGCATTCCCACGGAGTGAAACCAGCGTGAGCCCCCTCCTCAGCATCGTGCTGCCCGTCCACGGCGTGGAGCGCTTCCTCCCCCAGTGCCTGGCCTCCCTCGACGGCCCCCAGGACGGCGAGGTCGAGGTCATCGCGGTCGACGACCTCTCCCCCGACGGCTGCGGCGCCCTGCTGGACGCGCACGCCGCCCGCGACCCCCGCTTCAAGGTGCTGCACCTGACGGAGAACCAGGGCCTGGGCGGAGCCCGGATCGCCGGGATGGCCGAGGTCACCGGGCGGTACGTGTGGTTCGTCGACAGCGACGACTGGGTGCCCGAGGGCACGCTCGACGCGCTGCTCGCGGAGCTGCGCAAGGAGGCCGCCGCCGAGCACCCCGTGGACGTCCTGCTCACCGACTTCGTCCACGTCTACCCCGGCGGCGCGACCGAGCCCAACCCGTGGGGCCACGTGCTGCGCGGCTCCCCGTTGGAGACCGGCTGCCGCGCGGTGGACCACCCGGCGCTGTTCCAGAGCGTGATGTCGGTCTGGAACAAGGTCTTCCGGTGGGACTTCCTGCTCGGGCTGGGGGTGGAGTTCGGCCGGGGGTTCTACGAGGACATCTCCGTCACCTACCCGGCCCTGCTCACCGGGCGGCTGCGCTACCTCGACCGCTCCTGCTACAACTACCGGCGCGGGCGCCCCGGCGCGATCACCGCGACGGCCTCCCCCAAGCACGCCGACGCGTTCGCCCAGTACGACGCGATCTTCGCGACGCTGGACCGGCCGGGCAACGACCCCGGGCCCGCGATGCGGCAGCTGGTCTTCGACCGGACGGTCCGTCAGGCCCTGACCATCTACGACACCCCCGGGCTGATCCCCGCCGAGCTCCGGGCCGACTTCTTCGCCCGCGTCGCCGCGCACTTCGCCCGGCACCGGCCGGCCGGATACCGCTTTCCCGGGGGTGTCCGCGGCGTCCAGTACCGCCTCGCCGCCCGCAACTCCCGGATCGCCTACAACGAACTCCGCCGCGGCGGCGCCCTCCCGGGCAGGCTCCGGAAGGCCCTCGGAAAGAGGTGATGCCGGTGGCGCACCTGGCTGCGCCACCAGGGGCGGGGGGGGGGGGGGGGGGGGGGGGGGGGGGGCCCGGCCGCGCGGGCCGCGCGGGGGGGGGGGGGGGGGGGGGGCGG
>NZ_JBITBY010000004.1:453877-462392 GCF_044452665.1 Kitasatospora sp. NPDC051853 | reverse complement strand
GCCCCGCCCCGCCCCCCCCCCCCCCGCCCCCCGGGGGGGGGCGGGGGCCGCGCGCCCGCCCCCCCCCCCCCCCCCCCCCCCCCCCCCCCCCCCCCCCCCCCCGGGGTGACCACCTACGTTCCTCGCGTTCCCGAAGGGGTTACCGGACGTCCCGGCCGAGCCAGGCGGCGAGCTGGGCGGTCGGGCCGGCCTCGGCCGGGGCGGGGCGGACGGGCCCGAAGGGGACGGTGGCGTCGCGGCCGTCCGCCGGGAGGACCTCGCGGGCGACGGTGAGGGCGCCGAGGGCCAATTCCTCGTCGAAGTCGGCGGTGGGGTCGACCACCTGGGCGATGTCCCAGGCGTGGGTGACGGCCTCCATCACGTAGCCGCCGAGGGCGAACCGGCCCGGCATGGTGCCCCACGGCACGGAGGAGGGGCGGTCGAGCTTGGCGTCGTCGGCCCAGGCGGCCGCCGCCCGCTCCCGGGCACGCCCGAGCGCCTGCGCCCACTCCCCGTCCTCCACCGTGCCGACCGAGGCGGCGACGTCCAGGCCCCGCCCGCCCTCCCCGACGTAGGCGATCCGGTGGACGCCGCCCACCGTGTGGTCGAGCAGTGCGCGCAGGTCGAACTCGGCGCACGGGGTGGGCCGGTCGAGCTGCTCGGGGGTGACCAGGAGCAGCAGCTTCTCCAGCTGGTCGAGGGCGCGGAGGTAGTCGGGGCGGGGGTCGAATGCGGTGGCGTCCATGGTGAACGGACCTCTCTGAGGGCAGTGGTTCCTCGGGCTGACGAGGGCACTCTGCCGCGATTACCGGACATCCTCTGTCAGGTTTTACGCTGCCCCCGTGCGAGCCGACCGCCTGCTGTCGATCATGTTGCTGCTCCAGACCCGGGGTCTGGTGCCGGCCTCCGAGCTGGCCGGGCGCCTGGAGGTCTCCGTCCGCACGGTGTACCGGGACGTGGAGGCGCTGTCCGCCGCCGGGGTGCCGGTCTTCGCGGAGCGCGGCCGCAGCGGGGGGATCCGACTGCTGCCCGGGTACCGCACCGACGTCACGGGGCTGACCGCGGACGAGGCGCGGGCGCTGTTCGTGCTGGCGACCGACGGGGCGCACGACGCGCTGGGCCTCGGCGGGGCGATCGGCTCGGCGCTGCGGAAGGTGATGGCGGCGCTCCCGGCGCCGCACCGGCCGGAGGCGGAGCGGGTCAGCGAGCGGATCCTGGTGGACCCGGCCCGCTGGGCCAGGGGCCCGGCGGCTCCCGGCCCGGCCGACCTGGGTGAGCTCCAGCGCGCGGTCTTCGAGGACCGGCGCCTGGCGCTGGACTACCGCCACGGCCGGGCGGCGGAGCCGAGCGCGTACACCGTCGACCCGTACGGCCTGGTGAGCAAGGCGGGCGTCTGGTACCTGGTGGCGGACCTGGACGGGGAGCCCCGGCTGTTCCGCGCCGACCGGGTGCTGCGGGCGGAGACCACGGCGGCGCCGGTGCGGCGGCGCGACGGGGTGGGGCTGGCGGAGGTGTGGGCCGGGCTGCGGCGGAGGGTGGAGCGGCAGCGGGACGACGTGCGGGTGAGTGCCCGGGTGCACCGGCGGCGGCTGGACCTGCTGCTGCGGATCCACGCCTCCTCGCTGCTCGGCCCGCCCGTGCCGGACGGTCCGTCACACGTGCTGGCCGAGTTCGGCTTCGGGGCGGTGGAGGAGGCGCGGACGCTGCTGCCGTTCGGCACCGACGTGGAGGTGCTGACCCCGCCGGAGGCCCGCCGGCTGCTGGCCCGGGCGGCCGCCGACACCCTGCGGATGTACTCCGCTGCGCTGGGCGAGGGAGACGATCCGTCAGATTACCGCCCGGACACGGACATTCCGCACCCTCCGGCGTGACGTGGATCGCACCGTCCCACGGAGCGGAGCAGTGGACGGACGGCGGGGTCGATGACGTAACCTGCGGACTGGTCTCGTCCGAAGTTACCGGGCGGGAACTTAGCGCGACGGCGAGCCACGCTCGCCGACACGACCGGCCGGCCAGGGAGACCAGATGATCAACCTCATCACCAAGCTCGTGCTCAAGCCCCTGGCGAAGGCGGTCTACCGCCCCGTCATCGAGGGGCTGGAGAACGTGCCGCGCGGTGGTGGCGTGATCCTGGCCAGCAACCACCTGTCCTTCGTCGACAGCGTGGTGATCCCGCTGACCGCGCCGCGCCAGGTGTTCTTCCTCGCCAAGGCCGAGTACTTCACCGGCACCGGCCTCAAGGGCGCGCTCTCCAAGGCCTTCTTCACCGCGATCAACGCGGTGCCGGTCGAGCGCGGCACCTACCGCTCGGCCCAGGCCTCGCTGGAGTCGGCCCTGGAGATCCTGAACGACGGCAAGGCCTTCGGCATCTACCCCGAGGGCACCCGCTCGCTGGACGGCCGGCTCTACCGCGGCAAGACCGGGGTGGCCTGGCTGGCGCTGACCGCCGGCGTGCCGGTGGTGCCGGTGGCACTGCAGGGCCCGGAGGAGATCCTGCCGGTCGGAAAGCGCATTCCGCGCCTGAAGAAGGTCACCGTCCGCTTCGGCGAGCCGCTGCGCTTCGACGAGCTGCACGGCCAGGCCCGCTCGGCCCGGGCCCGCCGCGAGGTCACCGACCGGGTGATGGCGGCGATCCACGAGCTCTCCGGCCAGGAGCTGGCCGAGGTCTACAACGAGCGCCCGATGGCGGCCTGACGCTCCGTCCCCTCCTCCGCGACCACCGCTGCGGGCAACTCACGGCGCAGCAGCGCCGCGTACCGCCCGTCCAGCGCGAGCAGCTCCTCGTGGGTGCCCAGCTCGGCCACCCGGCCGCCGTCCAGCACCGCGATCTGGTCGGCCCGGCGGACGGTGGAGAGCCGGTGCGCGATGGTGATCGTGGTGCGGCCCTCGGAGAGAGCGTCCACCGCCTGCTGGACGGCCCGCTCGGTCTGGTTGTCCAGCGCGCTGGTGGCCTCGTCCAGGATCAGCACCGGCGGGTTGCGCAGCACGGTGCGGGCGATCGCCAGGCGCTGCTTCTCGCCGCCGGAGAAGCGGTAGCCCCGCTCGCCGACCACGGTGTCGTAGCCCTGCGGCAGTGCGGCGATCAGCTCGTGGATCTGGGCGGCCCGGGCGGCCTCCTCCAGCTCCCGGTCGGTCGCCCCCGGCTTGGCGAAGCGCAGGTTGTCGGCCACCGAGGCGTGGAACAGGTAGGTCTCCTGGGAGACCACGCCGACCGCGTCGGCCAGGGTGTCGAAGGCCAGCTCCCGCACGTCGGTGCCGTCCAACGTCACCCGACCCCCCGTCACGTCGTAGAGCCGGGGCACCAGGTAGCTCAGGGTGGTCTTGCCGGAGCCGGTCTCGCCGACCACCGCCAGCGAGCCGCCGGCCGGGATCTTGAGGTCGATGCCGGTGAGCGTGGGCCGCTCCTGCTCGGGGTGGTAGCGGAACTCCACGCCCTCGAGGACCACGTCGCCGCGGACGGCCGCCGGGCGGACCGGCTCGGCCGGTTCGGCGATCTCCACCGGGAGGTCGAGGTACTCGAAGATCCGGTGGAACAGGGCCAGCGAGGTCTGCACCTGCACGCCGGTGGAGAGCAGGCTGACGGCGGGCCGCAGCAGCCCCTGCTGGAGCGAGACGAAGGCGACCAGGGTGCCGATCGAGACGAACGGGGCGCCGCCCGCGGCCGCCATCCCGGCGGCCCAGTAGATGACGGCCGGCATCGCGGCCATCACGATCCCGATGGTGGCCATCCGCCACCGCCCGGCCATCGAGGTGCGCACCTCCAGCCCGGCCAGCTCGGTGGACTGCCGGTCGAAGTCGGCCGAGAGCGAGTCGGAGCGGCCCATGGTGCGGCCGAGCAGGATGCCGCTGACCGAGAGCGACTCCTGGACGGCGGAGCTCATCGCGGCCAGCTGCTTCTGCCGCTGGGTGGTCATCCTCTTGCGCTCGTTGCCGACCCGGCGGCTGATCCAGACGAAGAGCGGGAGCAGCAGCAGCGAGACCACGGTGAGCCGCCAGTCCAGCGCCACCATGGCGACCACGGTGGCCACCACGCCGGTCAGGTTGGAGACCAGGGAGGTGGCGGTGGAGGTGACGGTGGACTGCATCCCGCCGATGTCGTTGGCGATCCGGGACTGCACCTCGCCGGTGCGGGTGCGGGTGTAGAAGGCCAGCGACATCCGCTGGAGGTGCCGGTAGACGGCGGTGCGCAGGTCGTGCATGACGTGCTGCCCGACGGTGGTGGAGATCAGCGTCTGGAACACCCCGAAGACCGAGCCGACCACGGCGGTCGCGACCATGCCGAGCGCCAGCAGGCTGAGCAGCCCGGTGCGGCCCTGCGGGATGGCGGTGTCCAGCACCGCGCGGAGCAGGAACGGCGTCACCACCGAGACCAGCGCGGACGCCGCCACCAGCAGCCCGACCAGCAGCAGCCGCCACCGGTAGGGGCGGAACAGGGCCAGGATGCGGCGCCACTGCGCCGGCGGACGTGGCTCGTCCTTCGCCCTGGCGGGCGGTGTCCAGTCGACCGAGTCGGGCCGCACGGGCGTCCTCCATGAACCGGGTACGCGGGCAGGGGTGTCCCACCCGCGTACCGAGCATAGCTCATAGTTAGGCGCGCTAATAATGAGTTGCGATCCTGATTCCCCGTCAGGACCGTGCCAGGACCGCGGGGCGGGCCGGCTCAGTTCGTCCGGTACGTCCGGGCCGCCTTGGAGGAGAGCCCGCCCAGGCCGCCGCTCGGCAGCAGCCGGGCGATCGCCACCACGGCCTTGTACCGCTTGCCCGGCACCGAGAGCGAACGCCCGCGCGCCAGGTCGGCCAGCGCCTCGTCCACCACCCGCTCCGCCGAGAGCCAGCCCCAGCCCGGCACGTTCTTGGTGCCCATCCCGGCCCGCTGGTGGAACTCGGTCCGGGTGAAGCCCGGCGCCAGCGCCATCATCCGCACGCCCGTGCCGCCCAGGTCCCGGGCGATGCCCTGGGTGAACGAGACCACCCACGCCTTGGTCGCCCCGTACGTGCCGCGCGGCAGGAAGGCCGCCACCGAGGCCACGTTCACCACCGCGCCGAAGCCGCGCTCGCGCATGCCCGGGATCGCGGCGGAGGTGGTCCGCAGGATCGCCTCGACGTGCACCTTGAGCATGTCGAGCTCCTGCTCCAGCGGCACCGTCAGGTACGCGCCGCGGTTCCCGAAGCCGGCGTTGTTGATCAGGATGTCCACCGGCTTCACGGTGGCGCGCAGCCGGTCCTCGACGGCGGTGATGCCCTCGTCGGTGGCCAGGTCGGCCGGGAGCACCTCGACCTCGACCCCGTACGTCTTGGTCAGCTCGGCGGCGGCGTCCGACAGCCGCTGCGCGTCACGGGCGACCAGCACCAGGTCGCGTCCGTCCTTGGCCAGGCGGGTGGCGAAGGCCGCGCCGATTCCGGCGGTCGCGCCGGTGATGAGAACAGTCGTCATGGACCGACCGTACCGGGCGGTAATCACCCGTGCACCGGCGCGTCGCCGCCGATCTGACGACCCGTCCGGCGCGCCCCGGGCATTCCGGTCGATTCGTGCTCATAGCGTTGTCGGGTGCGGCGTCAACGTCGACGCCGCACCCGAACAACAGGAGACATCTGATGCCCACTCAGATCCGCACCGGGATAAGACCGGTCGCCGGCCCGGCCGCACGTGCCGCGCTGGCCGCCCTGCTGGCCGAGGGCGAGACGACACTCAGTGCCGCACCGGTCCACCGTCCCGAGGCCGTCGGCGCCCTCCTCCTCACCCCGAGGACACCCCCGGAACGGCGCCCGGCCAGGCCCCCCGAGGAACGCGGCTGACCCCGTCCCCCTGCGCCCGTCGTCCCACCGGGCCCAGGGGGACACCCCTTGACGCACCTGGTCGGCCACCCGCGGCGTGAGGAACGTACGTGGTCACCCCGGGGGCGCGAGGAACTGCGCGAGCACGGAAGGCGGCCCAGCGCCGGATCGGGGCATGCGAGCCAGTTGCAGCACCTGCCGTTCCCCCGCGCGCAGTTCCTCGCGCCCCCGAGGCAACCACTACCGAGCAGGAGCGCCCCGTGCCGAACACCGTCCTGCGGGACCAGTACACCGCCGCCGCCGAGCGCCTCGCCGACCGCGTCCTGGACGCCTTGGACGGCGCCGAGCGCCCCGTCACCCCGCCCCACCCCACCGACCCGGCCGAGCTCGCCGCGCTCCGCCTGCTCGGCCCGGACCTCTTCGCCCCCCAACTCCTCACCCGCACCGCCCCGGACCGCCGCACCGCCACCGCCCTCTCCACCGCCCTCGGCGTCTTCCCGCCCTCCCCCGACCCCCTCACCACCGCCTGGCTCGACCACACCTCCGGCCTGCTCGCCGCCCACCCCGTCCCCCAGCCCGACCGCACCCCCGACCCGGCCGACTCCTGGCAGCGCTGGTCGGCCCAACTCGCCCTGCTGGCACCGCTCGCACTGCCCGGGCTGGACGGCCCCGTCCACCGCTCCGTCCGCCGCGAACCCCTCGCCGTCGCCCGCGGCACCGTCCGCGCCGTGCTCCGCGGCGACCACCGCACCGCGCTGCGCCTGCTCCGCTGGTGCGCCTGGCTCACCCACCTCCCCGGGCCCGGCTCGCTGCCGCCCGCCCTCCGCCTGCCCCCGCTGCTCGCCGAACTCCGCCTCACCGGCGACGACAGCAGCCGCACCGCCCTGCAACTCACCCTCACCGAACGCCTGTTGGCCACCCGAGGCATCCGATGACGGACCGCCTCCTGCACGCCGCCCAGCAGCTCTCCTCCCGCGCCCTGCACTGGCTGCACCGCGCCCACCAACTCGGCCACGGCGCCTTCCCGCCCGACGCCACCCTCGACCCGTCCGCCCCGGACACCGCCTACACCCCGCTCGGCGCATCCGCCCTGGCCGCCTCGCTCGTCCTGCGGGACGGCGTCGCCGGGCGGCGCGACCAGGCGGCGGCGGGCGAGACCCTCGAGTTCTGCTGGCACCAGCTGCAGGGCGGGAACCTGCTCTACGAACGGCAGTTGCGCTTCCCCCGGGCCACCGACCCGCTGGAGGTGTACGCGCACTTCGCCCGAGTCGGCTACCGGCACCGGGAGTTGGACGAACTGCTGCGCGTCCTCGCCACCCTGCGGGCCGCCGACGCGGTCGAACTCCTCCCCCACCACCGCCTCGCCGTGGCCAACGCCCGCCGCATCACCGGCCTCCCCCACCAGCGCACGGACTGGGCCGCCCTGGCCGCCGCCACCTGGCTCGGCGCCACCCCGGAACCCTGGACCGTCGACTGGTCCACCGGCCACCACCTCGCCCAGACCGCCTTCCACCTCACCGACTGGGGCGCCGAACCGGACCGGATGCCCGAGCCGCTCCGCGGCTACCTCCACACCTGGCTCCCGGTCTGGGTCGACGTCTGGCTGGAGACCGGCCAGTGGGACCTGGTCACCCTGCTCCTCGCCGCCGACGCCTGCACCGGCACCCCGGTCTGCGGCCTCGACCCCTGGGAACGCCTCCGCGCCGCCCAACACCCCAACGGCCTCACCCCCCGCGACACCACCCCCGTCAGCCCCGACCCCTCCCAGGCCTTCCGCGACCACGAACACACCGCCACCACCACCGTCATCGCCGGCACCCTCACCCTCGCCCGCGCCCTCTGACCAGGAGCCCCCGTGTCCTCCGACTTCCGGCAGATCTGCCGCTGGTTCATCGGCGAGCACGAACCCGGTGTCCACTTCGACGAACCGGTGACGGACTTCATCGAGATCGTCACCTTCACCGACGCCGACGAGATCGTCGCCGTCCTGGAGGAGGTCCTGGCCGAGGACTGGGCACGGATGCCGGTCTGGGCCCGTAACCTCGCCTTCCGCCTCGCCGTGCTCCAACGCCCGCACGACGCCGACCTGCTGCACACCGCCGGCGCCGACCTCCGCTGCTGGGGTCCGACCTGGCACCACATCGCCGATGAGATGATGCGACGTGCCGGGGCGATGAAGGAAGAACAGGCACAGCAACGACAGGAGCCGAACCACCTCCAGCGTCACCCCACTCGGCAGGATCGCCGAGGTCGCGAAGGCAGCCAGGACCAGAGATCGGCGCAGCCGAGATTCAGCGAGGATTGGTCGGCGGAGGAGGTCAGGTCTTCCTCACGGAGCGGGTCGATGCCGATCGGATCCCCGGAGGAGACTTCTGATGCAGGGTGATGAGACCGCGTGGGAAGAGATCCTCGAGTTCACCTCTCCCGACGAGTTCCGGCGGTTCTCGGCCTTCATCGAGTCGGCGGTCGGAAGCGGCCGGCTCGAAGAGATCCCTGCGGACTCCTCCCGCGCCATCGGCCCCTTCGGTGAACGGTGGTACCGCGACCTCGTCGGGCGGACCTGGAGGCTGACCGAACCGGACTTCCCTTACAAGGGCGCATTCAAGCTGATCGAGCCGCGATGACGGTACGGCAAGCGTGGCAACGGACCGAGGGGCGGGCCGCCCCCCCAGCGCGGGGGGGGCGCCCCCCGGGGGGGGGGGGGGGGGCCCGGGGGGGGGGGGGGGGGGGGGCCGCCGGGGGCCCGGGGGGGGGGGGGGGT
>NZ_JBITBY010000004.1:442124-453867 GCF_044452665.1 Kitasatospora sp. NPDC051853 | reverse complement strand
CCGCGCACCCCCACCCCGGGCCCAAACTAGCCGTCCGCCCCGGGGGGGGGCGCCCGCCCCCGGGCCCCCCCCCCCGGGGGGGCCCCCCCCCCCCGGGGGGCGCCCCCCCCGCCCCTCGGGCGGGTGGTCAGTGCACCGGGCGGGTGGTGTCGGCTTCGCCGCCGGCGCCGACGGGGCGGAGGCGGGTGGCGGCGGTGGCCTTGAGTTGGGGGGCGAGCTTGGCGACGTCGCGGGAGCCGACGGCGGCGATGAGGGTGGGGAGGGTCCAGCGGAGGGGCTGCATGGCGCGGAGCCAGGGCTGGGCGTAGACGTGGGCGGAGCGGCGGGCGATGCCGTCGACGATGCGGTCGACGGCGGGCGGGAGGGGGTAGGTCTTGTTGGCGGGCCAGGGGAGGCGGGCGCGCATCTGGCGCAGGACGTCGTCCTGGTCGGCGCCGCGGACCATGTCGGTGTCGGTCCAACTCAGGTAGCCGACGCCGACCTTGACGCCCTGGTGGGCGACCTCGGCGCGCAGCGAGTGGGCGAAGGCCTCGACGCCGGCCTTGGAGGCGCAGTAGGCGGCCATCAGCGGGGCGGGGGTCATGGCGGCCAGCGAGGCGATCTGGAGGAGGTAGCCGCGGCTCTCGGTGAGGGCCGGGAGGAAGGCCCGGGCGGTGGCGACGCTGCCGAGCAGGTTGACCTCGATGACGCGGTCGAAGGTGCGCGGGTCGGAGTCGACCAGCGGGCCGCCGATGGCGATGCCGGCGTTGGCCATCACGGCGTCGATCCGGCCGTGCCGGTCCTGGATCTCGGCGGCCACCGCCTGGAGCCCCGCGAGGTCGGTGACGTCGGCCTCGTGCCAGGTGGCCAGCGGGCCGCACGCCTCGGCGGCGGCCTTCAGTTCGGTGGGCTCCAGGCCGACCAGGGCGGGGCGGGCGCCGCGTTCGGCGAGCTTGCGGGCCGTCAGGGCGCCGACGCCGCGGGCGGCACCGGTGACGACGACGACCTGACCGTTCAGCTGGGGGCTCATGAGGCGGCCTTCCGGGACGAGGGCTTGCGGACGGCGGGCAGGTGGGCGGCGGGCAGGTGGACGGCGGCGAGGCGGCGGATCTCGCCGGCCACCTCGGCGGGCCGCTCGACCGGGGCCATGTGGCCGGTCCGGGACAGTTCGACCAGCCCGGCCGGGGCCGGCAGGGCGGAGAGCAGGCGGTGGGAGTGGACCGGCGGGGTGAGCCGGTCGTGGGTGCCGACCACCACGGTGGTGGGGGCGGCCAGCTTGGCGACCTGGGCGTAGAGGTCCAAGGTACCGAGCACCCGGGACCAGCGGTACCGCACGCCGGTCGGGCAGGCGTGCACCACCTCCGCGGTGGCCGCGACCCGGTCGGCGGTGGTGTCGGGGCCCATGGTGGCGTACTTCAGGGCGGCCCGGCTGACCGCGCTGGAGCGGCCGAGCGGCATCCGGGACTGCAGCAACTGCCGTCCCAGGAAGGAGCGGAGGGGGCGCGGCAGCGAGGCCGGCACCACGTTGAGCTCGGCCAGCAGGTCGCCCGGCCCGGTGGAGACCAGCAGGTTGGCGGCGGTGCGGGCGGCGACCTCGCCGCGTTCGGCGGCGGCCATCACGGTCATGCCGCCCATGCTGTGTCCGGCGACCACGGCCTGCCGGCCGTCCGGGACCACCCGGAGCAGCACCGCCTCCAGGTCGTCGGCCAGCTTGACGGTGGAGTAGCCGGAGGCGGTGGGCGGGATGTCGCTGCGGCCGTGGCCCCGCTGGTCGTAGGCCACCACCCGGTGGTCGGCGGCGAGCCGGTGGATGACCGGGGCCCAGAAGATGGTGGAGCAGGTCCAGCCGTGGGCCAGCACCACCAGCGGGGCGTCCTCGGGGCCGAAGGCGGCGGCGTGGATCCAGTGGCCGTCCTCGGAGCGGATGCGGTACTCCTCGGCGGGGACGGGCATCACGCAGTCGGGCGGAAGTGCGGTCATGCGAGGGCCTCCTGAGGGTTCGTCACGGTCACCGGAGCGCCGGCGGGGCGGCGGACGACCTCGTACTCGGCGAGGTCGATCCGGCGGGTGGCGCGGCGGAAGGAGCTGGTGGAGCCGGGCCAGAGCACGGTGTTCTTGCCGCTGCCGTCCAGGTACCAGCTGACGCAGCCGCCGGTGGACCAGACGGTGCGGTCCATCTTGTGCTGGAGTTCGAGGTTCCACTGCCGCTGGGCCCGGGCGGTGGGCTGCAGGGCGCCGCCGCCGATCCGGTCCAGGGTGGTCAACGCGTCGATGAGGTAGTTCAGTTGGGACTCGATCATGAGGATCATCGAGCTGTTGCCGAGGCCGGTGTTGGGCCCGATGACGAAGAACAGGTTGGGGAAGCCGCGCACCGTGGAGCCGCGCAGCGCCTCCATGCCGTCCTTCCACTCGTCGGCCAGGCTGACCCCGTCCACGCCGAACACCCGCTGGGCGATGGGCATGTCGGTGACGTGGAAGCCGGTGCCGAAGACCACCGCGTCCACCTCGTGCTCGCTGCCGTCGGCGGCCACCAGAGTGGAGCCGCGGAACTCGCGCAGGCCGCTGGAGACCACCTCGGCGTTGGGGGCGGCGAGGGCCGGGTAGTAGGTGTTGCTGAGCAGGATGCGCTTGCAGCCGATCCGGTAGTCCGGGGTCAGCTTGGCCCTCAACTCCGGGTCCTTGACGCCCTGGTGGATGTTGCGCACGGCCAGCTGCTGGACCAGCTTGAGGGCGCCGGGGCGGCGCACGAAGGCGTCCACCTGGAGCTCGCGCAGGGCGAAGAGCACGCCGCGGCGGAGCTTGCCGGTGGGCGGCAGGGCGGCGTGCAGCCACTTCTCGGCGGCGGAGATCTCGCGGTCGTTGCGCGGCAGGACCCAGGCGGGGGTGCGCTGGAAGACCGTCAGCTTGCCGACCTTCGGCTGGATGGCCGGGATGATCTGGGCGGCCGAGGCGCCGGTGCCGACGATGGCCACCCGCTTGCCGGTCAGGTCGAAGTCGTGGTCCCAGCGGGAGGAGTGGAAGACCTTGCCGGGGAACTCCGCCAGGCCCGGCAGGTCGGGGATCTGCGGGTCGGCCAGCGGGCCGGCCGCGGAGACCACGGCGTCGGCGGTCCAGGTGCCGGCCGCGGTGGTGACCCGCCAGCGGTTCCGCTCCTGCTCCCAGCGCAGCTCCAGCACCTCGGCGTCGAAGCGCAGGTGGGGGCGGAGGCCGAAGGTGTCGGCGACGCGCTCCAGGTAGGCCCGGATGTCCGGCTGGAAGGAGAAGCTGCGCGGCCAGTCGGGGTTGGGGGCGAAGGAGAAGGAGTAGAGGTGCGAGGGAACGTCGCAGGCGCAGCCCGGGTAGCTGTTGTCCCGCCAGGTGCCGCCGACCGCGGAGGCGCGCTCCAGGATCACGAAGTCGGTGATCCCGGCCCTGCGCAGCCGGACGCCGGCGCCGAGGCCGCCGAAGCCCGAGCCGACCACCGCGACCCGGACGTGCGGGATCCGCTCGGGGGCCGGGGCCTGCTCCGGAGCCGGGGCCTGCTCGGGGGCCGGGGCCTGCTCCGGGACGAGGCCCCGCTCCGGGGCGGGGTCCTGGGACGTGCGCTTGGGGCTGGCTGCCATGCGTCGGCCTCCTGTGGGGTGGGAGCGCTGGGGGCGGGCGTCTCCGCTCCATTAGAACCGCGCCAGTGATTGCTGGCGCGATTGGCAGGGTAGTCCTTGCTGACACCCAGTGGAAGAAGGCGGACGGCACGGTTTTTCCCTGGCCCCGCCGGGCCGCACCGCGCCTATGCTGGGCGCCGTGGAGATCGAGCAGCGGCGCGAGCAGCGCGAGTACCGGGTCGAGGAGCTGGCCGAGGCGGCCGGGATCACCGCCCGCACGCTGCGGTTCTACCGGGAGCGCAAGCTGCTCCAGCCGCCCCGCCGGGAGGGCCGGATCGCCTGGTACGGGGAGCGGCACCTGGAGCGGCTGCGGGTGATCGGCGAACTGCTGGAGCGCGGTCACACCCTGGGCGGGATCGCCGAGTTGATCGGGGCCGGGGAGAGCGGGCAGGACGTCGCCGGGCTGATCGGCCTGCGGGACGCGATCACCGCACCCTGGTCCGACGAGACCCCGGTCCACCTGAGCTGGGCCGAGCTGCAGCAGGCCTTCGGCGACCAGCTCACCGACTCCACCACCGCCGAGTCGATCGCCCAGGGCTACGTCACGGTCGGGGAGGACGGCATCACCCACGTCAGCCGCCGCCTGATGGACGCCACCCGCGAACTGGTGGCCGAGGGCGTCCCGTTGGAGGCCGTGCTGGCGGTCAGCCGCAAGGCGCAGGAGTTCGCCGACGCGATGGCGGAGGCGTTCACCTCGCTGATCAGGGATCAGCTGCTCGGCTCACTGGAGCACGTGGCGGAGCTGACGCCCGGCGAGGCGGTCCGGCTGGCCGAGCAGGTGCGGCGGCTGCGGCCGCTGGCGCGCTCGGTGGCGGACGCCCAGTTCGGGCTGGCGATGGACCGCCGGGTGACGGCGGAGTACCGGGCGCTGATCGAATCCTGAGACGGCTTGCGCCGCCGGGCGGGAGCAACTTAGGGTTGCCTAAGTAGCCGTACCGGGCGGCCCGTGAGGGGTCTCGGTCCGTCCGGTTCGTAGGACGCCCCCTGTCACGGTCCGTCAGGGGGCTTCCTGCTTTGGGTGATCACACCGTTCCTCCGCGCCGCACGCCCCCCTAGGGTCGGGTCACGCACCCGCGGGATGACCACTCCTCAGGGCCGGTGGACGGGAGGCGGGCGCCCCGAGACCGGCCCGGACTCCCGGGGGGCTGGGATGGCCGCTGTCTTCTCCCACGGCGTTTTCGC
This sequence comes from Kitasatospora sp. NPDC051853, assembly GCF_044452665.1. NCBI lineage: Bacteria > Bacillati > Actinomycetota > Actinomycetes > Kitasatosporales > Streptomycetaceae > Kitasatospora > Kitasatospora sp. NPDC051853. The sequence continues at coordinate 449,065 of NZ_JBITBY010000004.1, read as the reverse complement.
CACGTTCGCGACCGCCGCGCGACTGACCGGCGGGCGGGTGCTGCTCTGGTCCGCGCTGGGCCGGCTGCCCAACGCCATGTGCCCGATCGGCGCGCTGCTGCTGGTCACCCACGACTCCGGCAGCGTCTGGCGCGGCTCGGCCGCGACCGGTGTGCTCGCCCTCGGCCAGGCGGCCGGCGGCCCGCTGGTCGGACGGCTCGCCGACCGGCACGGGCAGCGCGGTGTCGGGCTCGTCGCCGCCGTCGTCAACGCGCTGGCGATCGTGGGCCTGGTGCTCGGCTCACGGCTGGACACCGCCTTCCCGTGGCAGCTCGTCGCCGCCACCCTGATCGGGCTCTCGGTTCCGCTGATCGGGCCGCTCTCGCGCAGCCGCTGGGTCCGACTGGCGGACGGGGACGGGGAGTTGACCTCGGCCACGCTCTCGCTGGACGGCACCGTGGACGAGATCAGCTTCACCGCCGGGCCCGCGGTGATCGGGGTGCTGGCCACCCTGATCGACCCGGCGGCCGGGCTGCTGCTGGCGGCCGCGCTGGTCGCGGTCTGCGGCACGCTGTTCGCGCTGCACCCGACGGCGGCGCCCGGCCACGCGGCCCACCAGCGTTCGCCCGGACGGCTGTTGAGCGCGCCGTACGCGCTGCTGCTGGGCGGGATGGGGCTGCTCGGCGCCTGCTTCGGCTCGGTCCAGGTCGGGGTCACCGCCTCGGCCGAGGCCTTCGGGCACCCGGGAGCGGCGGGTCTGGTCTACGGCCTGATGGGCGGCACCAGCGCGGTGGCGGGGGTCGTCACGGCCGCCCTACCGTCCCGTTGGGACCTGCCGCTGCGGCTGCGGGTGTCGGCGGGGCTGCTGCTCGCGGCGGCGCTGCCGCTGCTGCTGGTCTCCACCGTGACGGGTCTGGCACTGGCGGTGGGCGGGCTGGGGCTGGCGGTCGCGCCGCAGGTGATCACGATGTTCGGGCTGGTCGAACGGACCGTGCCCACCGCCCGGTTGGGCGAGGCGATGGCCGCCCTGGTCAGCTCCATCACCCTGGCCCAGGCGGCCGGCACCCTGGCCGCCGGCCGCCTCGCGGAGGGCTACGGCCCCACCGCGCCGTTCACCCTGACCGCCTGCTTCGCCCTGGCCGCGCTGCTGCTCACCGTCCTGACCGCCACCGCCGACCGCTACCGCCCGGCCGTCGCGGGCGCCTGACGTCCGTGCCAGACAGGCGCTATGCCGCGCCCGGCGGCCGGCCGGGCTCGCGGGTCATGGGCAGGGTCCGCAGCCGCTCCCGCCAGAGGTACTCCTCGCCCGCGATCTCGAAGCCGTGGCGCCGGTAGAACCGGACCGCCCCCTCGTTGCCGGCCACGACCCCGAGGCGGATGGGCGCGGGCCCCGCCCAGGCGAGGAACTCGGTCATCATCCGCCCGCCGAGCCCGTGCCCCTGGGCGTGGTCGAGCAGGTACATCGGGCCGAGGGTGACCGAGCCCGACTCCTCGTGGTGGCCGCGGAGGTAGCCAACGACCTCCGCCCCCGAGCGGACCACCCGGCAGAAGTGCGGGGCGGGCTGACGGTTCGCCACCTCGATGAACTCCCGCCACCGCGCGACGCCTTCCGCGGTGGCGGACGGGCCGATCTGGCCGCGGATCCAGGCCTCGTCGACCCCCGCGTCCTCGTCGAGGTAGTTGTCCAGCCAGTTCCGCAGGTGCAGGGGCCCCAGGGCGGCGGCGTCCTCGGGCTCGGCGTCAGTGATCACGTAGGGCATGCCGGATGCTATCCGGCCACCGGCCCGCCGTGGCCGCGGGGGGAACCGGCCCCCGCCGCCCTCAGGAAGTGGCGGGGGCCGGGGCCGCGCCCGACCACCGTAGGGGGCCCCGCGGCGGTGGGCCCAGGCCGCCGTTCGGTCTCCGTCAACTGCCGGGGAGGTCAGGCCTCCAGGCGGGAGACCCGTTCGGCGTCGGGGGTGCGGGGGCAGGTGACGCAGGCGGTGGGCGGGTTGACGGCGTAGTAGAGGCAGCAGCCGAGGCGGGTGCGGGTGAGGTGGGTGCGGCCCTCGGTGCCGGCCAGGCGGCGGAAGTCGGCGCCGCCGGGGAAGGGGGCGGTGGAACCGGGGAGGACGGCGTCGGCGGTGCGGACGGCGTGCTCCTCCTGGCCGAGCATCCGGCCGAGGTACCAGATGCCGGAGACCAGGTCGTCCGTCACCATCCCCCAGAGGGCGCGCGGTCCGCGCTTCATGTGCGGCTGGAAGGCGTCCAGCACGGGGGTGACGTGGGCGGCCACGGCGGCGCGCAGGTCGTCCTCGTCACCGGGGGCGGAGCAGCCGGGACGGAGCGCCAGGTCGCCGGTGGCGGACTCGATCCAGAGCTGCTCCGGGTCGATCGCCGGGATCCGGCCGGTGAGGTACCAGGGGCCGGTGAAGAGCAGGCAGACGGACCAGAGGTAGTGGTGCAGCAGGCGGGAGGCGGCCACGTGGGAGCGGGGGACGGCGCCGTGCTCCTCCGTGATCCGGGTCACCTCACCGGCGATCAGGTCCTCGATCCGGGCGGGGAGTTCGGCGACCGGGATCCATCCCTGACGGGCCGTCGGCGCGGATTGGCCGGAATCGATGATCCGGACACGGAGCGTCCCGCAGACGTCGACCACCGAGCGCAGCGTCTCGGCCAGCCGCACGGTGTCGGAAGGCGCCTCGGGCACCAGCTGGAGCATCCGGTCTCCTCGATCGAATAAGGTGAGCCTCACCTTATAGATATCTGGGCGAGATGAGAAAGAGCCGACACCCGGCTTGACTCACTTAGGGCAAGCTAACCTAAGATTCTGCGTTGTGCTCACCACCGACCAGCAGCCGGAGTCCACAGCCCCGGCGCAGCGGACCTCCGCGGCCAGGCGACCTCTCGTCCTGCTCGCCGGTCTCGCCGCGCTCGTGCTGTGCACGGCGCTCAGCCTCGCCCTCGGGACGCGACCGATCCCGCTGGGCACCGTCCTTGACGCGCTGTCAGGGCGGATCACCGGAGGCGACGCCGACGTGGTCACCGGCCTGCGGGTCCCCCGCACGGTGATCGGGCTCGCGGTCGGCGCCGCGCTCGGCGTGGCCGGGGCGGTCGCCCAGGGCGTCACCCGCAACGCGCTGGCCGCCCCCACGACCCTGGGGATCAACGCCGGCGCCAGCCTGGCCGTGGTGGTGGCCATCTTCACCCTGAAGCTCAGTCAGCCGGTCGAGTACGTCTGGTTCGCCCTCGCGGGCGCGGCCGGCGCCGCCGTGCTGGCCTACTCGATGGCCCGCCGCTCGGGCGACCTCGACCCCGTCCGCCTGGCGCTCGGCGGCACCGTGCTGACCGCGGTGCTGACCGCCTGGACCTCCGCCGTGATGCTGGCCAGCCGCCGCACCCTGGACGAGGCCCGGTTCTGGCTGGCCGGTTCGATCGGCGGCCGCAGCCTGGACGTGCTCTACCCCGTGCTGCCGCTGCTGCTGCTCGGCCTGGTGCTGGCCCTGCTGGTCTCCCCCGCGCTGAACGCGCTGGCGCTCGGCGACGAGACCGCCCAGTCGCTCGGCGTCCCGGTGGCCCGGATCCGGGTGCTCGGCGGGCTGGCCGTGATCCTGCTGGCCGGCGCCGCCGTCGCGGTGGCCGGGCCGATCGCCTTCATCGGGCTGGCCGCGCCGCACCTGCTGCGCCCCTTCCTCGGCAACGACCACCGCTGGCTGGTGCCCGGCTGCATGATCGGCGGCCCGGTGCTGCTGCTCGCCGCCGACGTGCTCGGCCGCCTGGTGGTCCGCCCGTCCGAGATCGAGGTCGGCATCGTCACGGCCTTCCTCGGTGCCCCGCTGCTCGCGGTGCTGGCCCGGAAGGTGGCCCGCTGATGACCACCACCCTGACCCGGCCCGCCGCCGCGCCGCGCACTGGCGCCCTGACCCGGCAGCGCCGCCGCACCCTGCTGACCGGCCTGGCCCTGACGGTGGCTCTGGTGCTGCTCACCGGGCTGGCCCTGAGCACCGGTCAGGTGAAGCTGCCGCTGCTGGACGCGCTGCGCGCGCTGGTCGGCCTGGGCGACTCCGGCGACGTGCTGGTGGTGCAGGAGTTCCGCGCGCCCCGGGTGGTCTCCGCGCTGATCGCGGGCGCCGCCCTGGCGGTCTCCGGTTCGCTGCTGCAGCGGCTGTTCCGCAACCCGCTGGCCTCCCCCGACGTGGTCGGGGTGACCGGCGGCGCCTCCTTCGGCGCGGTGCTGATGCTGGCCCTGGGCGCCTCCCAACTGCTCATCCCGCTGGCCGCGCTGGGCGGCGGCCTGCTCGCCGCGCTGCTGCTGGGCGGTTTCGCCTGGCGCTCGAAGATCGCCGTCACCCGGCTGGTGCTGGTCGGCCTGGCGGTGCAGTCCGGGCTCGCGGCGGCGGTCAACCTGATGATCGTCCGCTTCCCGGCCGAGCTGGCCTCCTCCGCGATGCAGTGGACCACCGGGTCGCTCTACGGGCGGAACTGGACCGAGATCCAGCTCTGCGGCTCGGCCATCGCCGTGCTCACCGTGCTGGTCTTCCTGCTGAACCGTCAGGTCGCGGTGCTGGACCTGGGCGACGACTCGGCCGGCGGCCTCGGGCTCGACCCGCACCGCACCCGGCTGGCGCTGCTGCTGCTCACCGTCACCCTGGCCTCGCTGGCCGCCGGGCTGACCGGCCCGGTCTCCTTCGTGGCACTGGCCGTGCCGCACCTGGTCCGCTTCCTGGCCGGGCCGCCCACCCCGGGCACCCTCGTGCTGACCGCGCTCACCGGCGCCCTGCTGCTGCTCGGCTCCGACTACGCGGTGCTCAACCTGCTGCCCGTCCACGGCCTGCCGGTCGGCGCCGTCACCGCGACCCTCGGTGCGCCCTGGCTGCTCTTCCTGATGATCCGCCAGGGGCGGCTGCCCCAGGGGAGGAACGCATGACCACCGACAGCGCCAACCCCAACCAGCTGGCCACCGCCGGCCTCCAGCTGCGCTACGGCGACCGCCTGATCGTGGACGGCCTGGACCTCACCCTGCCCGGCGGCGCGGTGACCGCGATCGTCGGCCCGAACGCCTGCGGCAAGTCCACCCTGCTGCGCGGCCTCACCCGCCTGCTGGACCCGGCGGCCGGCACCGTCACCCTGGACGGCTCCGACATCCACCGGATGCCCGCCCGGGCACTGGCCAAGCGGCTCGGCCTGCTGCCGCAGCAGCCCGTCACCCCCGAGGCGATCACCGTGGAGTCGCTGGTCCGGCTCGGCCGGTACCCGCACCAGCGGATGCTCAGCCCCTGGTCGGCCGCCGACCAGGCCGCCGTCGAGGAGGCGCTGGCCCGCACCGGGACGGCGGAGCTGCGCGACCGGCCGGTGGACCAGCTCTCCGGCGGCCAGCGCCAGCGGGCCTGGATCGCGCTCGCGCTGGCCCAGGACACCGAGCTGCTGCTGCTGGACGAGCCGACCACCTTCCTCGACCTGCGCCACCAGCTGGACGTGCTCGACCTGGTCGCCGACCTGCACGAGGAGGCCGGCCGCACCGTGGTGATGGTGCTGCACGACCTCGGCCAGGCGGCCCGGTACGCCGACCACCTGGTGGTGCTGAAGGACGGTCACCTGATGGCCGCCGGGGCACCCGCCGAGGTGCTCACCGCCGAGCTGGTGGAGAGCGTCTTCCAGGTGCCCTGCCAGATCGTCCCCGACCCGGAGACCGGCACCCCGCTGGTCGTCCCCCGCGCCAGGAGCCGCCGCCCGGCGCGCGTCTGACGCACCCCCACCCCCCAACACTCCCGGCCCGGGCTCCCCCGCCGCGCCGCCGGTCGCTCCACCCTGCCTGCACCCACTCACAGCAAGGAACCCCGTCATGCGCAGAACCCCCGCCGTCCTCCTGGCCGCCGCCCTCACCGTCTCGCTCGCCGCCTGCGGCAGCGACGCCAAGTCGGGCGACGCCAAGCCGGCCGCCGAGGGCTCGAAGGCCGCCGACGCCGCGGTCTTCCCGCGCAGCGTCAAGCACGCCATGGGCACCGCCGAGATCAAGGCCCAGCCCAAGAAGGTCGTGGTCCTGGACAGCGGTGAGCTGGACGACGTCATCCTGCTGGGCATCACCCCGGTCGGCGCGGTGGCCCCGCACCTGAAGACCGAGGGCGGCTTCCCGGCCTACCTGACCGGCAAGGTCACCGGCACCAAGGACGTCGGCCCGAGCGCCGAGCCGAACCTGGAGCTGATCGCCTCCCTCAAGCCCGACCTGATCCTGTCCTCGAAGGTCCGGCACGAGAAGGTCTACGACAAGCTCAACGCCATCGCCCCGACCGTGATGGCCGAGACCACGGGCTTCCCGTGGAAGCAGAACCTGGCCCTCTACGCCGAGGCGCTGGGCAAGGAGGCCGAGGCCAAGCAGAAGCTCTCCGACTACGAGGCCAAGGCCAAGAAGCTCGGCGAGGCCATCACGGCCAAGAACAACGGCACCGCGCCGACCGCCTCGGTGGTCCGCTTCGTGGCCGGCCCGACCCGCCTCTACGCCAAGTCCTCCTTCTCCGGCACCGTGCTGAAGGACGTGGGCCTGAACCGCCCGGCGCCGCAGGACGTGGACAAGAACATCCTGGACATCTCCACCGAGCAGATCAGCCAGGCCGACGCCGATCTGGTCTTCGTCACCGTCGCCACCGACCCGAGCAAGACCAAGCAGGCCGAGACCCAGGCCAACCCGGTCTGGCAGGGCCTGAACGCGGTGAAGAACAACAAGGTCTTCAACGTGCCGGACGAGACCTGGATGTCCGGCATCGGCGTGCTGGCCGCGGAGCAGATGCTCGGTGACATCGCCAAGGCCGCCGGCGTCGACGCGCCCAAGTAGTCCACCCCTCCCGGCCGGGGGGGGGGGGGGGCCCCCCCCCCCCCCCCCCCCCCCCCCCCCCCCCCCCAGGCCCACCCCCCCCCCCCCCGCGCGAGCGCGCCCCCCACCCCCCCCCCCACCCCGCCCCCCGGCCGTCCGCGCCCCCCGCGGCGCC
>NZ_JBITBY010000004.1:537-442114 GCF_044452665.1 Kitasatospora sp. NPDC051853 | reverse complement strand
TTGGGGGGCTGGGGGGGGGGGGCGGGGTGTTTTTGGGTGTGTCACACGGCCCGGCCGGGGGGCGCCGCCGCCCCCCCGCCCCCCCCCCCGCGGGGGGGGGGGGGGGGGGCCCCCACCCCCCCCCCCCCCACCGCCCCCTCACCCGAAGAGGACCTTCCGGCCATGCGGATGTACCTGCTCGCCCTCAACCCCACCGACTCCGTCACCCAGGGATTCCTGCCCGCCGCGGCGAGACTGGGCCTGACGGTCACCGTGCTCACGGACCACGCCGAGGCGCACCGACGCGCCTACCAGGAGCTGGAGTTCGCGCCCGAGGTGCTGGAGTGCGCGGTGCAGGACCACCGTGAGGTGATCGGCCTGATCTCGCAACTCCCGGCCCCCGACGCGGTGTTCAGCAACAGCGACCACCTCCAGGTGCAGACCGCGCTGGCCGCCGAGTACTTCGGCCTGCCGGGCAAGGACTGGAAGGCCGCCTTCCGGGCCAAGAACAAGGGCGAGCTGCGCCGCCACCTGGCCGCCGCCGGGCTGGACGAGGTCTGGTCCGCCGAGCTGGCCCCGGAGGACGACCCGGCCGCCCTCACCCCGCCGTTCCCCTGCGTGGTCAAGCCGCGGGAGGGCGTGGCCAGCGAGGACGTCACCCTGGTCGAGGACGCGGCCCAGCTGGCCGCCGCCGTCGAGGCGATCCGCGGCCGCCGGGCCGGGGCGGTGCTGCTGGTCGAGGAGTTCCTGACCGGCGAGCTGTACACCCTGGAGACGCTCGGCGACGGCACCACCCGGCACGTGCTGGGCGGCTTCCACACCCGGCTCTCGCCGCCGCCGAACTTCATCGAGGAGGTGCTGTTCTACGTCCCGGCGCACCCGGAGGCGGTCACCGCCCAGGTGCTCGCCCAGCTGGACGCGGTCGGCGTCAACCTCGGTGCCTGCCACACCGAGTTCGTGGTCCAGGCCGACGGCCGGGCCCGCCTGATCGAGGTCAACTACCGCGCCATCGGCGACACCTGTGACCTGATGCTGGCCGAGCTGCTGGAGATCCCGTTCTTCGAGCACGTGCTCAACGCGCACCTCGGCGTCCCCCTCCCGGCCGACCTCGGTGCCCGCACCGACAAGCGGGCCCGGAACGAGGGCGTGCTGGCCGACCGGGCCGGCACCCTGCACGCCGCCCCCGGCCCGTACGACGGCGAGCAGGACGGCGTGCGGCTCTCCTACCGCCCGGTGCGCGGCGTCGGCGAGAAGCACGACCACTACGGCACCAACCGGGACTACCTCGGCATGGTCTGGGCCGTCGGCCCCGACCAGGAGTCGGTGGACCGCACGGTGGCCGGCTTCGTCGCCGCCAACCGCTGGGAGATCGGCGCATGAGCGCCCTGCGGCAGCACACCGCCGAGCAGCTGACCCTGCGGGTGCTCGGCGCCCTGCTGCGGGAGGACGTGCTCGGCCTGCGCACCCAGAGCATCCTGGAGCAGCGGGCCGACGGCCCGTGGCTGCGGGCCGGGACGCTGGCCCTGCCGGTCCGCCCGGACGGCTTCCAGAGCGAGTGGACCGCCCGGCTCCCGCTGCTGCTGGCCGACGGCCGCGAACTCACCGCGCTGGACGCCGTCCTGGCCCACCTGGCCGAGCTGGCCGACCCGCAGGACCGGGACGGCTTCCTGGGCTTCGCCGAGGAGTGCCGCCAGACCCTGGCCACCATGGAGCTGCACGAGGCCGTCCACGGCCAGGTGCTGGACCTGCTGGCGCTGCGCCACGGCGAGCACCCCGCCCACTGGGAGGGCCTGGACGCCTCGCTGGCCTTCGACACCCTGGCCGCCTTCCTGGACCACCCGGTCTACCCGACCGCGCGCGGCCGATCCGGCCTCAGCGACGCCGAACTGCGGCAGTACGCACCGGAGTTCCACCCCTCCTTCGAGCTGCGCTGGCTGGCCGTACCGGTCTCGGCGCTGGCCGTGGACACCCTCGGGGAGCGCCCCGGCTGGTGGCCGACCCTGGAACTGCTGGGCCTGCCCGAGCTGGCCGGCACCCACCTGCCCCTCCCGGTGCACCCGCTGAGCACGGCCGACGCACTGGCCGCCACCCCCGGCGCCGTGCTGGCCGGGCCCTCCTACCTGGAGGTGGTGCCGACCCTGTCGATGCGCACCGTCGCCCTGGCCGAGCACCCCGAGTGGCACCTCAAGCTGCCGCTGGCCACCGCCACCCTGGGCCTGCGCAACCGGCGCACCATCAAGCCCGGGGTGCTGGAGGACGGCGCGGCCGGGCAGCGGCTGATCGAGGCCGTGCTGGCCCGCGAGCCGCGCTTCGCCGAGCGGATCCTGCACGCCGACGAGCAGGGCTACGCGCACACCGGCCACGAGCTGGTCGCGGTGCTGACCCGGCGTTACCCGGCCGGTCTGGAGCGGGCCGTGACGGTGCCGCTGGCCTCGCTGCTGGCCGAGGCCCCCGGCGGCCTGGTGATCGACCTGCTGGCCGAGCGGTTCTACGGCGGCTCGGCGCTCGCGCTCTACCGGGACCTGCTGGAGCTGCTGATCGACTGGCAGACCGCGCTCTTCGCGCTGGGCTTCGCCCTGGAGTCGCACCAGCAGAACACCTCGCTGGTGCTGGACACCGTGGACGGCGCGACCCGGCTGCGGCTGCTCTACAAGGACAACGACGGCCCCCGGGTGAACTCCGCCCGGATCGGCGAACTGGCCGCGTACACGGCCGACTTCACCGACCCGCGGACCTTCTCGGAGACCGACCGGGCGATCACCGACCTGTTCACCACCATCACCGGCCACCTGTGCACCGCCTCGCTGGCCTTCGGCCTGGCCGAGCACGGCCGGGCGTCGCTGGCCGAGACCCTCGGTCTGCTGCGGGAGGTGCTGGAGCGCTCGGTGGACCGGATCGGCCCGGCCGGCGAGAGCCTGCGGGCCGGCCTGCTGGAGGCCGAGCGGCTGCCGGTCAAGGCGATGGTCACCGCCGGCTCGCTGCTCAGCAAGGAGCGCTCGGGCGCCGCCGACATCAACAAGCACTACACCTCCGGGCCCAACTACCTGCTGGCGGACGGCGCTCCGGGCGCGACGCCGGCGGCGGGCCGATGAGCACCGCCGCCGCCGAGCTCACCATGTCGGCCCAGGCTCCGGCCGGACTGGGGCGCCGTCAGGTGCACGCCGTCGCCGCCTGCTACTTCGTCGCCTCCTTCGCCGCGCTCGGCCTGCCGCCGTTCCTCACCGCGATCCTGCCCGGGCTCGGTGACGCGGACGGCAGCTGGGCCGGGGTGCTCTACATCGTGCCGACGGTCTTCAGCGGCCTGGGCGCCCCGTTCTGGGGCCGGCTGGCCGACCGCTTCGGCCGCAAGCGGCTGCTGCTGCGGGCCCAACTGGGGCTCACCGTCTCGTTCCTGCTGGCCGGGTGGGCGGACAGCCTGCCGGCCTTCACCGTGGCGCTGGTGCTCCAGGGCTTCCTCGGCGGCACCTTCGCCGCCACCAACGGCTACCTGGCGGCGGCCCTGGAGGGCTCCCAGCTCTCCAAGGCGCTCACCCTGATGCAGGGCGCCGCGCGGGCCTCCCTGGTGGCCGCGCCGATCCTGGTCGGCGCGCTCTCGCCCTGGATATCCCCGCACCGGCAGTACCTGGTGATGGCGATCCTGCCGCTGACCGCCGCCGCGCTGCTCTCGCTGCTGCCCGAACCGGCCTGCCCGAAGCCGGCCGGACGCACCGCCGACGGCGGTACCGCGGAGCAGCCCACCGGCTCGCTCAAGCTGCTCTACACCCTCGAGTTCGGCTTCGTCTTCTCGACCATCATCTCCTTCCCCTACCTGGTCTCGCTGGTCGAAGGCCGGCTGCCCGGGGTCAACGGGACGGTCACCGGCCTGCTGTTCGCCCTGCCGCACCTGTGCTACCTGGCCGCCGCCGGACGGGTCCACACCCGCTTCGCCGACCGGCCGCGCACCGGGATCGCCCTCGGCCTCGGCTTCGTCGCCCTGGGTCTGGCCGCGCACTGGCCGGCCCACTCCCTGCTCACCTTCGTCCTCGCCCGTCTGCTGCTCGGCGTCGGCCTGACCCTCGGTCTGGTCTGCCTCTCGGTGCTCGCCGCCGAGGCCGCGCGCGGCCGGGCCCCGGGCCGGATGTTCGGCTCGCTCGAATTCGTCTCCAAGGGCGGCGCGGTCGCCGCCGGGGTGGTGGCCGCGCTGGTCAACGGCGCCTTCGGTGCCACCGCCCCCGTGCTGACGGGCACCGTCGCCGCGCTGGCCGCCGCCCTCCTCGCCCTCCTCTCCCGTAGGAGCCACTCCGATGTCCTCTCCCGCTGACACCGATCTCCGATCCGTGACGCCCACCGAACTGCCCACCGCCGACCACGCGGTGGCCCACACCCTGCTCAACTGCCTGCTCCGCGAGGTCTCCGGCCCCGAGCACCAGAGCGCCGTCGCCGACGGCGTGCTGCACCTGCGCCTGCCCCGGCGCGGCGTCACCCTGCGGGTCGCGCTGCGCCGCACCTCGCTGGTCGGCGCGCACCGCTTCACCGGCCCGGTCTTCCAGGAAGGCCCCGGCGAGGAGCGGGAGTTGACCTGGCAGGAGCTGGCCGGGCACGTGCAGGCCGAGCTCACCCTGCGCACCGGCGTGGCCAACGAGGAGTTCCTCGCCCAGCTGACCTCCAGCCGCGCCGGGGTGGACCACGGTCTGGACCGCCGCCCGGCCGCCGGCCCGGACCGCTACCTGGAGTCCGAGCAGGCCCTGGTCTTCGGCCACCGCTTCCACCCGGCCCCCAAGTCCCGCTACGCCGAACGCGGTTCCTGGGACGACTACGCCCCCGAAGCCCGGGCCGCGTTCCGGCTGCGCCACCTCGCGGTGCGCAGCGAGTACATCGCCCAGGACACCGCCGACCCGGGCGCGCTCACCCTGCTGGACTCGCTCGGCGCGGTGCCGGACGGCTACACCCTGCTGCCCTCCCACCCCTGGCAGTACGAGCTGCTGCACGACCACCCGGGCCTGACCGCCGCGATCGAGCGCGGCGACGTGATCGACCTCGGCGAGCGCGGCGAGGAGTTCGCCGCCACCGCCTCGGTGCGCACCCTGTACGGCGCGGGCGCCTTCCTCAAGTTCAGCCTGAACGTGCGGATCACCAACTGCCTGCGCAAGAACGCCGCCTACGAGCTGACCGGGGCCGTCACCCTGACCAGGCTGCTGGCCGAGCCCTTCGCCGAGCTGGCCGCGCGGCACCCCGAGGCCGCGATGCTGCGCGAGCCCGCCTTCCGCACCCTGGCCCTGCCCGGCCCGGACGGCCAGGTGGACGTCTCGCTCTTCGAGGGCTTCGGCCTGATCGTCCGCGAGGGCCTGGAGCGCCACCTGAAGCCGGGCACCACCGCCCTGCTGGCCGCCGCCGTGGCCGACGAGTACCCGACCAGCTCGGCCCACCTGGGCACCCTGCTGGACGGGTCGGGCCCGGCCGACGCGCTGGACTGGTGGGGCGCCTACCTGCGCCTGGTGGTGCCGCCGGTGCTCTCGGCCTACTTCGAGCACGGCGTGGTGCTGGAGCCGCACCTGCAGAACGTGCTGGTCGGCGTGGACGACGCGGGCCGCCCCGTCCAGGTGCTCTACCGCGACCTGGAGGGCACCAAGCTGCTCCCCGAGCAGAACGCCGGCCTGCTCGCCACCCTGCCCCCCGAGGTGGCCGGGCCGATGACCTACGACGCCCAGCGCGGCTGGGACCGGGTGGTCTACTGCCTGGTGGTCAACCACCTCTCCGAGTTCGTCTCCGCCCTGGCCGACCTGCACCCCGGGTCGGAGGCCGCCTTCTGGGCCGAACTCCGGTCCGTGCTCGGCGAGTACGGCGACGCCCACGGCTGCCCGCCGCGGCTGGCCGCCCTGCTCGCCGGGGTGCCGCTGCCCGCCAAGGCCAACCTGCTGACCCGCTGGGCGCGCAAGGCCGACCGTGAGGCGGGCTACGTCCCGCTGCCCTCGCCGCTGGGCGAGTCCGTCCTCGCACTGAGCTGGAGCGTCTGATGTCCGTGCCCGTGTCCGTCGAGCGGCTGGTGGCGTCCCTGACGCCCGAGCAGTTCCCCGTCTACGTCTACGACCTGGCCGGGCTGCGGGCCCACGCGGCCGCCGTCCGGGCCGCGCTGCCCGAGCGGGTCGAGCTGTACTACGCCGCTAAGGCCAACCCCGAGCAGCCGGTGCTGGCCGCGCTGGCCGGTGCGGTGGACGGCTACGAGGTCTCCTCCGGCGGCGAGTTGGCACACGTGCAGGCCGCCGTGCCGGACCACCCGCTGGCCTTCGGCGGGCCCGGCAAGACCCCCGCCGAGATCACCGCCGCACTGGAACTCGGCGTGCGGCGCTGGCACGTGGAGAGCGAGCACGAGCTGCGCCTGCTCGCCTCCCTGGCGACCGGCCCGGTGGACGTGCTGCTGCGCGCCAACCTGCCGGTCACCGACGGCTCGCTGGACGGCGTGAAGCTGGCCATGGGCGGGCGGCCCACCTCCTTCGGTCTTGACCCGGCGCTGGTCGAGCGCTGCGTGCGGCTGCTGGCCGAGCCCGGCTTCGAGCTGCTGCGGCTGCGCGGCGTGCACGCCCACCTGGCCAGCGGGCTGGACGCCTCCGCCCAACTCGGCCTGGCCGAGCGGGTGGTGGCCTGGTCCGCGGCGCTGGCCGAGGAGCACGGCTTCACCCTGCACGAGGTCAACGTCGGCGGCGGCATGGCGGTCGACTACGCCGACCCGTCCGACCGCTTCGACTGGTCCGCCTTCGGCAAGGGCCTGTCCGAGCTGCTGGACCGTCACCCCGGCCTGACCCTGCGGATCGAGCCCGGCCGCGCCCTCACCTCGTACTGCGGCTACTACGCCACCGAGGTGCTGGACGTGAAGCAGAGCCACGGCGAGGACTTCGCCATCGTCCGCGGCGGCACCCACCACCTGCGCACCCCCGCCACCCGCGGCCACGACCAGCCCTTCACCGTCCAGCCGGTCGAGGAATGGCCGCACCCCTGGGAGCGCCCCGCCGTCACCACCGGCCGGGTCACCGTCTCCGGCCAGCTCTGCACCCCCAAGGACGTGCTCTCCGCCCACCAGTCCGTCACCGCCCTGCGGGCCGGCGACCGGGTGCTCTTCGCGATGGCCGGGGCCTACGCCTGGAACATCTCCCACCACGAGTTCCTGATGCACCCCCGCCCGGGCTTCCACTACCTGGGCTGAGCACCGCGGCGGGGGGGGGGGGGGGGGGGGGGGGGCCCCCCCCCCCCCCCCCCCCCCCCCCCCAACGCCGCCGCCAACCGGTCCCGCAGGGCCGTCTGACGGGCGATCCGCTCCTCCAGGACACCCAGCCGGGCCCGGGCCACCGCCAGCCCCTTCCCGGACGGCGGCGCGCTCGTCAGGTCCCCGTCCAGACAGGTCAGGAACACCTGGACGTCCTCCAGGGTCAGGCCCGCCTCCAGCAGGTGCCGGATGTTGCGGACCCGGACGGCCGTCCCCCCGTGGTAGCTGCGGTAGCCGTTCGCCGCCCGCTCCGAGCGGATCAGCCCGGCCTGCTCGTAGTGCCGCAGCGCCCTCGCCGTCACCCCCGTCACCGCCGCCAGCTCCCCGATCCGCACCGGCCCCACCTCCGGCCGTCATGGTGTCACGCGACCACCGCCCCGCCGTCCACCGGCAGCACCACCCCGGTCACGAACGACGCCTCCGGCGCGGCGAGCCGGGTGACCGCCCAGGCCACCTCCTCCGGCCGCCCCACCCGCCCCATCGGCGTGTGCGCCACCTGCCAGGCCCGCAGCTCCGCCCGCCGCTCCGGGCTCAGCCCTTGGTGCTCCCCGATCGGCGTGTCCACCGCCCCCGGCGCCACCGCCACCACCCGCACCCCGCGCGGCGCCAGCTCCACCGCCCAGGCGCGGGTCAGCGTCTCCAGCGCGCTCTTGCCCGCCGCGTACACCGAGGCCCCGGCCCAGCCGCGCTGCCCCACCGAGGTGGTCACGTTCACGATCACCCCGCCGGCCGCCTCCAGCGCGGGCAGCGCCGCCTCGGCCAGCAGCACCGGCGCCACCAGGTTGACCGCCAGCTGCGGCAGCACCCGGTCCGGGGTGAGGGTGCCCAGCGGGCCGGCCTGCACCATCCCCGCGTTGTTCACCAGCACGTCGAGGCGGCCGTGGCGCTCCAGTGCGGTGCTGACGATCCGTCCGGGGCCGTCCGCCGCGGTCAGGTCCGCGGTGAGGACGCCGATGCCCGGCCACCCCCGCGCCGTCTCCGCCAGCGGTTCGGCCCGGCGGCCGACCGCCAGCACCCGGGCCCCCTCCGCCGCGAAGGCCCGCGCGGTCGCCCGGCCGATGCCGGTGCCCGCGCCGGTGACCACCACCACCCGGCGGTCCCCGGTGCTGACGGTGTCGGTGCGAATCCTGCTGCTGCTCTCGTCCATGCCCGCATCCTGGAACCCTGCCGCCAGTGTCAGGGTCAAGCGACCCGCCCCCTCCCGGTCGCTGACGACCCGTCGGGGGCAACCCGGCAGGTCGGCGCGGGGACGGTCGTGGGAGAGTGGTGGGTGGGTGAAGGGAGCACGACGGTGCTGATGGAGAAGGTGGCCGAGATCCTCGCCGAGGCGTCGGCCGAGGCGGTCGAGCCGCGGTTCCGGGCACTGGCGGCCGGCGAGGTGATGGAGAAGGCCCCCGGCGAGGTGGTCACGGTCGCCGACCGGGAGGCCGAGGTGATCATCTCCCGGCGGCTGCGCGAGCTGCTCCCCGTCCCCGTGGTCGGCGAGGAGGCCGTCGCCGCCGACCCCGCGCTGGCCCGGGCCCTGCTCACCGAACCCGCCGTCTGGCTGGTGGACCCGGTCGACGGCACCTCCAACTTCGCCGCCGGGAAGCCCGACTACGCGGTGATGGCCTCCCTGGTCCGCTCCGGCCGGACGGTGGCCTCCTGGATCTGGCAGCCCGCCACCGGGACGGCCTACGCGGCGGAGCTCGGCGCCGGCGCCTGGCGCAACGGCCACCGGCTGGCCCGGCCGCCGGTCACCGACCCGGCGGAGAAGTGGCGCGGCATCCTCAAGAGCCGCTTCCTGGAGCCCTCCGAGCACCACCGCCTCCAGTCCGCCGCCACCGTCTTCGGCCGCACCTTCGGCGGCCTGAGCGCGGCCGGCATCGAGTACCCCCTGGTCGCCGAGGGCGACCTGGAGTTCATCCTCTACTGGCGCACCCTCCCCTGGGACCACTCCCCCGGCTCCCTCCTGGTCACCGAGTCCGGCGGCGTCTCCGCCCGCCTCGACGGCACCCCCTACGTCCCGGACCCGCCGGGCGGCCCCGAAGGCCTGCTGGTCGCCGCCGACCCGGCCACCTGGGAGCACGTCCGCACCGTCCTGGCGGGCTGACGGGCCGACAGGTCAGTCCGCGGCCCACCCGGAGAAGGCGAAGCCCTCGCCGGCCCGGCGGACCTCGGTCGCACCGGGGCCGGCCAGGTGCGCCGGGAAGACCAACTCACCGAGGTCGGCGGCGCGTTCGAGGATGCGCCGCCGGCTGGCGGCGGCCCCGTCCGGGTCCAGGCAGAAGCAGCTGTTGTGGGACGGGTCGAGGATCTGCACCGGGCTGTGCAGCAGGTCGCCGACGAACACCGCCCGGTCGGAGCCGGAGGTCAGCCGCAGCACGGCCGACCCGGGCGTGTGGCCGGGCGCGGACTCCAGCACCAGGTTGCGGTCGACGGCGTGGGCACCGTCCCAGAGCACCAGCTGCCCGGCCCGGCGCACCGGCGCGATGCTGTCCTCGTAGAGCAGCCGGGCGGTCACCGTCGCACCCCGCCCGTAGTCGTTGTCCGGACCGTAGTACCGGTCGTCGGCGGCCGGCAGCAGGTACTGCGCGTTGGGGAAGGTCGGCACCCAACTCCCGTTCTCGCTCCGGGTGTTCCAACCGACGTGGTCGGCGTGCAGATGGGTGTTGACCACGGTGTCCACCTCCTCCGGGCGGACCCCGGCCTCCGCCAGCCGCTCCAGGAACCGGCCCTGCCGCCGGTGGAACTGCGGCGCATCCGGCCGCTCCCGGCCGTCGCCCACCCCGGTGTCGACCAGCACGGTCCGGCCGCCGCTGCGCAGCACCCAGGTCTGCAGGGCCATCACCGCCTCACCGCTCGCCGGATCCCAGTGGTCGGGGACGAGCCGGTCGGCGTTCTCCCGCCACAGCTCGGGCGGAGCCTGCGGGACCAGCTCGGCGGCGGGCCGGAACGGCCCCTGGTACTCGACGACCCGGATGGCCTCGACGTCGCCGAGGACGATGCGCTGTGCGCTCTCGATGCTCATGCCGACGAGCCTAGGAGCACCGGATGAGCCGTCAAATGCCGTACCGGCTCAGATCGATACGCGATCGTCTCAAGGCTGAGGAGGTGGCGCTAGGCTGCGCCCATGGACGTGGTGAGCGACGCGATGGCGGCGGTGCGGGTCGGCCGGCCCTCCAGCAACCGGTTCCGGGCCGCCGGGAGTTGGAGCACCCGGCTGTCCGCGTACGAGGGCGCCGGGTTCCACGTGGTGCTGGAGGGCGGCTGCCGGCTGCTGCTCGACGAGGGCGAGCCGCTCACCCTCCGCACCGGCGACGCGGTGCTGCTCCCGCACGGCACCGGGCACGTCCTGATGGACGCGGACGGCGATCCCGCGGCCGCCGGCGCGGCCGTGCCGTTCGAGCGGCTGACGGACGGCAGCGCGCACCGGCCGGCCCGCACCGGGCCCGGCCAGGTCGAACTGCTCTGCGGCAAGTACCGGACCGACCGCAGCCGCACCCACCCGCTGATGGCCGAGCTCCCCGCCGTCGTCCACCTGCCCAACCGGGTCGGCGGCCACCCCGAGCTGCGCGCCGCCATCGACCTGCTCGGCGGCGAGCTGCTGGAGCAGCGGCCCGGCGGCCAACTCGCCGTCCCCAGCCTGCTCGACCTGCTGCTGGTGTACATGGTCCGGGCCTGGCTGGCCGAGGGCAGCACCGGCGTGTGGTCGGCCGTGCTCGGCGACCCGGTGGCCGCGGCCGCGCTGCGCGCCCTGCACGCCGACCCGGCCGCCGGGTGGACCAACGACCGCCTGGCCGCCGCGGTCGGCGTCTCCCGCCCGACCCTGGCCCGCCGGTTCACCGCCCTGGTCGGCCGCCCGCCGATGGCCTACCTCACCTGGTGGCGGCTCACCTTCGCGGCCACCCTGCTGCGGGACACCACCGACCCGCTGGCCGCCGTCGCCCACCGGGTCGGCTACCGGACCCCGTACGCGTTCTCGCACGCCTTCGCCCGCCACTTCGGCACCACCCCGGGGCGCTACCGGGCACGGGAGGGAACGGCCGCACCTGCCACCGGCTGACCTGCCCCGACCTCACGCCGGTCCGCCTTCCGTGTTCGCGCGGTTCCCCGCGCCCCCGGGTTGGCCGCCATCGCCCCGTGGCCACTACCAGAGGACGGGCAGGCGCTCCGGCAGGCGCTTGATGAAGCCCGGGCGCCAGGCGAGTTGCTCGATCGGGAGGGCGAGGCGCAGCTCGGGGAGGCGTTCCACCAGGACCTGGAGGGCGACCTCGGCGTGGGTGCGGCCGAGGGCCGAGGCCGGGCAGAAGTGGCGGCCTGCGCCGAAGGCCAGGTGCGGGTTGCTCTCCCGGTCGAAGTCGATCCGCTCCGGGTCCGGGAAGATCTCCGGGTCGTAGTTCGCACCCTCGATGAGCACCAGCACCAACTCGCCCGCGCGGACCGGCACGTCCCCGACCTGGACGTCCGCCAGCGCCAGCCGCGGCAGCGCGTCCCCGATCGACAGGTTGTAGCGCAGCAGCTCGTCCACCGCCCGCCCGATCACCGCCGGCTCCCGCCGCAGCCGCTCCGCCAGCTCCGGCTGCTTCAGCAGCGCGATGACCGCGTGCAGCAGGAAGGCCGAGGTCGACACCGCCCCCGCACCGAAGAGCGAGAGCGCCACCGTCGCCAGCAGCTCGTCGTCCTCCAGGTCGTCCCGCACCTCCCGCAGCGCCGCGAACCGCCCGAGCAGCCCGTCCTTCGGCTTCGGCTCCGCGTTCAACTTCCCCAGCATGTAGCCCAGATCGCGGTACCAGTTGGCCGCCGACCCCTCGAACACCTCGGGGCTGGTCAGGAAGGCCACGTCGATCCCGGACATCAGCTGCCGCCAGTCGTCCGCCGGGATCCCCAGCAGCCGGCAGTGCAGGGCGGCCGAGTACGGGTCGGTGAACCCGTCCTTCAGTTCGCCCGGCGCGCCCTTCGCCACCAGCTCGTCGACCAGGCGGTGCGCCTCGGCCTCCAGCCAGCTCGCCAACTCCTTGTCGGCGCGCGGGGAGAGGGTCTTCATCACGGCGTCCCGCAGCCCGGCACTGTTGATCTTGCCCATGTTGTCGACCACCTCCGGCGGGATGGTCAGCGCGTACTGCCGCGGCACCCCGGGGCCGGCGGTGGCCGGGAGGCTGAACCGCTCGTCCTCCAGCACCTGCTTGGCCAGCGGGTAGCTGCTCACCAGCCAGGCCGGGTCACCGGTCAGCGTGGTCACCCTGGCGACGGGGGCCTGCTCCCGCAGCAGGGTGGCCTCCTCGGGCAGCACGTCGCCGCGCCGGGAGAGCGGGAAGGTGTACGGGCACTGCGCACTCGTGGTCATCGAAAGAGCTCTCTCTTCAAAGGTCTCAAGGGTCAGGCGGCGCTGGCCAGTTGCGGCGCGACCCGGGGCCGCAGCACCGCGTAGCCCTGGCCGGGGGCCGCCCGCAGGCCGTGGTCGCGGCCGAACAGGACGGGGGTGAGCGGGAGTTCGACGTGGTAGCAGGAGACCGAGGACTCCACCCCGAGCAGGCCGGGGGTGTCCAGGAAGAACGGCAGCTCGGCGGCGATGTAGCCGAGCCCGGCGGCCAGCTGGTCGGCCGTCGGCGTCTCGTCCTCGGGCAGCCGGGAGGCCAGGAACCCGGCCGCCATCAGCTCGGCGGCGGCGCGGAACTCGGCGTCCTCGTCCAGCGCGGCCGCCACCTCGCCGCACAGCCGCCGGTAGACCGCGGTGTCGGCGAACTCGGAGAGGGCGTGCACGCCGACCCCGCCGCGGCCGGCCAGCGCGACGCCGCGCTCGATCCGGCGCCTGGTCGCCTTGATCTCCTTGCCGGCCCGGCGCAGGGCCAGTTCGGCCGGGTAGCCGTTCACCGCGTACTGGGTGTCCACGTGCAGGTCGGCGTAGACCACGTCCACGGCGTCGAAGAACTGGCGCCCCCAGCGGACGAGTTGGGCGATCCGCAGCTGGCTGAAGTAGCTGTTGCCGGGGCTGACGCCGACCAACAGGTGGTCGCCGCGCTGCCAGACCCGGTGGCAGCGGTCGGAGAACGGCAGGGCCTGGAAGGTGCTGAAGGTGGTGCTCAGGAGTGTTTCGGTCATGCCGAGGCCTCCGCAGGGCAGGGCTGAGTACGGGGGAAGGGTCGATTCGATGCGGGAGTGGCCACGCCGGATGACGGCGGGTTCGCTGCTCCCTCGCGCCGCAAGTCCCAAGGAGCCGTGTGCTCCCGGTGTGGCGGCGGCTACAAGAAGTTACCGCCGGGCTTCTCCCGCTCCGCAAGCACACACCGGCGGTTGGCGATAACCCGTCGGACTGCGGCCGAAAACAGCTGGACAGCACCGGAGAAGGTATGTCCACGGATCCACCCCGGAATCACCCACGGGGCGTCAACTGCTCTGTCTTACCTACGAATTGTGACAGCCGGAGCGGCGCCCCGGCTGTCCTTTCCGCCAAATTCCCGGTCAGTCACCGAGCGTGGCACTGACCACCTGGTCACCCGCCCTGAGCTGCTCGACCACGTCCATCCCCGAGGTGACCCGGCCGAAGACCGCGTAGTTCATGTCCAGGAAGGGGGCGGGGCCGAGGGTGATGTAGAACTGGCTGGAGGCGCTGTTCGGATTCTGACTGCGGGCCATCGCCACCGCACCGGCCTCACCGTGCTTCAGGCCCGGCTTCACCTCCAGCGCGATGGTGCGCTCCTTGCCGGTCTCCGGATCGGTGAATCCACCGGTGCCGTTCCCCTTCGGATCGCCGCCCTGGATGACGAATCCCGGTTCGTGCCGGTGGAAGGTGAGCCCGTCGTAGAAACCGCGCGCCACCAAGTCGGCGAAGTTCGCCGCCGTGACGGGCGCCTCGTCCTCGTAGAGCTCCACCGTGACCGAGCCCTTGGAGGTCTCGATCAGCACGGTCCGGTTCGCCACCGCCAACCACCTGCCATCACTGGGAGTGTCCTATTTTCTCACCATACGTCACTTCTGCCCGGACCGATCGGTTCTGATGCGCCCTCCGGCCGCCACCACCTCGGCCAGCACCGCCGCCGTGTCGGCGGGGGCGGCCTCCGGGTTGAGCAGGGTCAGCTTGAGCCGGATCCGCCCCGGCCCCTCGCCGGGCAACTCGGTACGGCCCACCACCGCCCGGCCCGTCCGCAGCAGCTCGCGCCGCAGCTCGGCGTTGAGCCGGTCCAGCTCCTCGGGGCCGGCCCCGCTCTCCGGGCGGTAGCGGAACACCACCGTGGACAGCACCGGCTCGCAGTACAGCTCGAGACCGGGCATCCCCCGGACCGAATCGGCGGTGGCCAGGGCCAGTTCACGACAGGCCTCCACCCGGGCGCCCAGCCCGGCCCGGCCGAAGGTCCGCAGCGTGACCAGCAGCTTGAACGCGTCGGCCCGCCGGGTGGTGCGCAGCGAACGGCCCAGCAGGCTCGGGTACCCCGCCTCGTCGTCGTCCGCCGGATTGAGGTAGACCGCCCGGCGCTCCAGCGGCCCGAAGCTCTCCGCCCGACGGGCCAGGAACACCCCGGCCGCGGCCGGCTGCCAGCCGAACTTGTGCCAGTCGAGCGAGACCGAGTCGGCCCGCTCGATCCCGGCCAGCAGCGGGGCCAGCCGCTCGGAGAGCAGCACCCCTCCCCCGTACGCGGCGTCCACGTGCAGCCAGGCCCCGTACTCCGCCGCCAGCTCCGCCGCCTCGGGCAGCGGATCCACCGCCCCGGTGTCCGTCACCCCGGCCGTGGCCACCACCGCCACGGGGGTCATCCCCTGACGCACCGTCTCCTTCAACCGCTCCCCCAGCGCCGACGGGTCCATCCGCAGCGTGCGGTCCACGGCGACGGGCAGCACGGCGCGCTCGCCGAGGCCGAGCAGGGCGGCGGCGCGCTGCACCGAGAAGTGCGCGGCCTCCGAGGCCAACACCACCGGACGGCGGCCGGCCGGGAGGCCGTCCGCCGAGACCTCGCCGCCGAGGGCGCGGTCGCGGGCGAGGAACAGTCCCATCAGGTTGGACTCGGTCCCGCCGGTGGTCAGCACCCCGGCGGCGGTGGCCGGGTCGAAGCCCACCAGCGCGGCGAGCTCGGCGATCAGCTCGGTCTCCATGGTGACGGCGGCCGGGGCCTGGTCCCAGGAGTCGAGGGAGGGGTTGAGGGCGGAGACGGCGAGGTCGGCGGCCACGGCGACGGGGAGGGGCGGGCAGTGCAGGTGTGCCGCGCACGCCGGATGCCCGGGATCGGCGGAGCCGTACGCGAGCAGCTCGGTGAAGCGCAGCAGCGCGTCCTCGTCCCGCTCCTGCAGGCGGAGCACCCCGCGGACCTGCACCGCCAACGCCTCGGGCGTCACCGCCGGCACCGGCCCACCGCGCCGCGCGGCCCCCACCTCCAGCCCGGTCAACGCCAGCTCCACCGCGTCGCGCAGCTCGCTCACGCGGGTACTCCTTTCTGCACATGGCCAGGCTTCCGGGCGCCGGGGAAAGTGGTCACACCGGGGGCGCGAGGCTCTGCTGATCTGCGGCTCCGCCGCGGGGCGCGAGTACGGAAGGCGGCCCAGTGCTGGATCGGGGCATGCGAGCCAGTTGCAGGTGCTGCCGTGCCCCCACGCGCAGTTCCTCGCGCCCCCGGGGTGACCACCTGCCCTACCGGGTCGCCGAGGCCTCGATCGCGTCGGCGAGGCGGTCGAGGACGGCGTCGACCTGCTCGTCGGTGATGGTGAGCGGCGGCAGCAGCCGGAGCACCGCGTCGTGGCGGCCGCCGAGTTCGACGATCAGGCCGCGTTGGAGGCAGGCCTCGCGGACGCGCTTGGCGAGGGCGGGGTCGGCGGGGTGGGAGCCGCAGCGGTCGGGCTCGCCCGCCGGGTCGACGAGTTCGACGCCGATCATCAGCCCCCGCCCGCGGACGTCGCCGATCACCGGGAGCCGCCCCTTGAGCCCGTCCAGCCGTGCGGTCATCCGGGCGCCGAGCAGGGCCGCCCGCTCCACCAGCCCGTGCTCCGCGACGTACCGGAGGGTGGCGGCGCCGGCCGCCATGGCCAGGGTGTTGCCGCGGAAGGTGCCGGTGTGGGCGCCGGGGAGCCAGCCGTCGTGGTCCTCGCGGTAGACGACCACCGCCAGCGGGAGGCTGCCGCCGATGGCCTTGGAGAGGACCATCGCGTCGGGGGTGATCCCGCTGTGCTCCACCGCCCACATGGCGCCGGTCCGGCCGACGCCGGTCTGCACCTCGTCCACGATCAGCGGGATCCCCCGCTCCGCGGTGATCCGCCGCATCTCCCGCAGCCAGCCGTCCGGCGCCGGCACCACGCCGCCCTCGCCCTGCACGGCCTCCAGGATCATCGCGGCGGGCGGCAGCACCCCTCCTGACGGGTCGTCGAGCAGCCGCTCGACGTACGTCGCGGACAGCTCCGCGCCCCGCGCGCCCTCCCCGAACGGGCACCGGTAGGCGTAGGGGTACGGCAGCCGGGTGACCTCGCCGCCGCTCGGCAGCGGGGCCTTGACCTCCACCGAGCCGGTGACGGCCAGCGCCCCCGCCGTCATGCCGTGGTAGGCGCCGGTGAAGGCGAGCGCGCCGCGCCGCCCGGTCGCGGTCTGCATCAGCTTCAGCGCGGCCTCGACCGCGTCCGTCCCGGCGGGGCCGCAGAAGTGCACCCGGGAGGAGGTGGCCAGGCCGGCCGGGAGGCTCTCGAAGAGGGCGGTGGTGAAGTCGTCCTTCTCGGCGGTGGCCAGGTCGAGCAGGTGGAGCGGGGCGCCGCTGTCGAGGGTGCGGCGGATGGCGGCGAGGACCACGGGGTGGTTGTGGCCGAGCGCCAGGGTGCCGGCGCCGGAGAGGCAGTCCAGGTACCGGCGGCCGTCGGCGCCCTCGACCGTCATCCCGTTGGCGCGCACCGGCACGATCGGGAAGGAGCGGGCGTAGGTGCGGGCGGCCGATTCGCGGACGCGCTGGCGGCGCAGGATGGCGTCGCCGGCCGACGGGGCGGCGGTGAGGGACAAGGCGGACTCCCTTTAGGTTAGGTAAGCCTAACTTTACCGGCCGCCGATCTCCACCCCGGCCGCACCCCGGAGATTCACCTGATCGGGTGCGGCCGACACTCCATCAACGAGCGTGCGCCACCGGAGAAACGGCCTCCGGGCGTGAAGAACATCCCCACCCGGGCTTCACCAACCCCCCATGACCTCGCCGTTCATCATTCGCTTATGCCGACGTTTACCCGCGTAGACCACTGTCTTCCTCGGCAGGCGGCCCGCAGGGGGCGGGCGCCGCCACCGATCGAGGGGGACTCGACCGTGACGACCGATCCGCAGGAGCACCAGCCCGCCGAGCAGCCGGCCACCAACGCCGAGGTGGCGGCCGTGCTCTCGATGCTGACGGACGAGCAGAAGGCCCAGCTGGTCGCCGAGTTGCTCTCCGGCGTGACCGGCCTGCCCGCCGCCCAGGCGGCCTTGGCCTTCGCCGCCCCGGCCTCCCCGGCCTCCCCGGCCGCACCCTCCGCACCCGAGCCCGCCGAGCCCGCCGAGCCCGCCGAGCCCGCTGCCTTCCGCGCCGCGCCCGCCGGCTTCGCACCCGCCGCACTGAGCGGCACCCCGGCCCCGGAGGCCAACGTCACCGACGAGATCGCCTCCGGCGGCACCGCGCTCGGCTCCTTCGTGCAGTCCGTCGGCCTGGCCGTGGCCAAGGCCCAGGAGGAGCTGGACAAGACGCTGGTCACCACCGCCAAGGCGCTCTCCGACCAGAAGATCAAGGTGGTCTCGGTCTTCGAGCAGCTCCTCAAGGACGACGGCACCATGGAGGAGGGCAAGATCCACGAGGCCGAACTCCCGCTGGTGAACTACCTGATGCCGACCGCCTACGCCTGGAGCCGGGTGCACCTGGACGCGGACATGGAGGTCAGCGAGTTCAACTCCAAGCACGGCATCGACATCAAGAACTCGGCCACCAGCGCCGGGGTCCAGGCCCGGGCCAAGTTCGGCATCGGCGGCTTCGGCGGCTCGGCCAGCGGCAGCTTCAACCACAGCCGCTCCAGCACCAACGTCGCGCTGGAGGACAGCCTCGACAAGTCGGCCGGCAAGCTCCACCTGGAGGCCACCCTGGAGCCGCGCGACGACGTCGAGCTGCCCCGCCCGTTCATCGTCCAGAAGGGCCCCTCGCTGGCCGTGCTCACCGGCCCGGTCACCGAGAAGAAGGACGACAAGGGCAACGTCACCGAGCGCAGCATCACCCTGACCGTGCAGTGCCGGACCCGGGACAACCAGGTCAACCCGGACCGCCAGCTCGGCATCAGGATCGAGCCGGCCACGGTCTCCAGCTCCACCGGCCCGACCGGCTACAAGACCGACGGCAGCGGCCAGGTGATCCTGACCCTGACCCGCTCGGCCGCCAACCAGGCACAGGCGGTGGACGCCACCGTCTCGGTCAACCTCGGCATGGTCAACGAGACCACCGTCGTCCGCTTCTGAGAGGCCGCCATGTCCCTGCTCGACTGGCACGGCTCCTTCTCCGGGAGCGTGCAGTGGCGGCTGACCGACCTCGGCGTGGAGATCGAGGGCACCGGCGTGGAGCGGACCAAGGGCCGCCCCGCGACGGTGACCCGGGTCTGGGAGAAGTACGCCGCCGCGATCAACCAGGCCACCCGGACGTACCGGATGCCCGCCGAGCTGGTGGTGGCGTGCATCTGCACCGAGTCCGGCGGCAAGGCGGAGGCGATCCGCTTCGAACCCGGCTACGTCAGCGACGAGCGGACCCCGGGGCGGGTCAGCCCCGGGGTGATGCAGACGCTGATCAGCACCGCCTCGGAGACGCTGAGGATGAGCGTCACCCGGGACTGGCTGTTCGAGCCGGCCAACTCCATCCGGGCCGGCACCGCGTACATGCACAAGCAGGTGCGCAAGACCGCCTTCGACCCGCCGCTGGTCGGCGCCGCCTACAACTCGGGTGGCATCCACCAGCAGAACGGCAGTCAGAACCGCTGGCGGCTGCGGCAGTTCCCGATCGGCACCGCCGAGCACTGCAACCGCTTCGTCCGCTTCTACAACGACGCCGTGGCGGTGCTCGGACAGCACCCCACCCGGCCGCTGATGTCCCACCAGGACCTGCTCCGGGAGCAGGCCCCGTGACGCCGCCGGTCCGCCCGGCCCGGCTGCTGCTGCCGCTCGCCACCTCCCTGGTCCGGGCGCAGCGGCGGCTGGACCGGGTGGGCCTGGCGGCGGTGGACGCCTTCGACCGGGACGGGCACCGGCCGGTGGTGCCCGCCCTGCGGCGGGTCAGCGCCGCCCTCCCGGTGCGGGCCGACGCCCGGCTCGGCCTGCGGGCCGCCCGGGCGGGCTCCGGCCGGCTCACCGTCACGGTGACCTTCCGGCCCGCACCGCTCAGCGAGTTCGCCCTCGCCCTCGACGACGACGGGATGCCGCGCAGCGCGGCCTCCCTGGAGGAGTAGCTTCCGATGAGCCCGACCTCGGTGGCCGTGAACGGCTCCGTGCTCGACCCGCTGGGCAAGCCGGTGCCGGGCTGCACGGCCGTCCTGGTGCTGATCTCCAACCCGGCCGTCCCGCTCCCGCCCGACCCGCCCGCCGAGGGCGGCGAGCCGCCGGTGGACGGGGACCAGCCGCCGCCGAAGGACGGGACCGGCGGGGTGGAGACCCCACCGTGGAACCCCCGGCCGGACCTCCCGGCGGAGGCCTCGCTCGCAGCCGTCCAGCTGGAGCTCGGCCGGACGGCCGTGGCGCCCGACACCGGGGCCTTCTCGCTGCGCTGCCCCTTCCCCGACACCGAGCGCCGGCCGCCCCAGCTCTTCGTCCAAGTCCTCCAGAACGGCCGCTACCTGACGGTCCGGAACGCGATGGTGACCATGAGCGCCCTCAATCCGCTGCTGCCCGGCCGGGCCGCCCTGGTCACCGAGCAGGCGACGGTGATCTCCAAGGACCCGACCCTGGCCGAGCTGGCCGCCTCGGTCGCCGAGGCCGCCGGGCAGATGCAGGCGGAGCTGGCCCGCTACCCCGTCTCCGACGGCGCCTTCGCCGCCGAGGTCGAACTGGCCGTGCCGGTGGCCACCGCCGTGGACGAGCTCGGCCGGCTGCGCACCCGGGTGCTGGACGCCGCGCCGGTGCGCTCCGCCCGGCTGCGGCTGACCGTCCGCCACCTGCCCGACGCCCCGCTGGTGCCGGCCGCCTCCGCCCCGGTGGACCTGGCCGAGCTCGGCCTGCTCACCGAGGCCCAGATCAAGGTGCTCCGCCAGCTCCGGGTCTTCGACGTCGCCGAACTGGCCGCCGCCCTGAGCCGCCCGGCCGCCCGGCTGGCCCTCGAACCGCTGGGCCTGCCGCTGGCCCAGCTCTCCGCGGCCTGCTCCCTGCTCTACTCGGCCGGACTCCCGCTGGACCTCTCCCGGGCGCTGCTGGACAGCGGCGTCCGCTCCCCGCAGGACCTGCTCGCCCAGGACCCGGCCGTCCTCTCCTCCCGTCTGGGCACCACCGCCGGGAGCAAGGTCTCCCGGGAGGACCTGGCCAGGTACCAGACCGGCGTCCGCTCCCGGCTGGACGGCCGTCCGCCGGAGACCGCCTGAGTCCGCGTCATCCGTCCGGGTTACGATCGAGCAACACCGGGCCCTGACCGCCCGTCACCACGGACGACCGACGGAGAGCCACCACCGTGTACGACCACCACGCACCGAACGCGACCGCCGGGCGCTCGATCCGGCTCATCGTCACCGGTGGCGGCACCGGCGGCCACACCTACCCCGCCCTCACCGCGATCCGCACCCTGCAGGCCCGGCTGGCCCGCTCCGGCGGCTCGCTGGACGTGCTCTGGGTCGGCACCGACAAGGGCCTGGAGGCCCGGGTCGCCCCCGCCGAGGGCATCCCGTTCAAGACGGTGGCCACCGGCAAGGTGCGGCGCTCCTCCAACCCGCTGAAGATGCTCTCCCCCGCCAACGTCAAGGACATGGCCCGGGTGCCGCTCGGCGCCGCCCAGGCCCGCTCGGTGGTCGCCGACTTCCGTCCGGACGTGGTGCTCGCCACCGGCGGCTACGTGGCGGTGCCGGTCGGCCTGGCCGCCAAGGCCTGCGGCCGCCCGCTGGTGGTGCACGAGCAGACCGTCCGGCTCGGCCTGGCCAACAAGGTGCTCGCCAAGGTCGCCGCCCGGGTCGCGGTCTCCTCCGAGTCCACCCTCGACCTGCTGCCCGAATCCGCCCGCGCCACCGCCGTGGTGACGGGCAACCCGGTCCGCCCCGAGGTGCTCACCGGGCACGCCGACAAGGCCGTCCAGGCCGTCGGGCTGTACGGCTTCGACCGCTCGCTGCCCACCGTCTACGTCACCGGCGGCGCCCAGGGCTCGGCCCAGATCAACGGCCTGATCGCCCAGCTGCTGCCCTGGCTGCTCCAGTACGCCAACGTCTTCCACCAGTGCGGCCCCGCCAACGTCGAGGAGCTGGCCGCCAACGCCGCCACCCTCCCGCCGCACCTGGCCGGCCGCTACCACCTCACCGGCTTCGTCGGCCCCGAGCTCCCCGACGTCCTGGCCCTGGCCGACGTCGTGGTCTCGCGCAGCGGCGCCGGCACCCTCGCCGAGCTCACCGCCCTCGGCAAGGCCGCCGTCTTCGTCCCGCTCGCCAGCTCGGCCGGCAACGAGCAGGCCCACAACGCCCGCCACCTCCAGGACTCCGGCGCCGCCGCCGCCCTCCTCGGCGAGGCCACCCCCGAGGCCCTCCACCAGCTCATCTCCCCCCTCCTCGCCGACCCCCACCGCCGCGCCGACATGGCCGCCCGCGCCCGCGCGCTCGGCCGCCCCGACGCCGCCGAGCGCCTGGTCGACGTCCTCCTCTCGGTCGCCGGAGCGGTGTAGCGGCCGGCTCGACCGGGCTGCGGAGCATGACGACCGAAGCATGACGACCGAACGCGCGTACCCGGTGCTGCACACGCCGGACCTGGCCGAAGCGGTCGCCACCGCCCGCGACCTGCTGGCCCTGGCCGGTCTCGCCGAGACCTCCGTCCGGTGCACGGCACCGGCCACCGGCCCGGACCAGTGGCGGCGGCTGCTGGCCGCCCTGCCCGGGGCCCGGACCGTCCGGGATCCGTTCGCCACGCCGGTGCCGCACGACGGGCCGTGGCCGGAGGTGCCGGTGAAGGTCTTCCAGGAGGAAGCGCCGCTCGGCAGCGTCGAGGACGCCTTCCTCGCCGCCCTGGACCGCGCCCCCGGCACCCCCGGCACCCTGGAGTGGTGGCCGGTCCGCTGGCCGTCCGTCCCCCGGCTGCACCTGCCCGGGTACGCGGGCGCCCACTCCAGCGTCGAGCTGCTCGTCAACTCCCCCGCGCCCCAAGGGGGTTCGCCCTCCTTCGGCCACGCGGTGCTGATCCACGTCCGGGGCGCCGACCTCGAACGTGCCCAGTGGCTGGCCGAACGGGTCGGCCGGACGGTCATCGGGCCGGCCGTGGTGGCCTGAGAGCCGTCGCGCCCTGGGAGCCGTCGTGGCTCGGGAGCCGTCGTGGCTTGGAGGCCCGCTCGCTAATCGGGCAGCCGGCGGGCGAGTCGGGGGTAGTCGAGGACCAGGCCCCGGTCGTCGAGCGTGAGTTCGCTGTGGAAGTCGCCGGAGGCGTAGCGGACTCGGCCCGGGGCCAGGTGGGTATAGTGCTGGCGGGACGGACGGACCGTCAGGTCGGGGACGGAGACCCAGGCCGTCAGGAGCTCGTGGGTGCCCGGGCCCGGGGCGTGGTGGAGGGCGTGGCGCAGCACCGGCATGGTGTTGGTGAGCGGCGAGAGCCCCAGGTCGCAGTCGAGGGCCTCGGCGAGTTCGGGGAGGTCGCGGCCGTTGGCCTCCCAGCGGCCGCGCTCGTCGCGCCGCAGGTCCAGCTCGCGGACGCCCTCGGCGGTGTCGGCGGTGACCCGCAGGCGGCGGGTGACGTAGCGGGGGCCGGTCTCCAGCCGGTAGGTCAGCCAGTACGGCCGGGGCGAGGTGGCGACCACCCGGCCGCGGGCGGTGAGGGTGTCGGGGGTGAGCTCCACCCAGGCGGTCTCGTAGCCCTGACTCGCGGTCACGTCCCAGGTCACGGCGGTGCTGGTGGTCATGCCCGCCACCGTAGTACGGGCCGGGCTTCCGTCGGCCGAGGCCGCGTGGTGTGCTGGGAGGTGTCACCGAGGAGGTGCCCCGGATGAGCCCGTCCCGGATGAACCCGTCCCGCTCGGTCACCGCCGCCGCCGCGCTACTGCTGGCCGTCGGCTGTTCCCCGACGGCCCCCGCTCCCACGCCCGGGGCCAGCCCGGTCCGGGCGGCCGCCACGGTCCGGGTGGTCGGCACGGTGGCCGAGGGCCTGGACACCCCCTGGGGCCTGGCCCGGCTGCCGGACGGCGGGCTACTGGTCGGCTCGCGGGACGAGGGCCGGATCACCCGGGTCGCCGCCGACGGCTCCCGCACGGACCTCGGAGCGGTGCCGGGCGTGGTGGCCGGCGGTGAGGGCGGGCTGCTCGGACTGGCCGTCTCCCCGGACGGGCGGCGGCTGTACGCGTACCTGACCGCTCGCGACGACAACCGCATCCTGCGCTTCGACCTCTCGGCGGACGGCCTCTGGCCCGCAGGTACCGTCCTCACCGGCATCCCGAAGGCCGGCAACCACGACGGCGGCCGGATCGCCTTCGGCCCGGACGGCCTGCTCTACGTCGGCACCGGCGACGCCGGGCGGCGCGAGGCGTCCCAGGACCGCTCCTCCCTCGGCGGCAAGATCCTGCGCCTCACCCCCGACGGCGCCCCGGCCCCGGGCAACCCCTTCCCCGGCTCCCCCGTCTACTCGCTCGGCCACCGCAACGTGCAGGGCCTCGCCTGGGACGACCGAGGGCGCCTCTGGGCGGCCGAGTTCGGCCAGAACACCTGGGACGAGCTCAACCTGGTCCGCCCCGGCGTCAACTACGGCTGGCCCGTGGTCGAGGGCCGGGCCGGACGCGAGGGCTACGCCGACCCGGTGGCCCAGTGGAAGCCCACCGAGGCCTCCCCCAGCGGGATCGCCTACGCCGACGGCGCGATCTGGCTGGCCGCCCTGCGGGGCACCCGGCTCTGGCGCGTCCCGGTGGACGGCGGGAGCCCGTCCTCGTACCTGGACGGCGCCCACGGGCGGCTGCGCACCGTGCTCGCCGAACCGGACGGCACGCTGCTGCTGACCACCAGCAACACCGACGGCCGCGGCGAGGTCAGGCCCGGCGACGACCGGGTGCTCCGGGTCACCCTGCGCTGACGCGGCCTCAGACCGGGCGGGTCAACTCCCAGGTGTCGACGGCGAAGTCGAGCGTCATGCCGTGCCGCTCGTAGAGCGCCAGCGCGCCCGTGCTGTTGTCGGTGTCGACGCCGAGGCCGACCCGGTCGCGGCCGAGGGCGGTGGCGTAGTGGGCGAAGAAGTGCCGCAGCAGGTAGCTGCCGAGGCCGCGGCCGCGGGCGGCGGCGAGCACGCCGAGGTTGGCCGTCCAGCCCATGGTGGTGCGGTCGTTGCGGGTGCGGATGGCCGCCACGTCCTCCCCGTCCAGGGAGGCGATCCAGACCAGCGACCAGTCGGCGCGGTCGCCGTCGATGTCGTGCAGCCACTGCTCGTAGCTGCGCGGCTGGAAGTCGAAGTGCTCGGCGAAGCTCTGCTGGAGCAGCCGGTGGGCGGTACGGCGGTCCGCCTCCTCGGCGCAGTCCCGGAGGGTGACGCCGGCCGGCGGCACGGGGACCGGATACTCGGCGGCGACCACGTCCCGGGCCATCACGTTGTAGCGCCGCACCGGGCGCCAGCCACGGGCGCGCAGGGCGTCGGTGTCGACGGTGGGGGCGATGTTGAGGTGCAGGTGGATCACGGCCCGCTCGGCGCCGTTGCCCGCCGCGCGCTCGGCGGCGCGGGCCTCCATCAGCTCGAACAGGTGCAGCGTGCCCGGCAGTTGGCCCGGCAGGACGTACTGGTCCATGTCGATCCGCTCGGCGCCCGAATCGTCCCAGAGCAGCCCGTAGCCGACCAGCCGCTCACCCTCGAACAGCAGCCAGGAGTCCTTCTCCAGGTCCACCTCGGGATGCTTGAGGTCGGCCTCCACCTCGTTCAGCTCGGTCTCGGCCCGGCCGATCTCCAGCAGGTCGATCTCGTTCAGCAGCGCGCAGACCGCCTCGGCGTCGCCGAGCGTCGCCGGACGCACCGTCAGCCCGGCAGGGGGCGTTCCCGTCGTGGTCATACCGTGCACCCTGCCACCGTGCCGTGCTGCCCGCGAACGATTTTCCGCCGCCCCGCCGGGGCGTAGCGTGGGCGCATGATCACGGACACGGACACGGCAGCACAGGAGCGGTTCCTCCAGGCGTTCCACGCCGAGCACCCGGCGGTGACCTCGGAGGCCTTCGCCCACGGCCGGTCCCCCGACGGCCGTTCCAGCTACCAGCTGCTGTCCGACCAAGTGGCGGGCCACCGGCGGGTGTTGGACCTCGGCTGCGGCGACGGCCTGCTGCTCGACCTGCTGGCCCGGGAACCGGGCCGCGAGCTCGCCGGGCTGGACCTCTCCGCGCACGCCCTGGCCGTGGCGCGCCGCCGCCCCGCACTCGCGGGAGTCCGGCTGGAGCAGGGACGGGCCCAGCAACTCCCTTTCCCCGACGGCGGTTTCGACGCCTGCGTGTCGCACATGGCGCTGATGCTGATGGGCGAGGCCGAGCTGGTCGCGGCGGAGCTGGCCCGGGTCATCATCCCGGGCGGGGTACTGGCCTGCGTGATCGGCGGCGGGGCGGTCGGCGGCGAGGCCTACGAGGCGTTCGTCGCACTGCTGCGGGCCACCGTCGCCGCGACGCCCCCCGAGCAGCGGATCCCCTCCCTCGGCGACCGCCGCACCCGCAGCCGGGAGGGCCTGGACGAGCTCCTGGGCCCGGCCGGGTTCGGGCCCGTGACGTGGGAGACGGTGCCGATCGACCTGACCGGTCCGGTGGAAGAGGTGTGGGCCTCCCTCTCCGGGCTCTACGACCTCGCCCCGCTCGACGGACCGGCCCGGGAACGGCTGCACCTCGCCTTCCTCACCGCGGCGGACGAGCTGACCACCCCCGAAGGGCTCGTACCCTGCGGATTCCGGGTCCACCTCGTCACGGCGCGCCGCCACCGGCCCGGCCCGGTGGCCGCCCCGTAGGCTGGCCGGATGACACAGGACCGAGCGGCCGTCCGGGCGTTCTTCGCCGAGCGGGCGGCGGGCTGGAACGCGAAGTTCGCCGACGACCCGCCGCGGTACGCCGCCGCGATCGCCGAACTCGGTCCGCTGGACGGCGCGTTCGTACTCGATGCGGGCTGCGGCACCGGCCGCGCCCTCCCCCTCCTCCGTGCCGCCGTCGGCCCCACCGGGCGAGTGGTCGGGGTGGACCTGACACCCGAGATGCTCGCGGAGGCCACCGCCCACCCCGGCGTGGACGCCCTGGCGGTGGCCGACTGCACCCGGCTCCCGCTGCCGGACGCCGTGGCCGACCTGGTCCTCGCCGCCGGACTGCTCCCCAACCTGCCCGACCCCGCCACCGGCCTGCGGGAGTTCGCCCGCATCACCCGCCCCGGCGGCCGCCTCGCCCTCTACCTCCCGCTCTCCCGCACCGCCCTCGCCACCCGCCACGGCCGCGACCCCGCCACCGACCCGCAGTCCGAAGCCCTCCTCCGCCCCCTGCTCACCGCCTCCGGCTGGCACCCCGTCAGCCACCACGACACGGACGATCACTTCCTCGCGGTGGCGGTGCGCGCCTGAGAGCGCGCTACTGCAGGAAGTCGTAGTAGTCGGTGGTACCGGTCAGCACGGCCTGGAAGTACAAGGGGTCGCCGTCCGCGTCGAGCGGCACTTCGTGGCCCGCCGTGCGGGTGAAACCGAGCGAGAGCTTGGGAATCACCCAGTGGTTCGGTTCGATCTGACGGACCGACAGACCCGCGCCCTCCAAGTGCTCGAGGAGCCGGAGGGCCGGAGTGCCGAACACGTCGATGCCGCGGAACCGGACCGTGATCTGCTCCGGCCCCGGTCGCGGGATCCACACCTCCGCCGCGCGCAGGACCTTGGACCGCTCGAAGTGGAAGACGATCTCGAACTGCGGGTGCAGGGCGACGACCTTCATCGGGCAGAAGGGGGCGGTGGAGCCTTCGTCGGTCACCTCGATCCGGCCCAACCGGGCAGCGGCCGACTTGAGCTCGTCCACCGGCATGCCCAGGGGGAAGCTGGTGATGCCGTGCGGGGGATCGAGTTCGATGTCCATGGCCGTCATTGTGACTGCATGCCCGCGCAGCGCCGCCGCCCCGGCCACCGGTCGGTCTAGGCTGCTGGTCATGGCACACGAAGCGAGCATTCCCGGCATCCGCGAGTTCTTCGCCGCGCGGGCCGACACCTGGGACTCCAAGTACCCCGACGACAGCCCGCGGTACGCCGCCGCGATCGCCGAACTCGGGCCCCTGGAGGGCGCGTTCGTACTCGACGCGGGCTGCGGCACCGGCCGGGCCCTCTCTCTCCTCAAGGCCGCGGTCGGCAAGACCGGCACGGTCCTCGGGGTGGACGTCACTCCCGAGATGCTCCGGCGGGCCGCCGCCCACGCCGCCGACGCCCGGGTCGTCCTGGCGGACTGTCAGCGGCTCCCCCTCCCCGACGCCACGGCCGACGTGGTCTTCGCCGCCGGCCTGGTCAACCACCTCCCCGACCCCGCCGCCGGCCTGCGCGAACTGGCCCGCGTCACCCGCCCCGGCGGCCGCCTCGTCCTGTTCCACGCCATCGGCCGCGCCGTCCTCGCCGCCCGCCACAATCGCGCCCTCACCCCCGACGACCTCCGCGCCGAGCCCAACCTCCGCCCCCTCCTCGCCGCCAACGGCTGGCACATGAACGCCTACACCGACACCGACAACCGTTACCTGGTGATCGCGACCAAGCAGGGCCAGTAGCCTGACGGCATGTCCGGGGCACCGCTCAAGAAGTACAGCGTCTCGATGCCGAAGGCCGTGGCGGAGGAGGCCCGCAGACGCGCGGGCGCAGGCGGCTTCAGCGCCTACGTCACCGCCGCGGTCATGCACCGGTTGGCCCTTGACGGCGCGGCCGAGCCGCAGCCAGGCCCTGGACTAACCACCGAACCTCGCTCCGATGACAGCGCTCAACTCGCGGACTCCCTGGGTCCGGGGATGCCGGTCGGCCAGTTCCGTGGCGATGGAGAGGATGGCAGACCGGTCACGGACCTCGGCGGCGCTCGCTCGTAGAGCCGCAAGGAGCTCACGGGCGGTCTGTTCGGGTCGGCCCCACTGCCACCATGCGCGGGCTAGATCCGTGTGCATGCGGGCACGTCGTTCGGCGGTGGGAAAGTGCTCCGGACGCAGGTCCTTCCCGGCCTCCAGCGCGGATCCGGCGTCACCGAGGGCCCAGTGCACACCTACTGCGTACAGATCAACGGCGGCCGGGGTGACGGGGAACAACCGGCCCTCAGGGACAGTGGCCGCCAACCGGCCGGCTGCCCGGCGGGCTTCCTCCGTCATGGCGAGGGCATCACCACGCCGCCCGGCCCGAGCGGCGGTGTAGGCCATGGTGCACAGCATCTGGGCGTACCCGGCGGCCTGCGCCCCGGTACGCAACCCGGTCGCTTCCAAGGCTGCAACGGCGGAAGTCATCAACCGCGCAGCGGCCTGACCCTGGTCCTGGTGACGCAGCACGATCGCCATCTCCCGTGCGGCGGCGGCCTGCGCCAGGGGCGAACCGGACACCTCGGCCCAGGTGCGGGCCCGATCGGCAGTGATCCGCGCACGGTCATGGTGACCGGTCTTGATCAACAGTGCGGAGGCGAGGCTGTAGACGGTGGACAGTCTCGCCTGATCGAGTTCCCGGCGTGATCCGGCTGCGGCGTGGGCGTCCGCGATCAGCGCGGGCAACGCACCAAGAAGCCGGTCGTGAGCTCCTTCGTCATACAAGCCCCTTGCTCGGACCAGCCGTCGATCGAGCTGGGCAGCGCGTGCGGAGATGGACGGGGTCTGGGCGAGGGCGTCGTCCAGGCCGAGGAGCAACGAGGCAGGCCCTGCCGCGGCGACGGCGAACAACGAACGGCGACGCATAAGACTCTCCTCGGCACTGCGGGAGCGGGGCGCCGCCACTCTAGTGGCGGCCCGGGCCGACGCGTCCGGTGGCGCGAGGGAAGTCACCAGGACGTGTGGGGGCATCCCCACTTCCACAGCCGCCCGCTGAACGAGCGTCAAGTCCACCACGCGCGCGCTGCGCTCCAACCGGGACAGCGTCGATGCCGAACATCCCAGTCGGCCCCCGAGTTCGGCAAGAGTCCAGGCGCGGTGCTCACGACCCAACCGGATCAGGGCACCGGGAAGCCGCTGCGCAGCCAGTGCCCGGGCCGACGGGGTCGTCCACAACACGTCACCGGGCATCAGCCCTCCCACACGGCACGACCGAAAGGCCCAGTCACCGTACCGGCACCGAATCCGGGCGTCGACGCTCCTTGCAGACCGTGCAAATCAGTTGCACCGCAAGCGAGCTGATCTTGAATCAGTCCGGACCAGCGTTCTCCTGGAGCCACCACCCCAACCGTCGGGGCCCGATCACCAGGAGGCGCCATGACCACCGCACTGGTACCGCAGACCGTCCGACCCACCGACCGCGGCCCCCGCAGCGCCCGCGAGCTGGTGCCCGTCGCGTTGTGGGACAAGCAGGTTGCCCTGCTGATGCGCGACTACCCCTACGACTCGGTGATGGCCACCCGCGTCCTCGGACAGGCCTACGCCTACCTGCTCACTGCCATGGCCCACCGGGGTGAGCAGCTGGGCCTGGCCCCCAGCACCCTCGTCGACATCGGGGTCCACACCATCATCCTCGACACCGTCACCTACGCCGACCTGTGCCGTCGACACAACGGCGGCCGCTTCCTCCACCACGTGCCCAGGGTGGACTTCAAGCACGACGGCTCGGTCATGACCACCGCCCGCCTCATCGCCACCGACGGCTGGGACGTGGACCTGCCGCTGTGGGCCGACGCCGCCAACTGCAGCCCCTGCCACCCCGGCAGCGACTCCCACTGAACCGACTGAACCACCCGCCGGGCCCGTGTGGGTGAACTTCGCGAGAACCGGCAACGCGTGCGACGCCGGGCGCCAGGATGGGGCGGATGACGAGTCCGACCGCCGCTTCAACTCCTCTCATGCCCGACCTGTGGCACCACTACGGTCGGGCACGCTCGGGTTCCGACCGGAGCGTGCCCGACCGGATCCACTTCACGTGGGACCAGCGGGGCGGCCCCGGTGCCGAAACCCTCGGTGAACTGAGCGGCCGTCAAGTGGCCGACCTCGGCGCAGGGTCAGCCCGCCAGTCGGCCCACCTGGCCGCCCATCACTGCCCCGCCCGTATCGACGCCATCGACGCCTCGCCCGCCCAACACGCGATGGCGCTCGGCCTCTACGCCCACCTCGCGCCACGCCTGCGCCTGGTGAACGCCGACGCCACCGAACACCTCCTCGGCCATCCGGGTCACTACGACGTCCTCTACAGCCTCTTCGGCGCTGTCGACTTCACCGACCCCCGGCACCTCCTGCCCGCCGCTGCCCGCGCCTTGCGCCCCGGCGGTCTGCTGGTCATCGCGACCCTGCACCACTACGTCGACGGTCGCGCTGCGGAGGCCGACCCCGTGCACGCCGACATCCCCGCGAAGGCCCCGGACGGAACGTCTGCCACGATGCGCCGCTGGGTCCTCCAGGAGCAGGTGTGGACGGGCCTCCTCGGTCGGGCCGGCTTGACCACCACCAGCGCCGCGGTGCTCCCGGCGGCCCCGGTCGGTACCCGTTCCGCCGCCACTCTCCTGCTGCACGCCCACCGGTCGGCGGATCAGCGGGGGCTGCGCCAGCGGTAGTGGAGTTCGGGGCGGCCGACGGTGCCGTAGCGGGGTTCGCGGGCGGCGAGGCCGGTGGTGACGAGGTGTTCGAGGTAGCGGCGGGCGGTGATGCGGGAGACGCCGGTGGCGGTGGCGGCCGCGGTGGCGGTGAGGCCTTCGGGGGCGGTGCGCAGGACGGTGGCGAGGGTGTCGAGGGTGGGGGCGCTGAGGCCCTTGGGGAGGGCGGTGCGGTCGGGGGTGCGGAGGGCGGCGAGGGCCTGGTCGACCTCGTCCTGGCCGGTGGCCTCGCCGGTGCGGGCCAGGGTGGCGTGGTAGCGGGCGTAGCGTTCCAGACGGTCCGTCAGGGCGGCGCTGGTGAAGGGCTTGAGCAGGTACTGGACCACGCCGGCGGAGACGGCCGAGCGGACCATGGCGAGGTCGCGGGCCGAGGTGACGGCGATGACGTCGGCGGTGTGGCCGGCGGCCCGGATGGCGCGGCAGAACTGGAGGCCGTGGCCGTCGGGGAGGTGGAGGTCGAGCAGGATCAGGTCGACGGGGGTGCCCTCGGCGCGGGTCCGGTCGAGCAGGCGGCGGGCGGCGGCGCAGCTGTGTGCCGTCCCGGCGGCCCGGAAGCCGGGGGTGCGGGAGACGTAGAGGGTGTGCGCGTCGGCGGCGACCGGGTCGTCCTCGACGATCAGCACGGAGATGGTGCTCATGCCGTGACCTCCCGTTGGAGGGGCAGGCGGACCGTCAGGACGGCGCCGTCGGCGGGGGAGCCGCCGACGGTGACGGTGCCGCCGTTGCGGCGGGCGGTCTGCCGGACCAGGGCGAGGCCGAGGCCGCGTCCGCCGGAGGAGGCCTTGGTGGTCCAGCCCCGGTCGAAGACCTCGCCGGCCGCGGCCGGGTCGATGCCGGGGCCGGAGTCGGCCACCCGGAGCAGGAGTTCGGGGCCGTCGACCCGGGCGGTGACGGTGACCTCGGGGGCGCGGGCGGCGGCGTTCTCGATGGCGGCGTCCACCGCGTTGTCGACCAGGTTACCGAGCACGGTGACCAGGTCGCGCGGGGTGAGGCCGGGCGGCAGGACGCCGTCGTCGATCCGGCTGTCCTCGGTGAGGGTGAGGTCGACGCCGCGTTCGAAGGCCTGGGCGGTCTTGCCCAGCAGCAGCGCGGCGAGCACGGGTTCGCCGACGGCGGCCACCACCCGGTCGGTGAGCTGCTGGGCGAGTTCCAGCTCGGCGGTGGCGAACTCCACCGCCTCGCGGTGACGGCCGAGTTCGATCAGGGAGACCACCGCGTGCAGCCGGTTGGCGGCCTCGTGGGCCTGCGCGCCGAGCGCCTCGGCGAAGCCCCGGACGGAGTCCAACTCGCCGGAGAGCGACTGGAGTTCGGTGTGGTCCCGGAGAGTGACCACGGTGCCGAGGCCGGGGCCGACGGCGGAGGTGTTGACCACCACCACCCGCTCCTCGGTGAGGTGGACCTCGTCGCGGACCGGATCGGAGCCGCTACCGGTCAGCGCCCGCACCAGGGAGGGCGGCAGGCCGAGCGAGCGGACCGCGACGCCGTCCAACAGGCCGGTGAGGCCGAGGAGTTCGCGGGCGGCGTCGTTGCAGAGCACCACCCGGCCGTGCCGGTCGAGCAGTACCAGGCCCTCCCGGACGGAGTGCAGCGTGGCCTGGTGGTAGTCGTAGAGGTGGCTCAGTTCGGCGGCGCCCATGCCGTGGGTGTGGCGGCGCAGCCGGGCGTTGGCCAGGTAGGTGGCGAGGCCGCCGAGCAGCACGGCGGCGGCCGCGACCGCCCCCAACGCCATGAGCGGGCCGCGCAGTTGGGCACTGATGGACTGCACGGTGATGCCCGCGCTGACCAGGCCGACCACCCGGGTGCCGTCCTGGACCGGGACCACCACCCGGACGGACGGGCCGAGGGTGCCGGTGTAGGTCTCGCTGAACACCTGCCCGGCCAGGGCCTGTTCGGTGTGGCCGAGGAAGCGCTTGCCGATCTGCTCCGGATCGCGGTGGGTCCAGCGGATGCCGTCGGGGGCCATCACGGTGACGAAGTCGACCCCGGTGTCCTGCCGTACCCGCTCGGCGTACGGCTGGAGCACGGCGGAGGGCGCGGGGGTGAGGGCGGCCTCCCGGACGCTGGGCGCGTCGGCGACCGAGCGGGCCACGGCGGTGACCTGGCGCAGCGCGGCGTCCTCGGCCCGGCCGGCCGTGAACAGGTAGGCGAGCACCGCTCCCCCGGCCACCACGGCGGCCACGATGACCACCTGCACCACGAAGAGCTGCCCCGCCAGGCTGCGGGCCCGGCGGCGTCTGGGGAAGTCCGAGGGGCGCGCGTCCATGCAGGCCAGTGTGCCCTGCCCGGCCCATGAGGCGGCTCCCGAGGACGTGTGAACTCTATGAACGGAAACGTGACCCGGCTCACGCCCGCGCGGGAGAGTCGTCCCCGGCCCGCCCACCCACGGGCCGCCGTCGTACCGCAGGCGAAGGAGCCTCCCCCATGACCAGCACAGCAGCCCCGGGGCACAGAGACCGGACGCACTACCTCTACGTCGCGGTGATCGTCGCCGTGCTGGCCGGTGTCGTGGTCGGCCTGGCCGCGCCGGGCTTCGCGGTGGAGCTCAAGCCGGTCGGCACCGGGTTCGTGAACCTGATCAAGATGATGATCAGCCCGGTGATCTTCTGCACCATCGTGCTCGGCATCGGCTCCGTGACCAAGGCGGCCAAGGTCGGCCGGGTCGGCGGTCTGGCGCTCGGCTACTTCCTGGTGATGTCCACCGTCGCGCTGGCCATCGGCCTGCTGGTCGGCAACCTGCTGGAGCCGGGCTCCGGGCTGCACCTGACCCAGGCGCTGGCCAAGGCGGGCCACGCCCAGGCCACCGCCGGGCACGCGCAGTCCACCACCGACTTCCTGCTCGGGATCATCCCCACCACGCTGCTCTCCGCCCTGACCGAGGGCAAGGTGCTGCAGACCCTGCTGGTCGCGCTGCTGGCGGGCTTCGCGCTCCAGGCGATGGGCGCCGCCGGCGCGCCGGTGCTGCGCGGGATCGAGCACGTGCAGCGGCTGGTGTTCCGGGTGATGTCGATGATCATGTGGCTGGCGCCGGTCGGTGCCTTCGGCGCCATCGCCGCGGTGGTGGGGGCGACCGGGACGGCGGCCCTGAAGAGCCTCGCCGTCATCATGATCGGCTTCTACCTGACCTGTCTGCTCTTCGTGGTGCTGGTGCTCGGCGGGCTGCTGCGCCTGGTCGCCGGGGTGAGCGTCTTCGGCCTGCTGCGCTACCTGGGCCGGGAGTTCCTGCTGATCCTGTCGACCTCCTCCTCGGAGAGCGCGCTGCCCCGGCTGATCGCCAAGATGGAGCACCTCGGGGTGAGCCGCCCGGTGGTCGGCATCACCGTGCCGACGGGCTACTCCTTCAACCTGGACGGCACCGCCATCTACCTCACCATGGCCTCGATCTTCATCTCCGAGGCGCTGGACAAGCCGATGTCCCTCGGGCAGCAGCTCGGCCTGCTGGTCTTCATGGTGATCGCCAGCAAGGGCGCGGCCGGGGTCACCGGCGCGGGCCTGGCCACCCTGGCCGGCGGCCTGCAGTCGCACAAGCCGGAGCTGGTCGACGGCGTCGGCCTGATCGTCGGCATCGACCGCTTCATGTCCGAGGCCCGCGCCCTCACCAACTTCGCGGGCAACGCGGTGGCCACCGTGCTGATCGGCCACTGGACCAAGGAGCTCGACCGGGAGCGGATGACCGAGGTGCTGGCCGGCCGGCTGCCCTTCGACGAGACCACCCTGGTCGACGGCGGCCACGGCACCGTCCCGGAGCAGGCCGCCGCGCCCGCCCTGGAGAAGACGGGCTGACGCCCCCTCATGACACGCAGGCCTCGCCCGGGAACACCACGACCGGGCGGGGCCTGCGCCTTCGTTCCCGCCGGGTCAGGCCTCGTGGCGGGAGCCGCTGAGCACCCAGGACAGCCCGGTGGCCGGGTCCTCCAGGGCCAGGTGCAGGAAGCGCAGCTCGTCGGTCGGCTCGTGCCAGGTGAAGCAGCGCAGCCGGGAGACCAGGGCGTTCACCTCCGCCACCGAGAGGACGGACCCGCCGGTCATCGCGGCCAGGATCCGCCAGACCGCCAGGCGGCCCTCGGCGCAGCCCTGCCAGGGGCGTTCGGAGGCGGCCTGCACCAGCGCCGGGTAGACCGCGCCGAACGCCAGGTGCCCGCCGGTGACCCGGCGCAGGGAGGTCAGCTGGGCGGCGGCGGCCGGGCCGGTTCCCCGGACGCAGCGGGCCCTGGCCCACGGTACGGCCGCGGCCAGCAGCCGGGTGGCGGCCAGGCCGAGCACCTGGTCGCCACGCTCGGGGAGCTCGACCGGGCCGAGGCCCTCCAGGCCTGCGGGCAGGGTGAGCAGGGTCCGGCGGGCGCCGCCGGCCGGCAGGTACTCGCGCACCAGGGCGTCCGGCTGTCCGGCCGCCAGCTCCCAGGGTTCCGGGGTCAGCGGCACGCCCTCCGGATCGGGCTCGCCGCCGGGGCCGAGCTGCTCGCCGAGCAGGGCCCGGGTGTGCCGCACCAGCCGCCGCACCGGCTCGGGGCCGAGCAACGGGGCCAGTCGGCGCCAGGTGTGACGGGTCGCCAGCACCTCCCAGAGCGGCCCGCTGTCGTGGTCGGCGGTGGTCGCGGTGGCACCCGGGCCGCCGTCCGGGTCGAACAGCCGCGCCGCCAGTTCGGGGGGCGCCCCGTACGCGATCAGGTGCCCGAGCGGGGCGGTCTCGGCCGCCCCCTGGGCCTCGCCGCGCAGCTCGGCGCCGACGGCGCGGGACTCCCGGTAGAGCCCGAGCAGGTCGGGCCAGCGCTCCTCGTCGGCCAGCGTCCGCAGCGAGCGGCACTCGTAGGTGATCACATTTTCAGCGTACGGATCGTGACGGCCCGTCAAGGGAGGCGCGGCCGGGCCGGGCGGTGGACACTGCGGCGGACCGCGCGGACGGGCGGGGCGGTGGACGGCGCGGACCGGCGGGGCGGCGGACGGCGTGGCGGGCGGTGCGGCGGGCCGGCCGCCCGCTCAGCCGCCGACCCGCTCCAGCAGGCGGGCGGCGTGCACCCGCCCCGCGTGCTCGACCAGGTTGACCAGCACCTCCTTGCCGGACTCGCGGCGGCGGGCGTCGCAGATCACCACGGGGGTGGAGCCGTCCAGGTCCAGCGCGCGGGCGACCTCCTCCGGGCCGAACTCGCGGGTGCCGGCGAAGCGGTTCACCGCGACCACGAAGGGGATGCCCCGGTGCTCGAAGAAGTCCACCGCCGGGAAGCAGTCCGTCAGCCGCCGGGTGTCGGCCAGCACCACCGCACCGAGGGCGCCCTGCGCCAGCTCGTCCCAGAGGAACCAGAAGCGGTCCTGCCCGGGCGTGCCGAACAGGTAGACCGACAGGCCGTCCCGGATGGTGATCCGGCCGAAGTCCATCGCCACCGTGGTGGTGGTCTTCTGCTCCACCCCGCCGGTGTCGTCCACCCCGGCCCCGGCCAGGCTGAGCTGCTCCTCGGTGCGCAGCGGGCGGATCTCGCTGACCGAGCCGACCAGCGTGGTCTTGCCCACGCCGAAGCCCCCGGCCACCAGGATCTTCAGGGCGAGGTCGGCCTCGGCCGGGGAGGCGGAGGGGCGGTCAGAGCGCGCGGAGTCCATGGATGACCTCACGGAGGATGTGCTCGTCGGGGAGCAGGGCGGGCGGGACGGGGCGGCTGACCCGGACGTACCCGGCGGCCAGCAGGTCGCCGAGCAGCACCCGGACCACCCCGAGCGGCAGGTCGGTCTCGGCGGCGATCTCGGCCACCGAGAGGGCGTCGTCCCGGCACAGGCCGAGGATCGCGCCGTGCTCGGGCCCCACCGGCAGGTCGGGGCCGTCCGGCACGTCGCTGACCACCAGGGCGATCAGGTCGAACTCCGGCCCGGTGGGCACGGTCCGGCCCTGGGTGAGGGCGTAGGCGCGGACCATCGGCCCGGCCTCGCCGTCGTACCAGCGGGTGTGCCGTTCGGGCTCGGACGGGTAGCCGAAGGCGGTGCCGTCCAGGTGGCGGCGCTGCGGGTAGAGCACCGCGCTCACCCGCCGACCGTCGAGCGCGGTGGTGCGT
The DNA here is from genome assembly GCF_044452665.1 of Kitasatospora sp. NPDC051853. Taxonomy (NCBI): domain Bacteria; kingdom Bacillati; phylum Actinomycetota; class Actinomycetes; order Kitasatosporales; family Streptomycetaceae; genus Kitasatospora; species Kitasatospora sp. NPDC051853. The sequence continues at coordinate 405,055 of NZ_JBITBY010000004.1, read as the reverse complement.
ACAGGTGCTCGCCCACCTGGCGGACCAGCCGGGCCATCTCGTAGGCGATCAGGCCCAGATCGGCGTCGGCCCGGGCGAAGACGGCCAGGCAGGTGCCCTCGCCGGCGGCCGCCACGAAGAGGAAGCCGTGCTCCAACTCGACCATGGTCTGCCGGACTTCACCCGCCTCGAAGTGCCGGCCGGCGCCCTTGGCCAGGCTGTGGAAGCCGGAGGCGACGGCGGCCAGGTGCTCGCCGTCCTCCCGGTCGATCCCGGCCGAGCTGCCGACGGCCAGGCCGTCGGCGGAGAGCATCACGGCGAAGCGGACCTGCGGGACGCGGGAGACCAGCTCGTCCAGCAGCCAGTCGAACTCGCCTCGGCGGTACGTGGTGCCGTTCATCGGTGCTCTCCCTCGGTCGGTCCGGACGGTCCGGACGGGGTGTACGGTCCGGACGGGGCGTACGGGGACTGCGGGGTGTACGGGGGCTGCGGGGCGGACGCGGACGGCGGGTTGACGGGGCGTCGGTCCTTGCCGCGGGCCCAACCGCGCTGGTACGCGGACATCGCGGCCCTGGCCTCCTCCGGGTTGCGCCCGGCCGGACGGGGCGGCCGGGCGGCCGACCGGGGCTGCTCCGGTGCCTGCCGTAGCTGCGGTACCAGGCTGGCCTGCCGCACCCGGCGCGGGAGTTCGTCGGGGTCGGTCACCGCCGGGCGCCCCAGCGGCGGCACCCCGAGCGGGGGCACCACCGCCAGCGGCGCCGGCGGCGGGGGCACCACGACGGGCGGAACGGACAGCGGGGCGGGCAGCGGGGCGGGCAGCTCCGGCAACTCCAACGGCTCCGGCAGTTCCGACAGCCCCGACGACTCCACCGGCCGCACCGTCTGCTCCGGCTCGGCCCCGTGCACCGGCTCCGGCCGGCCCGGCTCCTCCAGCAGCACGTTGGGCAGCAGCACCACCGCCGTGGTCCCCCCGTACGCGGAGGGCCGCAGCGAGACCCGGACGTCCTGACGGCGGGCCAGCTTGCTGACCACGAACAGGCCGAGCCGGTCGCTGTCGAAGAAGTCCACCTGCTCGGCGGCGTCGATCCGCCGGTTGGCGTCGGCCAGCGCCTCCGGGCCCATGCCGAGCCCGCGGTCCTCGATCTCCAGGGCGTAGCCGTTGCCGACCTGCTCGCCCCGGACGTGCACCTTGGTGTGCGGGGGCGAGAAGCCGGTGGCGTTCTCGACCAGTTCGGCCACCAGGTGGATCAGGTCGGCCACCGCCTGCCCGGCCACCGAGACCTTCGGCAGCCGGTGCACCTCCACCCGGGGGTACTCCTCCACCTCCGAGACGGCGGCCCGCACCACGTCCACCAGCGGCACCGGATTGCGCCAACCCCGGCCCGGGGCGGCCCCGGAGAGGATGATCAGGCCCTCCGCGTGGCGGCGCATCCGGGTGGTGAGGTGGTCGAGGCGGAACAGGTCGGCCAGCTCCGCCGGGTCCTCGGTGCGGCGCTCCATGGCGTCCAGCAGGGCGAGCTGACGGTGCACCAGCACCTGGCTGCGCCGGGCCAGGTTGACGAAGACGCCGGAGACCCCGGAGAGCACCTCGGCCCGCTCCACCGCCGCCGTGACGGCGGCCCGCCGGACCGTGCCGAGCGCACCGTGCACCTGCCCGATCTCGTCCTGTCCGTGCGGGCGCCGCGGCGCCTCGTGCTCCACGTCGATCTCCTCCCCGGCCCTCAACCTGCGCATGGTGGCCGGGAGTTCGCGCCCGGCCAGCTCCAGCGCGGAGTTCCGCAGGGCGATCAGCTCGGTGACCAGACCGCGCCCGATCTGCACCGAGATCAGCAGCGAGGCGATCACCGCGACCAGACCGAGCAGCACCGCCGCGCCGGAGGCGGAGAACAGCCCGAGCGCGTACGGGCGGGCCTGCGCGGCGGCGGTGGCCCCGGCCTCGGTCTCCACCGTGCGCAGGGTGCGGGCGACGTTCCCGGCCGCCACCATCCACTGCTCGGCGCTGACCGCCTCGGCGGCCGAGCGGCCGTCCGGCGCGCTGCGCACCGCGTCCTCCTGGCGCAGCAGTTCGCGGTGGTCGGGGCCGCCCGTGACGGCGGCCAGCGCGGCCCGGTCGGCCGGGCGCAGGTCACGCGCGGCGGTCTGCTGGAACAGCCGCCGGGCGTGGACGGTGGCCGCGAACTCGGCCCGCTGCTCCTCGGTGAGCGCACCGGCCCGCTGGCCGGTGCGCAGCAACGCGTCCTCCCGGGAGAGGAGTTCGCGCGAGCGGGCGAACTCCAGCAGCACCCGGGCGTCGGAGCCGGCCCGGTGGTCCTGGAGCCCGCTGACGGCCCCGCCGACCTCCAGCGCCCGGTCGATCGCGGCGGTGTAGCCGACGTAGGTCTCGTCCCAGCGGACCTCACGGGTCAGCACCCGCCGACGCAGCTGGGCCACGCCGGTCAGCGCGCTGCCCAGCTCGTCCAGCCGCCCAGCCGCCTCGGTGCCGTAGCCCCGGGCGTCGGCCCGGTTGTAGGAGCCCCCGACGCCGAGCGGGGCGACCGCCCGGTCGGTGGTGTCGGCGGCCTCCCGCAGCGTGGCCTCACGGGCGGCGGTCGGGGCGGCCAACTGCTGCCCGGCAGCGGCCCGTTCGGCCTGGAGGCCGGTGACGGTGGCGGCCACCGGCACCAGCAGTTCGGCCTGCACCTGCTGGATCCGGAGCAGGTCGGAGACCTGCCGCGCGGTGGTGACGGTGGCGAAGGACCACAGGGCCATCACCGACACCACCGGGACCATCAGCAGGGCGACGATCCTGGCGCGTACCGTCCGTGGCCTCAGCCGCCGCCATCCGAGGCGGTCGGCCGGTCCGGCGTGGCTTCCCATCGAAAACGACCCTCTCAGTGACGGAACTAGACTTCCTCGATGGCCAGTTGTCCGGCTTCGCGGTACGCGGCCCGCTCCTGCGCGGTCGGCGAGAGCGCCACGAAGGCCGAGGTCAGGAAGAGGAACGAGCCGAGCCCGACGGCCAGCGGGAAGATGAACTGCATCGGCGTCGCACCGCCCAACTCGACCCGCGATGGCTCCAGTTCGACCTGTACCGCGGCCATGCCGGTGTAGTGCATCAGGCTCACGGCGACGCCCATCACCAGGGCGGCGGCAGCCGCCGCGTAGACGTTGCGGATGGTGACGGCGGCCCAGAGCGCGGCACTGGCAGCGCCGACCGCGATCAGTACCGAGAGCGCCACCGTGCCGGCCTCGTAGCGGAGGTGGCCGTGCATCCGCACCGCCGCCATGCCGAGGTAGTGCATGGCCGCCACCCCGACGCCGGTGATCAGCCCGCCGAGCAGCAGCGAGCGCCCCCGGTGCCGCCCGTAGCCGACGGCGAAGACCCCGAGGCCGACCACCAGGACGGCGACCAGCAGGCTGAGCACGGTGAGCGGCACGTTGTACCGCAGCTCGGTGCCGTCCACGGTGAAGCCGAACATGGCCACGAAGTGCATGGTCCAGATGCCCGAGCCGATCGCGGCGGCGGCGGTGACCAGCCAGTTCCGCCGGGCGGCGCCGGTGGCGGCCAGGGCGCGCAGGGTGCAGCGCAGGCCGAGGGCCGCGCCGATGCAGGCCATCACGTAGGAGATGACCGGAGTCGGCCAGCCGAAGCCGAAGTGATCCAGGTGTGCCATCGAGCCCCCGTCCGATGTGGCGTCAGACAGCGGACGCTACGCAGCGTCGAACGGGGGTCACCAGAAGATGTGAAAAGCAGCCCACCGGGGGGCTCGCATGTGCTGAACTGGCGTGCGCCCTGTGCGCCGGGCGCACGCCCTCCCGTTCAGCCGGGGTCCGTGCCTCGAAGCGCGGGGCCTCGGCGGCCCCCGGGCCTCAGCGGCGCTTGAGCCTCAGCCGCACCGGGCTCGCCGCCTCCAGGGTGATGCCGTGGGTCAGCGCCACCTCGTTGTCCAGCGCCTCGACCTCGAAGGTGCGCAGCAGCGCCGCCAGGCCGAGCACCGACTCCAGCATCGAGAAGTGCTGGCCTATGCAGGCCCGCGGCCCGCCGCCGAACGGGAACCAGGCGTAGCGGTGCCGGGCGGCCTCCGCCTCCGGCGTGAAGCGCTCCGGGTCGAAGCGCTCCGGGTCCTCCCAGTGCTCCAGGTGCCGGTGCGTCACGTACGGGGCGACCATCACGTTGGCCCCGGCCGGGATCACCGTGCCGCCGATCACGCTCTCCGCCACCGCCAGCCGCCCGATCACCGGGGCCGCCGGGTAGAGCCGCATCGCCTCCTTCAACACCATGGTCAGGTAAGGGAGTTCGTTGTAGTCGGCGGCGGTCGGGCGGCGCCCGCCGGCCAGCAGGCCGTCCAGCTCCTCGTGCACCCGAGCCTGCACCTCGGGGTGGTGGCCGAGCAGGTGCAGGGTGAAGGTGAGCGAGGTGGCGGTGGTCTCGTGCCCGGCCAGCAGGAAGACCAGCACCTGCTCGCGCAGCTCGGTGGCGTCCAACTGCGCGCCGTCCTCGTCCCGGGCCGCCGCCAGCAGGCCGAGCAGGTCGTCCGACTCGGCCGCCGCCCCGCCGCGGGCCGCGATGATCGAGTCGCAGACCTGGTAGAGCGCCCGCTCGGCCGCCATCGCCTCCCGGTTGCTCGGGGTCGGCCAGGTGCGCGGGATGCGCACCGGCTGGAAGCCGCGCGCGGTGACGTAGTGGGCCAGGACCGGGAAGTTGGTCCGCACCGAGTCCAGCGCGGTCTCCAGGTCGGCCCCGAACAGGATCCGGGAGACCGCGCGCAGGGCGAAGCGGGACATCTCGTCCACCGCGTCCACCGACCCGGGCATCCCGCCCCAGCGGTCCACCAGGGCCTCGGCCTCGATGCCGATGGCGTCCGCGTAGCCGTCCACCCGGCGGCGGGTGAAGAGCGGCTGGATCAGCCGGCGCTGGCGCTGGTAGTCGGTGTCCTGCGAGGTGAGCAGCCCGTTCCCGAAGCTGATCCGGATCTCCTCGTAGAAGCTGTTCTCCTTGCGGAAGTTGGCGGCCTGGCCGGCCAGCACCTGCTGGGCGCCCTCCGGCGAGTAGACCCCGTAGAACTCGGCCCGCAGCCCGGGCGGGCCGGCGGTGAGCCGCACCACGTCCCCGTACTCGCGGTGCGCGGCCAGGTACGTGCCCAGCGGATCGCGCTTGAGGTCGAACATCGAACCGAGCAGCGGCACGCCGGCCGGACCCGGCACCTGTGTCGTCGGCAAAGGAACCCCCCTTTTGTGGAACAGACATTCGCTCCCCACGCTAGCTGACGGAGTATCAGCGCAGATAGGGCGCACGTTCGGACCCGGAGGGTCACCTGTCACTTCGCACATGCAGCCCGCATGCCCCCTCGGGCCTGGCCCGTGCAATGAGACAGGGGATATTTCAGCCGCAGCTGCGGCACTATGATCGCCTCACCACACCATGAGGAGACTCGCTCACATGACCGTCACCGTCCGCCGCGCCGCCCTGGCCGCCACCGCGTTCGCCCTGGCCACCGGGCTCACCGCGTGCAGCAGCTCCGGTTCCACGACCTCCTCGCCCTCGGCCTCGGCCGGCGGCCCCAAGCTCTCCGGCACCGTCACCGTCTTCGCCGCGGCCTCGCTCAAGGAGAGCTTCACCGAGCTCGGCAAGCGCTTCGAGGCCGCCTACCCGGGCGTCAAGGTGACCTTCAACTTCGGCGGCTCCTCCGCGCTGGCCACCTCGATCACCTCCGGCGCCCCGGCCGACGTCTTCGCCGCCGCCTCCACCAAGACCATGAAGACCGTCACCGACGCCAAGGCCGCGAACGACTCCAAGGTCTTCGTCCGCAACACCCTCGCCATCGCCGTCCCCAAGGGCAACCCCAAGCACATCACCGGCCTCAAGGACCTGGCCGGCGGCGGCCTCAAGGTCGCGCTCTGCGCCAAGGAGGTGCCGTGCGGCGCCGCCGCCCTGGACGCCCTCAAGGCCGGCGGGGTCAACCTCACCCCCGTCACCCTGGAGCAGGACGTCAAGGGCGCCCTCACCAAGGTCGAGCTCGGCGAGGTGGACGCCTCCCTGGTGTACAAGACCGACGTCAAGGCCGATGCTGCCAAGATCGACGGTGTGGACTTCCCCGAGGCCGCCCAGGCCGTCAACGACTACCCGATCGCCGCGCTCGCCAAGGCCCCCAACGCCGACGGCGCCGCCGCCTTCACCGCCTACGTCCAGTCGGCCGACGCCCGACGGGTCCTCACCGAGGCCGGTTTCCAGACCCCGTGACACCTGCTCAGCCCCGCACCCGCCGCAGCCTCCGTCGCGCGCGGATTCCGTACGCGCTCCTGCTGCCCGCGCTGATCGGCCTCGCCTTCCTGGTGCTGCCGCTGCTCGGACTGCTGGTCCGCGCCCCGTGGCGCGACCTGCCCGAGCAGCTCACCAGCCCCGAGGTCTGGGAGGCGCTGCGCCTCTCGCTGTTCTGCGCGACGGCGGCCACGGCGCTCTCCCTGCTCTTCGGGGTACCGCTCGCCTGGCTGCTCGCCCGGACCGAGTTCCCCGGGCGGGGGCTGGTGCGGGCACTGGTCACCCTGCCGCTGGTGCTGCCGCCGGTGGTCGGCGGCGTGGCGCTGCTGCTGGTGCTCGGCCGCAACGGGATCGTCGGCCGCTGGCTGGACGCCTGGTTCGGCATCACCCTGCCGTTCCACACCTCCGGGGTGGTGCTGGCCGAGGCCTTCGTGGCGATGCCCTTCCTGGTGATCAGCGTCGAGGGAGCGCTGCGGGCGGCCGACCCCCGGTACGAGGAGGCCGCCGCGACCCTGGGCGCCTCCCGGCTCACCGCCTTCCGGCGCGTCACCCTCCCGCTCATCGCCCCCGGCGTCGCGGCCGGCGCCGTCCTGGCCTGGGCCCGCGCCCTCGGCGAGTTCGGCGCCACCATCACCTTCGCGGGGAACTTCCCCGGCAAGACCCAGACCATGCCGCTCGCCGTCTACCTGGCGATGGAGTCCGAACCGGAGGCGGCCATCGCGCTGAGCCTTGTGCTGCTCGCCGTCTCCATCGCGGTCCTCGCGGGGCTCCGCGGCCGGTGGATGTCGTGAACGAGAGTGGTCACACCAGGGGCGCGGGGAACTGCGCGCGGGGGAACGGCAGCACCTGCAACTGGCTCGCCTGCCCCGATCCAGCGCTCGTCCGCCTTCCGAATCGCGCAGTTCCCCGCGCCCCCGGGGTCACGGAGTGTGCTCATGTCTCTTGATGCCCATCTGATCGTCGAGCGGAGCGCCCGGGACGGGCGGGCCGGGTTCCGGCTGGACCTGGAGCTGGCCGCCGCGCCGGGGGAGGTGGTGGCGCTGCTCGGGCCGAACGGGGCCGGGAAGTCCACCGCCCTGCGGGCCCTCGCGGGGCTGCTGCCGCTGACGGGTGGTCACCTGGCGCTGGACGGCAGCAGGCTGGAGGCCCCGGCCGAGGGCCTCCACACGCCCGCCGAGGCCCGTCCCGTCGGCGTGGTCTTCCAGGACTACCTGCTCTTCCCCCACCTCTCCGCCCTCGACAACGTCGCCTTCGGCCTCCGCTGCCGGGGCATGAACCGCCGCGCCTCCCGCGAGGCCGCCCTCCCCTGGCTGGAGCGGATGGGCCTGGCCGAGCACGCCCAGGCCCGCCCCGGCGGGCTCTCCGGCGGACAGGCCCAGCGCGTCGCACTGGCCCGCGCGCTCGCCGTCCACCCCCGTCTGCTCCTCCTGGACGAGCCCCTCGCCGCCCTGGACGCCCGGACCCGGCTGGACGTCCGGGCCCAGCTCCGGCGCCACCTGGCCGAGTTCGAGGCGGTGGCCGTGCTGGTCACCCACGATCCGCTGGACGCGATGGTGCTGGCCGACCGGCTCGTGGTGGTGGAGGAGGGGCGCGAGGTGCAGTCCGGCCCGCCGGCCGAGATCGCCCGACGGCCCCGGACCGACTACATCGCCCGGCTGGTCGGCCTCAACCTCTACCAGGGGGAGGCCGCCGGACACACCGTCACCCTCCCCGACGGCGGCCCGGCCCTCACCACCAGCGAGGAGCTCACCGGCCCGGCCTTCGTCGCCTTCCCGCCGTCCGCCGTGGAACTGCACCGCTCCCAGCCCGACTCCAGCGCCCGCAACGTCTGGCAGTTGGAGGTCACCGGCCTCGACCTGCACGGCGACCAGGTCCGGGTGGACCTGACCGGGCCGCTGGACCTCGCCGCCGACCTCACCCCGGCGGCGGCCGCCGACCTCGACCTGGCACCGGGCACCGCGGTCTGGGCCACCGTCAAGGCCGCCCAGACCCACGCCTACCCGGCCTGATCAGCGCCGCCGCAGCCGCCGCCCCGCCACCACCAGACCGGCACCCACCGCCCCGAGCACCGTGGCCCCCAGCACCGGACGCTGCCACCCGGCCGCCGCGCCCGTCTCGGGCAGCTTCCCTCCCCCACCGCCGTCCACCGGCGGCACCGGGGCCGGCGGACTGCCGCTCGGCGTGGGCGTCGGAGTAGGCGTGGGCGTAGGCGTGGGGGTCGGGCTCGGACTCGGCGTGGGCGTCGGAGTAGGCGTCGGACTCGGCGTGGGCGTAGGCGTGGGGGTCGGCGTAGGCGTGGGCGTCGGTGTAGGCGTGGGAGTGGGAGTGGGCGTAGGCGTGGTGTTGTCGACGCAGTGGGCGTGCACCTCACCCAGCCGCATCGTCGTAATGTCCCCCTGGTACACCTGCGCCCCACCCATGTCGTTCAGCACCCCGCTGACCGCGATGTCCAGCCAGGCCGCCGCGTCCGGCTGCCTGCTCTGGGTGACCGGGTCCTGATGGGGCGTCACCACCACCGTCAGGGTGCTGGGCCCGATCGTCGGGGTGTCCAGGTCGTTCCCCGTGACGGACAGCTGCGTCGTCCCGACCCCGACCCGCTGCCCGAGCACGGTGATCTGGGCGCCGTCCGTCCGGCTGTAGGCCAGCGCCCAGGGGCCGATCGGCGGCGGCACGCACTCCGCGTAGGAGTCGATCGCGGCCACCCCGCTCTCCGCGACCGCACGCACCGCCAGCAGCTGCTTGCTCTTGAAGTTCACCACCAGGTCGGTGAGTTGGGCCTGCCCGTAGATCTTGCTCTCGGCCGCGTCGGTCCGGCTGACCTGGGTGGCGATGGTGACCTTGGTGAGCACGCCGTCCGGGTCGGAGAAGTCGCCGTTGTCGGTGTCACCGAAGGCCACGCTGTCGGCGGTGCCGTAGACGCCGCTGAAGGCGGTCATCCCGATCGGGTCCACCTCCTGGTTGGTCAGCTTCACCAGCTCCGAGGTGGCCAGCGCCCCGGGTGCCACCGCCCTCGGCCCGGCCGCCGTCGAGGGCACCATCGCCAAGGCCCCGAGGGCCACCGCCGTACAACCCGCCACCGCGACCCGTCGTGTCATGGATTCAGACATACCACCCGAAAACACCCGTGATCCCGGCGGCACGCACAGCCACGCCTACCTGGGCACGAACCCCGACTCGTATGCCACGATCACGGCCTGCGTCCGGTCCCGTGCCCCGAGCTTGGCGAGCACGCTGCTGACGTGCGTCTTGACGGTCTGCACCCCGAGGAAGAGCTGCTCGGCGATCTCGCCGTTCGACAGCCCCTTCGCCACCAGCCGCAGCACCTCCGCCTCACGATCCGTCAGCCCGGCCCGCTCCATCGCCTCCCGGGCCGGGCGGTTGGCCCGCTCCCCCGCCAGCCGGCGGATCGCGGCCGGGAAGAGCAGCGACTCGCCCGCCGCCACCAGCCGCACCGCGTGCGCGATCTCGGCCGGCCGCGAGCGCTTGAGCAGGAAGCCGTCGGCGCCCGCCCGCAGCGCCTCGTAGACGTAGTCGTCGTTCTCGAAGGTGGTGACCACCAGGACCTTCGGGGCGTCCGCCCCGCCCGCCGCCAGGATCGCCCTGGTCGCGCTCAGCCCGTCCACCTCCGGCATCCGGACGTCCATCAGCACCACGTGCGGCCGCAGCGTGCGGGCCAGCACCATCGCCTCCGCGCCGTCCGAGGCCTCGCCGATCACCCGGAGGTCGCCCTGGGCCTCCAGTACGGCCCGCAGCCCGGCCCGCACCAACTCCTCGTCGTCCACCAGCAAGATGTCGATCATGCCGACAACCGTAGCGGGAGCCGCACCGAGAGCACCCACTCCTCCCCCTCCCAGCCGGCCGCCGCCTCCCCGCCCAGCAGGACGGCGCGCTCCCGGATGCCCCGCAGGCCCTTGCCCCCGCCCCGCCGCGAACCACCCTCCGTGGCACGCCCGTTGGCGCTGCGGATGCGCAAGTCCCCGCCCTCGGTGGCCAGTCGGAGTCTGATCGGCTGCCCGGGGGCGTACTTGAGCGCGTTGGTGACGGCCTCCTGGACGATCCGGTACGACTCCCGGGAGAGCACCCCCGGCAGCTCCCCGTGCGCCACCGCGACCACCGCCACCACCGGGCTGCCGGCCGCCCGGGCGGTCTCGAACAGTCCGTCCAGCTGCTCCACCCCCGGCCGCTCCACCGCCGAGCCGTCCGCGCTGTCCCGCAGCAGCACCAGGGTGCGCTCCAGGTCGTCCATCGCCCGGCGGCCGGTCTCCTCGATCACCTCCAGCGCCTTCGCCACGAAGGCCGGATCGGCCACCTCCCGCGCCGCCCCCGCCTGGAGCACCGTCACGGTCAGCGCGTGCCCGATCGAGTCGTGCAACTCCCGTGCCAGCCGGTTCCGTTCCAGCAGCCGCTCGGCCCGCTGCTCCGCCTCCGCCAGCCGCTCGGTCGGCGACGGCCCCAACAACCGCACCGCCATGGCGAGTTGCAGCCGCCCGGCCAGCGCGACGAACAGCACCAGCACCACCAGTACCACCGCGACCACCGGCAGGTAGGCCAACGGCGGCACCGACCGGGGCAGCGACAGGCCGAACGGCTCCGGATGCCGGCCGGTCACCACGTACGAGACCGTCGAGACCGCACCCGCCACGCCGAACAGCGAGACGTAGCCCACCGGCACCCCCAGCGCCGTCCGGCCCAGCAGCCAGGCCGCCGTCCGCCGCAGGTCGGCCCAGCCCTTCGAGGAGGCGGTGCCGATCTCCTCCTCCCGCTCCGGCACCAGCAGCAGCCGGGCCTGCACGCCCTCGGCCCGCCGGACGGCCGGGATCAGCGCGATCAGCACCAGCAGCACCGAGACCACCGCCGCCCACTTGGCGATCAGTTCGATCACCGGCACACCGGCCTCGATCCCGGGATAGACGAACAGCACCACCCCCGCGAAGATCATGCCGACCACCAGGTGCAGCCAGCGGGCGTAGGTGGCGGGCGCGAGCAGCGGCGCGAAGATCGTCTTGAGCACCCGCCCATGGTGCCAGGCCGTCCCCCGCTCCCGGCTCCCTCCCGGGAGGGAGGCCGTCCCCTCCCCGGCGGGATCCGGCCCACCGCCCGCCACCGGTGGAATGGACCACGTCAACCACTCCCGAGGAGGCGAACGTGATCCAGGTCCAGGGCCTGAGCAAGAGCTACGGACGGACCCGCGCCGTGGACGACCTCTCCTTCGAGGTCCGCCCCGGCTCGGTCACCGGCTTCCTCGGCCCGAACGGCGCCGGCAAGACCACCACCATGCGGATGGTCCTCGGCCTCGACCGCCCCACCGCCGGCCACGCCCTGGTGGACGGCCGCCCGTACACCGAACTGACCGACCCGCTCCGCACCTTGGGCGCCCTGCTGGACGCCGACGCCGTGCACGGCGGCCGCACCGCCCGGGGCCACCTGCTCTGCCTCTCCCGCAGCAACGGCCTGCCGGACCGGCGGGTGGACGAGGTGCTGGAGCAGGTCGGCCTGGCCGAGGCGGCCAAGCGCCGGGTCCGCGGCTTCTCGCTCGGCATGCGCCAGCGGCTCGGCGTCGCGGCGGCCCTGCTCGGCGACCCGCCGGTGCTGATGCTGGACGAACCGGTCAACGGCCTGGACCCCGAGGGCATCCGGTGGATCCGCACCCTGCTGCGCGGCCTGGCCGCCGAGGGCCGCTCGGTCCTGGTCTCCTCGCACCTGATGACGGAGATGGCCCTGACGGCGGATCACCTGGTGGTCATCGGCCGGGGCAGGCTGCTGGCCGACTCCACCCTGGACGCCTTCATCGCCGAGCACGGCCGCCCCCGGCTGCGGGTGCGGGCCGTCGACCCGGAGAAGCTGGACCGGCTGATGGCCGCCACCACCTTCTCCGCGACCGCCGGGGAGGACGGCTCCTGGGAGGTCGACGGGGTGAGCGGCGAGGAGTTCGCCCGGTACGCCGCCGCGCACGGCGTCGTGCTCTACGAGATCGCGAGTCGTCAGGACTCGCTGGAGGAGGCCTTCATGCGGATGACCGCGGACAGCGTCGAGTACCGGGCGGCGGCGGCATGACCACCACCCTCGTGCTGCGCTCCGAGTGGACCAAGCTCACCACCCTGGTCTCCCAGTGGTCCGCCCCGCTCCTCTCCGTCGTCCTCAGCGTCGGGATCACCTTCCTGGTGAACGTCAACTACTCCGACGACGGCTCGCTCACCGAGGACAAGGGCGTCGGCATCTTCTACGGCTTCAACTTCGGCCAGGTGCCGCTGGCCTGTCTCGGCATCCTGCTGATCGGCCAGGAGTTCAACTCCGGCACCATCCGCGCCTCGCTCACCGCCGTCCCGCACCGCGGCCGCCTCTACGCGGCCAAGGCCCTGCTCGGCGCCGGCCTCGGCCTGCTGGTCGGCCTGCTCACCACCGGCGGCTCCATGCTCGCCGTCGCCGGCACCACCGGCCTCGACCTCTCCGCACCCGGCATGCTCCGCACCGCCGTGGCCGGGGTGCTCTACTGCCCGATGCTGGTGCTGATCTGCTTCGGCATCACCGCCTGCTTCCGCAACCTCAGCGCCGCCCTCGGCCTGCTCACCCCGCTGGTCTTCTTCGGCACCACCGCCCTGGCCGCCATCCCGGGTGTCCGCGTCGTCGCCCAGTACCTCCCGGACCGGGCCGGCCAGTACGCCTGGAAGCAGCAGCCCGACCCGCACATCGCCTTCGGCCACTGGACCGGCCTGCTCCTGATGGCCGCCTGGACGGTCCTGCTCCTCTGGCTCGGCCACCGCTCCCTGACCCGCAAGGACGTCTAACCGAGCCACGGCCAGGACGGCGACGCCGAGACGGAGGGCTCGACGGAGGGCCAATCCGGATGGGAGTGGCGGCCGACCAGGCCGAAGCCGAGCGCGGCGAACCACAGGCCCATGCACACGAACGCCAAGGGAAAGACGACGAACAGCACGGTACGGCCCGCCCCGCCGTACGGGTTCGCGTCCGTGACGGCCGCCTGCTGCGGATTCTCCGGGAGGTACCGGACCCGGACCCGGTCACCGAGCACGCGCGGAACGCCGGAGAGGTCCTCGAACCGGACGTCGCGGCCCTCCAGGGTGCGGAAGCCCAGGATCACGTGCCGGACGCCCCGGCCCCCTCTGTTCCCACCGGGCTGGCTCACGTAGGTGTCCAGGCACTGGGCCTCCACCTCGGTGCCGCGGGCCAGTGCCCTGCGTGTTCCCCGCACCCGGTTGAGGTGCACGAGGCAGAAGGTCACCCCCGCTCCGGCGAACAGCAGACCCAGCACCCCGAAGATCACAGTGCCGTCCTCGAACATCCATGCCCCCGTCGGTCGTCCACAAGACTCGTCAGCGGAAGCAAGGATGTCCCGCAGGTCACTGCGGTTCCACCGAAATTCGAACGGCGCGTCCTACGGGCGGAACGCCGGATGGTCCGCGACCACGGTGCAGGAGCCGGGGGCGATCTCGGTGAAGCCGGCGTCGCGGACCACCGGGAGGTGACCGTCCGTCAGGGCGGGCCAGTCCTCCTTGGAAGCGGTCCGCACGGCCAGCGGGAAACCGGCCTCCGCCCACTCCTTGCGCTGCGCGTCGTCCAGCCGCCACCAGGCGAGCTGGGCGGCGTGGCCGGTCTGGGCCATGGTCTTGCCGGCGCTCATCTCCAGCTCCGGGTTGAGCCAGAGCACCGGCACCCCGTCGGGGGCCGGGCCGGGCTCCTCGGGGTCGTCCAGGTCGGTGCCGGAGACCTGGAGCTTGGCCAGCTCCTTGGGCCAGCCGTCCAGCGGGATCGGCGGGTAGACCCGCACCTCGGCCTGACGCCCCGTCACGGTGATCCCCGGCAGCTCGTTCGCCTTGCGCCACTCGCCGCCGCGGGCCCGCCGCACCACCTTCCGGATCCGCGCGTCCTCCCAGGCGGCCACCAGCTCCGCCCACTCCCCCTCGGGCCCGGTCACCCGCTCGTCGGCCAGCAGGGTCAGCACCGCCCGCGCCGAGGTCTCCAGCGCGTCCGTCCGGGCCGGCGGCTCGGCCTTCTCCAGCCGGACCACCAGCGGCAGCACGTACTGCGGGTTGGCGTCCCGGGGGTCCTCGACGGCGGGGGTGCTGGGCGCGGTGAAAGGAGAGCTGGTCACCCGTCGAGCTTAGTCCGACCCGGATGGCACCATGCTCCCGTGCTACGGATACCCGACTACGAGGACGAGCCCCTGACCCCGGGCGAGGACCTGCTCCTGCTGCCCGGCTTCTGGGCGGCCACCCTGCTCTGGCTCGCCGCGGGCGAGGAGCTCGATCCGGACCCGGCCCTGTTCGGCGTCGACGGGGCGGACGCCGACGCCGCGTTCGAACGGCTCACCGACCCGACCGCCTGGCCGGTGATCCGGCTGCCGTTCGCCGACGGCCACCGGGTCGTGATCGTCCACCGCAACTTCGCCGAGGACGAGGGGATCGACTACCACCTCGACCACCCCGACTGGGACCGCCCGCTCCGGGTGGCGAGCGCCGAGGGCCACTACACCGGCCCCGGCCTCGCCTGGCGCGAGCTGATCCACGTCGCCCGCCACCCCGGCGAGGGCCCGGGCGTCACCGACCCGCACGCCCGGCTGCTCCTGCTGCTGCCCGCCCTCGGCGACGCCGACCTCCCGCCGGACGCCGCCGCGACCGTCGCCGAGGCCCTCACCGCCGTCGGCGCACCGACCGGGACCGTCCACGAGCTGGCCGGGGCACTGCTCGACCACCCGTTCTGGGACGGCCCGAGCTGGGCGTTCGAGGACGCGGTCTCCCCGCTCAGCGGCGCCACCACCGCTCCGAGCCGGCTGCCGCGCTGCTCGGAGGAGCACAGCCCCCGGCACACCCGGCTCCCGCTGACTCCCGCCCAGGACGCCCGCCTCGCCGAGGCCATCGGCACGGGCTCCTGACGGAGGGTCAGCGGCGGTAGCCCCGGGTGGGGTCGCGCTCCTCGGCGTCCTCGTAGGTGAGGAACCAGCCCTCGGGGTGGGTGGCGGCCAGCAGGACGTCGGTGCGCTCGGTGGCGTCCAGCTCCGGGTCGCCCTCGTCGGGGCCGTAGACGCCGAACAGCTCGTCGGCGCAGCCGTCCCAGTCGTAGTCGTAGAGGTCGACCGGGAGTTCGCCCATCATGTCGGCCACGGCCTGCGGCTGGGCGCCGAGCAGTTCGCGGGCGTCCACCAGGGCCAGCCGGAGCGCCAGCTCCTCGGCCAGGTTGCGGGGCAGCGGCCACTCGCCGAGGGCCAGGTCGTCGGCCAGGTCGTCGAAGGCCCGGGCGAACGCGCGGCGCCAGCTGTGGTGCATCTGCCAGGTGCGCTGCGGCAGGCGGCCGAGCACCGCCCAGTCCGCCTCCTCCTCGTCGGTGACCGGGTCGTCCTCGTGCTCGTCCAGGTCGTCGTACGCGGCGTCGGCCAGGGTGATGAGCTGAGTGTGGATCAGACAGGCGGTGCGCGGGGTCAGCGTCCAGTCCCCGGTGCCGCCGCCCTCCTCCTCGTCCAGGTCGAGCGGGAAGAGCTCGGCGAAGTCCGGGGCGAAGTCGTCGGTGACGGCGATCTCCAGGGTGCCGCCGATCGCCTCGACCCCGGGGATCGCGGCCACCAGCCGGTCGGGGTGGAGCAGCGCGCCCAGCGCCGCGTTGGGGTCCTCGGAGACCTCGCGCAGCAGTGCCTCGCGCTGCCCCTCCGGGTCGATCCCGGCGAAGTCCAGTTCCTCGACGGCGGCCCGTGCCGCACGGCGCAGCTGCTCCCAGTCGGTGATCCGGATGCCGAGCACCACCGTCGCCTCGATCTCCTGCGCGCCGGATTCAGCCGCCGCGCCCGGCCCCTGTGGATGATCGCTTCGCTCGCCCATGGCACCAGGTTTACAGCCTGTGCCCGAGCGAGTCCACCTGCTTGGCCGGTCCCCGGGTTGCAGGATGGCAACCATGAGCAACCTCGAAGAGTTCGGCGGCGGGCAGGGCCCGGGCGCCGACGTGCTGGTGGTCACGACCAACGACGTCCCGGGCTTCCGGGTGGACCGGGTGATCGGGGAGGTCTTCGGGCTGACCGTGCGCAGCCGTCACATCGGGACCCAGATCGGCGCCTCGCTGAAGTCCATGCTGGGAGGGGAGTTGAAGGGGCTGACCAAGACCCTGGTGGAGTCGCGGAACCAGGCGATGGAGCGGCTGGTCGAGCAGACCAGGGCGCGCGGCGGGAACGCGGTGCTGATGATGCGCTTCGACGTCACCGAGGCGGCCGACCTGGGCACGGAGATCTGCGCGTACGGGACGGCCGTGGTGATCTCGCCGGTGCAGTGAGCCGCGCGGCGGACGGCCGGGGCCGTGCGGCGGCGGACGGCCGGGCCGTCCGCCGCCGACGGTCCGTCAGTTCCGCCGGATCGCCCGCACCAGCCCGGCGACCAGCTCCGCCCGCTCGACCATGGAGCCGACCAGCAGGTACTCGTCGTCGGAGTGGGCACCGCCGCCGACCGCGCCCAGCCCGTCCAGGGTCGGGACGCCGAGCGCCGCGGTGAAGTTGCCGTCGCTGCCGCCGCCGACCGCCCGGCCCTCGACCCCGGGGAGCAGCTCCCGGGCCACCGCGAACAGCGCGGCGGAGGCGGCTTCGGGCATCGGGGGCCGGCCGATCCCGCCCGAGACGGCGATCGTCGCGCCCTCCACGTACGGGGTCAGCGCCGCGAAGGCGGCCTCCACCCGCTCCTTCTCGTCCCGCGTCTCGACCCGGACGTCGACCAGGACGGTCGCCGAGGCGGGGACGACGTTCTCGGCGGTGCCCGCGGTGGCGACGGTCGGGGTGACGGTGGTGCCGAGCCCGGGGCGGCCCAGGGCGGCGATGGCGAGCACCTGGTGGGCGGCCTCGATCAGGGCGTTGACCCCGGCCTCGGGCTCCAGCCCGGCGTGCGAGGCCCGGCCGGTGACGGTGACGTGGAAGCCGCCGGTGCCCTTGCGGGCGGTCTTCAGCCCGCCGCCGTCGGCCGCGCCCTCGAAGACCAGCACCGCACCGCAGGCCAGCGCCCGTTCCTCGATCAGCGCCCGCGAGCTGCGGGAGCCCACCTCCTCGTCGGCGGTCACCAGGATCTCGACCCCTGACAGGTCGTCAAGGGTGGCCAGGCCGTGCACCGCCTGGACCAGGCCACCGAGCATGTCGAAGACGCCGGGCCCGGTGGCCCGCCCGTCGGCGACCGTGAACGGGCGGCGCTCCAGGGTGCCGAGCGGGAAGACCGTGTCGTGGTGGCCGAGGACCAGCACCGCGGGCTCGCCGCCGCCGGACCAGTGGACGTGCGGCAGCCCGTCGAGCTCGACGATCGCGGCCCGCCCGCCCAGGCGGCCCTCGATCATCTCGGCCACCACGCCGGCCGAGGCCTTCAGCGCCGTCGGGTCGTCCGAGGGGGATTCGGTCCGTACCAGCCTCCCGAGGTCCTCGATCATCGCCTCGACACTCGCGGGAACGGCCTTGCGCATCGTCATGCCCCGAGACTATCCGCCGGGAACAGCTCCTCTCCCGGCGATGTTTCACGACCGTGACTGTTTACGGTGCAACAGCAAGCGGGACCACGGTGGACGTCGACGTCGTGGTGATCGGCGCGGGCCAGGCGGGCCTGTCCGCCGCCTACCACCTGCGCCGGCGCGGCTTCGCCCCGTACACCGGCTTCGTGGTACTGGACGCGGACGACGCCCCCGGCGGTGCCTGGGCCCACCGCTCCCCCTCGCTGCGGATGGCCACCGTGCACGGCTTCCACGACCTGCCCGACTTCGAGCTGCCCGAGCCCGACCCGCTGGCCCCGGCCCGCGAGGTGGTCCCCGGCTACTTCACCGCGTACGAGGCCCGGCACGCGCTGCCGGTGGTCCGGCCGGTCCGGGTCTCCTCCGTGGAGTCGCTGCCGGACGGGCGGCTGCTGGTGAGCAGCGACGCCGGGCAGTGGCGGGCCCGGGCGCTGGTGAACGCCACCGGCACCTGGACCAGGCCCTTCCTGCCCTTCTACCCGGGCCACTTCACGGGCCGTCAGTTGCACTACGCCGACTACCGGGGGCCGGAGGAGTTCGCGGGCAAGCGGGTGCTGGTGGTCGGCGGCGGCGCCTCGGCGATCCAGGTGCTCTCGGAGGTGGCCGCCGTCGGCGAGACGGTCTGGGTGACGCGGCGTGAACCGGTGTACCGGGACGGGCCGTTCACCCCCGAGTCCGGGCGGGCCGCCGTCGCCCTGGTCGAGCAGCGGGTCCGGGAGGGCCTGCCGGTGCGCAGCGTGGTCAGCGTCACCGGCCTCGGCCCCTCGGTCGCGTACCGCCGCGCCGAGGAGCTGGGCGCCCTGCACCGGCGCCCGATGTTCGACCGCCTCACCGAGCACGGCGTGGCCTGGGGCGACCACGAGGAGCCCTTCGACGCCATCGTCTGGGCCACCGGCTTCCGCCCCGAGGTCGCCCACCTCGCCCCGCTCCACCTGCGCACCCCCGGCGGCGGCATCCGCCTCACCGGCACCCGCGCCACCGACGACCCCCGCATCCACCTCGTCGGCTACGGCCCCTCCGCCTCCACCGTCGGCGCCAACCGCGCCGGCCGCGCCGCCGCCAACGAGATCGTCACCCTCCTCGGCGACCCGCACGAGCAGGAGCCCGTCCCGGCCTCCTGACCGGCCGTCGGCCCAGGCCCCGGTACCGGCACCGGCCTCAGCGGTCGAAGTCGACCGTGACCTTGTCGGAGACCGGGCGGGCCTGGCAGGTGAGGACGTAGCCGGCGGCGACCTCCTTCTCCTCCAAGGCGAAGTTGCGGCGCATGGTGGTCTCGCCCTCGGTGACCAGGGCGCGGCAGGTGCCGCAGACGCCGCCCTTGCAGGCGAACGGGAGGTCGGGGCGGGCGCGCTGGGCGCCGTCCAGGATGGAGCGGTCGCGCGGGAGCGAGAGGGTGCCGGAGCGGCCGTCCAGGACGACGGTGACCTCGGCGGTGTCGCCGTCCGGGGTCTCCTCCTCCGGGCGCTCGGCGAGCGGCTCGTCCTCGGCGTGGAACAGCTCCTGGTGGACCCGGTCGGCCGGGACGCCCAGCTCGTGCAGGAGCTCCTTGGCGCCGATCACCATGCCGTACGGGCCGCAGAGCCACCAGTGGTCCACCTCGGGGGCGTCCACCAGGGCCGTCAGCAGGGCCCGGACCCGCTCCGGGTCGAGCCGGCCGCTGAGCAGCTCGGCGTCGCGGCTCTCCCGGGAGAGCACGTGCACCAGCTGGAGGCGGCCGAGGTGACGGTCCTTCAGGTCGGCCAGCTCGTCGGCGAACATCACCGTGTCGCTGCGCCGGTTGCCGTAGACCAGCACCACCTGCGAGACGCCGTCGGCCAGCACCGAGGCGGCGATGGAGAGCATCGGGGTGATGCCGGAGCCCGCCGCCAGCAGCACGTGGGTGCCGGGCGCCGAGAGGTCGGGGGTGAAGAGCCCGACCGGCGGCAGCACCTCCACCTCGGTCCCCACGCCCGCCTCGCGGACCAGCCAGCGGGAGAACAGCCCGCCCGGCACCTCGCGGACCGCGATCCGCAGCGCTCCCCCGGCCGGGGCGCAGATCGAGTACGAGCGCCGCTCGTCCACCCCGTCCACGATCCGGCGGATCGTCAGGGTCTGGCCGGGGCTGAAGGCGTACTCCTCGGCGAGCTCCGGCGGCACCTCGAAGGTGACCGCGACGGCGTCCTCGCAGAGCTGCTCCAGCTCGGCGATCCGCAGCGAGTGGAAGGCCAGGCGGCGCGGGGCGGTGGTGGTCACGGGTCAGATCTCCTTGATCCGTTCGAAGGGCTCCCGGCAGTCGCGGCAGCGCCAGAGCGCCTTGCAGGAGGTGGAGCCGAAGCGGGACAGCTCCTCCGTGTCCCGGCTGCCGCACTGCGGGCACTCCACCGCGAGCCTGGTCCGGCCCAGGGTGAGCAGCCCGGGGGACGTGGCGGCGACGGCGTGCGGCGGGGCGATCCCGGCGGCGGCCAGCTTGGCCCGGCCGGCCTCGGTGATCAGGTCGGTGGACCACGGCGGGTCCAGCCGCAGCCGGACGTCGACCTCGCGGTACCCGGCGGCCCGCAGCCGCCCGGCCACGTCGGCGGCCATCTCGGCCACCGCCGGGCAGCCGGAGTAGGTCGGGGTGAGCCAGGCCGTGACGGCGTCGCCGTGCTGCTCGACCCCGGCCAGCACGCCCAGGTCGGCCAGGGTGAGCATCGGCAGCTCCGGGTCGGGCACCTCGGCGGCGACCTCGGCGGCGGGACGCAGCACGGCGGTCACCACGTCGCCCCCGGGTGTGCCCGGGCCACCACCTGGAGTTCGGCCAGCAGCAGCCCGAGCGCCTCGGTGTGCACGCCGTCCCGCCCGGCCCGGCCGCCGACCCGCGCCATCGGCGCGGCCTCCGGCAGCTCCAGCCCGGCCCCGGCCAGCACCTCGGCGAGCGTGGCCAGCACCGGCTCGCGCAGCTCGGAGACGTCCACCCCGAGCTCCAGCTCCACCCGGTGGGGCGTGAACAGCTCGTCCAGCAGCGGCCAGACCGCCGCCAGCCCGGCCCGCATCCGCTCGGCGGAGTACTCGGTGCCGTCGCCGAGCCGCAGCGTCCAGGCGGCGGCGTACTCGCGGTGGTACGCCAGCTCCTTGACGCCCCGGGCGGCGACCGCGGCCAGCACCGGGTCGGCGTGGCCGGCCAGCCGCTCGAAGAGCGCCAGCCGGGCGGTGGAGAACAGCAGCAGCCGGGCCACCGTGTGCGCGAAGTCGCCGTTCGGGACCTCGACCAGGCGGACGTTGCGGAACTCGTGGTCCTCGCGCCAGTACGCCAGGTCGTCCTCGGTCCGCTCGGTGCCGTCCACCTGGCCGGAGCGGGTGAGCAGTTGGCGGGCCTGGCCGAGCAGGTCGAGGCCGAGGTTGGCCAGCGCCACCTCCTCCTCCAGCTCGGGCGCCCGGGTGCACCACTCGATCAGCCGCTGGGCCAGGACCAGCGCGTCGTCGCCGAGCATCAGGCAGAACTCGGCCAGCGCGGCCGGGTCCACCCCCTCCGGGACGGCGCGGTCCACCCCGAGCAGCGGGTCGGAGAAGCCGGTGCCGTACGCCCAGCGGGCCTCGCCCTCCGGGCCGGCCTCGGCCTCGGCGAGGCTCAGGTACACGTGGTCGTCGCTCATGCTGTTCCCCCGTCAGATGTGCGGGACATCCTCGGGGATGTCGTAGAAGGTCGGGTGGCGGTAGACCTTGTCGCCGCTGGGGGCGAAGAACGGGTCCTGCTCGTCCGGGGTGGAGGCGGTGATCGCGCCCGACGGCACCACCCAGAGGCTGACGCCTTCGTTGCGCCGGGTGTAGAGGTCGCGGGCGGCGAGCAGCGCCATCCGGTCGTCGGCGGCGTGCAGCGAGCCGACGTGCACGTGGTTCAGACCCCGCCGGGGGCGGACGAACACCTCGTACAGCGGCCAGTCGGCCTTGCTCATGCCTCGTTCTCCTTCTGCCTCTGCTTGGCCGCGTGGGCCAGGGCGGCCTCGCGGACCCAGGCGCCGTCCTCGTGGGCGGCCCGGCGGCGCTCGACCCGCTGCGCGTTGCACGGGCCCTGACCCTTGATCACCTGCTTGAGCTCGGACCAGTCCGGCTCGCCGAAGTCCCAGCCGCCGCGCTCCTCGTTCCAGGCCAGCGCCGGGTCGGGGAGGGTGACGCCGAGGTGCTGCGCCTGGGGCACCGTCATGTCGACGAAGCGCTGGCGCAGTTCGTCGTTGGTGTGGCGCTTGATCCGCCACTCCATGGACTGCGCGGTGTTCGGCGAGTCGCCGTCCGGCGGGCCGAACATCATCAGCGACGGCCACCACCAGCGGTCCACCGCGTCCTGCACCATCGCCCGCTGGCCCTCGGTGCCGCCCATCAGCGTCATCAGCAGCTCGTAGCCCTGCCGCTGGTGGAAGGACTCCTCCTTGCAGATCCGCACCATCGCCCGGGCGTACGGCCCGTAACTGCACCGGCAGAGCGGCACCTGGTTGCAGATCGCCGCGCCGTCCACCAGCCAGCCGATCACGCCGACGTCGGCGAAGGTCAGCGTCGGGTAGTTGAAGATCGAGCTGTACTTCTGCCGCCCGCTGATCAGCTTCTCGGTCAGCTCGGCCCGGTCGACCCCGAGGGTCTCGGCCGCCGCGTACAGGTACAGCCCGTGCCCCGCCTCGTCCTGGGCCTTCGCCAGCAGGATCGCCTTCCGGCGCAGCGAGGGGGCCCTGGTCAGCCAGTTCCCCTCGGGCTGCATGCCGATGATCTCGGAGTGCGCGTGCTGCGCGATCTGCCGCACCAGCGTCGCCCGGTACGCCTCCGGCATCCAGTCCCTCGGCTCGACCCGCTGGTCCGCAGCCACCACGGCCTCGAACCGCCCCGCCAAGGCCTCACCCGCATCGGCCACCGTCACCGCAACCCACCTCCCGACTGACCGTTCGGTCGGTACCAGTGTGCAGCCCACCCACCTCCCCTGACAAGGGCGGCCCGCCGCACGGCCGCGCCGGCCTGTCGGTGGGTCCCGCTACGGTGCTGCGCATCGGCCGGACGGAGCGCCCTCGGGGCTCGCGGCTACGGGGGGTGGAGGCAGTCCCGGCTCCGGCTCGGACTCCGTCGACATCGCGACCCACCCCCCGCACTCTCCTTTCCGACGGTCCGTCAGTCCTCGGCGTTAGCCTGGGCGGATGGAGCAGCTGGACGGGGTCGAGGTCGTCGTGTTCGCGGACGGGGCGGCGTTCGAGGGGTGGCTGGTGGAGCACCACGGGCGGGCGGCCGGGGTGTGGGTGAAGGTGGCGAAGAAGGGGGCCGGGGTTCCGTCCGTGACGGAGCAGGAGCTGGTGGACGTCGGGCTGTGCTGGGGGTGGGTGTCGGGGCAGCGGCGGTCGCTGGACGGGCAGTGGTACCTCCAGCGGTACGTGCCGCGGCGGCCGCGCAGCCTCTGGTCGCAGGTGAACGTGGAGAAGGTCGCCGAGCTGACCGCCGCCGGGCGGATGCGCGGGCCGGGGCTGGCCGAAGTGGAGCGGGCACGGCAGGACGGCCGCTGGGCGGGCGCGTACCCGCCGGCGAGCACTGCCGCGGTGCCGCCGGAGCTGGCGGCGGCGCTGGCGGAGGACCCGGCGGCGGCGGCCGCGTTCGAGGCGCTGGACCGGACGGCGCGGTACCAGCTGATGCTGCCGCTGCTCCAGGCGCTCACCCCGAAGAGCCGGGCCTCCCGGTTGGAGCGGGCGCTGCGGCAGCTGGGCGGGGGCTGACGGGCCGTCGGGAAAAACGGTCGCAGGCGGAGCGCCGGGCGTGTAAGGGTGCGCGGCATGACGGTCACTCAGCGCATGGCGCCCCTCCTCGCCCAGTTCGACTTCGCCCACAAGCGGCTGACCGACCGGATGGCCGGGCCGACGGTGAACAGCGGGAACGGGCTGGACGTCGCGGTGGTGACGATGACCGACGAGGAGTACCTCTGGGAGCCGGTGCCGCGCTGCTGGTCGGTGCGGCGGCGGTCGGAGGGGCCGGGTGAGGCGGCCGGGTTCCTGGTCGGCGGGGGCGCGTGGGGGCGGGACTCGGCGCCGTGGCCGCACCCGGAGCCGACGCCGTTCACCACGCTGGCCTGGCGGCTGTGCCACCTCACCGAGATGCTGTGGCTGCGCTCCGACCACACCGACGGCACCCGCGCACTGGACCGTGACGACCTGCCGGTGCCGGGCACGGCGGCGGAGGCGGTGGCCGACTTCGAGGCGGCCGCGACGGCCTGGCGGAACACCCTGCTGGCGGCGGACGACGCCGCGCTGGACACCGTCGGGTACTGCACCTACCCGTACGGCGGGGACGCCGAGGAGCCGTTCGTCGAGATCGTCTGGTGGGTGAACCAGGAGCTGCTGCACCACGGCGCCGAGGTCGCCCTGCTGCGCGACCTGTACCGGTACTCCACGCGCTGACACGCTGATGCGCCCTGCGGGCCCGCCTTCTCGGCGAGGAGAGCGGGAGGGACGAGGGGGCGAGCACGCTGACGCACCCCTCGGGGCCCGCCTGGTGGGAAAGACGGGCCCTGAGGGACGGTCAGCCGCGCAGCCTGGGCAGCGGGACCGCGAGCAGGGCGGCGAGCAGGGCGATCCGGGGGGCCAGCAGGTCGGTGCGGATGTGTTCGTGGCGGGCGTGCGGGCCGGCGCCGACCGCGCCGAGGCCGTCCAGGGTGGGCAGGCCGCGGGCGCCGGCGGCGTTGGTGTCGCCCGCGCCGCCGGCCGGGGCGCCGTCGAGCTGCTGGCCGAGGGCGGCGGCCAGCGAACGGACGTGCCGCAGCAGCGGGTCGCCGGTGCGGACCGGCCAGGTCGGGCGGCTGGAGACCACCTCGGCCCGGACCTTGGCGCCGGGCCGCAGCGGGGTGAGCCGGGCCAGGGTGTCCAGGGTGCGGCTCTGCGCCTCGGGGGTGGAGAAGCGCAGGCCGAGTTCGGCCTCGGCCCGGCCGGCCACCACGTTGGCCCGGGTGCCGCCGAGGATCCGGCCGGCGTTGAGCTCGGCGTCGGGGTGGCAGATCAGGCCCCGGACGGCGACCAGCTGGTCGACCAGCTCGTCCACCGCGGAGACCCCGAGCGCGGCGTCGTTGCCCGCGTGCGACTCCTTGCCGGTGACGGTCAGCCGGACCCGGCTGCTGCCGCGGCGGGCGGTCTTCAGCCGGCCGTCGGGGTGCGGCGGCTCCAGGCCCAGCACGGCGGCGGCGCCGCTGAGCTGACGCTCCACCAGGCGGCGCCCGTCCGGGCTGCCGAGCTCCTCGTCGGAGACCACCACCAGCCGGACCGGCCGGTGCGGGCGCTGCCCGAGGTCGGCCAGCAGCGCCAACGCGCCCTCGACCAGGGCGAGTCCGCCCTTCATGTCCAGCACACCGGGGCCGGTCAGCGCCCCGTCCCGCTCCTCCACCGGCCAGTCGGCGAGGGTCCCGACCGGCCAGACGGTGTCGTGGTGGCCGACGATCAGCACCGGGGCGAGGTCCTCGCGCCGGCCTGCCCAGTCCAGCACCAGGTGGTCGCCGGCCTCGTTGGGCACCCGCCGCACGGTGGCGCCGGTGGCGGCGTACCCGGCGGCCAACTCCTCGGCCAGCTGGTTGAGTCGGACGGTGTCCCTGGTCGGCGACTCCATCCGGGCCAGCTCGGCGATCCGGCGGCGGACCGGTCCGGCCAGGCTGTCGGCCCGGGAGCGGAGGGCGGCCGGCAGGCCGGGCAGCGCGCCGGTGTCGGCGGCCTCGGCGGGGCGGCTCCCGGCGGGATCGGTCTCGGCGGGGCGACCCTCGGCCGGACGGTTCCTGACGGTGCGGGTCTCAGTGGTACGGGGCTCAGCGGGGCGGGTCTCGACGGGGCGGCCCTCGGCCGCACGCTCGTCGGCCGGGCGGTCGAGTTCCAGGGAGGGCAGCGGGCCGGGGGCGGACTGGGTGGTCATCGCTCGCCTCCCCGACCGCTGCCGGTACTCGACGCCTGACCCGCCGTCGGGTGGAGTCGGCGTCGTGGGGTGGTGGCCCCGGCGCGCCGGGCGCCTTCGGGGCAGGGCAGGTGGAGCGGCCTCGGGCTGGGCAACACTGCGTCCTCCTCGCTCGGTCCGGTGACCCCGGCTCGGCCCGGGGCCCGTGGGACGGCGGCTCCCGCGTGCCGGTGCGGACGGGCACCGGCACGGGGGAAGCCGCGAGGCGAGCCTAGAAGATTCGTTCGTTCCCCTGCGAGTGGCCCGGCGCTCCCCGCACCGGCGGCAGGCCGGGGCCAGCCGCCTTCCGGGGCGCTCCCGGCCCGGATCGGCCGGGGCCGCGCTCCCCTCCACCATGGACCCGCAATGCGCTACCCGCGCCGCGAACCGCGCCGTCCAGGGCCCGATCCACACCTGATGGGTGACGGAGGGTCAGCCTTTGGCACCAGTGCCGTCGTCCGGGGCCGCCGCGCGCATAGGGTGGGATTCGTCCCGATTTGACCACCCGTCATCCGAGTCCGACCAAGGGGCCGACAATGTCAGAAGCAGTCCGGGTACATGACGTGGAGATGAACGGCCGGTTCGAGGCCACCGTGGCCGGGGAGCTGGCCGGATTCGCCGAGTACATCCGCAACGACCGGCTCGTGGTCTACCCGCACACCGTGGTGGACCCGGGCTTCGAGGGCCAGGGCATCGGCGGGCTGCTGGCCAGGGCCGCGCTGGACGACGCGCGCCGGCGCGGGCTGCCGGTGCTGGCCACCTGCCCCTTCATCAAGGCGTGGATGCTCAGGCACCCCGAGTACGCCGACCTCGCCTACGAGAACCAGAGCCGGGTGAGCGACTGATGGCCCCCGCGAAGGAGTACCGGGCCGAGGGGGTCTCCGTCAGTTTCGACCCGGGACTCTGTCGCCACGCCGCCGAGTGCGTGGGCGGACTCCCCGAGGTCTTCGACACCGGCCGCCGCCCCTGGATCACCCCGGGCGCGGCGGCGCCGGAGGTGGTCGCCGCGGTGGTGCGGCGCTGCCCGACCGGCGCGCTCACCTATCTGCTCACCCCGGGCGGCGCCGAGGCCCCGGACCGCCCGACCACCGTGACCCGGACCGGGGACGGCCGCCTGCTGCTCCGCGGCGAGCTGCGGATCGGGGAGCGGGCGGCCACCCGGGCCATGCTCTGCGGCTGCGGCCGCACCGCCGGGGCCCCGTACTGCGACCGCTCCGGGGAGTGCGGGGAGAGCGAGAAGAAGGAGACGACTGACAGATATTGAAATCTGTCATCCCTCATGCCATAGTTGACATCAGTTGCCCCCGCCTTCCCTTGGAGCACCTGATGACCACCACCTCCCGCACCCGCCTCGGCGCCACCGGCCCGGAGACCTCCGCCCTCGGCCTCGGCCTGATGGGCATGTCCGACCTCTACGGGCCGGCCGACGAGGCCGAGTCGATCGCCACCGTCCACGCCGCCCTGGACGCGGGCGTCACCCTGATGGACACCGGCGACTTCTACGGCATGGGCCACAACGAGCTGCTGCTGCACGACGCCCTGCGCGGCCGCGACCGCGACTCCGTCCAGATCAGCGTCAAGTTCGGCGCCCAGCGCGGCCCGGACGGCAGCTGGCTCGGCTACGCCGCCGACCCGGCCGCCACCAAGACCGCGCTCGCCTACACCCTGCGCCGCCTGCGCACCGACCACATCGACGTCTACCGCCCGGCCCGGCTCGACCCGGACGTGCCGGTCGAGGAGACCGTCGGCGCCATCGCCGAGCTGGTGAAGGCCGGTTACGTCCGGCACATCGGCCTCTCCGAGGTCGGCGCCGACACCCTGCGCCGGGCCGCCGCCGTCCACCCGATCAGCGACCTGCAGATCGAGTACTCCCTGCTCTCCCGCGGCATCGAGGCGGAGATCCTGCCCACCGCCCGCGAGCTGGGCATCGGCGTGACCGCCTACGGCGTGCTCTCCCGCGGCCTGCTCAGCGGCCACTGGACCGGGCAGCGGGAGATGGCGGCCACCGACTTCCGCGGCTTCAGCCCGCGCTTCCAGGGCGAGAACCTCACCCACAACCTCCGCCTGGTCGAGCAGCTGCGCGCCATCGCCGAGGCCAAGGGCGCCACCGTGGCACAGGTCGCCATCGCCTGGGTCGCCTCCCGGGGCGCGGACGTCGTGCCGCTGGTCGGCGCCCGCCGCCGGGACCGCCTGGCCGAGGCGCTCGGCGCCCGGCAGCTGGAGCTGACCGCGCAGGACCTGGCCGCGATCGAGGCGGCCGTCCCGGCCGGTTCCGCCGCCGGGGACAGGTACGCTGCGGCACAGATGGCCCACCTCGACAGCGAGCACTGACCGCCGCGCGGGCTGAGCCGCCGTCACCCCCGAGCAGAGGAAGACCGTGACCAGCGACAGCGCCCTGACCTCCGAGCAGATCCTCAGCGCCGCCGAGGACGTGCTGCGGCGGTACGGGCCCGCCAAGGCCACGGTGGTGGACATCGCCCGGGCGCTCGGCGTCAGCCACGGCAGCGTCTACCGGCACTTCCCCAGCAAGGCCGCGCTGCGCGAGGCCGTCACCCAGCGCTGGCTGGACCAGGCCCACCACGAGCTGGCGGCGGTCACCGCCGACCCGGGCCCGGCCGCCGAACGGCTGCACCGCTGGCTGGCCACGCTCTTCGCGGCCAAGCGGCACAAGGCGACCGACGACCCGGAGCTGTTCGCGACCTACCTCACCCTGGTCGGCGAGCTCTCCAGTACGGTCGAGGAGCACGTCGACACCCTGGCCGCGCAGATCGCGGTGATCCTGGCGGACGGCGTCCGCACCGGCGAGTTCCGCCCGATGGACGCCGACGCCACCGCCCGGGCGGTCTTCCAGGCCACCGCCCACTTCCACGACCCGGCCCACGCAGGCGAGTGGTCCGACCCGCGCTGCGAGGCCGACTTCGAGGCGGTCTGGGCGCTGCTGCTCTCCGGCCTGGCGGCCTGACGGGCCGTCACCTCCGGATATTCGGTCGCCGGGCGGTACCCCGGGCCGGGACGATGGTCGCTCCCGACCACCGCGTCCCGAAGGAGAGCCGACCCATGTCCGTACCCCTGGAGAGCCTGCACGCCCTGGCCCTCGGCGACGCCTTCGGCGACCGCTGGTTCCAGGTGAGTGCCGACGAGGCGGCCGCCGAGCTGACGTCCCGCCGGGTGCGCCCGGCGCCCTGGCACTGGACCGACGACACCGCGATGGCCGTGGTGCTGTTCCGTCACCTCACCGAGTACGGCGAGGTGGAGCCGGACGCGCTGGCGGCCGCTTTCGCCGCCGAGTACACCGCGTACCCGGGTCGGAAGTACGGTCCGTCCATGCACCAGGTGCTCCGGGCGATCCAGGACGGGGCGGACTGGCGGAGCGTCACCTCGTCGATGTTCGAGGGCCAGGGCTCCTGGGGGAACGGCGCCGCGATGCGGGTCGCCCCGCTGGGGGCCTGGTTCGCCCGGGACCTGGCGGAGGCCGCCGAGCAGGCCCGGCGCTCCGCGCTGGTCACCCACTTCCACCCGGAGGCGGTGGCCGGGGCGGTCGCCGTGGCGGTGGCGACGGCGCTGGCCGTGCGCTGCCGGGGCGGGGCCGCGCCGGCGCCGGCCGACTTCCTCACCGAGGTGGCCGGCCACCTGCCGGAGAGCGACGTGCGCTCCGGCCTGCTGGTCGCCGCCCGGCTCCCGGAGGGGACCTCGGTGCGGCACGCCTCCGTGGTGCTGGGCTCCGGCCGGCAGATCTCCGCGCCGGACACGGTGCCGTTCGCCCTCTGGTCGGCGGCCCGGTGGCTGGACCTCCTGCCGGAGGCGATCTGGCGGACCCTGGAGGGGTGGGGCGACATGGACACCACCTGCGCGATCACCGCCGGGGTGGTGGCCGGGCGCACCGGCCTGGGCCAGGTGCCCGAGGAGTGGTGGGCGGCCCGCGAGGAGTTGCCGCACGGCCTCTGACGGTCCGTGAACGACGCCGCGCCCCGGCACCGGAGTGATCCGGTGCCGGGGCGCGGTGCTGTCCGGGTGCGTTCAGTCCCGGGAGTTGCCGAACAGGATGCGGTAGGCGACCAGGAGCACGAAGGAGCCCGCTATCGCGGCGATCCAGGTGGCCGGGTCGTAGAAGCTGGTGGCGACCGGCCGGTCCAGGACGGCGCTGGAGAGCCAGCCGCCGACGAAGGAGCCGGCGATGCCGATCAGCGTGGTGACGACGATCCCGCCCGGGTCGCGCCCCGGCAGGATGAACTTGGCGATGGCCCCGGCCACCAGGCCGAGGATGATCCAACTGATGATGCCCATGGTGTGGTCCTGCCCTTCCCCGTCACCGCCCATGCGCGGCGGTCCGTGGAGGAGGACGCGCCAACCGCCGCGTGGGTTCCCCGGACTGACCCGACGTTAATTTGAACGCGTTCAACTCATCTGCCATGCTGGCCACCTGACACCGTCCCAGCTTTCCGGGGGGAAGCACCGTGGCACCGTTCCGTCTCCGCGCCCTGCCGGCCGCCCTCGTCCTGGCGGCCACCGCCTGCACCCAGGCCGGCCCGTCGCCCGCACCGCCCGCCGCCCCCTCCTCCGCCGCCGCGGGGCTGTCCGCCCCGGAGCCGGCGAGCCTGGCGGGGCGGAACGCGGCCGCCCGGGGCACCGTCACCGCCCGGATCGACGGCCTGGTGACGGGCCGGCGGGTGACCGGCACGGTCTCGGTCAAGCTGGACGGCAGCCGGTGCACCCACGACCTCGAGACGGACGACGGCGGTCGGATGGTGCTGATCCAGATCGCCGACCGCTACTGGACGAAGGGCATGACCGGCCGCACACCCCCCGGTGACCTGCGCCTGGCGGAGGCCTACGTCCGCTTCACGGCCGACGATTACCCCGCCGCCGGCTTCTTCTGCCGGACCGTCATCCGGCACGCCACGCTGACCCGGGCCTTCCAGGACCCCGGGCAGCTGCGCCGGGACGGCGGCGGCGAGGGCCGGATCCGGCTGACCGACCGGCACGGCGCCCTGGTGGAGCTCTCCGACACCGCCGCTCCCGTTCCACTGCTGGTCCGCTCGGGCAGCAACTCGGAGTACTACGAGCTCACCTTCTCCACGTACGGCTTCCCGGTCGAGCCGGTCGAGCCGCCGCCCGCGTGGACGGTGGACTTCGCCGACCTCGGCCTCGGCGGGGAAAGCACCGCCTGAGCCTCCGGGCCGCCGGACCGTCCTCCCGGGCGGTCCGGCGCCGCTCTCATCAGGCGGGACGTGCTTGACTCCGTCCCCGTCCGCCGTCAGGATCACTCCCATGGACACCGGCACCACCCTGGTCTGCCGCCTGCACGTCGACCTGCGACGCCAGGCGAGCGACATGTGTGCCTGCTGACGCGATCCGACCCTTCGCGTCACCCCTCCTCCGCCCTGTGAAGACCTCCAGGGCCGCGGCACGCCCCGCGTCACCCGCACACAGCTCCGCCTTCACGGTCGGCCACCGCATGGGCCGGCCGCTTTCGGCTACCCGAGGACCGCCATGACCGTCGAGCTCGACCACGCCCCGCACGGCACCGCCAAGCCACTCTCCCTCACCGAACTCCGGACCATCGTCAGCGAGTTGGCCGAACGCCCGGCCGGCTGGCTGCCCCGGGTGCGGCTCTCCGCCGAACACCGCTGGTACGAGCGGCTGGCGCTCACCGAGGACCACGAGGTCTGGCTGATCAGCTGGCTGCCCGGCCAGTCCACCGGCTTCCACGGCCACGGCGGCTCGCGCGGGGCGTTCACCGTGGCGCTCGGCGAGCTGGCCGAGCTCTCCCTGGCCGGGCCCGAACACGACCTCCAGGTGCGGAACCTGAGCGCCGGAACGGTGCGCTCCTTCGGCCCGGACTTCCTGCACGACGTGCGCAACACCGGCAACGGCCCGGCGGTCACCATCCACGCCTACTCGCCCCCGTTGAGCGAGATGGCCCGGTACGAGCTGCGCGCCGGCGGCCTGGTGCAGACCGCGTACGAGCGCAAGGAGGAGTGGGCGTGAGCGAGTTGCTCCCCGGTCACGGCGGGATCGACGGGCTGCTGGAGCGCAGCCGGGCCGGTGTGCACCGCCCGGGCCCGGCCGAGGCGCTGGAGGCGCACCGGCTCGGCGCCCTGCTGGTGGACATCCGTCCGCAGGCGCAGCGGGCCCGGGAGGGCGAGATCCCGGGCGCGCTGCTGATCGAGCGGAACGTGCTGGAGTGGCGGCTCGACCCGGACGGCAGCCACCGCATCCCGCAGGCCACCGGGCCGGAGCTGGAGGTGATCGTGCTCTGCTCGGCCGGGTACGCCTCCAGCCTGGCGGCGGCCGCGCTGCGCGAGATCGGACTGCCGAGGGCCACCGACCTGGACGGCGGTTTCCAGGCCTGGGCCGCTGCCGGGCTGCCCACCGCCCCGGGCGGCACCCCCTCGCTGGACGAGGCCCGGATCCTCGCGGAGGGCCGTCCACGACCTGACGAAGTATCACCCGACCGGTCCCCTTCGGCCTGACGGGACGGCACCTGACCAGCCATGCTCTGTCCGACCGCAGGTTTACCCTCCGGGCGGGCAGGGCAGGGGCCAGTGTCCTCATGATCGGCCATCAACTGGCGCCCGGGGCCCGGGCGCCACGACTAGGAACTGCTACCCCGTGATCAGATTCGACGGCGCGGCCAAGCGCCACCCCGACGGCACGGTCGCCGTCGAGGGCCTGGACCTGGAGGTGCCCGCCGGCCGGATCACCGTGCTGGTCGGCCCGTCCGGCTGCGGCAAGACGACCATCCTGCGGATGGTGAACCGGATGGTCGAGCCGACCGGCGGGCGGGTGCTGCTGGACGGCGCCGACGTGGCCGGGCTGGACGCCGCGAAGCTGCGCCGGGGCATCGGCTACGTGATCCAGCAGGCGGGGCTCTTCCCGCACCGCCGGGTGATCGACAACGTCGCCACCGTCCCCTACCTGCTCGGCTGGGACAAGAAGCGGGCCCGGGCCCGGGCGGCCGAACTGCTGGAGCTGGTCGGCCTGCCGCCGGAGAGCGCCAGACGCTACCCGCACCAGCTCTCCGGCGGGCAGCAGCAGCGCGTGGGCGTGGCCCGGGCGTTGGCGGCCGACCCGCCGGTGCTGCTGATGGACGAGCCGTTCAGCGCGGTCGACCCGGTGGTGCGGGCCGGGCTCCAGGAGGAACTGCTGCGCCTGCAGGGCGAGTTGCACAAGACCGTACTGTTCGTGACGCACGACATCGAGGAGGCCGTCCGGCTGGGCGACCAGGTGGTGGTACTGCGCGAGCACGGCCGAATAGCCCAACTCGCCGACCCGCACACCCTGTTGACCGCCCCGGCGGACGACGACGTGGCCACCTTCCTGGGCCGCGACCGGGGCCTGCGCGGCCTGGGCCTGCGCCCGGCCGGCGCGGTCGCCACCGTCCCGCTCGCCGAACGGACCGGCGCGGACGGCTGGCTGCTCCAACTGGACGCCGTCGGCCGCCCGTCCGAGTGGCGGCACCCGAAGTACGCCGCCCACCCCGCGCTCGGCTTCCACCCCGCCACCGACACCCTGCGCACCGCGCTGGACGCCGCCGTCCTCTCCCCCGCCGGGCTGGCCGTGGTGCTGGACGACGGGGGCCGCGCCACCGGCACCGCCGACCGGGCCGCCGTGCTGGCCGCGCTCGGCCCGGCCGTCGAGCCGGCGCCCACCGCTGCGAACGCGGGGGCCGACGGTGCCTGACGACGAACCGCTGATCCGCTGGGGCTGGCTCGCCGACCACCTCGGCTACCTGGCGCAACTGACGCTGGACCACGCCCTGTTGGCGCTGCCGCCGGTGCTCTTCGGCCTGCTGCTGGCGGTGCCGCTCGGCCTGTTCTGCGCTCGCCACCCGCGGATCTACCAGCCCTTCGCCGTGGTGCTGAACGCGGTGTACGCGCTGCCCGCCCTGGCGGTCTTCGTGATCCTGGTGCCGTACACCGGACTGGCCGCCACCCCCACGGTGATGATCCCGCTCACCTGCTACGTGGTGGCACTGATGCTGCCCACCACCGTGGAGGGGCTGCGAGCCACCCCGGACTCCGTCCGGCAGGCCGCCACCGCGATGGGCTACGGCCCCTGGCGCCGGCTGGCCGCCGTCGAACTGCCCGCCTCCGTCCCGTACCTGATGGCCGGACTGCGGGTCGCCACGGTGTCCTCGATCTCGATGGCGGCGGTCGGCGCGCTGATCGGGCGGGGTGCACTGGGCTACCTCTTCATCGACGGCTTCCAACGGACCTTCACCACCCCGATCCTGGCCGGGATCGCGCTGGTGGTGCTGCTCGCCCTGCTGATGGACGGCCTGCTGCTGCTCCTGCTGAGGCTGTTCGCCCCCTGGACCGCGCACCGGGAAGGCGGGCTCCGGTGAACTGGATCGACTGGCTGCGCGCCTTCTTCGCCGACCCGGCCCAGCGCAGCGGCCCGGACGCCATCGCCCACCGGCTGGCCGAGCACCTCGCCTTCACCGCCGAATCGCTGGCCTGGGCCGTGCTGTTGGCCGTCCCGCTCGGGCTGCTGCTCGGCTACCTGGGCCGGGGTACCGTCCTGGTGACGGCGCTGACCGGCACCGCCCGGGCCGTGCCGACCCTCGGCCTGGTCACCCTGGTGGTCCTGCTGGCCGGAGTCGGCAAGGCCTCCACCGTCATCCCGCTGGTGGTGCTGGCCGTCCCGCCCCTGCTGGTCGGCGCGGTCGAGGGCGTCCGGGGCACCGACCCCCAACTGCGCGACGCCGCCCGGGGGATCGGCCTGACCCACCGCCAGGTCCTGTTCCAGGTCTGCGTCCCCGCCGCCCTGCCCAGCCTGCTGGCCGGACTGCGCACCGCCACCATCCAGGTGATCGCCACCGCCACCGTGGCCGCGTACGTCGGGATGGGCGGCCTCGGCCGCTACGTGATCGACGGGCTGGCGCTGCGCAAGTACTACGTGGTGGCCGGCGGCGCGGTGCTGGTGGTGGCGCTCGCCCTGGCCGCCCAACTGCTCTTCGCCCTGCTCATCCGCTGCTCGCTGCCACCGGGCAGCCGCCCGGCCCGCCGGCCCGCGGGCTGAACCGGGCCCACCGACCGCACCACCGGCACGTCATTCCCTACTCAACCTGCCATGAAGGAAACTTCCATGACCACCCGCCTGCTCCGCACCGTCACGGCCACCGCGCTCCTGCTGGGCGTGGCAGCCTGCGGCTCCTCCGGCGGCGGCGACCCGCTGGCCGCCTCCACCCCGAGCACCGGGGGCTCGTCCGCGGGCTCGTCCGCGGCCTCCGGCAAGACCGTCGTGGTCGGCTCGGCCAACTTCCCGGAGAACGTGCTGCTCGCCTCCATCTACTCGCAGGCCCTCAAGGCCAAGGGCGTGAAGGTGGAGGAGAAGTTCAACGTCGGCAGCCGGGAGATCCTCTACGGCCAGCTGAAGAGCGGCGGCCTGACCGTGCTGCCCGAGTACAACGGCGCGCTGCTCGGCTACCTCGACCCCAAGAGCCCGGCCCTGACCGGCGGCACCGAGGCGGTCAACGCCGCCCTGCACACCACCCTGCCGGCCGAGCTGACCGTGCTCGACGCCTCCGCCGCCCAGGACAACGACTCGCTGACGGTCAGCCAGGAGACCGCCGACAAGCTCGGTCTCAAGTCCATCGCCGACCTGGCCGGCAAGTCCGCCGACTTCGTGATCGGCGGCCCGCCGGAGTTCAAGAGCCGCCGCGAGCAGCAGTTCAAGGACGCCTACGGCCTGACCTTCAAGGAGTGGAAGCCGACCGGCGAGACCACCGCCAACGCCATCAAGGACGGCAGCATCCAGATCGGCAACGTCTTCACCACCGACCCCAAGGTGGTCACCCTGAAGCTGGTCCCGCTGGCCGACCCCAAGTCGGTGTTCTCCAGCCAGAACGTGCTGCCCCTGGTCAACAAGGCCGGCGTGGACGCCACCGCGACGGCCGCGCTCAACGCCGTCTCCGCCAAGCTCGACACCCCCGGCCTCACCGCGCTGATGAAGCGCGTCGCGGTCGACAAGGAGGACCCGTCGGCGGTCGCCAAGGACTGGCTGAAGGCCAACGGCCTGGTCTGAGCACACGTCAGCCCCGCACCCTTGCGCAGAGGGGGTGCGGGGCTGACGCGTTCCCCGGTCTCAGTACCAGTGGTGGGTCTGCCAGAACGCCCAGGCGGCGTTCGGGCTGCCGTAGCGGTCGTTCATGTACTTCAGCGCCCACTTGATCTGGGTGGCCGGGTTGGTCTTCCAGTCGGCGCCGACCGAGGCCATCTTGGAGCCCGGCAGGGCCTGGGCCAGGCCGTAGGCGCCGGAGGAGGCGTTGGTGGCCTTGACGTTCCAGCCGCTCTCGTGGCTGATGATGCTGCTGAACGCGGCGAACTGGGCGGCCGGGACGAGGTCGCGGGCCAGCTCCTTGACGGCGCTCGGCGAGGTGGCGCGGGTGGCCGCGGAGAGGTCGGAGCGCTGCTCGGAGCGGGAGGCGGCCGCCTCCTGCTGCTCCTGCTTCGGCTGCTCCTGCGGCTGCTCCGTCGCGGCCTGCTGGGGCTGCTGCTGCGGCTCCGGGACGTGCGTGACCTCCACCGTCGCGGCGGAGGCCTTCTCCTCCGGGAGCGCCACGGCCACCACGGAGGCGGCGCAGGCGGTCGCCAGCCCGGCGGAGGCCACCACCAGGGCGGTGCGACGGCGCATGACGGCAAGGAGGGAACTACGCATGGCGAGGACTACCTCAATCGTGTGGACCGGCTCGGGGTGCCTCGCTGCCCGGTCGGCCGATCGCCGTTCCCCGGGGCAGCCGCACCACCGGCCGTGAGCGCCCCGGTCTGCACCGGACGCCGGACGGTACGCTCCCCCGGACCGGCCCGGACCCTGGCGGGTGGCCGGTGCGACTGGCGGGAGCGCCTTGCGACTCCACCAGTCTTAACGCCGCCCCTACCTGCCATCAAGGGCTCCACCTACGACGCACCGTCGTAGTACGGCCTGCGCCTTCGCCCTCCCGCCGCCGCCCCGCACGCCGAACCCGCCGTTCGGCGCCCGCCCCGCCTTCGATTCCACTGTGGCCCGCCTCACGCCCTCCGCCACGCTCCGTACCCGATCCGGTACGCGTTCCGACGTTCGAATCCCCTAGGATCACGGCTCATGAGCAACGGGGAGACAGGTCGGCAGCCGCAGCGCACACCGGGTCCGGACGCACCGCCCCCGGCCTTCCCCTCCTTCGGTCCGCCGGTCGCCGCCAACGGCTGGGCCCGACCGGACGCCACCGAGCCCGACTGGTCCGCGCTCGCCGACCAGCACGAGCAGCGTCGGCGCCGCCGCAGACGGCTCCGCAACGGCGGAGCCGTCGCCGGGGCCGTCCTGCTGGTCGGTGCCATCACCACCACGGCGGTCCTCCTGAGCCGCGGCGCCGGGCCCACCGCTCCCCCCGCCGCTCCCCCCGCCGCG
This sequence comes from Kitasatospora sp. NPDC051853, assembly GCF_044452665.1. Taxonomy (NCBI): domain Bacteria; kingdom Bacillati; phylum Actinomycetota; class Actinomycetes; order Kitasatosporales; family Streptomycetaceae; genus Kitasatospora; species Kitasatospora sp. NPDC051853. The sequence goes on along the minus strand of NZ_JBITBY010000004.1, from coordinate 368,088 downwards.
GCCCAGGCCGCCGCCGCCCCCTCCACCCCGGCCGACGCCCCGTCACCGGACAGCACCCCCACTCCCGCCACCTCCCCCTCGGCCTCCCCCTCCGCCTCCACTGCGCCTTCCCCTTCGGCCACGCCCTCCGCCTCTCCCAAGCGGACCCCCACCCCGAGCGCCCCCAACTCCTCGGCGCCCCCGGCACCCCCGGCCCCGCCGGGCAGCACCGCCCCGCCGGACCCGCTGACGGTCATCTCCTCGGCCGCCACCGACACCGCCCCGCTCGACCCCGGCTCCCTCTTCCCCGCCACCACCCTCACCGTCGGCGGCAGGACCTGGACCCGCCTCACCACCGCCGCCACCTCCCCCTGCTGGAACGCCACCACCGGCGGCCTCGGCAACGTGATCACCCCGCAGGGCTGCCAGACCCTGCTCCGCGCCACCTACACCTCCGGCAACAGCGCCGTCACCATCGGCGTCGCCGTCTTCCCCGACCGCGCCAAGGCCGACGCCGCCACCGCCGCCCACCAGGGCCAGGTCCAGGGCCTCGTCCCGGCCGGCGCCATCTCCTACTGCACCTCGGACGGCTGCACCAACACCCATGCCGCCGTGGGCCGTTACACCTACTACACGGTCTCCGGCACCGTGAAGCCCGGCGGCACCACCGCCGACCCCACCGCCACCGCCGCCGGACCCGACTTCGCCGCCCACGCCCGCACCCGGCTCCTCGCCCGCGGCACCCGCTGACACCACCCCCGCCTGACGGCAGGTCAGTCCGGCTCGGCGAGACCGTCACGCCAGCCGAGGCCGGGGGCCGGGCCGTCGAGGAGACGGGTGAGGAGGGTGTCGAGGTCGACGTGGCGGAGTTCGGTGCCGGGTGGGACGAGACGGTCGGTGTGGGCGAGGAAGGTGGTGACGGCGGGGGTGGGGGCGAGCAGCAGGACGGTGCCGGTGTCGCCGTCGAGGGAGAGGCAGGTACTGCGGACGTCCTGGTCGGTGCCGGGGAAGACGGACACGTCGCCGGTGCCGGCCCAGCCGTGCAGGCCGGTGGCCAGCAGCTCGCGGGCGAAGGTCCAGCGGACGGGCATGCCCTGTCCGAGGTGGAAGTCCAGGTGGACCGCGTACGGGTCGGCCGCCGAGTAGCGCAGGCAGGCGGCGACGGGGACGCGGAGGCCGGGCCCGGCGACCAGGGAGAGGGCCAGTGGCATGACGCAGCCGCCGGCGCTGGTGCGTTGGGCGGGCACGCGGGGTGCGCTGCGGTGGGTCATCGCCGCACCGCCCCCGCGTAGCCGGGCCCGCCCGGGCGGCCCGTACCGCCCGGATGGCCGGGGCCTCCTGCGGCGGCGGGCTGCGGCCCGGGGAGCGACTGCCCCGGCCCCGTCGGCCCCGGTGGCGCCTGGCCCGGCGGGCCCGGCTGCCCCGGTGGTCGGATGCGGAAGACGGGTGGGGTGGTCAGGGACTGCCACTCGCGGTCCGGTTCGCCCGGCACCGCCCGTCCCGCCCGCCGCCACCGACCGACCAGGTCGGCGAAGATCGGGCAGTCCAGAAGCAGAATCGTTTCTTCAAAGCTGGCGCCGATACCCCGGTCAACACTCACAACCGGAACAACGATCTCCGCCACCCGGAGGACACTCACTCGATCGTGGGGCTTCCTGACAAGCTGTCAGGCAGAGCATCGGGCCGGGCCTCAGGCCGGGCGCCGCCACGGACGGCAGAACAGGGCGAAGGCGGCCAGCGCCGACCCCGCGCAGCCGACCACCACCACGCCCAGCAGCGTCATCGACGGCCGCCCGCCCAGGCTGCTGAGCGGAGCGACCAGCGCACCGCAGGTGAACGTCCCGACCCCGAGCAGTGCCGAGGCCGAACCCGCCGCGTGCGGTGCCATGGTGAGCGCCTGGGCCGAGGAGTTGGGGAGCACGATGCCCATCCCGGCCATCAGCAGGAAGAGGGCGGGCCAGACCGCGGGCAGGCCGAGGTGCCAGACGGAGGTGAAGAGGATCAGCGCCGTCCCGGCCAGGGCCGCGGCCGAGAGGCCGACCAGCATCAGGGTGTCCATCCGCAGGCGTTGCACCAGCACCCGCCCGTTCAGCTGCCCGAAGCCCACCACCGCGAGCGAGTTGACCGCGAAGACCAGGCTGTAGGTCTGCGGGGAGATCTGGTACTCGGTCTGGAGCACCACCGAGGAACCGCCGACGTAGGCGAAGAGCGCGCCGAAGCTGAAGGTGCTGGTCAGCACGTAGCCGACGAAGGGGGCGTCCTTGAGCAGGCCGCCGATCGCCCGGAAGGTGGTGCCGAGGCCGTCGCCGTGCCGCTGCTCGGGCGGCAGCGACTCCCGGAGCAGGAACATCGCCCCGAGGGTGAGCAGCGCGCCGAAGACCACCAGGGCGAGGAAGGAGCCGCGCCAGTCGGTGACGCGCAGCAGCTGGGCGCCGACCGCGGGCGCGAAGATCGGGGCCAGTCCGCTGATCAGGCCGAGCGAGGCCATGAAGCGGATCATCGCCACGCCCTCGTACCGGTCGCGGGCGATGGCCCGGGCGATCACCAGGCCGGCCGCGCCGGCCAGGCCCTGGAGGAAGCGGCCGGTGACCAGCAGGGCGACCGACTGGGCCAGCGCGCAGACCACGGTGGCCAGGGTGTAGAGCGCCATCCCGGCCAGCAGCGGGCGGCGGCGGCCGAGCCGGTCGCTCAGCGGGCCGAACAGCAGCTGGCCGACGGCCAGGCCGAACAGCGAGGCGGTCAGGGTGAGTTGGACCGACGGGGCGGTGGAGTTCAGGTCCTCGACGAGGGAGGGGATGGCGGGGAGGTAGAGGTCGGTGGTGAGCGGACCGAGGGCGCAGAGGCTGCCGAGCACGACGATGGTGGCCTTGCTGGGCGCCGCCGTGGGTATGGCGTCGCTGGTCGTGGTCCCGGGTATGGAACCGGTGCCGGTGGTCAATGGGGCTCCTCGCGAGTGGTCGGGTGCCACCTGTCCTATCGCACCCGAACCCTTCGCCGGTACCCGCCCCCCGTGACTGCTCCAGGTCGGAGCGCCGTACGACCCCCGCGGTCCACCGCCGTCACTCGATGGTGGTCCCGGCCTTGCGGGCGGCGACCACCACGGCGTCGTCCTGCCAGCCGTAGAGCTGGTCGCCGATCAGCGCGACGTTGTAGAGCCCGCAGCGCAGGTCGGCCCGGGCCACCGCCTCGTCCGGGAACCAGGAGGCACTCAGGTTCACCGGGCCGTCCGGCCGTCCGGCCCGACACTCCGTCGGGGCCGTCCCGCCGGGCACGGTGGCCCGGATCAGCCGGTCGCCGCCGGTGGTGGACATCAGGTACGAGACCTGGGTCGCCCCGTCGGGCAGCCAGCGCGGCACCGAGACGCGGTCCTGCTTGGCGGCCGCCCCGGTGTCGTACGCGGCCTGCTGCCGGTGGCGGCTCTCGGCCCAGTCCCGCGCCATCGGCACCGCGACCACCGCCCCGGCGGTCACCACCGCGCCCGCCGCCACGACCACTGCCGTCACCCTGCCCGCGACACCCATGCCGCCGCTCCTCACGCTCGTCCGACCGCTTGCGCTCCCCATCCTGTCCGGCCGCGCGCGCCGGACGGTCAGCACGAGGTACCGCTCCCGTCTCCACCCCGGGACGTACGCGACCCCGCCGACCCTCAGGGGTCGGCGGGGTCGCGTGGGGGACGACGGTCCGTCAGGTGCGCGGGACCTCGCCGCCGGGGCGGAACTCGCGGACCACCTCGATCGGGCCGACGATGTGGCGGTTGAACTCGTCGAGCTCCTCGGCCGGCACCCAGAGCTCCAGGATGGTCCGCCCGCCCGCCTGCCGGACGGGGTAGCGGGCCAGGAAGTCGGTCTCCACCTCGAAGCGGGTGACGTAGCCGACGCCGGAGGCGGGCACGTTCCAGTCCCGGGCGATCCGGACGGCGTAGTCCTCGTTCATCACCGGGTAGAAGATCGGCTGGTCCGGCAGGCGGGGCGGCCAGGCGCGCCTGCCGGAGGCCTCGACGAGCGCCAGCTCCTTCGGGCCGGTGGGGCGCCACAGCGTGGTGGTGTGCGTGGTGGTCCCGGTCAACGTACCGCTCCTCTCCTGCTCGGGTTTCCGTGGGCGGCCCCCACCGTAGGCGCAGGTCACGGGGGCCGCCACCGAATTCGACGGCCCGTCAGCGGTAGGCGGCCTCGCCCGTGATGGTCTCGCCGAGCACCAGGGTGTGGATCTCCGAGGTGCCCTCGTAGGTGAGCACCGACTCCAGGTTGTTGGCGTGGCGCAGGACGGGATACTCCACCGTGATGCCGTTGGCCGCCAGGATCGTGCGGGCCGAGCGGGCCACCTCGATCGCGGTGCGGACGTTGTTGAGCTTGCCGAAGCTGATGTGCGCGGGGCGGCACTGCCCGGCGTCCTTGAGCCGGCCGATCCGGTGGGCCACCAGGTAGGACTTCTCCACCTCCAGCATCATCTCGACCAGCTTCTGCTGCGTCAGCTGGAAGGCGGCGATGGGCCGGTCGAACTGGATGCGGCTCTTGGCGTACTCCAGCGCGGTGGTGTAGCAGTCCCGGGCCGCGCCGACGGTGCCCCAGAGGATGCCGTAGCGGGCCTCGCCGAGCGAGGAGAGCGGGCCGCGCAGGCCGGTCACGCCGGGGAGCACCGCGTCGGCCGGGAGGACGACCTCGTCGAAGACCAGCTCGCTGGTGACGGAGGCCCGCAGCGAGAGCTTGCCGTGCACGTCGTTGGCGGTGAAGCCGGGGGTGCCGCGCTCCACCAGGAAGCCCCGCACGCCCTCCTCGGTCTGCGCCCAGACCACGGCGACGTCCGAGATGGAGCCGTTGGTGATCCACATCTTGCTGCCGTTGAGCACCCAGTCGTCGCCCTTGCGGCGGGCCCGGGTGCGCATGTTGGCCGGGTCGGAGCCGAAGTCCGGCTCGGTCAGGCCGAAGCAGCCGATCGCCCGGCCGGCCGCCATCTCGGGCAGCCAGCGCTGCTTCTGCTCCTCCGAGCCGAAGGCGTGGATCGAGCGCATGGCCAGCGAGCCCTGGACCGAGACGAAACTGCGCAGGCCGGAGTCGGCCGCCTCCAGCTCCATGCAGGCGACGCCGTACTCGACGGCCGTCGAGCCGGTGCAGCCGTAGCCCTCCAGGTGCATGCCGAGCACACCGAGCTTCCCGAGCTCGGGCGCCAACTCCTTGGCGGGGAAGACCCCTTGGTCGAACCACTCACCGACGTACGGGCGGATGCGGTCGTCCGCGAACTTCCGTACGGTGTCGCGGATCAGCCGCTCCTCGTCGGTGAGCAGCTCGCCGACCGCGAGCAGGTCGGCCGGATCGAGGGGGGTGCCTGCCATGGTGTCTCCTCGCGTACGGATCAAGGCGTCAGGACGTCAGGGTGCGCACGCAGTATCGCGTAACACCGGCGTGACGGGGACCTGGCAGGATGCGAGACACTGACCACACCCGGAAGGCCGCACCGTGCACATCACCGCCCTGACCGCCACCGACCTGACCGACCACGCGGAGGCCCTGGGCGGGCTGCTCGCCGACGCCGTCGAGGGCGGCGCCTCGGTCGGCTTCTCGGCCGGGCTCACCCCGGAGCGGGCGGCCGCGTGGTGGCACGGGCTGGCCGGGGCGCTGACGGACGGCCACCTCCTGCTCTGGGCCGCCTTCGAGGAGGACGGCGCCCGGCTCCTGGGGACCGTCCAGCTCCGGCTGACCCCCTACCCCAACGGGCGGCACCGGGCCGATCTGGCGAAGCTCCTGGTGCACAGCGCCGCCCGGGGCCGGGGCACCGGGCGGCGGCTGCTGGCCCACGCCGAGGCCGAGGCCGCCGCGCGCGGCCTGACCCTGCTGCTGCTCGACACCGAGACCGACAGCCCCGCCGAGCACCTCTACCGCTCGGCCGGCTGGACCACCCTCGGCACCGTCCCCGGCCACGCCACCAACCCGGCCGGGGAGCTGCGCCCGACCACCTTCTACTTCAAGACGCTCGCCGCGTGAGGGAGTCCGTGGGGGATCCCGGCAGCGGACGGCCGGACCGGACCGCGGCGACGGTGTAGCCGAAGGCGTGCAGCGGGGCGTGCGCCGCCGCGAGCAGGGCCCGGACGCTGATCAGGGCGCGCGGCTCGGTCTCGGCACGGACGAAGGCCACCAGCCCGATGCCCTCCGGTGCCGGCCGCACCCGCAGGCGCTCCACCCCGTGCTCGGGCACGGCGTGGGACCGCAGCAGCTCGTCCACCAGGTGTGCCTCGCCCTCGGTGCCCGCACCGCCGCTCCGGCGGAGCAGGACGGCCGTGACCATGCGCATGTGATTCTCCCGGGGAGCCGGTGGCAGCTTCGGTTCCGAGCCTGCCGGTGTCGGGCCCTCTTCGGAAGGCCGGACGGCTGGCAGCAAGTGGGTCCGTCACCTTCTTGCCAGCACTGGCCGACCTTGCCGCCGACCAGGCGGCGGTGGCCAGGAGGTCGGTGATTCTTCGTCAGCTCCGGGGGTCCGCCGGCCTCGGCCGGTGCGCCGTCAGGCTCCTTCGCCGACGGCGCCGAACGGGTTGTCGATGACGTACCGCCAGAAGCCGTCCGGGCCGCGGCGTGCCACGTCGGTGGCCGTGCCCTCGATGTGGACGTGAGCGCCGTCGTGGCCCATGCCGACGATGACCCAGTCCACGATCAGCAGGGCGAGCTCCCCGGCCACGTAGCAGTGCCGCAGGCGGACGGTGATCGGTACGCCCAGCGACTGGAACTCGGCGCTGGAGGACAGGAGTTCGACACCGGAGACGGGCCGGCCGGGGTGCGGCACGAAGACGGCCCCGGGTTCGTAGACGGCGGCGAGCACCTGCGGGCTGCCGGAGTTGAAGGCGGCCGCGAAAGCAGCGGGGTGGAGCTCCGGGTCGGTGGTCAGGGTGGTGGGGATAGGGTCGTTCCCATGCACGAGATCCGTGGTGGTGTTCATGGTGGAAGTCAATCCGCCGCCGGAGTGGGTCACCAAACGGAAACCGACGGCGGGAGGTGGGACACCGAGTTGGTGCCCTCCCCGACCGGCCGCACGCTGCGGCCGGAGACCGACTGCCCGGTGGAGGTCGCGCTGGCGGCGGTCTCCGGCCGCTGGACAACGCTGGTGCTGCGCGAACTCATGCACGGGGAGCACTCGTTCGGCACCCTGCGGGACCGTCTGCCGGAGATCAGCCCCAAGGTCCTCAGCGAGCGGCTGCTGGCCCTCCGCGAACGCGGCCTGGTCACCCAGGAACGTCTTCCCGGCTTCCCGGTCCGCACCCGCTACGCCCTGACCGAGGCCGGCCGTGCCCTCCGTCCGCTCCTCGTCGAGCTCTACCGCACCGGCGAGGCCCTGCGGTCCGGAACCTGAACGGCCCGTGGCCGCACCGTCGTTGACGGTGCGGCCACGGGCAGTCGGCGGTCGGCGGTGGTTCAGGCCACGGTCACCAGCCGCCGCTGCCGATCTCGGTGCGCGGGGCGAGGCCGCCGCTGCCGGTGCCCTTGTAGAGGTAGAGCTTGCCGGTGGCACCCGGCTGGGACTCGACGGCGGCGAGGTCACCGACGCCGTCACCGGTGAAGTCGGCGCCCGCGTAGTCCGAGATGCCGTTCCAGCCGCCCGAGCCGATCTCCACCCGGGACGTGACGCCGCTGCCGTCTCCCGGGTACAGCCACAGCTTCCCGGTGGACTTCTCGGTGGCGACCAGGTCGTCCTTGCCGTCCTTGTTCATGTCGCCGGGGCTGACGATCTTGTTCATGCCGTTCCAGCCACCGCTGCCGATCTCCACCCGCGCGCCGATGCCGGTGCCGGTGCCGGGGTAGAGCCAGAGCTTGCCGGTCGAGCTCTCCACCACGACCACGTCGTCCTTGCCGTCGCCCGAGAAGTCGCCGACGGCCGTGTTGTTCATGCCGTTCCAGCCGCCCGAGCCGATCTCGATCCGCGAGGAGACGCCGCTGCCGTCACCGGGGTAGTAGTAGAGCTTCCCGGTCGAGACCTCGGTGCCGACGATGTCGTCCTTGCCGTCCCGGTTCAGGTCGCCGACGGCCAGGTTGCTCATCCCGTTCCAGCCGCCCGTACCGATCATCGTGCGCGAGCCGATGGTCCCGGTGCCCGTCCCGGTGTACGAGTAGAGCTTGCCGGTGGAGACCTCCACCGCCACCAGGTCCTTCTTGCCGTTGCCGTTGAAGTCACCCGCCGTCAGGTTCGTCATGCCCGGGTCGGTGGGGCCCACCGGGTAGGGGTCGGCGGTGTCGGTGGCGAGGCCCGTGCCGGGGGCGCAGGCCCAGGCGTCGGCTCCCTGGTCGGCGAGGATCTTCTCGGCGATCAGGATCTGCTCCTTCTTGGTCGCCTGGTGCGGGTACTCCGCGTACTGGGTGCCGCCGTAGTGGCGCCAGTTGTAGAGCGATATCTGCAGGCCGCCGTAGTAGCCGTTGCCGGTGTTGATGGACCAGTTGCCGCTGCTCTCGCAGGCGGCGACCTTGTCCCAGGTGGCGACCGAGGCGGCGTCGGCGGTGCCGGCCAGGACGAGCGGGGCGAGGGTCAGGGCGAGGACGGCTGCGTGCCTGCGCAGGGCGCGGGTCGAGACGGGCATGGGTTCCCCCGGGGTTGGTTGGTGACTGGTTGTCAGGTGACCGGCTGTTACCAGCCGCCGGTGCCGATCTCGGTGCGCGGGGTGAGGCCGCCGTTGCCGGTGCCCTTGTAGAGGTAGAGCTTGCCGGTGCTGCCCGGCTGCGACTCGACCGCCGCCAGGTCACCCACGCCGTCACCGGTGAAGTCGGCTCCCGCGTAGTCCGAGATGCCGTTCCAGCCGCCCGAACCGATCTCCACCCGCGCACCGATGCCGTAGCCGTCACCCGGGTACAGCCACAGCTTCCCGGTCGAGGTCTCGGTGGCGACCAGGTCGTCCTTGCCGTCCTTGTTCATGTCGCCGGGGCTGACGAACTTGTTCATCCCGTTCCAGCCACCGCTGCCGATCTCCACCCGCGCACCGATACCGGTGCCGTTGCCCGGGTACATGAACAGCTTCCCGGTCGAGTTCTCCGAGACCACGACGTCGTCCTTGCCGTCACCCGAGAAGTCGCCGACGGCCGTGTTGTTGACGCCGTTCCAGCCGCCCGAGCCGATCTCGATCCGCGAGGAGACGCCACTGCCGTCACCGGGGTAGTAGTAGAGCTTGCCCGTGGACTTCTCGGTGGCGACGATGTCGTCCTTGCCGTCCCGGTTCAGGTCGCCGACGGCCAGGTTGCTCATCCCGTTCCAGCCGCCCGTGCCGATCACCGTGCGCGAGCCGAGCGTCCCGGTGCCGGTGCCGGTGTAGGAGTAGAGCTTGCCGGTGGAGACCTCCACCGCCACCAGGTCCTTCTTGCCGTTGTTGTTGAAGTCGCCCGCCGTCAGGTTGGTCATCCCGGGGTCGTTGACCGGGGCCTTGGGGGCCACGTCCACGTAGTTCCGGTCGATGTTGATGGTGGTGCCGCCGTGGGATTCGGAGACGTCCCCCGCGTACTGGTGGACACGCTGGTGGTCGTCCCAGTAGGAGGCGGGGAGGTTGGGCTCGTAGGTGTCGGCCGTGTTGTTCCACCGGGCCGTCCAGACCACGTCCGGGCGCTCGAAGCTGGTGGAGTTGTACGCCGAGGCCATGTCCTTGATCCCGCTCTCGGCGGAACTGTAGACGCCGGAGCGGAAGTTGAGCTCGTGCAGCCGCGAGGTCCAGCCCGAGAGGTAGCTCAGCACCCGGGTGCGGTAGGTGTCGGAGTTGTAGTTCTCCATGTCGGTGTAGAGCACGGTGCCGGTGGTGAAGCCGAGGTCACGGGCGAGCTCGACGGCGGCCTGGGCCGAGGCCCGGCCCTGCGCCTCGGCGGTGGTGGCGGAGAGGCCACCGGCCTGGATGCCGGCGTAGATCGGCAGCAGGTGCCAGCCGGCGCCGCTCTGCTGGGCCACCCAGGAGGCGGTCAGGTTCGGCTGGGAGCAGACCCGGGTCGGCCCGCCGATGTAGATGCCGACGCCCCGGTACGAGGAGGCGGCCCAGTCGGCCATGGCCCCGGAGGACGGGGCGGAGCAGGCGTCGAAGGCCTTGCCGGTGTAGCCGGTGCTCGGGGTGGTGGAGGCGGTGAGCGCGAATCCGGTCGCGTCGGCGGTGGTGGCGGCGGAGGCCTCCGGGGCGTCGGCGGCGGACTTCGCCGGAGCCGCGGCGACGCGGGCTCCGGCGACGGGCTTCGCCGAGCCGAGGATCCGCTGCACCACCGCGGAGGAGGCACCGTGACTGGCCGTCAGGTAGACCCCGGCGCCCTCGAAGGCCACCCGGCTCTCCCGGTTCGGCCCCCCGGTCACGGCCGGGGCCGGACGACCGGCCGGCACGACGACGGTGGCCAGGTCGGAGCGCTCGGCGGCGCCCGCGAAGGTCTCCAGCACCACGGCGTCGGTCTTCTCCCCGACCAGGTGGGTCGGGCAGTCCTGCTCGGCACCAGGGTGCCCCAGGTAGAGCGTGTTACGGTCGAAGCGCACGCAGGTGTCGGGGTTCTCCGTCAGGTCCACGACCGACCAGTCGGCCGGGATCTGGAGCGAAAGCCCTTGGTACGAGACGGTGTTGACGGAAGCGGCGGCGGCCTGGGCGGCCGTGCCGAAGGGCAGGGCGGCGCACAGTGCGCCGGTCGCCAGGGCGAACGCGGCGGCGCCGCGCAGACGTTGGTGGTTCACGGGTGCTCCAGCGGAGGAGAGGGCGGGCGGAGGGGGCGGCGGAGCCGGGCCCGGGCGGGCCGCGCGGAGGAGGGCGCGGCCCGGCCCGGGGCGGAGGGTGGGATCACCAGCCGCCGGTGCCGATCTCGGTGCGCGGGGTGAGGCCGCCGTTGCCGGTGCCCTTGTAGAGGTAGAGCTTGCCGGTGGCACCCGGCTGGGACTCGACGGCGGCGAGGTCGCCGACGCCGTCACCGGTGAAGTCGGCGCCCGCGTAGTCCGAGATGCCGTTCCAGCCGCCCGAGCCGATCTCGATCCGCGCACCGATGCCGTAGCCGTCGCCCGGGTAGAGCCAGAGCTTGCCGGTGGAGGTCTCGGTGGCGACCAGGTCGTCCTTGCCGTCCTTGTTCATGTCGCCGGGGCTGACGAACTTGTTCATCCCGTTCCAGCCGCCCGAGCCGATCTCCACCCGCGCGCCGATGCCGGTGCCGTTGCCCGGGTACATGAACAGCTTGCCGGTGGAGTTCTCGGAGACCACGACGTCGTCCTTGCCGTCGCCCGAGAAGTCGCCGACGGTGGTGTTGTTGACGCCGTTCCAGCCGCCCGAGCCGATCTCGATCCGCGCACCGATGCCGCTGCCGTCACCGGGGTAGTAGTAGAGCTTCCCGGTCGAGACCTCGGTGGCCACGATGTCGTCCTTGCCGTCGCGGTTCAGGTCGCCGACGGCCAGGTTGCTCATCCCGTTCCAGCCGCCCGTGCCGATCACCGTACGGCTGCCGATGGTGCCCGTCCCGGTCCCGGTGTAGGAGTAGAGCTTGCCGGTGGAGACCTCCACCGCCACCAGGTCCTTCTTGCCGTTGCCGTTGAAGTCACCCGCCGTCAGGTTGGTCATGCCCGGGTCGGCAGGACGGACCACGTCGTCCACGACGGACTTGTTGCGGACCGGCACGAAGGTGCCGTAGCCGGAGAAGTACGGGTACGGGATCTCGCGGTAGTGGACGCCGCTCGGGGTGAACTCGAAGCCCATGTAGGAGTTGGAGTCGACCCACTTCTCGAACAGCACCACGTGGCCGTCGGCACCGGCGCCGTCCTTCAGCAGGGCGTCACCGGCCTTGAGGTCGCCCTTGGAGATGTTGGCGATGACGCCGTTGGCGGCGAAGGTGTTGGTGGCCAGTGAGGCGCTGAGCTTCCAGGCCATCGAGACGTAGCCGGAGCAGTCCATCCGGTAGCCCTCGTGGTAGTTGGTCCAGCTGTAGTCGAGGCCCTGGCCGACCCAGCCGCGGGCCCGCTTGACGGTCTCGCTGCGGGTGATGGCCGGGGCCATCTCCGAGGCGGTGACGGCGGCCGTCACGGTGGTGGGGGCCTGGGCGGCCGGGGCCGCGACGGCGGTGCCGCCCTGGAGGGAGAGGCCGAGGGCGATCGAGCCGGCCAGCCCGGCGGCGGCGACGGCGTGGAGGTGGGAACGGCGGGACACGTGAACTCCTGTGTTTCATCGGCAAACCGGCATGGCGGTGCCGTACGTTGATTTCTCGGGAAGTCTGGAATTCGCGAAAGGTGATTCGCGATGATTCAGCGGACGGAATTATCCGGAGATCCGGCTCCGCTGACGGGACGTCATCGGTGCTGCTGTCACTGCCAGCCCATGTCGTCGCCCAGGGCGACCGCCGGCACCTCGGCCTCGGCGGTCACGACCACCGGGCGGGGCTCGGCGGCCTGGACGGTGCCCGCGCCGATGACAACGGTGAGGGCGGCAACGGCGGAGACAGCGACGACGGCGAGGGACTTCACGACCTGCATGAGAATTCGACTCCTGTATCTGTACCGGACATTCGGAACGACGCATTCCCTCCGCGCCGTGAATTCCCTTCGGAACCGTCGACGCGCTGCGTTGCCTTACGTGGAACATCCTGCCGGGGCGCGAAGTGACTTGACCAGGAGTCAGGGCTGTCACGAACTGTCGCTGGCACGATTGTGCCCCCGCCCGCGAAATCGGCCGGAAAACGGAAGAGGGCCCTCCCGTCGGGCCGCTTGGGGAAACGGCTCGACGGGAGGGCCCGTGGGGCGGGGGGATGGGGGCCACCCCGCCCGACTGTGGGGGCGCGCTACAGCAGGCCCAACTCGGATGCACGGCGCCCGAGTTGGAAGCGACTGGCGGCGTCCAGGCGCTGCGAGAGCTCGGTGATCATCCGGCGCTCGGTCCGCAGCGACACCCCGAGCTTGCGGGCGGCCGCCTCGTCGGTGAGCCCCTGGGCCAGCAGGCGCAGCAACTCCCGCTCCTGCGGGGTGACGTGCTCCTCCTCGTGGACCACCGGCGCCTCGCCCAGCGGCACGCCGGAGGCCCACAGTTGGTCGAACAGGGCGCAGAAGCCGGCGATCGCCCCCGGCTCCCGGATCAACGCGGCGCCACGGCTGGAGTCGGCCGGGTCGAGCGGCACCATGGCCACCTCGCGGTCCACCACCTGCATCCGCATCGGCAGCGAGGGCACGGTACGGGTCTCCCCGCCCAGCCCGGCCAGCCACCGCGCGTGCTCGCGGCTCCCGGCGTCGTTGGTGACGCTGTCCAGGTAGAGCGTCCGGATGCGCACCCCGCGCGCCAGCATCGCCTCGGAGAGCGGGCGGCTGGCCGCCCGGTTCTCGGCGGTCTGCGGGCCGCCCGGCGCCAGCGAGAGGGTCTCGAACCTGGCCCCGTGGGCCAGTTCCTCCAGACGCCGCCGGATCGCGTCCATGTCCTCCAGGTGCTCGGTGCCGTGCTCGTGCTCCGGCCGGTGCTGCGCGTAGTCGGCCAGCAGGCCGGCCACGGCGGCCCGGCTCTCCTCGATCGCCTGCTGCTGCCGGGCCACCTCGGCCTGACGCCTGGCCAGCAGCGCCTCCAGGGCGAGCTGCGGGGAGACCGGCCGCATCACGCCCGCCTCGGTCCAGGAGGGCCTGAGCAGCGCCAGATCGGCCAGGCGGTCGAGCGCCGCGGCGACGGCCCGCTCGTCCCGGGCCAGCTCCGCGGCCAGCCTGGTGATCCCCCAGGCCGGCTGCTGGAGCATCAGCCGGTAGACGGCCTCCGCCTCACCGTCCAGACCCAGTGCCCCCAGCATCCTGCTCTCCCTCCCGAAGGTGACGGCCTCTCCGCCCCCGCATGGTTACCTGTCCTCACGGCCGAAGGTTCCGCCACGTTCGCGCCACGGCACGAATGTGCCCGGCTCTCCGGCGGCACCACCAACTCCGCTTTGGCACACTCGGGTTGTGCACATGAGCGAGTTCATCCTGACCAGACCCCGGCACGCCCCCCAGGTCACCGAGCACGTCCTGCTCCAGGAGCTGTGGCAGGCCTGCGGGCCGACCGACCGGGTGGAGCACATCCGGGTGCACGTCTCGCGCGCGGGCGCCAAGGGCGTCGTCTTCTCCCTGGCCGCCGACCCGTCGCGGGCCCGCACCGAGTGCCAGGAACTCTGTCTGCGTGCTCTGTCGCAATCCCCCCACCTCAGGGCCTGGAGCGCACTGCCGGCCCGGGCACTCTGACCCCACCCCCGGGCCCAGAACTCCCACGACGCTAGATCGTCCGCGGCCCGAAGCCGAGGACGGAACGCGCCACGGACCGGACCGTTCGTGCCAGGCGCGCCGGAGTCGCCAGCTATGCTCGGCGGCCATGGCGTTGTACAGACACGAGGGCACCACCCCGGCGGCCTTCACCCGGGTGAACGCCAGGAGCGCCACCGCGCTGGGCGTCGCCCCGGAGCAGTACCGCCACCTGCTGGGCATGGCCCCCGAACACCTGACGGGCGACCGTTTCCGCACACCCGCCGCCACCAACATCCGGCTCTGGCAGCTGATGGTCACCCAGGCCCCCTGGACGCAGGTGTCCCTGCTGATGACGGAGCAGTCCGGGCTCGGGGACTTCGGCGTCTGGGACTACCTGCTCACCTCCGCGCCGACCCCGCTGGACGGACTGCGGGACGCGGCGGAGTACATGGCCGCCCTCGGCGACGCCGGCACCGAGGAGTTCAGGATCACCGAGGAGGACGGCCTGGTCGTCGTCAGCCACGCCAACGAGGCCGACCTGACCGACGACACGGCCGCCGCCATCCGCGGCTACTCGCTCGGCCTGCTCCGCCGCCGGCTGAGCGAATCCCTCCGGCGTGACGTCCGCCCGGTCCGGGCGGCGCTGGCCGCCCGGGCGCCCCGGGACCACCGGGCCCTGGTGGAGCTGTACGGCACCCGGGCCGTGGAGTTCGAGGCCCCGATCACCTCGGTGGCCTTCGCCGCCGCCGAACTCCGGGCCGCCAACCCGCACGCCCAGCCCGGGATCTCGACGGTCCTCAGGGCCCACGCCGGGCAGTACCTGGCCTCGGCGGTGCCGCTGCACAGCTGGCTGGACCAGTTCCGGGACGCGCTACGAGCCGCGCTGCGGGCCACGGAGGGCAGGGGCAGGCCGAGCCTGGCCGAGGTGGCCCGGCGGATGGCGACCAGCCCGCGCACCCTCCAGCGCCGCCTCGACGAGCACGGCACCACCTGGCGCGCCGAGTTGGAGACCTGCCAGGGCGCGCAGGTCCTGGACCTGTTGCGCCGCACGGACCTGGGTCTCGACGCGATCGCCGCCCGGAGCGGGTACACCGACGCGCGGGCCCTGCGGCGGGCGGTACGGCGCTGGTCCGGCCGGGCGCCCAGCACGCTGCGCGGCGGGCCCGGGGCGGCGGCCGGGCGCGAGGCCCAGGAGACGGGGGAGGACGGGGCCTGACGGCGGGTCAGCGGCTCCCGGCCTCGGCGTCGGCCCTCGGGGCGGGCTCGACGGGCCGGTCCCCCGTCGACCGCAGGGCGGCCAACCGCCGTTCGCAGCCGCGCCGCTGGAGCAGCGACAGCCCGGCGATGCCACCGCCCAGGGCGAGCCAGCCGAGCGGGCCGGCGGTGATCACCGCCCCGGTGAGCAGCAGCGGACCGAGCGCCTTCTGCGCGGACTGGGCGATGCCCGCCACCCCGAGGTAGGAGGCCCGGGAACGCTCGGGCGCGAGTGCGACGGCCAACTCCCAGGAGCTGACCGACCGCATCAGCTCGGCCCCGGAAACCAGCAGCGCGGAGAGCAGCAGCACGATCGAGGCGCTCCAGGCTCCGCCTCCGGTGCCGAACGCCAGCAGCGCGCAGCCCGCCAGCATCGCCAGGCCGTTCAGGGTGACGGCGGCGGCGGCCCGGCGCGGGCCCTCGGCCCAGGCGGAGATGCGGAGTTGGAGCAGCACCACGAGCAGGGTGTTGAGCACCAGGAAGGCCGGTGCCAGGACGTGCGGGGCCTCGGTGCGGGTGATCAGCCAGAGCGGCAGGCCGACCCCGAGCACGGAGTCGTCCAGGCTCATCGGGATGTCGAGCAGCACGAAGCGCAGGTAGCCCCGGTCGCGCCACGGGCTCGGGGCGGGCGCCGCGCGACCGGCGGGGCCCGCCACCGGCTCCTCCGCCGACCCCTCCCCCGCAGGCGCCTCCTCCGCGGGCGCCGCGACGGCTGTCTCGACGTCTCGGTGTTCGCCGGTGCGGCGGACCAGTGCGGCCGTCACCGCGAAGGACAGCGCGTTGGCCAGCACCAGGGCCTGGTACGCGGGCACCGTGCCGACGGCCAGACCGATCGCGGCGAGGCCGGCGCCGACGGCGTAGCCGGCGTTCATCGCGGTGCGGGCGAGCGCCCGGTAGGTGGAGCGCTGCCCGTCGGTGGCCCGGGTGGCGAACAGGATCTCCAGGGTCTTGGCCCCCCGTTCGGCCAGGCAGGTCACGGCCATCACCGCGAGCAGCGCGGCGAAGTCGCGGGAGACCAGCAACAGGAGCATGGTGCCGAGCCGGAGCAGGTGACACCACATCAGCAGGGTGCGGGCCGAGTACCGCTCGGCGAGCTGCCCCGCGATCGGCGAGCCCGCGATGCCGGCCACCGCCGCCACCCCGAGCAGCAGCCCGACCTGCCCGGTGTCCAGGCGGGAGACGAAGGTGAAGTACAGCACCGAGGCCGCCGCCCACACCCCCGTCCCGAGCCGGTCCAGGAACTGCACGAGCAGCATGATCCGCCCGTCCCGCCCACCCGGCGGCCGACGCAGCTGCGCCACCAGCCCTCCGCCGCTTCGTCCTTCACCCATGGTCGTGCCCCCCGTCGTCCGTCGGTACGGGGAGCAGCCTGACCCACATCAATCTCGACGTCAAGATACTTGATATCGACAGACCTGGCGGCCGGCGGTGCACAATGGGCCGGTGACCTCCGATCTCGCCGCCGAACTCGCCCTCGCCGCAAGCACCCTGGGCCTCGCCCTCCCCCGGCCGGACGAGAGTGCGTACCCCGCGACCTACCGCAGCCCCGACGGGACGCGTGAGGTGCACGTACGCCGCTGGCGGGGCCGGACCGACCTCGACGTGCGACTGCGGACCACGGACGCCTGGCCGGCCGAGGGGTGGACCGAGGACCCGGGCGAGGCGGTCCGCGCCGCGGTGGTCTGGCTCGGCGGAGCGGGGCTGGAGGAGACCGGGGCCGCCGCGCCGTTCATCCGGTACGGCGACTGGGCCCTCGCCCACGAACGCGAGCCGCTCGACCCGGTCGAGCTGGCCTGGTGGCACAAGCTCGACCACGTCCGCCACCCGCCCTGGAGGGCCCTGCCCCACGAGCTCGCCCTGTGGGAGGCCGCCCACGCCCAGCCCGCGCTGCGCCGCCTGCACCCGGTCACCAGCCACCGCATGCTCCGGTTCCTGGTGCCCGGGACGCAGACCTTCGAGCAGGTCGGCTGGGCATCGAGCCGCAGCCCGGCGGCTGGTACCAGGTCCGGGCACGCGGCGGCGGCCCGGAGATCCCCCGCACCACCGATCTGGCGGAGGCGATCCGGATGGTCGTGGCCTCGGTGGAGGGTCGGTCAGTTTCGGAGAAGCGCGGGGAGGATGCGCCTTCCTAGGATGGGTGACAGCCCAGTCGGGAACGCGAAAAGAGGAGCACACCATGGCCGCCACCGCCCGCAGGACCACCATCGCCGCCAAGTCCTTCGACGGCTTCTCCGAGGAGGAGCGGGACGCGATGCGCGAGCACGCCAAGGACCTCAAGGCCGCCGCCCGCCGGGGTGGCAAGGGCACCAAGGCGGACGGCGAGGCCGACGTGCTGGCGAAGATCGCCGAGATGGACGAGGCGGACCGGGTGCTCGCCGAGCGGGTGCACGCGATCGTCGCGGCCAACGCCCCCGAGCTGGCGCCCAAGACCTGGTACGGGATGCCCGCCTACGCCCGCGACGGCAAGGTGGTCTGCTTCTTCCAGAGCGCCCAGAAGTTCAAGTCCCGTTACGCCACCATCGGGTTCAGCGACCAGGCCGCCCTGGACGAGGGCGAGATGTGGGCGGTCACCTACGCCCTGACCACCCTGAGCCCCGCCGTCGAGGCCCGGCTCGCGGAGCTCGTCCGCCGGGCCGCGGCCGCCCTGTGACCCTTCGTCAGGGAGTTCAGCCCTCCCAGATCCCGGTCGCGGCGGTGGCCCGGGCGTACGCGGCGAAGTCGCGCGGCTCCCGGCCGAGTGCCCGCTGCACGCCGTCGGCCAGGGTGGCGAAGCGGTTGTCGGCGATCCAGCCGTAGAGCATGTCCAGCAGTCCGACGAAGTCCGCCGGCAGGCCCTGACCGGTGGCGTAGGCGGTGAACTCCGCCGGGGAGACCGCCCGGTGGACCAGCGGGCGGCCGGTGGCCCGGCCTATCTCCTCGGCCACCTGGGCCAGGCTCAGCAGCCGGGGGCCGGAGAGCTCGTAGGCCTCCCCCGCGTGGCCGTCCTCGGTGAGCGCCGCCACCGCCACGTCGGCGATGTCGTCCGCGTCCACGAAGGGCTCCAGCCCGTCCCCGGTGGACATCACCAGCGCACCGTCCAGCACCTGCTCCAGCCAGAAGGCCTCCTCGTCGAAGTTCTGCGCGAACCAGGCCGGCTTGAGCAGGGTCCACTCCGCACCGGACTCGCGCACCGCCCGCTCGCAGGGCAGCTTCTCCTCCCCCTCGGCCGCCACCCAGTCCCGGTGCGAGAGCAGCACCAGGCGCTCCACCCCACTGGACGCGGCCAGCTTCGCGAACTCCGTCATCGAGGCCCCGGCATCGGGGAGCAGCGAGTCGACCAGGTAGGCCGCGCGGGCACCGTCGAGCGCGGGCTCCCAGGTGGAACGGTCGCTCCAGTCGAAGCGGGTGGTGCCGTTGCGCGAGGCGGCGCGGACCTCGTACCCGCGCTGCCGCAGGCGGGAGACCACGCGGCGGCCGGTCTTGCCGGTGCCGCCGAGGACCAGGAAGGGGTGCTTGGCGTCGTGCTTCGTCGTCGTCATGCGCTCCAGTACACCGGCGCGGTGCCCACCCGGAGAATGGTCCACACGCTCACCTGGATGTCCGAACGTCCAACCCCGGACACCCACGTCACTCCCCCGCCCGCCGGTACGCCCCCGGCGGCAGGCCGTAGCGCTCGCCGAAGCGCCGGGTCAGGTGGGGGTGGTCGGTGAAGCCGCTCGCGGCCGCGATGTCGGCCAGCGGGAGCGTGCTGCGGCGGATCAGCTGGGCCGCCGACTCCAGCCGCACCGCGAGCAGTTCGTCCCGGAAGGCGGTGCCCTCGGCGGTCAGCAGGCGCTGGAGGGTGCGGGAGGAGAGGCCCAACGCGGCGGCCGCGTCCGGCAGGCGCCAGGGGCGGGCCGGGTCGAGGGCGATCCGGGCCCGCAGTTCCGGCAGGGGCGCGGCGGGCGGCCCCGGCTCGGGCCAGCGCAGGCACCAACCGGCCAGCGCCGGGCCGGAGTCGGCGCACGCGGCCTCCGGCGTCACGGCGCCCGCGGCGGTGAGCAGCGTCAGCGCGGGTTCGCGGCCCGCCACCAGCCCGGTCGCCACCTGGTACGCCGCCGCGACGAAGAGCGTCTCGGCGCCGGACGGCGGACCGCCCAGGTGCGGGAGGTGACGGACGGTCAGGCGGCCGGGTCCGTCGTACGCGGCGGCCGTGGTGTGACCGACGTGGAACCAGCGCTCCAGCAGCCGTGAGCGGGCCAGGAAGTCGGCCGGGCCGCTGCTCGCCGCGAGGGCGGCGACCAGGGGGTCACGGGGCCGGTCCAGCAGGTGCCCCGCGGCGGCCCGCACCGCCGGCCAGCCGCGCCGCCGCAGGGCCAGCAGCAGTTCCGCGTGCAGGAGTTCGGGCACCGGGGCACCGGCGGCGAGCAGCGCCTCGGCCCGGTCGGCCACCGGCGGCGCCGTGGGTGAGCGGCGCAGCGCCCGGACGGCGGCGCGCACCAGCACGGGGTGGACGGTGCGGGCGGGCGGGGCGGTCACGGCGACCGAGGGTAGTGGCGCGCCCGTACAAGTGGGAACCCGGCGGGCGGGCCAGCATGGCGGGCATGGAGATCAAGGGCAAGCGGGTGCTGGTCACCGGCGGCACCTCGGGTGTCGGCCGGGCGCTGGCGGCGGAGTTGACGGAGCGTGGGGCCCGGGTGGTGGTCTGCGGGCGCAGTGCGGCGGGCGGCGGCCGGGTGGCGGCGGACCTCGCGGTGGCGGGTGAGGCGGAGCGGCTGGTGCGGGTGGCGACGGAGCTGCTCGGCGGGCTGGACCTGGTGGTGGCCAACGCGGGGGTGCAGCACCACGAGCGGCTGACGGAGGGGATCACCCCGGGCCTGCTGCCGAGGCTGGAGCAGGAGGTGGCGGTCAACCTGCGGTCGGTGGCCGAGCTGGCGGCCGCCGCCTGGCCGTGGCTGGCGGCCTCGCCGGAGGCCTCCTTCGTGGCGGTCACCTCCGGGCTGGCGTACGCGCCCAAGCGGAGCGCGCCGGTGTACTGCGCGACCAAGGCGGGGGTGCACGTGTTCTGCGAGGCGCTGCGCTACCAGGCCCGGGCGGACACCCCGCACGTGCGGGTGCAGGAGGTGGTGCTGCCGCTGGTGGACACCCCGATGACGGCGGGCCGTTCGGGCCCGGTACGCAAGCTGAGCCCGGAGGCGGCGGCCCGCGCGATCGCCCGGGGCGTGGAACGGGGCCCGGCCGTCCTCCCGGTCGGCGCCTCCCGGGCCCTGCTGGTCCTGCTGCGGCTCTGCCCGCCGCTGGCCCGCCGCCTGCTCCGCGACGGCTGAGCGGAACCGCGCCACCGCCACCGGAGTCCTCACCCGGGACGGGGAGAGGACGGGAACGGTGCGGCTGAAGGTGCTGGGACTGATCGGGGCGACCGTCGCGGCCGGGCTGGCCGTGACGGTCGCCGTGCCCGGCGGGGTGGGCGACGCGCTGCGCGACGCGCTCTACACCGTCGCCTGGTACCTGGCCCTGCTGCTGGCCGCGCCCCGCACCCGGCCGGCCGTCGCCGCGGCCGTGGCCGCCGGGATCAGCTGGGCGGTGGAGCTGTTCCAGCTGACCGGGGTGCCGGCCGCCCACCCGGGCTGGCGGCTGCTGCTCGGCACCGGCTTCAACGCACCGGACCTGCTCTGGTACGCCCTCGGCGCGGCCGCCTGCGCGGCCGCGCACACCGCGGCGCTGCGCCGGGCTCAGGGCAGGACGGCCACCTTGCCCCGGACCTTGCCCTCCTCCAGGTAGCGGACGGCGTCCGGGACTTCCGCCAGGGGGAAGGTCCGGTCGAGCACCACCCGCAGCCGCCCGGTGGTCAGCAGCTCGCGCAGGTGCAGCAGGTCGTCCTGCCGGGTGCTCGCCATCAGGCCGCGCAGCCGCCGACGGACGAAGGGGTCGGTCAGCGTCGCCCTCAACTGCCGTGCCACGCCGCCGAACCAGCGTCCGCCGCCCTCGCCGCCGGCCAGCACCAGGGTGCCGCGCGGGGTGAGCACCCGGCGCAGCCGGGCCAGGGGGTGGTCGCCGGCCAGGTCGAGGATCAGGTCGTAGTACCCGGCCGGGCCCTCGGTGCAGTCCTGGCGGGTGTGGTCGAGCACGGTGTCGGCGCCGAGCCCGCGCACCAGCTCGGCCTTGGCCGGTCCGCAGACGGCGGTGACCTCCGCCCCGGCCAGCTTGGCGAGTTGGACGGCGTAGCTGCCGACGCCGCCGGAGGCGCCGATCACCAGCACCCGCTGGCCGGCCGCGATCCGCCCGACGTCGCGCAGGCCCTGGAGCGCGGTGACGGCGGAGATCGCGACGACCGCCGCCTCCGCCGGGGCCAGCTCCGGCGGGCGCAGCACCAGCCGGTCGGCGCGGGCCCGGGCGTACTCGGCGAAGGTCCCGATGCCCTCGCCGAAGACCTCGTCGCCGACCCGCAGCGCGTGCACGCCGGGCCCGACCTCGACCACCACCCCGGCGCAGTCCAGGCCGAGCACGGCCCGGCGCGGCCGCCGCAGGCCGATGAACGGCCGTACCAGGTACGGGAGTCCGGTCATCAGGTGCCAGACGCCGCGGTCCACCCCGGCCGCCGCCACCTTGACCAGGACCTCGCCGGAGCGGGGCACGGGCCGCTCCAGCTCCCGGAGTTCGAAGACCTCGGCCGGGCCGTACCGGTGCCGCACGATCGCTCTCACAGTGCTTCCTCCTGGTCGGACGGGTACTGGAACACGTCGGTCAGCGGGGTGCCGAAGACCCCCGCGATCTGGAAGGCGAGCTCCAACGAGGGCGAGTAGCGGCCCTGTTCGATGGCGATCACGGTCTGCCGGGTGACGCCGATCCGGCGGGCCAGCTCGGCCTGGGTCATCTCGCCGTGGGCGAAGCGCAGGCTGCGGATGGCGTTCACCACCCGGGTGGGCTTCACCACTGGGGCAGCCCCTGGCGGTAGGCACCGATCTTCGCCATCGCGCCCAGCACCGCGGAGAGCACGAAGGCCAGGTACACCACGTTGGCGATCCAGAACGGCGCCGCCTCGGCCAGGGCCAGCAGCAGTGCCGCCAGCGCGCCGATCACCACGAAGGACTGCCCGACGTGCTCACCGAAGCGGTTGATCTGCCGGTCCCTCAGGTCCTTGACCGCACCCTCCTCGGGGCGGACCAGCGCGGCCGCGGCGCTCAGCGCGACCGAGACCACCACCGCCGCCCCGATGCTCCACAACAGTGCTGCCGCATACGGCCGTTCGGCGATCGGCCGACCGCTCTCGGGCAGCAGCACCGCCAGCAGGTAGCCCGCGTACCCCAGTACGGCGACCACCCCCGCGATCCAGGCCCGCCGCTCCTCCAGTGCCATCCCCACCACCCCCGGTGTCAAGAAAAGCTGACACGATGGAAGGTAAAGCAGACCTGACACCACGTCAAGAATCTTTGACACAACCCGTGACCGGGCCGCGGTCCGGCCGGTTGTCCCTGGCATGCGTACCGTGACCCGGCTGATCACCGCCCTCGCCACCCTGCTCGCCATCGCCGCGCCCGCCTCGGCCGTCCCGTCCGCCGACGGCCACAGCATCCCGGTCGGCGCGATCAGCGACCTCGGCAGCGTGCTCACCCTCGCCGACGTGGGCTACGACTTCGCCACCCTCCTGGGACAGTAGGAAATACCCGGGGCTCCCGGAGAGCTGGCAGGTACAGGAGGTGCATGAGGCCATGCAGGAGTACCGGATCGAGCACGACTCGATGGGCGAGGTGCGGGTGCCCGCGTCCGCCAAGTGGCAGGCGCAGACCCAGCGTGCGGTGGAGAACTTCCCGGTGTCGGGGCAGCGGCTGGAGCGGGCGCACATCGCCGCGCTGGCCCGGATCAAGGCCGCCGCGGCCAAGGTCAACGGCGAGCTGGGGGTGCTGGAGCCCGAGACGGCGGCGGCCGTCGCCGCGGCGGCCGAGGAGGTGGCCGGGGGCAGGTGGGACGAGCACTTCCCGGTGGACGTCTTCCAGACCGGCTCGGGCACCTCGTCCAACATGAACACCAACGAGGTGATCGCCACCCTGGCCACCGAGCGCCTGGGCCGCCCGGTCCACCCCAACGACCACGTCAACGCCAGCCAGTCGTCCAACGACGTCTTCCCCTCCTCCATCCACATCGCCGCCACCGCCGCCGTCACCGGCGAGCTGATCCCGGCGCTGGAGCACCTGGCGGAGTCCCTGGAGCGCAAGGCGAAGTCCTTCGCCGAGGTGGTGAAGTCCGGCCGCACCCACCTGATGGACGCCACGCCCGTCACCCTCGGCCAGGAGTTCGGCGGCTACGCGGCCCAGGTCCGGTACGGGGTCGAGCGCCTGCGCGCCACCCTGCCCCGGGTGGCCGAACTCCCGCTCGGCGGCACCGCGGTGGGCACCGGCATCAACACCCCGCCGGGCTTCTCCGCCGCCGTGATCGCCGAGGTGGCCCGGGCCACCGGGCTGCCGCTGACCGAGGCCCGCGACCACTTCGAGGCCCAGGGCGCCCGGGACGGGCTGGTCGAGCTGAGCGGCCAGCTGCGCACCGTCGCGGTCGGCTTCACCAAGATCGCCAACGATCTGCGCTGGATGGGCTCCGGCCCGCGCACCGGCCTCGGCGAGCTCAACCTGCCCGACCTCCAGCCCGGTTCCTCGATCATGCCGGGCAAGGTGAACCCGGTGCTGCCCGAGGTGGTGCTGATGGTGGCCGCCCAGGTGATCGGCAACGACACCACGGTCACGGTGGCCGGCGCGAGCGGGAACTTCGAGCTGAACGTGATGCTCCCGGTGATCGCCCGGAACGTGCTGGAGTCGGTCCGCCTGCTCGCCAACAGCGCCCGCCTGCTGGCCGACCGGACGGTGGACGGCGTCACGGCCAACGCGGAGCGGGCCCGCGAGTACGCCGAGTCCTCCCCCTCCGTGGTCACCCCGCTCAACCGCTACATCGGCTACGAGGAGGCCGCCAAGGTCGCCAAGCAGGCGGTCGCCGAGCGCAAGACGATCCGTCAGGTGGTCCTGGAGCGCGGCTACCTGGAGACCGGGAAGCTCACCGAGGCCCAGCTCGACGAGGCCCTGGACGTCCTGCGGATGACCCACCCCTGAGCCCTTGGACGCAGCATCCGGGGCACGGCCGTGAGCGGCCGTGCCCCGGTGCAGATACGGCTCGTCAGCCTCCGCTCGCCATCCCCCTACGGCTCATCAGCCCCGCCGCCATGGAGACCGCCGCCATGCCCAGGCAGACCATCAGGCCGCCGGTGATGACGTTGGTCAGGACGGTGCGCCGGACGGCGTCGGTGCCGGCCGCCGCCCACGGGGCGATGACCGTCCAGGCACCGATCATGGTCGCGGCCCAGGCCCGGGCGTGGGTGCGCTCGTACCCGGAGCCGTAGCCCGCCATCAGCGCGGCGAACGCCAGCCCGAGGACCAGGTTGCTGACCGTCAGGCCGGAGAAGCCGGAGAACCCGACCACCCACGGGGAGATCGCGAGGAACAGACCCGCCGCCACGGCCAGGGCCTCGACGGCCTGGGCACGGGGTGTGGAGACGATCCGCTCGTAATGGTCACGAATCTCCAAGATGTCCGGATGGTGCTCCATGCTCATCGGAAGCTGGGTCGACACCAGGACCACCTCCTTAGCTCGCGACTTGACAGGCGCCTGCTCACTACCCATTCTGTGCCGGAATTAACAGTTTTGTCCGAAATTCATCCGAGGAACTCCGCGACCGCCCCGGCCTCGGCCGCCCAGAGCTCCTCCGGCAGCGGCTCGAAGGGCTCCACCACCGGCCGCCCGTCCTTCCCCCGCGCCCAGGTCCCCCGCACCCGCCCGTCCACCACCAGGGTCGGCCGCACCACCCCGCCGCCCGCGTTCACCCGCTTCGCGAAGCGCTGATCCAGCATCAGCGAGCGGTCCCGGTAGCCGAGCAGGTAGTTGTCGTACGCCCCGAGCAGCCGCACCACCGGCCCGCCCGGGCCCGGCGCCTCCCCCGTCGCGTGGAGCCCGTCCGCGACCTCCGGCAGCCCCGCGAAGGCCCGCTTCCCGAGCGCCTGCGGCAGGCCCGACCAGGCCGCGAAGTCCGCCACCGAGACCGGCCCGAAGGCCGCCACGTACCGCGCCGCCAGCCCGGCGGCCGCCTCCTCCGGATCGACCGCCTCCACCGTCAGCGGGACGTACCCCGGCTCGCGCGGGGCCACCTCGGCGCCCCGGCAGAGCAGGCCCCGCCCGGCCAGGTACGCCGTCAGGTGCGCGGGCGCCTGGCCGGTGGGCTCCACCCCGACGCCCCGCCCGTTCAGCCGGGCGACCAGCTCGGCCCGGCCCAGCGGCTCCGTCAGCACCTCCGGCAGGGCCCGCTCCGCCCGGGCCAGCACCTCCTCCGTGAGCCCCAGCTCCCGGCGGCGCCGGGCCCCGGCGGCGATGTTCCGCTCCCCGAACAGCGCCAGCAGGGACGGCAGTTGCTCCCTCGGCACCAGGTGCAGCGTCCCCCGCATCAGCCAGCTCGCCACCACCTCGCCGTCCGCGTACGCCCGCTCCACCGCCGCCGCCTCGGTCAGCCCCCGCGCCCGCAGCCCGAGCCGGGCGGCGGCCGCGTCCTGCGCCTGGATCCCCGGCGCGCGGCCGGCGACGGCGGCCACCGTCCCCCCGTCGCGGAACTGACTGTGCATCCGCCACCGCAGCAGCTCATCGTCACTGGTCACCCGCCCATTCTGCTGGTGGTTCGCCCCTGTACGATCGCCTGGCCCGCCGCTGGAACCGTGCGGCCGGGCCCGTACGTGCACAGACCCTCGGGGGACCGTTGAACATCCGTCGTTCGCTCGCCACCGCCGTCCTGGTGGCCACCGCCGCCGCACCGCTCGCCACCGCTGCCACCCCGGCGTTCGCCGAGACCGCCCCGGCGGGGCTGGAGAAGGTCGACGCGGCCGGCACCGAGCTGGACGGGCAGAACACCGCCACCATCAAGGCGCTGCTCGTCTGGCCGAACGACTACCTGATCGTCGCGCCGAGCCGCTACCTGCGCGAGCACGCCGCCGCGGCACTCGCCGGGACCCCGGAGGACCGGGCGAAGTTCGTCGCCGAGGACATGGAGCACATCCGCGCCTCCGACGCCCGCGTGGCGATCGTCCAGACCGTCAACGGTGCGGGCCCGGTGCTCTACGAGGCCGCCCGCGCCGCGTTCGATTCGGACGACATCGAGGTGTACCGCGCTTTCCTGAAGACCGGGCAGTACGTGGCGCGCGCGGAGGACGAGAACCGCGCCAAGCTGCAGAAGATCGTCGACGACCCGAACACCGGCCCCGGCGTGCGCGAGGGTGCCCAGAAGGCCCTCGCCGGTACCGGCGCCGACGTCGAGAAGGCCCTCAACGGGGGGCTGGCCGGGGCCGCCGAACACGACGACCGGGTCCGGCTCACCCAGATCATGTCCCTCGGCGGCCCGGCGGTGCAGGCTGCCGCGAACAAGGCGATGAGCGGCACCGTCGAGGACGTCCGTGAGTTCCTGAAGACCGGTCAGTACGTCGCCCGGGCCGAGGACGAGGGCCGCGCCGAGCTCCGCCGTCTCCTGGAGGACGCCTCGACCGGCCCGCGCGTCCGGGAGGGCGCGGCGAAGGCCCTCGCCGGGACCGCCGAGGACGTGGAGCGCTTCCTGGCGAAGGATCTGCCGGTCCTGCGCGACACCGATGACCTGGTGCTGGCCACCCGGATCGGCGATGCGGGCGGGCCTGAGGTCAAGAAGGCCGCCACCACCGCGCTCCACGGCACCATTGAGGACGTCCGGGCCTTCCTTAAGGAGGGTCAGTACGTGGCCCGCGCCAAGGACGAGGCCGACGCCAAGGCCGCCGCCGAGGCCGGGAAGACCACCACCGTGACCCCCGCCTCCGACACGACCCACCCGTCGACCACGACGCCCGCCACCACCCCGGTCGCCGTGACGGACGGCCGGCCCGTCGGCGGCGGCAGGCTCGCCTACACCGGCACCGACGCCCCGCTCGGGCAGCTCGGCGCCGTCGGCGCCGCGTCGGTCGCCCTCGGCGCGGGCGCGCTCATCGCCACCCGCCGCCGCAGCGCCCGGTCCTGACGGGCCCTCGGTACGGCCCGGTGCCGGGAGGGGTGTCCGCGCTGCGGACTATTCTTCCCGGCACCGCACACCGACCGTGAGGACCCATCAGCAGTGACCGGCCTGTCCGCCTTCCCGCTTCCCTTCCAGAGCACCCCTTCCTCGGCGTTCGCGACGCCCCGGACACTGCGGGAGCTGCAGATGATGCAGTGCAGTGCGCAGTTGCGCGCCAAGCCCGCGTGGTTCGACAAGAGGAACGACGCCGACATCGCCGCCCGGTGGACGCGGGAGGCGGTGGCGCAGGGCATGACCGAGGCTCAGGTGCGCTACGTCCTGGCCGAGTTGGAGCACTACGCCGCCCTGCGGGACGCGCGCACCGGCATCGAAGTCTCTGCGGTCGACGGCGTCTGGCAGTCGGACACCCTCGTCGACGAGCGGCTCAGGACCCGGCTGCGCGACGCGGTCCGGGTCCTGGAGGAGGTCCCCGAAGCGGAGCGCGACTGGCACCCCGGGTCCGGCGGCCAGGTGCTGGACCTCGTCCACCCCTCCCTGTTCTGTCTGGTGCGGGAGGTGAGCGGAGGTCCCGAGCAGGCGTGGCAGAACCCGGCGAAGCAGTACGCGAAGTACGAGTTCTCGGAGCGGTTCCAGTGGCTGCCCACGGACGTCGAGGTCGGCGAGGACGGAGCCGTCGCCTTCCGCTCGTACGTCAACAACGTCCACCCCGAGGAGCACCGCGCGCTGGAGTCCGTCCTGCCGGACCTCTTCGCGCGCCTGCTCCCGCTGTTCGAGAACGTGCTCACCGATCTGCGGCACCCGCGGCCGCTGCGGATCGAGGCCGACCCCTACGGCTGGTACGACTCCGAGCCGGAGTACCCGCACAGGTCGTCCTACCCCGACGACGACACCTACGCGAAGGCCCGCTCCGCCTGGAGCGAGGCGTACGACGAGTGGTCCGAGAACCGCCGCCCGGTCGTCCCGGACGCCCCGGAGTTCAACCCGCCCGCCCTGCCGGACGCCTCCGCCCGCGTCGACCTGCGGGGCCGCGGCCTCCAGGTCATCGTCAAGCTGGCCACCGTCCACCTGACCCCGGAGCAGCCCGAGTACGCCGGCGGCTCCTGGCACGTCGAGGGCATGCTGAACGAGCGGATCGTCTCGACCGGCATCTACTACTGGGACAGCGAGAACGTCACCGAGAGCCGGCTGGGCTTCCGCGCCGCCCTCGACGATCCGTACTACGAGCAGAACGACGACGCCGGGGTGCGCGAGGTCTACGGCCTCCAGGACGAGGACGCCCTGAACCAGCCGCTGGGCGCGGTCCCCACCCCGGAGGGCCGCTGCCTGGCCTTCCCGAACGTCCTCCAGCACCGCGTGGACGCCTTCCGCCTCGCGGACCCGACCCGCCCGGGCCACCGCAAGATCCTCGCGTTCTTCCTCGTCGACCCGTCGCAGCGGATCGTCTCGACCTCGGACGTACCGCCGCAGCAGCCCTGGTCCGCCACCACGACCATGACCCTGGAGCAGGCCGAGGCGTACCGCGAGGAGCTCATGAAGGAGCGGAAGTTCTTCGTGGACGAGCACAACGAGCAGCTCTACGAGCGCGAGTTCTCCCTCTGCGAGCACTGAGCCCCCCGACGGCGGGGCGGGGAACCGGGTCCCGGTTCCCCGCCCCGCCGTCGGCGTGATCCGCGTCTCACCACGGCGCGGCGGCGTTGCCTATGCAACTCGTTGCATAGCAGGATGCCGTCATGGCACTGGAGCACGCGATCCTCGTCTCTCTGCTGGAGCAGCCCGGCTCCGGGTACGAGCTGGCCCGCCGGTTCGACCGTTCGATCGGGCGGTTCTGGACCGCGACGCACCAGCAGATCTACCGGGTGCTGCGCCGGATGGAGGCCGACGGCTGGATCACCGCCCAGGAGGTGCCGCAGGACGGCCGGCCGGACAAGAAGGTCTACGCCGTCGCCGCCGACGGGCGGTCGGTCCTCGGGGACTGGCTGCGCGAGCCGGTGGAGGCGGAGACCGTCCGGCACGAACTGGCGGTGAAGATCCGGGCCGCCGCCTTCGACGACCCGGCGGCGCTGATCTCCGAGGTGGAGCGGCACCGCACCGCCCACGCCGCCCTGCTGGAGCGCTACCTGACCGGCGAGCAGCGCGACTTCCCGGGCGATCAGGCGGAGGAGAGCCCGCAGCAGCAGCTCCAGCACGTGGTGCTGCGCGGCGGGATCGAGTACGAGCGGATGACCCTCGCCTGGCTGGACGACGTCCTCGCCACCCTGCACCGACTGGCCGACTGACCCTCACCCCACAGGACTTCACATGCTGTTCAACCCGAGCACGTACGACCCGAAGCAGTTCGACGACACCACCCGCCGTCTGCTGCGCGCCACCGTGGACTGGTTCGAGTCGCGCGGCAAGAAGGCGCTGATCGACACCTACATCGACCGCGCCTGGTACGGGGACTTCCTGGAGTTCGCCGCCAAGGAGGGCCTGTTCGCGGAGTTCCTGACGCCGAGCAGCGCGGACGCCGACAAGCGCTGGGACACCGCCCGGATCGCCGAGCTGAACGAGATCCTGGGCTTCTACGGCCTGGGCTACTGGTACACCTGGCAGGTCACCATCCTGGGCCTGGGGCCGGTCTGGCAGAGCGAGAACGAGGCCGTCCGGGCCCGCGCCGCCAAGCTGCTGACGGAGGGTCACGTGATGGCCTTCGGGCTGTCCGAGCGCAGCCACGGCGCGGACATCTACTCCACCGACATGATCCTCACCCCGGACGGCGAGGGCGGCTTCTCCGCCACCGGTCCGAAGTACTACATCGGCAACGGCAACGTGGCCGGCCTGGTCTCGGTCTTCGGTCGCCGCTCGGACGTCGAGGGCCCGGAGGGCTACGTCTTCTTCGCCGTCGACAGCCGCTACCCCTCCTACCACCTCGTCAAGAACGTGGTGAACGCGCAGATGTACGTCTCCGAGTTCCGCCTGGAGGACTACCCCGTCCGGGCCGAGGACGTGCTGCACACCGGCAAGGCCGCCTTCGACGCCGCGCTGAACACCGTGAACGTCGGCAAGTTCAACCTCTGCACCGCCTCGGTCGGCATCTGCGAGCACGCGATGTACGAGGCCGTCACGCACGCCCACAACCGGGTGCTCTACGGCCGCAAGGTCACCGACTTCCCGCACGTGCGCCGGGAGTTGGCCGACGCGTTCCTGCGCCTCAACGCGATGAAGCTGTTCAGCGCCCGCGCGGTGGACTACTTCCGTACCGCCTCGCCGGAGGACCGCCGCTACCTGCTCTTCAACCCGATGACCAAGATGAAGGTCACCACCGAGGGCGAGAAGGTCATCGACCTGATGTGGGACGTCATCGCGGCCAAGGGCTTCGAGGCGGACACCTACTTCGACAAGGCCGCCAAGGACATCCGCGGCCTGCCGAAGCTGGAGGGCACGGTCCACGTCAACCTGGCGCTGATCCTCAAGTTCATGGCCAACTACCTGTTCGCGCCCACCGACTACGCCCCGGTGCCGAGCCGGCTGGACGCGGCCGACGACGAGTTCCTGTTCCGTCAGGGCCCGGCCCGCGGCCTGGGCGCGATCCGCTTCCACGACTGGCGGACCGCCTACGACGCGCACGCCCACCTGCCGAACGTGGCCCGCTTCCGCGAGCAGGCGGACGGCCTGTGCGCGCTGCTGCTGCAGCACGCGCCGACCGCCGAGCAGGCGCAGGACCTGGACTTCCTGCTGGAGATCGGCCAGCTCTTCGCCCTGGTGGTCTACGGTCACCTGGTGCTGGAGCAGGCCGAGTTGACCGGCACCGAGGCGGACGTGCTGGACGGGATCTTCGACTTCCTGGTCCGGGACTTCTCCGCGCACGCCACCGAGCTGCACGGCAAGACCTCCACCAGCGAGGAGCAGGCCGCCTGGGCGCTCACCCAGGTGCGCCGCCCGGTGGCGGACGCCGAGCGGGACGCCAAGGTCTGGGCCCGGGTCGAGGCGCTCTCCGGCGCGTACGAGATGCAGCCGTAGCAACGGCTCCAACAACGGGTGCGGGCCCCGGCTTTCACGCCCCGGGGCCCGCACCTCTCACCTGTCTGTCACTGCTTCGGGAGCAGTTCAGGAGCACGCTCCTGACGCGTCGCTCAGAAGCTCAGCTTCCAGCTGTTGATGTAGCCGGTGTCCTGCGCGGCCACGTCCTGGACCTTGAGCTTCCACACGCCGTTGGCGACCTCGCTGGAGGCGTTCACGGTGTACTCGGCGATCACGTTGTCGGCCGAGTCGCTGGTGCTGGAGCTCTTCAGCCGGTAGGCGGTGCCGTCCGGGGCGACCAGGTCGAGCACCAGGTCACCGCGGTAGGTGTGCCGGATGTCCACGCCGACCTTGAGGGTGGCCGGGGCGTTGCCCGGCACGTTGGCGACGGTGACCGAGGAGGTCACGGCGGCACCGTTGTCCGGGATCTGCACGTCGGCGGTGTTCTCGAAGACCGGGCCGGGGGGCGGCGTGGTGGCGGTGCCCAGGGTCCAGATCGCGTAGGCGATGGCGTCGCTGTTGCGGTCCAGCGCGGTGTCGTTGATGTTCGCGGTGGTGTCGCAGGAGGAGTGGTAGCAGCGGTCGAAGGCCTGGCCCGCCGTGCCGCCCCACTTGGCCGCCTGGGCGGAGGTCTTGGTGTAGTCGGCGCCGCTGAACAGGCCGCCGACCTTGATGCCGACGTTCTTGAACGGGGCGTGGTCGGAGCGGCCGTCGCCCTCGGTCTCGATCTCGGTCTGCACGCCGAGCCCGGAGAAGTAGGTCTTGAAGACGCCCTCCAGGGTGGGGTCGTCGTCGTAGACGAAGTAGCCCGGGTTGGGCGAGCCGATCATGTCGAAGTTCAGGTAGCCGTCGATCTTCGAACGCTCGGTGGTGGGCAGGTTGTTGACGTAGTACTTGGAGCCGATCAGGCCCAGCTCCTCCGCGCCCCACCAGCCGAAGCGCAGGTGCTTGGTGGGCTGCAGCCCGGCCCGGGAGACCGCCAGCGCGGTCTCCAGCACGCCGGCCGAGCCGGAGCCGTTGTCGTTGATGCCCGGGCCCGAGGTGACCGAGTCCAGGTGCGAGCCGGCCATCAGGACGTGGTTGGGGTCCCCGCCCGGCCAGTCCGCGATCAGGTTGTAGCCGGTCGCGCCGCTGCTGGTGAAGGTCTGCAGCGTGGTGGTGTAGCCCGCCGCGTCCAGCTTGGCCTTCACGTAGTCGATCGAGGCCTTGTAGCCCGCCCGGCCGTGGGCACGGTTGCCGCCGTTGGCGGTGGCGATGGACTGGAGCTGGGTCAGGTGCGCCTTCACGTTGGCCACCGGGATGTCCGGCGCGGCGGCCAGGGCGGCCGGAGCCGCCGGGGCCTGGGCCGGGGCGGCCTGGGCGAGCGTGGCGGGCACCAGGAGGCCGGCGGCCAGGGTGACGGCGGCGGCGGTCGCCAGGGCGGAGCGGTGCGGGCGGGATCGCCGCGGGGCACGCTGCTCGGCATGCTGAGACAAGGGGAGCTCCAGATTCTGGTGGGGCAGAACGGAACGTACGGGGCCCACCGGGACGGGTGTCCGGCCGACGGGAATGCGATGACGTGCCCATGATGATTGGGTGAAGGGCAAGAGCGCGTCAAGGGGTTCAACCGCCCCTCCCGGCAGGCTTCCTGACGGTGCAAGGGCCGTCCGCCCACGGAGCAGCCCGAGATGACACGGCCCGGCAACACGGGTGACACGGGACGGACCGGGACCGCTGCCTCATGCGACCGGGACCACCGGTGCGCCAGTCTGGTCGTACACCGACCGACGCGGAGGCCACCCGTGCCCGAGACCACCCCTCCCCCGACCACCGACCTGACGAAGTTCCTGGACCCGCTGCGCATCCCCGAGGTGCTCCGCCCGGGCCCCGACGCGGAACTGACCGTCCGCCAGGTCCCGGCCGAGGTGCGGCTGCACTCCGAGCTGCCGCCCACCCCGCTCTGGACCTACGAGGGCACCTTCCCCGGCCCGACCATCGAGGTCCGGCGCGGCGAGCGGCTCCGGGTGGACTGGCAGAACCGGGTCACCACCCCGTACCCGGCCCAGGTCGGCCACGTCCCGGACATCACCATGCCCCCGGCCGAGAACGAGCCGGGCATCGACCCGGCACTGCTCAACCCCGACGGCCCGAAGCTGCCGCCCTGGCTGGTGGTCCACCTGCACGGCGCCGTCACCGACGGCGGCCACGACGGCTGGACCGACAACGCGGTGCACACCGGCCGCTCCCAGCTCTCGGAGTACCCGAACGACCAGGCCTCGATGACGCTCTGGTACCACGACCACGCGATGGGCGTGACCAGGCTGAACGTGCTGGCCGGCCTGGCCGGGATGTACCTGGTGCGGGACGAGGAGGAGGAGCGGCTGAACCTCCCCTGCGGCGAGTTCGAGGTCCCGCTGGTGCTCTGCGACCGCAACTTCGCCACCGCCCCGGACGGCTCGCTGACCGGGCAGCTGCTGCACAAGACCGTCGGCCCGCTGCCCTACTGCGGGCGCTGGACCCTGGTCAACGGCGTGGTCTGGCCGCACCACGAGGTGCGGCCGCGCTGGTACCGCTTCCGGGTGCTGAACGCGGCCAACTCCCGCCCCTACCGGCTGCACCTGGTGGACCTGGACAACCAGCGGGTGCCGGGCGTGGTCTGGCAGATCGGCAGCGACGCGGGCCTGTTCGGCACCCCCGTCCCGGTCGGCGGCACCGGCCTCAGCCTGGCCCCGGCCGAACGGGCCGACCTGCTGGTCGACTTCACCGCCCTGGCCGGCCGCACCCTGCGGCTGGTCAACTCCGCCCCGGCCCCCGCCGAGGGGGCGGGGATCGGCGAGGACGACCCGGTCGGCGTGCCCGACCCGGCGAACCGGCTGCCGGACCCGGAGGTGATGGAGTTCCGGGTCGCCGAACCGGACGGCTGCGAGGAGCCGTTCGCGCTGCCCGCGGTGCTCTCGCCGAGCTTCCGGCGGCTCAGCCACGACGACATCCCGCACGACCACGGGCACCGGATGCTGATGATCCACCAGACCCCGCAGAACATGTTCGAGTTCTGGGAGATGGCGGAGGTGCCCGCCGCCGAGGTGCCGCCGCCCGGCACCGTCGAGGACGGCCTGGTCCAGCTGCGGCAGGAGGGGCAGCCCGAGCGGACCTACCGGCGGATCTCCCGGGAGTTCAACGACCGGCTGAACTGGCGGATCATGGAGGACGCCTGGGAGCAGTGGACCATCGTCAACCTGGCACCGCTGGCCCTGCACCCGGTGCACATCCACCTGATCCAGTTCCAGATCCTCACCCGGGCCGCCTGCGACACCACCACCATGGACCGGGTGGCCGGCGGCACCCCGGTCGGCAAGCCGGTCACCTGGGGCACGCCCTCGGTGATCGCGGCCGCCGAACAGGGCTGGAAGGACACCGTCACCGTCGCCCCCGGCGAACTCGTCCGGGTGGCTGGGCAGTTCACCGGCGCCACCGGCAAGTTCATGTACCACTGCCACATCCTCGACCACGAGGACGACGGCATGATGCGGCCGTTCACCGTCTCCCCGATGGCCGTGATGGCCCTCGACCCGAGCATGGGCCCGATGGACGGCCACCACCACTGACCCGCACCACCCAATTCACTGGCATCCGCCCCCGGGGCTCTGCTCAGCTGGTCCGGCCCATCGCCGACCGGCCCGGACGGAGCCCCCCTTGACGATCCCTCAGGACCTGGTGGTCCCGGTCCCCGACGGCGAGCTGTTCAGCACCACGGCCGGCCGGGGGCCGGACCTGGTGCTGCTCAACGCCGGCTCGGTGGACCTGCGGATGTGGGAGGACGACCTCCCCGCACTCACCCCGCACCGCCGGGTGACCAGGTACGACGACCGCTCCGTCGGCCGCCGCTCCGCCCGGGCCACCGTGCCCTGGTCCTTCACCGCCGACCTGCTGGCCGTCCTCGACGCCCACGGGATCGAGCGGGCCACCCTGGCCGGCTCCTCCGACGGCGGCCGCAAGGCACTGGACTTCGCCGTCGCCCACCCCGAGCGGGTCGAGCGCCTGGTGCTGGTCGGCACCGCGCTGCACCTGCCCGACCCCACCCCGGCCGAACGGGCCGACCTGGACGCGCTGCTGGCCGCCCTGGTGCCGCGTACCGAGGCGGTGGAGCGGGGCGACCGGGAGGCCGCCGCCCTGGCCGACCTCGACGTCTGGGCACCGCGGGCCACCCCCGCCCGGCGGCTGCGGCTGGCCCGGCTCTACGCCGACTCCCCCGACTTCCTGCTCGGCACCCCCGCCGAACCGCTGGAGCCGGCCCGCCCCGGCATCGCCCACCTGGCGGCGGTCACCGCCCCGACCCTGGTCGCGGTCGGCGAGCACGACCTCCCGTACACCCACCGCTGCGCCGCCCGGATCGCCGCGGGCGTCCCCGGCGCGGAGCTGGTCACGGTGGCGGGGGCCGACCACTTCCTCAACCTCTCCCGGCCCGACCGCTTCGCGGAGCTGGTGCTGCGCGCGCCCTGAGCGCATGTCGGGGCCCGGCCGGGGATCGCCCCGGCCGGGCCGCGTGGTACGGATCTCAGTGGGTCTCGGGGCCCTGCTCAGCGCCCTTCCGGTTCCTCGTCCGGCTTGGGCTCGTCGTCCGGCTTGGGCTCCCCTTCGGGCTTGGGCTTGTGCGGGCGGCGCGGGATGCCCGGCCGGCACGTGATCCGCAGCGGCTCGTACGTGCCGGGTGCGGGGCGCGGTCCGGGTATCGGCCGGGCTTTCACGATGGTCATGGGATCGCCTCCGGTGTAGCGGCCCGCCGGGGAGCGGGTTCCGTTCCACTCTCCGTCCGGACCAGTCCCGGCCGCATGAGCTCCTGGTCCCCGCCCGGTCCCGACCACTCAGCCGTGGGCGCGCGGGAAGACCGCGCGGACCCGGGCCCCGCCGGAGTCGTTCACGGCGGTGAAGGTGCCGCCCAGTTCCTCGGCCCGCTCGGCCATCGACCGCAGGCCGACCCCGGCGATCGAGTGGTGGGCCGGGAAGCCCGCGCCGTCGTCCGCCGCCTCGACGGTGACCTCCTCCGGCCCGACCCGCAGGCTGAGCCGGACGGAGGTGGCCCCGGAGTGGCGCACCACGTTGTTCAGCGCCTCGCCGCTGATCCGGTAGACCGCCACCTCCACCGCGGCCGGCAGCGGCGGCAGCGGGTCCGGGTCCAGGTCCAGGGTGACCCGCAGCGAGCGGTGGCCCAGCCCGTCGGCCAGCCCGCGCAGCGCCCCGGACAGGCCCTCGCCGTCCAGTGCGGCGGGGGCCAACCCGTCGGTGATCCGGCGCAGTTCGGTGATGGCGCAGCCGATCCCGGTCGAGGCCGCGGTGAGCGACCCGGCCGCGGCGGAGCCGGGCGGCAGGCCGGTCTGCGCCGCGTCCACCTGCAGCCGCAGCCCGGAGAGCGCGGGGCCGAGCCCGTCGTGCAGGTCGTGCCGCAGCCGCCGCCGCTCCTCCTCCCGGGCCAGCACGATCCGCTTGCGGCTGTCCTGGAGGTCCTCGTACAGGCCGATCGCGGCGATGGCCGGCGAGGCCTGGTCGGCCAGCAGCCGGAGCACCTCGCGGTCCTGGCGGTCCAGTTCGCGCTGGCCCGAGCGCGGAGAGACCGTCAACTGCCCGATCACCGCGCCCTCGTAGCTCAGCGGGAAGCTCTCGGCGGCCGGGCCGGGCTCCCCCAGCCGGGCCAGCTCCCGGGCCCCGGCCCTGGTCTCCACCTGGAGCAGGGCCCCGGGCAGGCCGAGCGCCTCCACCACCGTCCGGCAGAGCAGCGGCGGGGCCTCGGCGGGGCTGACGGTGTGGCTCATCCGCTCGGCCAGTCCGCGCGCCAACTGGTAGGGCTGGGCCCGCTCCCCGTAGTAGTAGCGGTCGACCAGCCGGGTCATCGAGTGGGCCGCCGGCTGCAGCAGCGCACCGAGCGCGCCGACGCTGAGCAGCAGCGCCCAGCGGGCCCCGGCCGAGCCGCCGGGCAGCAGGAGCTGGGCCAGCACGGCGGCGGCCGAGACCAGCACGAAGAGCAGCGTGCCGAAGGCGTACCCGACCAGGTAGCGGCGGGTGGCCCGGTCCAGGGCGAGCGAGTGGTCCCGCCGGAAGGCGGCGGCCGGCACCAGGGCCCAGGCCACCACCCCGGCCAGGAAGGTCACGTACGGGAGCCACTCGGTGTCGAAGCCGACGTAGTACGGGACGGTGACCAGCACGTTCCAGAGCAGGTAGGCGCCGACCAGCTCGCGCTGGAAGGGGTACGGCCCGGGCGAGCGGTACCAGCGGACGCCCGCGACGAGCAGCGTCAGGCAGGTGGCGGCCAGCAGCACGTGGTACGAGACCGACAGGCTGAACCACGAGTCGAGCCAGGCGTAGAAGGGGCTCTCGGCGTAGGGGTTGGTCCGGCCGTAGATCGGGTTGTGCAGGCAGACGTTGACCATCCCGAGCGGCAGGGCCAGCAGCAGCACGCCGGGCAGCGCCCACCTCGCCCCGGCGGGCAGGCGCATGCCCGGCAGCCAGAGCGGCAGCGCGATCAGCAGCGCCATGAAGCAGACCTGCGAGGCGAAGGCCACCGAGGTCGACGCCCAGACCGCGCCCGGACCGGCCCCGGTCAGCCCGGCCACCAGCTCGGCGGCCGTCCCGACCGGGATCAGCAGGCCCGAGAGCAGCAGCAGGACGCCGAGGCCGACGGCGTTGCGGTTGAGCACCAGCACCACGCCGCAGAGCGCGAGGGTGAGCCCGAAGGCCACCCAGCCGCCGTCGTAGAAGTACTCCTGCTCGAACCCGCGACCGGGGTTGGCGATCGCCAGGGCCGCCCAGAGCAGGGCCGCCAGAAGGGCGAGCCCGGACACCGCGAGGGCCCGGGCGGTGCTGGTGCTCTGAGGTTGGCTCATCGGCTGTGCTCCTCACCCGTGGCCCCTTGGGGTTGCCCATGCTCCCCCGGCCGGTGTCCCGGACGCACGGGCCGCTGGTCCCGACCTGGCCCCGCAGGGGCGCGGGGAACTGCGCGAGTACGGAAGGCGGACCACTGCTGGATCGGGGCATGTGAGCCAGTTGCACGTGGTGCCGTTCCCCGGCGCGCAGTTCCCCGCGCCCCTGCGGGGCGCTCCGTACCGGCCGGTCTCAGTCGTCTCCGAGCCCCATGTCGCGGGCCCGGGCCACCGCCTCGGCCCGGGTGGCCACGTGGAGCTTCTCGAAGATGTGGGTGACGTGGTTGCGAACGGTCTTCTCGGCCACCACCAGCTCGCGGGCGATCCGGCGGTTGTCCAGGCCCTTGGCGACCAGGTTGAGCACCTCGGCCTCGCGGGCGGTCAGGGTCGGGAAGAGCTGCCCGGCCTCGCGCAGCTTGGTGCCGGCCAGCAGGGCGGTGATCCGGGCGGCGATGTCGGAGCCGAAGACCGCCCCGCCGGCCGCGACGGTGCGCACCGCGTGCAGCACCTCGTCGCGCCCGGCGCCCTTGACCAGGTAGCCGCGGGCCCCGGCCTGGAGGGCGGCCAGCAGGCTGCCGTCGTCGTCGGCCATGGTCAGCATCAGCACGGGCGCGGTCGGGGTCTGCGCGGCCAGCAGCCGGGCCGCCTCCAGGCCGGAGCCGTCCGGCAGCGAGAGGTCGAGCACCACCACGTCGGGCAGGCAGTCGGCGACCGCCCCGGGGACGGCGGCCACCGTCTCGGCCTCGCCCACCACCTCGATGCCCTCGGCGCTCTGCAGCGCGGCCTTCAGCCCCTCCCGGAAGAGGGGGTGGTCATCGACGATCAGTACACGCACGGCACCGGCATCTCTCTGCTGCTCATCCACCCGGCCGACACTACCAGTGGTGAATGTATGACTTAGCGTGACATGCGGGCGGGCGGGCCGGGGTTGACGGCGCGTCAGGCCATCACCAGCACCGGCTTGACCACCTCGCCGGCCTCCGCGGCGGCCGCCGCGCGCTCGATCTCGGCGAACGGGTAGGTCCGCACCAGCCGGTCCAGCGGCAGCCGGCCGGTGCGGTGCAGCTCCACCAGCGCGGGCAGGAATCGCCCGGGCAGGCTCGCGCCCTGGTTGACGCCGACGATCCGCGGCGTGCGGTCCAGCAGGCCCGGCACGTCCAGCGCGAGCTCGCTGCCCCGGGGCGGGGCGCCGACCACGGCGCAGGTGCCGCCGACCGCCAGTGCCCCGACGGCCTGGCCGAGCGCGGCCAGCCGGCCGCTGGTCTCCAGGGTGTACTCCGCGCCCCGGCCGCCGGTCACCCGCCGGACGGCCTCGACCGGGTCCTCGGCCGTGGCGTCCACCACCGCCGTGGCGCCCAGCTCGCGGGCCAGCTCCAGCCGGTCCGGCCGGACGT
Organism: Kitasatospora sp. NPDC051853; assembly: GCF_044452665.1. NCBI lineage: Bacteria > Bacillati > Actinomycetota > Actinomycetes > Kitasatosporales > Streptomycetaceae > Kitasatospora > Kitasatospora sp. NPDC051853. The sequence continues at coordinate 328,417 of NZ_JBITBY010000004.1, read as the reverse complement.
CGACCGCGACCAGCCCGGTGAGCGGGGTGAGGCGGGCCGCCAGCACGGCGGCCAGGCCGACCGCGCCGGCGCCGAACACCACCAGGGTCGAACCGACCTCCGGGCGCAGCACGTTGAAGACCGCGCCGGCCCCGGTCTGCACCCCGCAGCCGAACGGCGCCAGCAGTCGGGGCGGGATGCCGGCGGGCACCGGGATCGCGTTCCGCTCCGTCACCAGCGCGTGGGTCGCGAAGGAGGACTGGCCGAAGAAGTGCCCGTGCAGCGGCGAGCCGTCGGCCGCCCGCAGGGTGGGGCTGCCGTCCGCCCGGGCGCCGCCGAACAGGTTGAGCCGGGGCCAGTGCTCGCAGCGGATCGGCCGCGCGGTGCGGCAGTCGGGGCAGAGCCCGCAGGAGGCGAAGGTCAGCACCACCTGCTGGCCGGGCCGCAGCCCGGTCACCGCGCGGCCGGTCCGCCGCACGGTGCCGACCCCCTCGTGGCCGAGCACGGCCGGCAGCGGGCCGGGGGTGTGCCCGGCGCGGACGCTCAGGTCGGTGTGGCAGATCCCGGCGGCGGCGACCTCGACCAGCACCTCGTCCGGCCTCGGTTCCTCCAGCAGCACGGGTTCGAGCCGGAAGGGCTCCCCGGGGCCGCGGACCACCGCGGCGGTGGCGCTGATCATCGGTCAACTCCAGTCCGTGTCGGGGCGGTAGAGCCGGGCGGAGGTCCGCCGCTCGTACGGCAGGCCGGGCGGCAGGTCGATCAGTTCGAGCTGGAGGCCCCAGGGGGCGCGGAAGTAGACCCAGCGGTCGCCGTCGATCGGGCCGCCGTCGGCCACCGTCTCCGGCTCGCCGAGCACCTCGACGCCGTTGGCGCGCAGGTACTCGGCGGCGGCGTCCACGTCGGCCACCGCGATGGCCAGGTGGTGGCCGCCCCAGTCGCTGTTGCGCGGGAGCTCGCGGCGCTGGCCCGGTGCCTCGTACTGGAAGAGTTCGAGGTTGCCCACCGGGCCTAGGCGCAGCATCGCGATGTGGGCCACCGCCCGCGGGTGGACGCCGAGTTGACGCTCCATCCAGTCCCCGTCCGGGTCCTGGACGGGGCCGGTGCGGTAGACCAGCTCGGCGCCGAGCAGCCCGGTGAAGAAGGCCACGGCCTCCTCCAGGTCGGGGACGGTGTACGCGACGTGGTGGACGGCGCGGGCACCGGGGATGCCGGTCACGGCCGGACGGCCTTGCGCAGCCGCGGGCGGCGCCGGGGCCGCCGGGCCGCGCCCAGCGTCAGGCAGAGCAGCTCGGCGCCGAGCGGGCCGGCCCGCAGGACCAGTTCCTGGCCGGCCGGGACCAGCAGGAGGTCGCCGGTGTCGGCCAGGTGGTGGGCCTCGCCGGGGTGCTGGTCGGCCAGCACCGGGCCGCGCAGGACGAACCAGGCGGACTCGGTCTCCCGGCGGCCGGGCCGCAGGTGGGTGGCGCCGGGGCTGAGCCGCAGGTGCTCGAAGGACTCGCAGTCGGCCCGGACCAGGTCGCGGCGGGCCAGGCAGGAGACCCGGACGCGTTCGCTGCCGGGGCCGACCACGGTCATCGCGGAGGCGGAGGCGGTGGTGACGATCATCGGGGGTCATCTCCCGGGAGAGCGGGGACGGCGAGGACGGCGTGGAAGTACTCCAGGCCCGAACCGCCGGCGGTGAGGGTGAGTTCGCCGCCCAGCGGCAGCGTGACGGCGGTGCCCTCGGCGAGCGGCACCTCGGTCTCCCCGGTGGCCGCCTCGCCGTCGCCGGCGGTGACGTAGACGGTGTGCTCGACCCCGTCCGAGGTCAGGTGGACGCCCTCGCCCGGGTCGAGCCAGGAGAGCCCGACGCCGCGCAGCGGTCCGGTGAGCACCCGGCCGGGGTCGACGGCGCGGCCCCGGTGGAGGGCGGTGATCGCGGTGCTGGTCATGTCCGATGCTCCTTGCTCGTTCTCTCTGCTTCGACGGTGTCCCGCCCGCTGTCCCGGGCGGCAGGGCGCGGTGTCCCGTTCCGGCCCTGCCGTGGCCCCGGGATGCGGCCGCCATCAGCCCCCGCGGACCAGCAGGTCGGGCTTGCGGGAGGGGAGCCGGCCGCTCACGGCGGCCGGGGTGACGGTCAGGCAGAGCAGCTCGGCGCCGAGCGGGCCGCCGTGCAGGTGGACCCGGCCGCCCTCGGGGGCCAGCAGCAGGTCGCCCTCGGTCAGGGTGCGCAGCGGCTGCTCGGGGCAGTCCAGCAGCGCGACCGGGCCGCGCAGCACGTACCAGGCCGCCTCGGTGCCGTCCCGGCCGGTGAGGTCGTAGCAGGCGCCGGGGCTGAGCCGGACGTGGTCGACGGCCTCGGTCTCGCTGTGCAGCATGCCCCGGCGGGCCAGGCAGCGGGTGCGGACCCGCTGGGTGCCGGGGCCCAGGTGCACGGCGGCGTGCGCCGTGTCGCTGACGATCATTCGGATGCGCCTCCGGTGGCGGGCGGTGTCACGAGGAGCACCGCGTGGACGTACTCCAGCCCGTCGTTCCCGGCGGTGAAGGCCGCCGAGCTGCCGAGCGGGAGGGTGACGGAGCGTCCGGGCTCCATCGGGACCCGGACGTCCCCGGCGGCGGCCCGGCCGCGGCCGGCCGTCACGAAGACGGTGTGCTCGACGCCGTCGGCCGCCAGCGATGCCCGGGCGCCCGGCGCGAGCCGGACCACCTCCAGGCGGACCAGCGGCCCGGTGAGCACCACGCCGGGGTCGATCGGGCCGACCCGGCGCAGGTTGGTGACCACCGCGTGCCGCATGATCGGCGTGCGGGGGCGGGGCAGGTGGGCGGGGTGTCGGTCGGGGTCGGGTGCGGGCATTTCGATCACCAGCCAGTCCAGCGCTTCGGCCCCGGTGTTGCGCAGGCCGTGCGTGGTGCCGAGCCCGGTGAGGATGACGTCACCGGCCCCGACGGGGTGGGGGTGGCCGTCGAGCGTGACTTCGCCGCGGCCGGTGAGGAGGACGTAGACCTCCTCGGTCCTGGTGTGCAGGTGCTCCCCGCTGACCCCGCCCGGCGGCAGGCTGGCCCACTCGACGGCCTCCCAGCCGCCGTGCAGGCCGGGCCGGCGGGCCAGGCAGGTCCAGTGGGTGAGCCCGTGGGTGCCGTGCACACCGTGCACGTCGGCCGGCCCCCGGGTGTCGGCCACGATCACCGCGCTGCGCATGCCAGCTCCTCCAGCTCGGCGGCGGCCGCGGCGATCTCGGCGGCCGTGATGTCGTCGGCGAAGCAGCCGGCGCCGATGCCGACCGGGAGCGGGAAGCGCTGCCGCCCGTCCCGGTGCCGGACGGTGTCGGCCAGCGCGTCGGCCAGCGTCCCCTCGTCCAACAGCGGGTGCCAGAGCGGCAGTCGGAGCTTGCGCATCACGTCCAGCACCCGGTCCCGTTCGGCCGCCTCGACCAGTCCCCTCCGCTGGGCGAGCACCGTGGTGAGTGCCATGTCGAGGCAGACCGCCTCGCCGTGCAGCAGCTCGGGCAGCGCGCGCATCTCGACGGTGGGGCTGAACGAGTGCCCGTAGTCCATCGAGCGCTCCAGGCGGTGCTCCCAGAGGTTGGGCTGGAGCTCCTGGAGCATCCCGTGCACCGCCCGCACCAGCACCTCGCCGCCGGGGGTCGGGCCCTGGAAGCGCTGCTCGATCAGCTGCTCGCCGGTGCGGTCCAGCAGCTCGAAGAGCCGCTTGTCCTTGATCAGCGCGACCTTGAGGACCTCGGCCAGGCCGTTGCTCAGGTGGCGTCCGTCCAGGGTCTCCAGGAAGGCCGGGTCGAGCAGGGTGACCGCGGCCGGGTGGTAGGTGCCGAGCCGGTTCTTGTGGGGGCCGAAGTTGACCCCGGTCTTGGCGCCGACGCCCGCGTCCACCAGGCCGATCAGGGTGGTGGGCACCCGGACGAAGGGGGTGGAGCGCCGGTACAGGCTGCAGGCCAGGCCGACCACGTCCATCAGCACGCCGCCGCCCATCGCGATCACCGGCTCGTGCCGCCGGGAGACCCCGAAGCGGTCCATCCGCTCCGCGACCAGGAAGACCGAGTCCATGGTCTTCACCTGCTCGTGGGCCGGCAGCACGCAGAGCTCGACCTCCAGGCCCCGGGCCTCGAAGTAGCCCCGGATCCGGTGCCCGTAGAGCCGGTGCACGGTCTCCTCCACCACCACCAGGCGCCGCCCGGCGGGCGCCCCGGCGTGGGCCAGCGCGGGGTTGGCCGGGCCGAGGATCTGCGGGGTGAAGGCCACCTGGTAGGTGACGGGGAGCGCGGTGCTGACCGTCCAGGCGCTGATCGGCTCGCCGGTGGTGAACAGGCCGTGCGCGGGGGTGTTGGTCTTGGCGGCCACGGGTGGGCCTCCCTCGTTCGGTGCTTCGTTTCGGATCTCCAAGCTCCCCGGCCCGCCGTCCCGGACGCACGGGCGCTGCGCCACTTTCCGGTCCCGGTACGCGGCCCCCGTTGTCCCGGCGCGCGGTCCCCCGTTGTCCCGGCCGGTGCCCCGGGACCCGGACGTACGGTGGGGGGAGGAGGCAGGGCCGTGCACTTCACCGACCGCAGGGACGCCGGGCGCCGGCTGGCCGCCGCGCTGGGGCCGCGCCCGGGCGCGGTGGTGGCCGGGCTGCCGCGCGGCGGGGTGCCGGTGGCCGCCGAGGTGGCCGCCGCGCTGGGGGCGCCGCTGGACGTCTGCGTGGTGCGCAAGCTCGGGGTGCCCTGGCAGCCGGAGCTGGCCATGGGCGCGGTGGGCGAGGACGGCGCCCTGGTGCTGGACCGGGAGGTGCTCCGCTCCACCCGGGTGACGGAGGCTCAACTCGCCGCCGTGGAAAGGGCCGAGCGCGCCGAGCTGGCCCGCCGGGCCGCCCGCTACCGGGGCGGCCGCCCGCCGCTGCCGCTCACCGGGCGCACCGTGGTCGTGGTGGACGACGGCCTGGCCACCGGCTCCACCGCCCGGGCCGCCTGCCGGACGCTCCGTCAGCGCGGCGCCGCCGCCCTGGTGTTGGCCGTCCCGGTGGCCCCGGCCGGCTGGCGGGCCGGGATGGCCGGGGAGGCGGACGAGCTGGTCTGCCCGTACGAGCCGGAGCGCTTCTTCGCCGTGGGCGCGTTCTACGCGGACTTCGGCCAGACCCCGGACCGGGAGGTGCTGGAGATCCTGGCCAGGGGAGCCTGACCGGCCGCGACTGGGCAATCTGTCCAGCCGGACCGGCCGACCCCTGCCCACCTTGTACACACTGTGCAGCCCGTGGGCGACCTGTTGCCCAACCGACCGGACGGGAGCAAGCTCAGCGCACCGCATGCCTCGACGTGGAGGAACCACCCATGACCACCAACGCCGTTGAACTGACCCCCGAGGAGCTGGAGGCCGGGCTCGACGCGGAGCAGCTGCGCCGCCTGGTGGGCCTGGTCGAGCACGACGCCGCCGGTGACCCCTTCCCGGTGACCGCCCAGGACGCGGTCGTCTTCGTGGTGGGCAACGCCACCCAGACGGCGCAGTTCTACCAGGCCGTGTTCGGCATGGAGCTGGTCGCCTACTCCGGCCCGGAGACCGGCCGCCGCGACCGCAAGGCCTTCGTGCTGCGCTCCGGCTCCTGCCGCTTCGTCATCAAGGGCGGCGTCGCCCCGGACAGCCCGCTGCTGGACCACCACCGCCGCCACGGCGACGGCGTGGTCGACCTGGCGCTGGAGGTCCCGGACGTGGACAAGTGCATCGAGCACGCCCGCGCCCAGGGCGCCACCGTGCTGGAGGAGCCGAACGACGTCTCGGACGAGAACGGCACCGTGCGCCGCGCGGCCATCGCCACCTACGGCGAGACCCGCCACACCCTGATCGACCGCTCCCGCTACAAGGGCCCGTACCTGCCCGGCTTCGTCGCCGCGCAGACCCGGGTGCAGCGTCCGGAGGGCCACCCCAAGCGCCTGTTCCAGGCCCTGGACCACGCGGTCGGCAACGTCGAGCTCGGCAAGATGGACGAGTGGGTGGCGTTCTACAACCGGGTCATGGGCTTCGAGAACATGGCCGAGTTCGTCGGCGACGACATCGCCACCGAGTACTCCGCGCTGATGAGCAAGGTGGTCGCCAGCGGCAACCACCGGGTGAAGTTCCCGCTGAACGAGCCGGCCATCGCCAAGAAGAAGTCCCAGATCGACGAGTACCTGGAGTTCTACGGCGGCCCGGGCTGCCAGCACCTGGCGCTGGCCACCAACGACATCCTGACCACCGTGGACATCCTGCGCGCCAACGGCGTGGAGTTCCTCTCCACCCCGGACTCGTACTACGACGACCCGGAGCTGCGCGAGCGCATCGGCAAGGTGCGCGTCCCGGTCGAGGAGCTCAAGAAGCGCGGCATCCTGGTCGATCGTGACGAGGACGGCTACCTGCTCCAGATCTTCACCAAGCCGCAGGGCGACCGGCCGACGGTGTTCTTCGAGTTCATCGAGCGGCACGGTTCGCTGGGCTTCGGGAAGGGCAACTTCAAGGCGCTCTTCGAGTCCCTGGAGCGCGAGCAGGACAAGCGCGGAAACCTCTGAGACCGGCCAAGGAGGAGCAGGACCATGGCGCACTACCGGCAGCTCGGCAGCATCCCGCCGAAGCGGCACACCCAGCACCGTACCCCCGAAGGGGCGCTCTACTACGAGGAGTTGATGGGTGAGGAGGGGTTCTCCTCGGACTCCTCGCTGCTGTACCACAAGGGCATCCCGTCCGCGATCCTGGACGCCGCCCCGTGGGAGCTCCCGGACCAGTCGACCACGCCCAACCTGCCCCTCCTGCCCCGGCACCTGAAGCTCCACGAGCTCTTCCCGGGCGAGGAGTGGAAGGACGTCGACGCCGTCGCCGGGCGCCGTCTGGTGCTCGGCAACGGCGACGTCCGCCTCTCCTACGTGGCGGCCGGCGCGCCCAGCGAGCTGTACCGCAACGGGCTCGGCGACGAGTGCGTCTACGTGGAGTCCGGCTCCGGCGTGCTGGAGACGGTGTTCGGCTCGCTGGAGGTCGGCGAGGGGGACTACGTGATCATCCCCCGTGCCACCACGCACCGGTGGGTCCCCACCGGGGACGCGCCGCTGCGCGCCTACTGCATCGAGGCGAACAGCCACATCACCCCGCCCAAGCGCTACCTCTCGCGCTTCGGCCAGCTGCTGGAGCACGCGCCGTACTGCGAGCGCGACCTGCGCGGCCCGGTCGGCCCGCTGCTGGCCGAGCACGACGGCCCGGTGGACGTGCTGGTCAAGCACCGCGGCCCGCAGGGCGTGGTGGGCACCCGCTACACCGTGCCGCACCACCCCTTCGACGTGGTCGGCTGGGACGGCTGCCTCTACCCGTACGCGCTGAACATCCGGGACTACGAGCCGATCACCGGCCGGATCCACCAGCCGCCGCCGTCCCACCAGGTCTTCGAGGGCCACAACTTCGTGATCTGCAACTTCGTGCCGCGCAAGGTGGACTACCACCCGCTCTCCATCCCGGTGCCGTACTACCACGCCAACGTGGACAGCGACGAGGTCATGTTCTACTGCGGCGGCAACTACGAGGCCCGCAAGGGCTCGGGGATCGGCCAGGGCTCGATCTCGCTGCACCCGGGCGGCCACACCCACGGCCCGCAGCCGGGCGCGTACGAGCGCTCGATCGGCGCGGAGTTCTTCGACGAGCTGGCGGTCATGGTGGACACCTTCCGCCCGCTGGAGCTCGGTGAGGGCGGCACCGCCACCGACGACGGCACGTACGCCTGGACCTGGTCGGGCGGCCGCAAGTGACGGTGACTCCGCTGTTCCGAGGACTCTTCGACGACGCGTCGGTCTTCCCGCCGGGAGACCTTCCGCTGGGCGAGGCGGTGCCCGCACACCACGGGCACCGCCTGGCCTGGTACGCCGAAGCCGTCGGCCCGTTCCTGTGCGGGGCGGGCCGGGCCGGCGAACTGGCCGCGCTGCGGCCGGAGTTCCCCGTCGCCCTGGTGCTGGCGCCGGGCACCGAGCGCTTCACCCCGGTGCCCGGGCTGGACGTCGTGGGCGTCGAGGTGGCCGCCGCCGAGCTGCCCTCCGGGCTGCCGGACGGCGTCGTCGCCGCGCTCGAACTCCCCTACGGGGACCTGCTGTTCAAGCAGCTCGACCAGCTGGTCGACACCCCGCACCGGGCCAAGTTCCGCACCGGCGGACTGGCCGCCGAGGCCTTCCCGACCGAGGCCCAGCTGGCCGCCTTCCTGGCCGGCTGCGCCGAACGGGGCATCCCGTACAAGCTCACCGCCGGGCTGCACAACGCCGTCCGGCACACCGACCCGGTGACCGGCTTCGAGCACCACGGCTTCCTCAACGTGCTGCTCGCCGCCGCCGACCCGGACCACGCCGCCGACCACCTCGCCGAGCGGTCGGGGGGCCGCCTCGCCGAGGTGGCCCGGCAGTTGACGGACACCCAGATCGCCACCGCCCGCCGATCGTTCACCGCCTTCGGCACCTGCTCCATCGCCGAGCCGCTCGCCGACCTGGCCGAGCTCGGCCTGCTCACCCGGGAGAAGTCTTGACCAGCTGGCTCGCCTCCGCGCAGGACTCGCCGTTCGGCCTGCACAACCTGCCGTACGGCGTCTTCTCGACCGCCGGGGAGCCCGGCCGCCGCCGGATCGGCGTGGCGGTCGGCGACTCGGTGCTGGACGCCGGCGCCGCCGCCCGGGCCGCCGGGGAGCCCTCCGTGCTGCTGGACGCCGACACGCTCGACCCGCTGCTGGCGGCCGGACGGCCGGCCTGGACGGACGTCCGGGCCTCGCTCACCCGCTGGCTCTCCGAGGAGTCCTACCGGGAGGCGCTCTCCCCGCACCTGTACCCGGCGGACGAGGTCACCCTGCACCTGCCGTTCACGGTGGGCGACTACGTCGACTTCTACGCCTCCGAGCGGCACGCCACCAACCTGGGCAAGATCTTCCGCCCCGGCACCGAGCCGCTCACCCCCAACTGGAAGCACCTGCCGATCGGCTACCACGGCCGCTCCGGCTCCGTGGTGGTCTCCGGCACCGACGTGGCCCGCCCGCACGGGCAGCGCAAGGCCCCGACGGAGGAGCTGCCCTCCTTCGGCCCCAGCCGCCGCCTGGACATCGAGGCCGAGGTCGCCTTCGTGGTCGGCGCCGGCTCCGAGCTCGGCAAGCCGGTCCCGCAGGAGGACTTCCGCGAGCACGTCTTCGGCGTCTGCCTGCTCAACGACTGGTCCTCGCGCGACATCCAGGCCTGGGAGTACGTGCCGCTCGGCCCCTTCCTCGGCAAGTCCTTCGCCACCTCGCTCTCCCCGTGGGTGGTCCCGCTGGACGCCCTGGAGGCGGCCCGGGTCCAGCCGCCGGCCCGGGAGTTCGAGCTGCTCCCCTACCTGGCCGACCGGGAGGACGAGCCCTGGGGCCTGGACATCTCCCTGACGGTCCGTCTGAACGGCCAGGAGATCTCCCGCCCGCCGTTCGCCGGGATGTACTGGACCGCCGCCCAGATGCTGGCCCACATGACCGTCAACGGCGCCTCCGTCCGCCCCGGCGACCTGTTCGCCTCCGGCACCGTCTCCGGCGCGGAGCCGGACACCCGGGGCGCCCTGATCGAGCTCACCTGGAACGGCCAGGAGCCCGTCAAGCTCGACGACGGCACCACCCGCAGCTACCTGGAGGACGGCGACACCGTCACCATCTCCGCCACCGCCCCGGGCCCGGACGGCACCGTGATCTCCTTCGGCGAGGTCACCGGCCGGATCGTCCCGTAGCACCCGGCTCCGCCGCCCCCGTCTCGCTGCCCCCGTCCCACTGGCCCTGGACGGGGGCAGTGGCGTGTCCGCGGGCCTGCGATGATCCCTGAGGCGACGACCGGAACGACGACGAACGGAGAGTGCGCTCCACATGACGACGATCACGGATGTGCTGATGGCCCGGGACGGCCGGGCCGGGCGGATCATGCTGAACCGGCCCCGGGCGCTCAACGCGCTCACCCACCAGATGCTGCTCGCGGTCCGCGACAGGCTGACCGAGTGGGCCGGGGACGACGCGGTGGAGACCGTGGTGCTGACCGGGGCGGGCGACCGCGGGCTGTGCGCCGGTGCGGACATCCGTGCGCTGCACGACGACGCCAAGCTCGGCGGCGCCGGGGCCCGGGCCTTCTTCCGGGACGAGTACCTGACCAACCACCTGATCTCCCGGTACCCCAAGCCCTACGTCGCGGTGATGGACGGCATCACCATGGGCGGCGGCGTCGGCCTCTCGGTGCACGGCGGCGTCCGGGTGGTCAGCGAGCGCACCACGGTGGCCATGCCGGAGACCCGGATCGGCCTGGTGCCGGACGTCGGCGGCAGCCTGCTGCTGGCCCGCGCCCCCGGCGAGCTCGGCACCCACCTGGCCCTCACCGCCGCCTCGATGGGCCCGGGCGACGCCCTGCTCTGCGGCTTCGCCGACCACTTCGTGCCGGGCGCGGCCCTCGCCGCCTTCACCGCCGCCCTCGCCAAGGTCACCCCCGCGGAGGCCCTGGCCGCCCACGCCACCGAGGCCCCGGCCGCCGAGCTGGCCGCCCAGCGCGAGTGGATCGACCGCTGCTACGCCGCCGACACGGTGGAGGAGGTGCTGGAGCGCCTGGACGCCGAGGGCACCGCCGAGGCCAAGGAGGCCGCCGAGCAGATCCGGGCCAAGTCCCCCACCATGCTCAAGGTCACCCTGGCCGCCCTCCGCCGGGCCCGCACCCACCGCTCGCTGGCCGAGACCCTCGACCAGGAGTACCGGATCTCCTGCACCGCCCTCACCACCCCCGACCTGGTCGAGGGCATCCGCGCCCAGGTGGTCGACAAGGACCGCAACCCGCGGTGGAGCCCCGCCACCCTCGACGGGGTGACGGACGCTCAGGTCGAGGCCTTCTTCGCCCCGCGCCCCGGCGACGAGCTCGGCCTGGCCGGCTGACCTCCCGGGACGCCCGCCCGGCGCAGCGGTGCGTTGCGCCGGGCGGCGGCCCGGTCTTGACTGGGGGTGTGTACACGTCCCGTCCCGCCGCCGGGGAGGCCGCCGCATGAGTTCGGGCCACGCGATGCCGGGCAAGGCCGACTTCGCCGCCGCGTACGCGGGGCCGGACCCGCGCGGGTACTTCCGGGCGCTCGCCCCGTACGAGTACCTGACGCCGCACCACGCGCAGCGGGTCTTCCGGCTGCTGGTGGCCGCCCGGGCGCCCCGGGCGGTGGTGGACCTGTGCTGCTCGTACGGGGTGAACGCGGCGCTGCTCAACCACCAGCTGACCCTGGCCGAGCTCTACCACCGCTACACCGACCCGGCGCTGGACACCCTCTCGGCCGAGGAACTCACCCTGCGGGACCGGCAGTTCTACGCCGCCCGGCGGCGGCCCGAGGCGGTGCCGGTGATCGGCGTGGACGTGGCCACCGGCCCGGTCGAGCACGCCCGGCGGGCCGGGCTGCTGGACGCCGCCTTCGCCGAGAACCTGGAGCGGGCCGCGCCCTCCCCCGCGCTGCGGGCGCTGCTGGCCGACGTCGGGCTGGTGACCGTGACCGGCGGCGTCGGCTACGTCTCGCAGCGCAGCTTCGACCACCTGCTGGCCTGCGTGGCCTCGCCGCCCTGGGTGGCGGCCTTCGCGCTGCGGGCGGTGCCGTACGGGCCGGTGGCCGAGGTGCTGGCGGAGTACGGCCTGGTCACCGAGCGGGCCGCCGGGACCTTCCCGCAGCGCCGCTTCACCGGGCCCGAGGAGCGGGAGGGCGCGCTGCGGGCGGCGGTGGAGGCGGGGCTGGACCCGGCCGGGCTGGAGGAGGAGGGCTGGTACCACGCGGTGCTGTACGTCTCCCGGCCGGCCGCGCAGGTAACGGCCCGTCCGCTGGCCACCCTGCTGCGCTGAGCCGCCCCGTTGACACGTGATCATCGTCTCGGATCGCGAGACTGGTGTGCGGCGCCCTTCTTCGGGATGGTTGTCCCCGAAGACCCGCAGGCGTACCGAGGGAGTCAACGAGGATGACCGAGTACCAGACGATCCTGGTGGAGCAGAAGGGGCGGGTCGGGCTGATCACGCTCAACCGCCCGGAGGCGCTGAACGCGCTGAACAACCAGCTGATGCGGGAGGTGGTGGCCGCCGCCACCGCCTTCGACCGGGACCCGGAGGTCGGCTGCACGGTGATCACCGGCTCCGAGAAGGCCTTCGCCGCCGGGGCGGACATCAAGGAGATGCAGGGCAACGAGTTCCCCAGCGTCTACCTGGAGGACTGGCTGGGCCCCTGGGACGAGCTGGGCCGCCTGCGCAAGCCGGTGATCGCCGCCGTCGCGGGCTACGCGCTGGGCGGGGGCTGCGAGTTGGCGATGCTCTGCGACGTCCTGATCGCGGCCGACACCGCCAAGTTCGGCCAGCCGGAGATCAAGCTCGGCGTCATCCCCGGCATCGGCGGCTCGCAGCGCCTCACCCGGGCGATCGGCAAGGCCAAGGCGATGGACCTCTGCCTGACCGGCCGGATGATGGGCGCCGAGGAGGCCGAGCGGGCCGGGCTGGTGGCCCGGATCGTGCCCGCCGCCGACCTGCTCACCGAGGCGCTGGCCACCGCCGAGACGGTCGCGGCGATGTCCACCACCGCCTCGGTGATGATGAAGGAGAGCGTGAACCGCGTCTTCGAGACCACCCTGGCCGAGGGCGTCCGCTTCGAACGCCGCCTGTTCCACGCCCTGTTCGCCACCGCGGACCAGAAGGAGGGCATGGCCGCCTTCGCCGAGAAGCGCAAGCCGTCCTTCGAGAACCGCTGACTCCCGCTCCCGGCCGGGGCGTTCAGACCCCGGCCGGGATCTCCTTCGAGCGGCGGCGGACCTGGAGCGCGGTGACGATCTCCATCACCCCGAGCACCAGCAGCCACACCCCCGCCAGCACGGTCAGCGTCGCGACCGAGCCCACCGGCCAGACCATCAGCAGCACGCCCGCCAGGGTGTTGAGCACCCCGCCGAAGACCTGCCAGCCGCGGGCCGGCATCCGCGGGTCCGAGGCGGTGGCCGCCAGCTGGGTGATGCCGCGGAACAGCCAGCCGATCCCGATCCAGATCCCCAGCAGCGCCAGCGACTGCACCGCGCTGCGGAAGCAGAGCAGCCCGAGCAGCAGGCAGAGCGCCCCGCTGATGAAGGCCAGCACCCGCAGCGCCGTGGTGGCGTGGGTGCCGAAGGCGGCGACCAGCTGCACCACGCCGATCACCACCAGGTAGAGGCCGAACAGCACCCCCACCACCCAGAGGGTCTGCTTCGGCCAGACGAAGACGATCACGCCGAGCGCCAGCGAGACGATGCCGGCGCCGAGCAGCACCTGCCAGGCCATCTTGGCCAGCCGCTGGATCGGGCCCTCGAAGCCGGGGTGCCCGCCGCCGGAGAACGGGTCGTCGTCGGGGATCGGGGTGGGGCGGTAGACCTCGTTCACGGCGCGGCTCCTGACGGGCAGTGGTGTCGATCATCCCCACTCTGACGCTCCGTCGGACGGTCCGCCGTACCGGAACGGCCGTTCGGGGTACGGCCATCGGACCGCCATCCGGCGGACACCTCGCTGGTTATGATCGGGTCGGGGGCCGCACCACGGGGCCGGAGCGAGACAAGGTCGGGGGGCCGGTTGAGTCACTACCTCGTGTGCGGCGGCAACGCGCTCGCCCACCGTCTGATCCGTGAGCTGATCGAGCACTACGACGTCCCGGTGGTCGCCCTGGTCCCGGACCTGACGCAGGACCACGGGCCGCGGATCAGCCAGATCCCCGGGCTGGCCGCGGTGCACGAGTACGCCGCCATCTCGGCCGAGACGCTGCGCGCCTGCGGGGTCGCGGACGCCAACGGGATCGCCCTGGTGGACGGCACCGACCAGGGGAACATCCACGCCGCGATGGCCGCCGAGGGGCTCAACCCCGGCATCCGGATCGTGCTGCGGATGTACAACCAGCGGCTCGGCCAGCACATCGAGCGGCTGCTGCCCAACTGCACCTCGCTCTCCGGCTCCGCCACCGCCGCCCCGGCCTTCGCCGACGGCGCCCTGGAGCGGCCCAACTCCGTCCAGGTGAACGGCCGTTACCTCTACGTCGCGTACGACGAGGAGATCCGCGACAACCAGCTCGCCGTGGTGGCCGACCGGATCGACCCGCAGGACCTGAGCCGGCTGCGGCTGCTCCCGGAGACCGCCGGCCGGGCCGCCGAGTTCATCGAGCTGGCCCGCCGCTTCGGCGACGAGGGCCAGGGCGGGCCGCCGCCGGAGCGGGCCGGGCGCGAGCCCGGCGGGGTGGCCGCGCTCCAGGCGCTGACCACCCAGCCGCGGCAGCGGATCCCCTGGTGGACCAGGCTGCGCTGGCGGGTGCTGGACGCCCTGCGGTTCTTCACCAGTGCCCGGCTGCGGCTGCTGCTCACCGTGGCGCTGGCGGCCGTGCTGCTCGGCGGCGCGGTGATCTGGTGGTCCACCGGCCACCTCGGCTGGGCCCTCTACTACACCCTGCTGGACGTGGCCGGGGCTGCCGACCCCGACCGGCCCGGCGACGGCAGCGGCCCCTGGGCCCGGGCCGCCCAGGTGGTGGTCACCTTCTGCGGCATCACCTTCGCCCCGGTGGCCACCGCCATCGCGGTGGAGGCCCTGGCCACCGGCCGGCGCGGCCTGCCCCGCGGGCCCGGGGCCGGGCTGCGCGACCACGTGGTGGTGGTCGGGCTGAACAACCTGGGGACCAGGGTGGCCGGGATGCTCCGGGAGGCCGGGGTGCCGGTGGTCTGCGTGGAGCGCGACCCGCAGTCCCAGGGCGTGGCCGCGATGCGGGCGCTCGGCGTGCCGGTGCTGCTCGGTGACGCCCCGTTGGACGGGCAGCTGCGCCGGGCCCGGGTCCAGCACGCCCGGGCGGTGGTCTCGGTGACCAGGGACGACGCGGCCAACCTGGAGGCCGCGCTGGAGGCCCGGGCGATCCACCCCGAGATCCGGATCGTGGTCCGGCTCTTCGACGACGAATTTGCTCATCACGTCTACGCCACCCTCGGGAACGTGGTCTCCCGCTCCGTCTCCTACCTCTCCGCCCCCGGCTTCGCCGCCGCCCTGATGGGGCGTGAGGTGATCGGCACCCTCTCGGTCTTCCGGCACGTCCTGCTGCTCGCCGAGCTCACCGCGGAGGCGGAGGCCGCGG
The DNA here is from genome assembly GCF_044452665.1 of Kitasatospora sp. NPDC051853. Lineage (NCBI taxonomy): Bacteria > Bacillati > Actinomycetota > Actinomycetes > Kitasatosporales > Streptomycetaceae > Kitasatospora > Kitasatospora sp. NPDC051853. The sequence goes on along the minus strand of NZ_JBITBY010000004.1, from coordinate 313,360 downwards.
AGGGCGCGGGCCTGACCGGGCGGACGGTGTGGGAGCTGGAGGAGGACGGCGGGGTCCGGGTGGTCGGGGTCCGGCTGGCCCGCCGCCCGGCGGACGTGCTCTGGAACTTCGCCGACCGAGGCCACCGGCTCCGGCCGGGCGACCGGGTGCTGGTCGCCGCGACCCGCAGCGGCCTGGCCCGGCTCAGCCCGCCACCCCGGCCGGACGCGGCCGGCTGACGGGCACGGGCGACGGGCGGGGGCGGCCGACGGGCACGGGCGGGACGGGTACGGGCGGCGGGTACGGGCGACGGGCGGGGGCGGCCCCGCGTTCACTGTCCGGGTGCGGCCAACTCGGCCGCCAGCGGCAGGTGTTCGAAGTGGGACACGGACGGCGGGTGCTCCAGGAAGCCGAACTCGCCCTCCGCCCAGACCGGCCTGATCCGCCACATCGTCCCCGCGTAGGCCCGCAGCGCCGCCTCGTCCCGCCAGCGCGTCACCACCAGCACCCGGTGGTCCAGCTCGGAGACCGACCGCAGCAGCTCCGCCCCCTCGAAGCCGTCGGTCCCGTCCAGCGCCGGGATCACCTCCTCGGTCAGCCGCGTGCAGAACTCGTCCCTGCGGCGCGGGACCACCTGCGCCTCCCAGATCCGGACGATCATCGCCACCACCTCCGGTACCCCTCCATTGTCCGTTCGGCCGCACGCGGTTGCCGCCCCCGAGGGCCGGTTCGACAGTGGAAGCGCGCGGCCGAGCCCGGTCACGCGCCTTCCCACTCGGAGACGGAGCATCCCCATGGCGGTCTGCGTGGTCTGCGGCAACGACTACTGGCTGGCCTTCGAGATCAGGACGATCACCGGAGACAGCTACACCTTCGACAGCTTCGAGTGCGCGATGGAGAAGCTGGCACCACGCTGCGAGTACTGCCAGGTGCGGATCGTCGGCCACGGCGTCGAGGTCTCCGGCAAGTTCTTCTGCTGCGCCAACTGCGCCCGCCGCGACGGCGGCCTCGGCGAGCAGATCCGCGACGCGGTGGGCGCGCACCCCGCCTGACGGTCCCTAGAGCCGGGCGTGGGTGGTGATGTCCGCCTCGAAGTCGGCGACCAGCTCCGGGGTGACGGTCGGGCGGCACTGGGCGACGGCCGCCAGGTAGTCGGCGGTGGTGGCACCGGCCGTCGCGGAGGGGTCCTCGCCGGTGTCCCGCTCGAAGGCGGCCTGGGCAGCGGCGCGGGCGGCGTGCTCGATGTCGGCCGGGGTGAAGAGCGCGCTGTGCTCCACCAGCCGGTCGAGGTCGACGCCGTCCCGCCCGGCCGTGTAGCGGGACCAGATGGCGTGCCGGGCCACCGCGTCCGGCGTGCCGATCGGGATCAGGTAGTCGAACCGGCCGTGACGCAGGAAGGCCGGGTCGATCGAGCGGATCGAGTTGGTGGCGCAGACCAGCAGCCGCTCCTCCCCCTCGCGGAAGCCCGGGATCAGCTTCAGCAGCTCGTTGGTGACCCCGTGCAGCCCGGGGTCCACCGCCTCGCCCCGCACCGGGGCGATCTCCTCCACCTCGTCGACGAAGACCAGCACCCGCTCCAGCTCGGCGATCCGCCCGAAGGCGGTGCGCAGCGCGGCGGCGAGGTTGCCGCCGTCGGCCAGCCGGGAGGGCAGCAGCTCCACGAAGGGCCAGCCGAGCCGGGAGGCCACCGCCCGGGCGAAGGTGGTCTTGCCGGTGCCGGGCGGGCCGAACAGCGCGATCGCCCGCGGCGGCCGCACCCCGTGCCGGGCGGCCCGCTCCGGTTCGGCCAGCGGCTGCACCACCCGGCGCTCGATCAGGTCCTTCTCGGTGCCCATCCCGGCGACCCGCTCCCACAGGTCGCCCGGCAGCAGCCGCCCGCCCAGCTCGTCCAGCAGCCCGCCGCCCGGGCCGGCCTGCGGCTCGTCCTTCTCGAAGTACGCCACCGCCGGGCGGCGGGTGTACCCGGCGTTGTGCAGGCCCTCGCCGAGCTGCTCCTCCTCGGGCAGCACGTAGGCGATCCGGCGGACCCGGCGCTCCAGCAACCGCCGCTCCAGCTCCCGCAGCAGCGCGCTGGCCAGGCCCCGGCCGCGCCAGCCCGGCGCGATGGCGATCCGCATCACCCAGGCCCGGTCCCCCGCCAGGTGGGCCAGGGCCGCCCCGATCGGCTCACCCCGGCGGACCGCCACCACGGCGGGCTGACGGTCGGTCAGCGCCGCGATGCACTCGGCCAGCGAGAAGACCGACTCCTGGCCCAGGCCCGCGGTGGTGTCGATCAGGTGCACCACGGCCGCCAGGTCGTCCTCGCGGTAGTCGTGTATCAGCCACTCGTTCATGGCCCCGAACGCTAGGGCCGGGCGGCGGCACGGACAGCCCGCCGGAACGGACAATCCGCCGCGCCGAACCGTACGTCCCGCCGCTTGCCCGATCTCAGTAGGCGAGGCGCAGGGACTTCACCCGGTTGTCGAAGTTGGAGTGCACCAGGGTCGGCTCGCCGACCGAGCGGATCTCCGGCAGGCGGGTGAGCAGTTCGCGGAAGAGCACCTTCATCTCCTGCCGGGCCAGGTAGGCGCCGAGGCAGAAGTGCGGGCCGCCGCCGCCGAAGCCCAGGTGCGGGTTGGGCGAGCGGGTGATGTCGAAGGCGTCCGGGTCGGCGAAGACCGCCTCGTCCCGGTTGGCCGAGCCGAAGAAGAGCACCACCTTGTCCCCGGCGGCGAGCCGGGTGCCGTTCAGCTCGTGGTCCACGGCCACGGTGCGGCGGAACTGGATGATCGGGGTGGAGTGGCGGACCATCTCCTCCACCGCGCCGCCGATCCGCCCGTCCAGGTCGGCCATCAGCAGCTCGCGCTGCTCGGGGTGGGTGGAGAGCAGGTGCAGCCCGTGGGCCAGCGCGTTGCGGGTGGTCTCCACCCCGGCGACCAGCAGCAGGGAGAAGAAGGCGCCCAGCTCACGGGAGTTGAGGCGCCGTCCGTCCACGTCGGCGGTGACCAGGGCGGAGATCAGGTCCCCGGTGGGGCGGCGGCGGCGCTCCCGGCCGAGCGCGGCGATGATGCCCTGCATCCGGGCCAGCGCCATCAGCCCCCGGCCGGGGACGCGCAGCCGGCTGCGGGCCACGCCGGTGTGCTCGGAGGCGTCGTTGACCATCGCCAGGATGCGGTTCCGCTGCCGCTCCGGCACCCCCATCATGTTGCAGATCACCCGATAGGGGAGCTGGGCGGCCACCGCGCCGACGAAGTCGGCGGGCCGCTCGGCCGCCAGGGAGTCCACCACCTCCCGCGCCACCTCCCGGATGTCCTCCTCCACCCGGGTGACCAGCCGCGGGGTGAAGGCCCGGGAGACGATCCGCCGCAGGTCCGCGTGGCGCGGGTCGTCCAGGTTCACCATCGAGTCGCCGAACACCGTCCGCACCCAGCGGGCCGGTTCGGGGGTGGTGACGCCGGGGCCGCTGACGAACACCTCCGGCGTACGGCTGGCGGTCACCACGTCGGCGTGCCGGACCAGGGCGTGGAAGCCGCGGCCGGTGCGCAGGTCGGTGAAGTGCAGCGGGCCCTCGATCGCGCGCAGCCGGGCGAAGGCGGCGGCCCGTTCGGGCAGCGGCAGCCGCCAGAACTCCGGATCGGCGAGGTCGATCCCGCCCGGGGTGTGCTGACGCTGACCGGTGTCCGCCGTTGCCCTCATGCGGGCAGTTATCGTGCAGCTTCTGGCGGAATGTCAAATTCCGCTAGCTTTGTCCTATTTACCTACTCATCATCACTCTCGGCCGCTTCCTCCTCCTCGACCGGCGGCACCAGGTCGCGCGCCAGCAGGGTCGCGCCGGCCACCGCGCCCGGCATCGCCAGCACCGTCACGAACGGCACCAGGAACAGCACCATCAGCGGCGCCCCGAAGCCCAGCGCCAGGCCCAGCCGCCCACGCAGCATCCGCAGCCGCTCGGGCTGGTCGATCCCGCGCCGCTGCAGCGCCACCGCCGAGAGCTCGGCCGCCATGAAGTACCCCGACACGCAGATCCCGAGCACCGGCACCACCGTCTGCCCCACCACCGGGATGAACCCCGCGAGGAAGAGCAACACCCCGAAGCCCAGCACCCGCACCAGCACGTACAGGCTGTCCCGCGCCGAGACCACCAACTCCTGCCACAGCGACATCCCGTGGCCCGCCGGCGCCCCGCCCTCGGTCTCGTCCACCTTCTCGCACAGCGACTCGTAGAACGGCTGCCCGATCAGCAGCGTCACCGCCGTGAACGTCACCACCGACAGCGCGAACCCGCCACCGAGCACCGCGACCTGCACGGCCCCCCGCATCAGCCCCTGCCACGGCGACCCCCACCCGTCCGCGAACGGCGTCGCCCACTCCGCGACGTCCCCCGCGTACGCCCCCAGCACCACCAGCGCCGCCACGTACCCCGCCAGGGCGATCAGCGCCGGGATCATCCCGAACCCCCACCACCGCCCGTGCCGCGCCACCCACTTCTGGCCCTTGACCAGGTACCCCATCCCCGCCACGAAATCACGCATGCCCGCAGCCTACGGGCCTGCTCCGCAGCGCTTTCAGTAGGGCAGCAGCACCGAGGTGTCCAGCACGAACCCGAAGGGCTCGGGGATGTGCACCGCCTCCCCGAAGTCGGCGTCCTCCCGCATCCGGTACCGCCCGGCCTCGGGCTCCCGGAAGAGGGTGACGGTCTTCTTCGTGGCGTCGACCAGCAGGTAGAGCGGGATGCCCATCAGCGGGTAGTCGCGGAGCTTGCCCACCCAGTCGTTCTCCGGGTTCGACGGGGAGACGATCTCGACGGCGATCAGCGCGAGCTCGGCCGGCACCTTGTTCTCGGTGCTCTCCATCGCCTCCTCGGGGAGGTACGTGAGGTCCGGGTTCCGCTGCTTGGCCACCTCGGGCGAGGCCAGGTCCATGTTCCCGGTGGGCAGGTGGCCGGCCGGGGCGTGCGCCTCGAACTGCCGTCGCACGACGGCGAGGTTGCGCTCGTGGATGGCCGAGGGCAAGGCCTGCATGATGACCGTGTCACCGGAGAACTCGATCTTGAAGTTCGACGGGGCGGACCGCCGGAACTCCTCGATCAGGGCAAGGTGCTCGGGGTTCATCGTCTCCTCCAGATGCTCGGCCCGGCACCACGCTACCGCCCGTGGCCGGGAGTGGTCGTGCAGCACGTAGGCTCGCCTCTCATGACCGGCACCCACGACCCCGCCCAGGACCCGGACGAGCACGTCCGCTACGCCCACTACCAGCGGCTCTTCGCCGAGGTCGCCCCGGCGGAGGCGGCCGCCCTGGTCATCCGGGTGCTCACCGACCCCGACCGGTCGATGGCCAACAGCGCCGTCTGCGGGTACCTCGACCACCGGGCGGCCGCCCTGCTGACGGACCCGCAGTTCCCCGCCTGGCAGCGGGAGATGGCGGGCCCCGTTGCGGTCGACGACTTCTCCACCCGCCGCCTCACGGAGTGGGCCCTGCTGCGGGCCGTCACCCTGGACGAGGCCTGGTCGGCCGAGGAGCTGCTCGCCGCCTCCAACTGGCTCCAGCTGCGCCTGGCCGAGACCAGTACCTCCCCCACCGCCCTCGCCGTGCTCACCGAGGGCGGCCGGACCCGCCGCATCCGCAACATCGCCCACTCCCGTTCCTCCCGCGGGCGCCGCTGACTCACCCCTTGGCCACGAAGGGCTCGTCCAGGACGGCGAGCAGGCGCGGGTGGAACAGTGCGCCGGGCAGGCGCGGGTGCGGGGCCAGGACACCGGCCCGGGTCAGGCGCTCCAGGGCGGGGCCCGGGTCGCGGGTGGTACGGCCCCTCAGCCAGGCGGCCGAGACGGCGGGCGTCGCGCGGAAGTGGGCCAGCACCTCCCGGGCCGCCGGATCGCCCTTGGCCCGGTCCATCGCGGCGTCGAGCACCCGCCGGTACGCCTTGATCGTGGCGATCCGGTGGTGCGCCGTCTCGGTGACCATCCGCGCGAAGGACGCCCCCCAGGCCATCAGGTCGCCGTCGACCGCGGCGGCGAAGGCGTCGTCGTCCGCCTGGCGGTTGCCGTGCACCCAGCCCTCCAGGTCCAGCAGCAGACCGGGCATCAGCCCGGCGGCCACCAGGTCGCACTGCGCCAGCAGCCGCACCATCCGCCCGTTGCCGTCAGGGAACGGATGGATCGTCAGCAGCCGGATCGTGGAGAGCGCCGCCGCGTCCAGCGCCGGGGAGGTGGTGGCCAGGCCCCACTCGTACCAGCGCCGCACCTGCTCGTCCAGCTCGGCACCGGGGGCGGTGGCGAACGCGACGAGCCCGCCGTCGGCCCGGGTGACGGTGACGTTCCCCCGGCGGAACCCGCCCCGGCCCGGGATGTTGGGGTCGGCGGCGGCGATCAGCCGGTGCAGCTCGGCGAGCGTGTCGGGGGTGAAGCACGGCCGCCGGCCCGGGTGTTCGCGCAGTTCTTCCCGAACCGAGTGCACCGCCAGCAGGCCGGCCTTGTTCCGTTCCTCGGCGGCCGTCGAGACCGCCTCGGCCAACTCCTGCTCGTCCGTGATCCTCAGGTGCTGCCGGTGCAGGGCGGTCCGGAACCGAGGACGGAAGAAGAGGTCGGGATTGTCGAGGCGGGCTGCGGCCTTGGTCAGCTCCGCGAGCACGGCCAGCGCCCGCAGGCGGTCCCCGGCGGGGACCGCCTCGGCGTCGAGCGGCGGGTCGACGGGGAACACCCGTCGACCCGCCGTCGTAGAGGCGGAGAAGCTCACTGGCAGGTGCCCGTACGGACGTTGCCGGTGGGCTCCTTGACGGTCGCGTACTCCGGGCCGTTCGGGGTGAGGATCTTGTAGTAGTTGTTCTGGTACTCCACGTAGAGCGCCCAACTCGTCCCGGGCTGGATGGTGACCTCGATCGCGCGGTTCACGGTGCTCGACTCGCCGAAGTTAACCCCGAGACTCGCCGACAGGATCGAGTAGGCCGTGCCCGAGATGTTCCCGGTGACCTGGTAAGTGACGGTGTACGACGAACTGACGCTCTGCTTCACGGCGTTGGAGTTGTCGTTCTTGAGGCAGTTCTGCCGCACCTCCTCCTTGGTGCCCTCCGCGATCTTCGTCGACGGGTCGCCGCTCGGCACGCCGGCGCCGCCGCCGCCCGTGTTGCCCCAGTTCGGGTCCCAGTACGGCAGGGGGGCGGGCCCGGAGGGCGCGTCGTACAGGGCGGAGACGTACACCCGGTCCATGTACTCGTAGCCCAGGTCGTTGTAGCTGAAGTCCCAGTCGTCGTAGCAGAAGTTGGTGTACCCGTCGCAGTGCGCCGAGGCGATGCTCGGGAAGACGACGGCGGGCACCGCAGTGAGCACGGACGTGCCCAGTGCGACGGTGGCGAGCATGGTCCTCAGCTTCACGGTTTCTCCTCGGTGGCGATCGGGCACCTCTGGTTACGCCCCGCCGACGGGAGGGTGACTCCCGGGCCCTGGGGACGGCCGCAACACTGGCACGGCGGAGAGCTCATTAGCTAGGATGAATTTCAGCCAACCTTGCATAAGCTCAGATGAATGAACGTTGGCCCGTGGCTCACCCCTGCCCCTAAAGTCCGGACCCGTGAACCGATCTGACTACGCGTCCGCCCTCCGCCACCACGCCGAGCGGATGGCCATCGCCACCGCGAACGCGGACCTCACCACCCGGGTGCCCAGCTGCCCCGACTGGACCCTCGGCGACCTGCTGTTCCACACCGGCACCGTGCACCGCTTCTGGACCGCGATCGCCGACGGCACCCTCACCGACCCCGAGGCCTGGACCGGCGCGGCGGACGCCCCCGAGGACGACGCCGAGCTGCCCGGCTGGCTGGCCGCGGGCGCCGAGGCCTGCGCCGCCGCCGTCGAGGTGCTCGACCCCGAGGAGCCGCGCTGGTCCTGGTCCACCCGCCGGGACGCCGGGTTCATCCAGCGCCGGTTGGCGCACGAGACGGCGGTGCACACCTGGGACGCGCTCAACGCCCTCGGCCGTGACGAGGCGATCGAGCGCGAGCTCGCGGCCGACGGCGTCGAGGAGTTCCTCTCGATCTGCCGCCACCCGGCCCCGCCGGCCGGTTTCCCCGCCGACGGCCTCCACCTGCACGCCACCGACGGCCCCGGCGAGTGGACCCTGCGGGTGGCGGGGGACGGCACCTGGCAGCTCCTCACCGAACACGCCAAGGGCGCCGTCGCCGTCCGGGGCACCGCCTCCGAACTGCTCCTCTTCCTCTGGCAGCGCCGCACCCCGGCCGACCTGGAGGTGTTCGGCACCCCGGAGGACCTGGCCGCCGCCCTCACCGCCTTCCGCCGCAACTGACCCCCGCCGGGCGCGCACACGAAGGCCGGCCCCCTCCGGCGAGGTCAGGCGCTCATCCAGGAGGGCCGAAAGCCGCCGGCAGGGCAGGCGCGGGGTGGCCGCACGCCGCCGGCGGGGGCTCGCGCAGCAGGAACCGCACCCGCCGGAGGCATCCGACCGGCCCCACCCCCGACCCCACCCCTCGGCCCCGGCCACCGCCGGAGGCGTCCCGGCCACCCCGGCCGCCGACTGGAAGAAGTCTGGGCGGGGTTGGTTGTCAAAAAGGAGCTGTCACGGGATATCTTGATGTCGAGACGTTGTAGCCGTGAAGCGGAGTACCGATGACTGACTCGACCATCATCTACACCCACACCGACGAGGCGCCCGCCCTGGCGACGTACTCGTTCCTCCCGATCGTCCAGGCGTACGCCTCGACCGCGGGCGTGCGGGTGGAGACGCGTGACATCTCCCTGGCCGGCCGCATCATCGCCGCCTTCCCGGAGCGTCTCGAAGAGGGCCAGCGCATCGGCGACGCCCTCGCGGAGCTCGGCGAGCTCGCCAAGACCCCGCAGGCCAACATCATCAAGCTCCCGAACGTCTCCGCCTCGATCCCGCAGCTCAAGGCCGCCATCGCCGAGCTGCAGGCCCAGGGCTACGCGCTCCCCGCGTACCCGGACGAGCCGCAGACCGACGAGGAGCGCGACGTCCGCGCCCGCTACGACAAGATCAAGGGCTCCGCGGTCAACCCGGTCCTGCGCGAGGGCAACTCCGACCGCCGCGCCCCCGCCTCGGTGAAGAACTACGCCAAGGCCCACCCGCACCGCATGGGCGCCTGGACCCCGGAGTCCAAGACCAACGTCGCCACCATGGGCGTCAACGACTTCCGCTCCACCGAGAAGTCGGCCGTGATCGCCGAGGCCGGCCAGCTCAAGATCGAGCTGGTCGCCGCCGACGGCACCACCACCGTGCTGCGCGAGTCCGTCCCGGTCCAGGCCGGCGAGGTCGTCGACGCCTCGGTCATGCGCGTCGCCGCGCTGCGCGAGTTCCTCGCGGCCCAGGTCGCCGAGGCCAAGGCCCAGGGCGTGCTGTTCTCGGTGCACCTGAAGGCCACCATGATGAAGGTCTCCGACCCGATCATCTTCGGCCACGTGGTCCGCGCCTTCTTCCCGCAGACCTTCGCCAAGTACGGCGAGGCGCTGGTCGCGGCCGGCCTGAACCCGAACAACGGCCTGGGCGGCATCCTCGACGGCCTGGACAACGTGCCGCACCTGGGCGCCGAGATCAAGGCCTCCTTCGAGGCCGAGCTCGCCGAGGGCCCGGCCCTGGCGATGGTCGACTCGGACAAGGGCATCACCAACCTGCACGTGCCGTCCGACGTCATCGTCGACGCCTCGATGCCGGCCATGATCCGCACCTCCGGCCACATGTGGGGCCCGGACGGCCAGGAGGCCGACACCCTCGCCGTCCTCCCGGACAGCTCCTACGCCGGCGTCTACCAGGTCGTCATCGACGACTGCCGCGCCCACGGCGCCTTCGACCCGGCCACCATGGGCTCGGTCCCGAACGTCGGCCTGATGGCCCAGGCCGCCGAGGAGTACGGCAGCCACGACAAGACCTTCGAGATCGCCACCGCGGGCACCGTCCGCCTGGTCGACACCGAGGGCAACGTGGTGCTGGAGCAGGCCGTCGAGGCCGGCGACATCTTCCGCTCCTGCCAGACCAAGGACGCCCCGATCCAGGACTGGGTCAAGCTGGCCGTCAACCGCGCCCGCGCCACCGGCAGCCCGGCCGTCTTCTGGCTGGACGAGACCCGCGCCCACGACGCGGTGCTGATCGGCAAGGTCAACGAGTACCTGCCGCAGCACGACACCGAGGGCCTGACCATCGAGATCCTCTCCCCGGTCAAGGCCACCGCCTACTCGCTGGAGCGCATCCGCCGCGGCGAGGACACCATCTCGGTCACCGGCAACGTGCTGCGCGACTACCTGACCGACCTGTTCCCGATCCTGGAGCTGGGCACCAGCGCCAAGATGCTCTCGGTCGTCCCGCTGATGAACGGCGGCGGCCTGTTCGAGACCGGCGCCGGCGGCTCCGCCCCGAAGCACGTCCAGCAGCTGGTCAAGGAGAACTACCTGCGCTGGGACAGCCTGGGCGAGTTCTTCGCGCTGGCCGCCAGCTTCGAGCACCTGGCCCAGACCGCCGGCAACACCCGCGCCCAGGTCCTCGCGGACACCCTGGACCGCGCCACCGGCACCTTCCTCAACGAGGACAAGTCGCCGAGCCGCCGCCTCGGTGGCATCGACAACCGCGGCAGCCACTTCTACCTCGGCCTGTACTGGGCCCAGGAGCTGGCGCAGCAGACCGCCGACGCCGAGCTCGCCGCCGCCTTCACCGGCCTCGCCAAGACCCTGGCGGAGCAGGAGGAGACCATCGTCGCCGAGCTGATCGCGGTGCAGGGCTCGCCGGTCGAGATCGGTGGCTACTACCAGCCGTCGCCCGAGCTGGCCGCGGCCGTGATGCGCCCGTCCGCCACCTTCAACGAGGCGCTGGCCCAGCTGGGCTGACGCACCGTCAGAGCGTGAACGAGGGGCCCCGCGGCGCAGCCGTGGGGCCCCTCCCCCTTTGTCCAGGACCACGAGAACGGACCAGCGATGCCGCACCCCGACCCGCTCGCCAACCCGGCCCACTCCGCGCTCTTCGGGCCGCACGCCGCACTCGCCGAGCGCCGCGGCCGGGCCGCCCGCTACCCGGCCGACGTCTCCCCCTTCCACGCCCTCCCCGACGACCCGACCGAGGCGGACTGGGCCGATCTGGCCGCCCTCACCGGGCCGGGCGGCTTCGCCCTGCTGGCCGGGACCGGGATCGCCCCGCCGGCCGGCTGGCAGGTGACCTTCTCGCTCGACGGCGTCCAGCTGGTCGGCGACCGGCTGGCGCACGCCCACGACCCGGAGGCGGTGGAGCTCGGCCCCGAGGACGTCCCGGAGATGCTGGCCCTGGTGGCGGCCACCCGCCCCGGCCCGTTCGAGGCCCGCACCATCGCGCTCGGCCGCTACCTGGGCCTCCGTCAGGACGGCGTCCTGGTCGCGATGGCGGGCGAGCGGATGCACCCGGTCGGCCACACCGAGATCAGCGCCGTCTGCACCGCCCCCTCGCACCGCGGCCGGGGCCTGGCCGCCCGCCTGGTCCGCGCGGTGGCGGCCGGCATCCGCGACCGCGACGAGGTCCCGTTCCTGCACGCCGCCGGCGACAACGTCGACGCGATCCGCCTCTACAAGGCCCTCGGCTTCACGCAGAGCCGCAGCATCACCTTCCTGGGCGCCGTGGCCCCGGGCGGCGAGGCCCCTGACGCCTGATCAGCACTCGTGCTCGGGGACCCGGCACAGGTGCACCTCGCGGTCCCCGGGCGACGGCGCGGCCGAGGCCCGCAGGGCCTCCCGTTCGGCGACCGACCGGGCCGGATCGAAGGAGACCGCGGCCGTCCAGTACCGGACCTCCCCGGCCAGCAGGACGGTGAGGAGTCCGATCGCCAGGGCGGCGACCACCCCGCCCACCAGGAGGGGCACCACCCGGGTCACCGGACCGACCTGCCACCCGGCGAGCAGCAGGAGCAGCCCGGTGGGCAGGGCCAGCACGGCCGGCCAGCCACCGAGCAGCCCGAGGGCGGTGGCAGGGCCGCCGAGCAGCAGGGCGGTGGTGCGGAAGCGGGTGGGGCGGCGGCAGAGCTGGGGCAGGGTGCTGACGGCCAGCAGGAGCAGGGCCAGCGGCCGGGAGGCCGTCTGGAGGAAGGCCAGCTCGAGGTCGAAGAGAGCGGCGAAGGCCGCGAGCGAGCGCGGCGCCCAGCCGACCGGTGCGGATGACACGACGCCCCCTGGGTCGGTCGACGGACTGGACGGGCGGCGACCTGAGGGAAGGTCAGCCGTTGAACACGGGGACGAGCCAGAACCAGCAGACCAGGGCGGCGAGCACGCCGCCGAGCACGGCGGGAACCCGGCGGTCCTTCTCGCTCGCCTGACGGCCCGCCAGCAGGAGGAAGATTCCGGCCGGCAGCATGAGCAGCCCTCCCGAGAAGGTGAATCCCATGCTCAGGAACGCGACCAGGATGCCGACGATCACCGAGAGGACGCGGAACAGCCACCGGTCACGGCAGATCTGGGGCAGCAGGGTGAACAGGCCCAACAGGGCCGCCAACTCGTCGAGGTCGATGTCGTCCCTGAAGAGCCCCTCCACGAAGGCCGGAAGGCAGGTCGCAAAGGCCAGGGCCGCGAGCACGCGCGGCGACCGGCGGACCGGGTCAGATGTCATGGTTCCCCCCACGAGCCCTCTTGAACGCGTTCAAAGTCTAGCAGCCCTGTAAGTGGCCCAAGGGATCGGGTGATCGAATGGACCAGATGACTGGGCCGGTTCCCCCGTAGGCTGATCATCGAAGCAAGCGAGAACCGCACGAGGGGGAGCCCACATGTCCGAGAAGCACGACGTCGTCCTGGTCCGCGCCGCAGCCGCCGAGGTGCTGACCGACGCGCCCGGCAGCCTGATCACCCTGTTCGCCGACTCGGCCGCCACCGGGGGCAAGGTGACCAGCAACCGGGCCACCTTCGAGAAGGGCGCGACCGGCGCCCCGCCGCACTTCCACACCCGGGCCACCGAGTTCTTCTTCGGCCTGGAGGGCGAGCTCGACGTCCTGGTCGACGACCGCGTCGAGACCCTCCGCCAGGGCGACTTCCTGGCCGTCCCGGCCGGCACCAAGCACGCCTTCGCCCCGGCCGCCGGCTCCACCGCCGACGTCCTGGTGTTCTTCACCCCGGGCATGGACCGCTTCGACTACTACCGCCTGCTGGACCGGGTCAACAAGGGCGAGGCCAGCTGGCAGGAGATCCGCGAGTCGGGCGAGCACTACGACAACCACTACGTCGAGAGCGAGGCCTGGCAGGCCCGCAGCGGCCGCTGAACGCGGGAACCCCCTGGACCGGACGGGTCCAGGGGGTTCCGCACGTCCGACCTCGGGTCAGGAACGGACCTCGGCGACGGCCGGGGCCAGCGCCTCCTTCAGCCGGGGGCCGACCCGGGAGAAGCCCAGCTCCTTGACGGCGGCGCGGAGCAGCTCGTCGTCCGTGCGCTCGGCGCCGTCGCTCTCCAACCACCGCACCAGGGCGACCAGTTCGGCCGGCTCGTAGGCGGTCACCGCCCGGCCCTCGGTGATCGCGGGCTTCTTCGGACGGCGCGCCTTCTTCGCCGGCTCGACAGCCACGGCCTCGGCCTCGACGACCGGCTCAGCCTCGGCCACGGCCACGACGGGCTCCGGCTCGGCAACGGGCGCGGACTCCTCGGCCACGACGACCTCGGGCTCGACCTCGGCCACCGGCTCCTCGACGAGCGGCTCCGGCTCGACCACAGGCTCCGCCTCGGCGACGACCGGCTCCACGACGGGCTCGGCCTCCGGCTCGGGCTCGACCTCGACCACCGGCTCCTCGACGAGCGGCTCGACCTCGGCCGCCAGCTCCTCGACCTGCTCCGGCTCAACCTCGACGACGACCGGCTCGGGCTCGACCTCCGTCAGCACCTCGGCCACGGGCGCGAGTTCGGCCTCCGGCTCAGCCTCGACCACGGCTTCCGGCTCGGGCTCAGCCGCTGCCTCAGCCTCGACCTCCGTCTCGACCGTGGCCTCGGCCTCGATCACGGCCTCCGTCTCGGTCTCGGTCTCGGTCTCAGCCTCGGTCTCGGTCTCAGCCTCGGCCGCGGCCTCCGGCTCGGCAGCCTCCTCGACGGCCTCCGCCGCCGGCTCCGCCTCGCGGGGCCCGGCCGCGAGGACCTGGATGGCCTCCGCCTCGGTCGCGGTGCCGTGCAGCCGGTCGTAGGCCGCGAGCGCCGCGTCCCGGTCGGCCTGACGGTCCGCCAGCTCGCCCAGCAGGTCGAGCAGCTCCGGCTCCGCCGCGAGCAGCGAGGCGCGCAGGGCGCGGAGCGCGGGCAGCCGGTACAGGGTGCCCTCGTCGGCGGCCAACCGGTCGACCAGGTCGGCGAGTTCGCCCAGCGGGAGGGCGTCCAGCGCGTAGTCGGGGAGCAGGGCGCCGAGCGCGCGGGCGGCCTGGCCGATCTCCTCGACGGTCTGGGCGAGGGTGGTCAGCCGGGCCGGGTCGGCGACCGGGGCCGGACGGCCGACCGCTCCGGCGGAGGCCCACTCGCCCTGGGTGGCGGCGGCGGCCCGGACCGCGTCGAGCAGGTCGGCGCGGCGGGTGCGGCCGTCCACGGCGAGGTGCTTGGCCTGGGCGCGGAGCTTGCGGCGGCGGCCCCAGCCGAGCTTGACGCCCTGGTCGCGGCGTTCCCGCCACGGGACGAGCGCGGCGGTGAGCGCGTCCAGGTCGGTGTCGTAGACCTCGGGGCGCAGGGTGGCCGAAGTGCCGTGCGCGCGCTGGAGGATGGCGGTGAGCCTGGTCAGCTCGACCAGGTTGGCGGGGGTGACCGCGGAGCCGAGGAGCTCGGCCAGGGTGTCCCGGGTGGCGAGCAGGTCGTGGCTGCGCAGTTCGGCCAGCGCGGTGGAGCCCGCGCGGGCGTCCTCGGGGGTGAGGACGGTCTCGGCGGCGGAGACCCACGGGTTGCTCTCGGCGGCGAGCGAGAGCCCGCCGAGCTCGGCGTAGCGGCCGAGGTCCTCGCGGGCCTCGCCGGAGGGCGCGGCGGTCGCGGAGGGAGGGGTGTCCACCGCCGGGTGGTCGGCGTCGTTCAGGTAGTTCACGGTCATGTGTGAAGTCCGGGTTCGTGGCTGGGCGGACAGGGCGGTGGCGGCGGCGGTCTCCGCCGGCACGGACGAGGGTGCGGGCGTCCGGTGTGGACGCCAGGATACGGGTGGGCGTTCGAGGCCTGCACGCAACCCGGCCCCTAACGGACCGCGCGCCGGGCCGGTGTGCCCGGGCCGCGCGGGAGTCGTGCGGGTTCAGTGCGGATCGCCGCGCACCTGGGGGAAGTCGGCGAGGGCGACCGGCGGGAGGTACTCGCGCACCAGGGTGCGCTCCCACCAGGCCCCGGTGCCGCGCAGGGTGCGCAGGTCGGTGAAGCGGTAACGGTACAGCCGGGCACGGACGTAGGCGGGTGGCTCGCCCGCGAACGGGTCGTGCCGGAGCAGCCGCAGGGTGTCCCGGTCCGCGGCCAGCAGGCGGCGGACGAAGGGGGTGAACCAGGGCCGGGCGTACGCCGGGGAGATCCCGGCGAACCACATCAGCCAGTCCAGCCGCAGGTGGTAGGGCGCGAACTGACGCGGCATCCGCTTCGGGTCCCCCGGCTTGCCGTGGAAGCCGTACTCCCGCCACCGCGTCCCCGGCCCGGGCAGCAGCTCCGTGGTGCCCTCGACCACCACCTCGAAGCGGATCCGGTTGACGGAGCCGAACGCCCCGTAGGCGTTCACCAGGTGGAGGCGGTCGAACGAACGGTTCATCACCTGCCGGTGCGAGAGCAGGTTACGCGCGGGGCGGTGACTGAGCACCAGGACCAGCAGGGTGTACGCGGCGACCAGGCCGAGCCACCAGTGGGGGCCGACCGGGCGGGGGTGCGGGGAGGCCGGGACGGCGGTGCAGGCGATGGCGATGGTGAGCCAGTTGAGCCAGGCGAAGTTGCCGGAGAGCACCAGCCAGAGCTGGGTGACGATGATCAGACCGGCGCACACCCCGGCCACCGGCTGGGGCAGGAACAGGCCGACCGGGACGACGAGTTGCACCAGGTGGTTGGCGGCGGCCTCGACCCGGTGCAGCGGGGCGGGCAGGTGGTGGAAGAACCAGCTGAGCGGGCCGGGCATCGGCTGGGTCTCGTGGTGGTAGCGCAGGCAGGTGAGGTCGCGCCAGCAGCTGTCCCCGCGCAGTTTGATCAGCCCGGCGCCGAACTCGACCCGGAACAGCAGCCAGCGGGCCAGCAGCAGCACCGGGAGCGGGGGCGCGACCTCCTCGTTGCCGAGGAAGGCGGCCAGCACGCCGGCCTCCAGCAGCAGGGACTCCCAGCCGAAGGAGTACCAGGCCTGCCCGACGTTGACGATCGAGAGGTAGAGCAGCCAGAGCACCGCCCACAGGACCGTCGCGGCGGCCAGCGGGAGGTGGTCGGCGGCGCCGGCCAGCACCGCGGCGGCGAGGGCCGCGCCGGTCCAGGCGGCGAGGGCGAACGCGCGGTCGGTGTAGTGGAACTGGAACAGGCTGGGCGCCCGGCGCCAGCCCGTCCGGGCGGTGAAGCGGGGCACCGGGAGCATGCCGTGCTCGCCGATCAGCGCACGGAACTGCCGTGCGGCGGCCAGGAACCCGAGCAGGTAGACGGCGGCGACCAGCCGCTGGAAGGCCAGCCGCCCGAGCCAGTACTCGGGTGCCGCGACCCACTCCACCCCACCCTCCTCCCGCCGGACCGGTCCCATCACTACCACTCCCGCCCGACACCGGCCCCCAGCCCCACCGACGGCGTCAGCCACTCGGCGCACCCGAGGGCTCTCCGGGGCTGCGCAACTGGTTACACCGGGGGCGCGGGGAACTGCGCGCCGGGGAACGGCAGCACGTGCAACCGGCTGACGGCGGTTCAGTTGCCGGTGGGCCGCCTTCCGATTCGCGCAGTTCCCCGCGCCCCCGGTGTAACCAGGTGGCAGCAACTCGTCCGAGGTTGGCAGCAAACGAGCTCGCGCAGGTGGCACGGGGTGTGGTGCCATGTCCGCCGACAGCACCAAATCCAGGAGAGGCTCATGACCGCCGCGCCCCAGCAATCCGCGCACTCCGCCAGAACGTCCCCCACCTCCACGGCCGCCCCCACCACCCCCGCCTCCCCCCTCCGCTCCATCACCCCCGCCGTCTGGGCCGCCCTCGCGGTGGTCTACGTGGTCTGGGGCTCCACCTACCTGGCCATCCGGGTCGTGGTCGAGACCATGCCCCCGTTCCTCTCCGCGACCGCGCGCTTCATCCCCGCCGGCCTGCTGCTGCTCGCCCTGGTGGCGGCGAGGAGCGGCACGGCCGCCCTCCGCGCGACGCCCCGTCAGCTGGCCTCCGCCGCCCTGGTCGGCCTGATGCTGCTGCTCGGCGGCAACGGCATGGTGGTGCTGGCCGAGCGCGACGTGCCCTCCGGCCTGACCGCGCTGATCATCGCCGTGGTGCCGCTCTGGCTGGTGCTGGCCCGTTGGGCCACCGGGCAGCGCCCGTCCTGGACCACCGTCGCCGGGGTGCTGCTCGGCCTGGTCGGCCTGGCGGTGCTCTCCAGTTCCGGGTTGAGCGGTGACGTGGAGCCGCTGGGCGTGGGGCTGATCCTGCTGGCCACGCTCTCCTGGGCCGGCGGCTCGTTCCTCACCAAGCGGCTCACCATGCCCGCCAACGTCTTCGCCACCAGCGCCTACGAGATGATCGCGGGCGGGCTCGGCTGCCTGGCGGTCTCGCTGTTCAAGGGCGAGCCGCAGCGCTTCCAGCCGGCCGAGGTCTCCACCGCCTCCTGGCTCGGCCTGGCCTTCCTGGTGGTGTTCGGCTCGATCGTGGCCTTCACCGCCTACGCCTGGCTGCTCCAGGCCGCTCCGCTGCCGCTGGTCGCCACCTACGCCTACGTCAATCCGGTGGTGGCCGTGCTGCTCGGCTGGCTGATCCTGGCCGAACCGCTCACCCTGCCCGTGGTGCTGGGCGGCGCGATCGTGGTGGCCGCCGTCGTCCTGGTGGTGCGCACCGAACGCTGACGCCGCATCAGGTCCCCGGGGCCCGCCCACCTTCTCAAGGTGAAGGCGGGCCCTTGGCATATACCAACCAATCGGGCGACTGCCTTCGAGTCCATAACGATTGACTCAGCACACCCTTTCGTAGGGTTTAATTATTGACGACAAGTCCGAAGAAAGGCTTGACTCCCTCCGCACTGCCGCGACGCTGCGGCAGGCAGTCAGGGAGGCACCAACCACCATGAACGCACCACTGCGTCGCACTCTCGTCGGCATGCTCGCGCTGTCGACGGCGCTGACGCTGGCCGCCTGCGGCCAGGACAGCAAGGAGGCCGGCTCGACCGGCAACAAGACCATCGGCCTGCTGCTGCCCGAGCGCTCCTCCTCCACCCGGTACGAGGCCTTCGACAAGCCGCTCATCGAGTCGGCCATCGCCGGGCTGTGCACCAAGTGCGTGGTGGACTACGCCAACGCCGACGGCGACGAGATGGTGCAGAAGAAGCAGTTCGACGCGCTGCTGGCCAAGGGCGTCAAGGTGGTGCTGCTCGACCCGGTGAACGCCCAGGGCACCGGCCCGTGGGTGGCCGAGGCCGCCAAGCGCGGCGTCAAGGTGATCGCGTACGACCGGCTGGCCGCCGGCAAGGTCGCCGCCTACGTCTCCTTCGACAACCACCGCACTGGCGAACTCCAGGGCCAGGCCCTGGTGGACGCGCTCGGCCCGAGGGCCGCGCAGGCCACCGTGGTGATGATCAACGGCTCCGAGACCGACCCGAACGCCGCGATGTTCAAGGCCGGCGCGCACAAGGTGCTGGACGGCAAGGTCAAGAAGATCGGCTACGAGCAGTCCGGCGAGTGGAAGCCGGAGGTGGCCGCCCAGAAGACCACCGAGGCGGTCAACTCCCTGGGCAAGGACGGCTTCCAGGCCGTCTACTCCGCCAACGACGGCATGGCCACCGCCATCATCGGCCAGCTCAAGGCCTCCGGTGTGAAGAACGTGCCGGTCGGCGGGCAGGACGCCTCGGTCGAGGCCATCCGCCGTCTGCTGACGGGCGAGCAGACCTACACCATCTACAAGCCGTACAAGCCGGAGGCCGACACCGCCGCCTCCATCGCGGTCTACCTGCTCAACGGCATCGACATCACCGGTGTGGCCAGCTCGGTGACCGAGAGCGGCGGGGAGCAGATCCCCTCGATGCTGCTCACCCCGGTCGTGGTCACCAAGGCCAAGATCGCCGAGACCGTCATCGCGGGCGGCCTGTACAAGCGCGAGGACATCTGCGACCCGGAGCACGCCCAGGCCTGCGCCGCGGCCGGCATCAACTGACGCCGAGCCCGGCGCCGCGCGCCTGACGTCCGGTCAGGGACGGGCCCGCCCTCAGCGGCGGCCCGTCCCGCGGAGCTCCCCGGCCACCAGCACCACCAGGGCCGACACGACCAGCAGCATCGCCGGGACGATCTCCATCGCCCTGGTGTCGGCCTCCAGCACGTCCTGGTACCGGCCGCGCGGGATCTCCACCTCGGCCCGGACCACCGGTGCGGTGTCGAAGGCGTAGTAGTGCCCGTCCCGCGCCCGCGGGTCCTCCAGCGAGGGCTGCCCCGACAGCGACACCGCGAGCATCAGCACGCCGGCCACCAGCAGCGCCCCCAGTCCGGCGAGCACCCCGACCGGCAGGCACCGCAGGGCCGGGCCCAGCAGCCGCCGGTCCGCACCCGCCAGGACCATCCGTCCGAACGCGGCCAGGAAGAGCGCGAACGCCGCCACCGCCGTCACGGCGAGCAGCGGGGTGGACCCGGCCCAGGGCTGGAGCCCGGGCAGCCAGGTCAGCCCGGCGGCCGGCAACAGCACCGCGGCCACCCCGGTGGCCACACCCGCATGCAGCTTGAACGTCCATCCCATGCGGAGCAGCGTGGCACGCCGCCTGCCGCCGCGACAGCGGTTTTCCTCCCCAACTACCCCTTCGTACGCGCCCGTTGGGTGATCGCGATGCAGGCCAGCACGCCCAGCGCGGTGAGCGGGGCGGCCAGCGGGAGCTCCTCGGAGAGCAGCAGCACCGCCCAGAAGAGGGTCAACAGGGGCTGGGCGAGCTGGAGTTGGCTGGCCCGCGGAACGCCGATCTGGGCCATGCCGCGGTACCAGAGCACGAAGCCGCCGAACTGCGAGACGGCCGCGACGTAGGCCAGGCCGGTCACCGAACGGAGCGTCAGCTGGGCCGGCTCGGCCGGCAGGGCGAGCGCGGTCACCACGGCCATCAGCGGGGCGGCCACCACCACCGCCCAGGCGATCACCTGCCAGCCCGCCATCTCCCGGGCCAGCCGGCCGCCCTCGGCGTAGCCGATCGCGCAGACCAGCAGCGCCCCGGCCAGGTAGAGGTCGGCCAGGCTGAACGCACCGCCGCTCTGCTGCAGGGTGAACGCCAGCACCACCGCGGCCCCGCCCAGCGCCGCGCCCCAGAAGGTGCGGGAGAGCCTGGTCCGCGAGCGCAGCGCGGCGACGGTGGCGGTGGCCAGCGGCAGCAGGCCGACCACCACGGCGGTGTGCGCGGTGGAGGAGGTCTGCAGCGCCAGGGTGGTCAGCAGCGGGAAGCCGAGCACACAGCCGAGCGCCACCGCGACCAGCCCGGGCCAGTGCCGGCGCGCGGGCAGCGGGACCCGGCCGGCCTTGAGGCAGACCGCGGCCAGGACGGCGGCCAGCAGGCCGCGCAGGCCGGTGGAGGTCCAGGGGCCGAAGCCGTCCAGGGCCCAGACGGTGGCCGGGAAGCTGAGCGAGAAGCAGACCACGCCCAGGGCCGCCCGGATCGTGCCGTTGACCCGCTCGTCGGTCGTGGCGCCCTGGGTGCCGACCGCTATCGTGCTCGACTGAATAGCGCTATCGTGTGCTCTCATGCACGAGCGTAGCAGTGTCAATGATCTGGCCGCCATCCTCCGCAGGGAGCTGGACCGCTACTCTCCGGGTGAGAAGCTGCCGTCCAGCCGGGCCCTGATCGACCGTCACCAGGTGAGCCCGGTGACGGTCTCCCGGGCGATCGCCGCCCTGGCCGCCGAGGGGCTGGTGGTCAGCCGCCCTGGCGCCGGGGTGTTCAAGGCC
This sequence comes from Kitasatospora sp. NPDC051853, assembly GCF_044452665.1. Taxonomy (NCBI): domain Bacteria; kingdom Bacillati; phylum Actinomycetota; class Actinomycetes; order Kitasatosporales; family Streptomycetaceae; genus Kitasatospora; species Kitasatospora sp. NPDC051853. The sequence continues at coordinate 292,400 of NZ_JBITBY010000004.1, read as the reverse complement.
GCCACCCGCGCCACCACCGCCACCGAACCCCGGGACGTCTCCTGGCAGGAGGTCGCGCTCTCCGCCGAGCCCTCCCCCGGCCCGGACCGCCGCGCCGACGCCACCGGCGTGCTCACCTCGCTCGCCGTCCAGCCACCCGAGGTGATCGACCTCAACAGCGGCTACCTGCACCCCTCCCTCCAGCCCGAACGGGCCCTGGCCGCCGCCCTGGCCCGGGCCGGCCGCCGCCCCGGCGCCTGGGGCCGCCCGCCGGTGGAGGGCCTGACCGAACTGCGCGAGTGGTTCGCCCGGGAGATCGGCGGGCCCGACGGCACCTTGCACGCCTCCGACGTCCTGATCACCGCCGGCGGCCAGGGCGCGCTCTCCACCGCCCTGCGCTCCCTGGTCGCCCCCGGCGCCCCCGTCCTGATCGAGTCGCCCGGCTACCCCGGCACCCTGGCTGCCGCCCGGGCCGCCGGGCTGCGGACAGTACCGGTGCCGGTGGACCGGGACGGCGTCCGCCCGGAGCTGCTGGCCGAGGCCTTCGCGGCGAGCGGCGCCCGGGCCTTCGTCTGCCAGCCGCTGTTCCACAACCCGACCGGTGCGGTGCTCGCCACCGACCGGCGGGCCGAGGTACTGCGGATCGCCCGCGCCGCCGGGGCCTTCGTGATCGAGGACGACTTCGCCCGGATGCTGCTGCACGCCGACTCACCACTGGCCGACCCGCGACTGGCCGCCGCCCCGCTGGCCGCCGACGACCCGGACGGTGTGGTGGTGCACGTCCGCTCGCTCACCAAGATCACCTCGGCCAGCCTGCGGGTCGGCGCCCTCACCGCGCGCGGCCCCGCCTTCGAACGGCTGCGCGCCGTCCAGGCGGTGGACTCCTTCTTCGTCTCCCGCCCGCTCCAGGAGACCGCCCTCGAACTGGTCGGCTCCCCCGCCTGGGCCCGCCAGCTGCGCACCGTCTCCGCCGCCCTCGCCGAACGCCGGCAGACCGCCGCCACCGCCCTCGCCCAGCACCTCCCCGCCCTGCTCCCCGACCCGCTCCCGCGCGGCGGCTACCACCTCTGGCTCCGCCTCCCCGACGGCACCGACGACCGCGAACTCGCCGCCGCCGCCCGCCGCGAGGGCGTCGCCCTCACCCCCGGCCGCCCCTACTTCCCCGCCGAGGCCCCGGCCCCCCACCTCCGCCTCTCCTACGGCGCCGCCCCCCACCCCACCGCCATCACCGAGGGCATCACCCGCCTCGCCCGCGCCCTGCCGGACGCCTGACGCCGGACACCTGACGCCTGACGCCGGGTCAGCCGGCCCGCTCGTACGCCGCCACCGCGTCGGTGATCCCCTTGTGCAGGGGTTCGAGCCGGTCGCCGAGCTGCCGGAAGTCGGCCGTCCTGCCGTCCGACCACTGCCCGAGACCGGCCACCATCGACCGGCCCGCCCCGGTGAACGCCTGGATCATCCCGCTGTCCGGGGCGAGGGTGGGCAGTCCGGAGCCGGGCGGGGGTGCCTGGGCCCCGACCTGGTAGTCGTCGAAGCGGATGGTCAGTTCGGTGGTCAGGCGGGGGATCTCGGCCGGGTCCTTCATGGTGAAGACCGAGAAGTTGAACTGGTTGTTCCGGGCGTCCTTGTAGAGCGCCACGTGGTGCCCCAGGCAGCCCCTGCCGTCCTCGATCATGGCGATCAGCCGGGGGCCGACCGAGTCGGGCTCGGTACAGCTCTTCAGCGTGGCGGCCCCCACCCGGGTGTACACCCCGCCCACCGGGTCCGTGACCTCCTTCGGGAAGGCCACGTCGAGCGCGATCACCGGCCGGGCCGACAGCGGTTCGGCGGAGGCGCTGACGGCCGCGGAGGCCGTGGCAGAGGCGGAGGCCGTGGCAGAGGCGGAGGCCGTGGCACTCGGGGGCGTCGCGGCGCTCTCCTCCTCCGCATCGGACGGACCGGCGAGCTGGAAGCCGAGGACGGCCAGGGCGGCCGCGGCCAGGGCGGCGGCGGCGTTCCGGCGCCAGACCGGGCGCTCGCGCTCCGGGGGCGTGGTGGTGCTGTCGTTCGTCACCGGCCAACCCTAGTGATCATCACCGTTCCGGCAGGTCACGCCCCGATCACCGTTCGATCCCGCCTAAGCTCGCGGTATGCCCGAATTGCCGGAGGTGCAGGCGCTGGCCGAGCGGATCGCGGAGCTCTCCGAGGGCCGCACCGTCGAGCGGGTCGACGTGCTCTCGGTCCAGGTGCTGAAGACCTTCGACCCGCCGGTGGCGGCGCTGCACGGACAGGCCGTCACATCGGTCGGCCGGCACGGGAAGTTCCTGGACCTGCTGGCCGGGGACGGGCCGCACCTGGTGATCCACCTGGCCCGGGCCGGCTGGATCCGGCACCGCGCCTCCTTCCCGGCGCCGCAGCCGGGCAGCGGCCGGCCGGGGCGGGGGCCGTCGGCGCTGCGGATCGTGCTCGACGACGGCTCCGGTTTCGAGGTCACCGAGCAGGGCACCACCAAGCGCCTGGCCGCCTACGTGGTGACGGACCCTCAGCTGGTGCCCGGGGTGGCGCGGCTGGGCACCGACCCGCTGGGCCCGGCCTTCACCGAGCGGCGGCTCGTCGAGCTGGCCGCCGGCCGGCGGTACCGCCTGAAGACCTTCCTCACCGACCAGACCGTGCTGGCCGGCATCGGCAACGCCTACTCCGACGAGATCCTGCACGCGGCCCGGCTCTCCCCCTACGCCCTGGCCTCCGCCCTCACCCCCGAGCAGCTGACCGCCCTGCACACCGCCGTCCGCGGGACCCTCGGCGCGGCGGTGGCCCGGGCGTACGGGGCCACCGCCGACGTGCTCAGGGCGGAGAAGCGGGCCGGGATGGCGGTGCACGGCCGCGCCGGCGAACGCTGCCCGCGCTGCGGCGACACCGTACGGTCCGTCGACTTCGCGGACTCCTCCTTCCAGTACTGCCCCACCTGCCAGACCGGCGGCCGGGTGCTGGCCGACCGCCGTCTCTCCCGCCTGCTCAGGTAGCGGGGTCGTGGTCACCGCAGGAGCCGTACTGGAGCCGGACGGCGGCCGGGCGGGCCAGCAGCCCCGCCGTCCGCCCGGCCGACCGGCGGCGGTGGTGCTCCCAGCCGTCCGGGCAGCTCCACTCCTCGAAGACCGCCATCCGCTCGGGGCGGTTCGGGTCGACGTAGAGCTCGTACGCCAGGCAGCCCGGCCACTCCGCCGCCGGCTCCAGCAGTGCCTCCAACTCGGTGCGCAGCCGGTCCTGTTGGCCCTCCCGGGCCTGGTAGCGGACCAGCACGGTCAGCAGCACCGGAGGGATCAGAAGGTCGTGGTGTCGATGACGAAGCGGTACCGCACGTCACCGGCCAGCACCCGGGCGAACGCCTCGTTGACCTGCTCCACCGGGATCACCTCGATCTCCGCGCCCAGCCCGTGCTCGGCGCAGAAGTCCAGCATCTCCTGGGTCTCCGCTATGCCGCCGATCATCGAACCGGCCAGCGAGCGGCGGCCGCCGATCAGCGAGAAGAGGTTGAGCGAGATCGGGTCGGCCGGGGCGCCGACGTTCACCAGGGTGCCGTCGGTCTTCAGCAGGCCCAGGTAGTCGTCGAACGGCAGCACGGCCGAGACGGTGCTCACCACCAGGTCGAAGCTGCCCGCCAGTTCGGCGAAGGTGGCCGGGTCGGAGGTGGCCCGGTGGTCGGTGGCGCCGAGCCGCAGGCTGTCCTCCTTCTTGCGCAGGCTCTGGCTGAGCACGGTGACCTCGGCGCCCAGCGCGTGCGCGATCTTCACGCCCATGTGGCCGAGCCCGCCCAGGCCGACGATCGCGACCTTCTTGCCCGGGCCCGCCTGCCAGTGCTTCAGCGGGGAGTAGAGGGTGATGCCGGCGCAGAGCAGCGGAGCCGCCTCGGCCAGGCCGATGCCCTCCGGGATGCGCAGCGCGTAGTTCTCGTCCACCACGATGTGGCTGCTGTAGCCACCGTAGGCGGGCTGTCCGTCGGAGCCGACCGGGTAGGTCGCGCTCATGCCCTTGGCGCAGTGCTGCTCCAGCCCCGCCAGGCAGTTGGCGCACTCCCGGCAGGAGTCCACGAAGCAGCCCACCCCGACCCGGTCGCCGACCGCGTACCGGGTGACGCCGGGGCCGACCTCGGCGACGATGCCGGCGATCTCGTGACCGGGCACCATCGGGAACGGAGCCCGGCCCCAGTCCTCGTTCACCTGGTGGATGTCGGAGTGGCAGATGCCGGCGTACTTGATCTCGATCAGGACGTCGTGCTCGCCGACCGGGCGACGCGGCACCGTGGTCCGCTCCAGCGGGGCCTTCGGAGCGGGGGCGGCGTACGCGGGGACGGTGGTGATGCTCATCGAACGGGACCTTCCGTGGTCGCTGTCTTCCTGTCACCGACCATCCTGCCCACGCGCCCCGGCCCCACCCAGCGCCCCGTTCGACCTGGGAACCGCCCAACCTAGGTCTGCCAGAACCACCCACGGCGTCCCGGGCCGCCCACCGTAGGATCGTGTCCATGGGCAACCGAGCAGAACTAGGCACCTTCCTGCGCTCCCGCCGAGCCCGCCTCAAGCCCGAGGACGCCGGCCTGCGGCAGTACGGCGAGCGCCGTCGCGTGCCCGGCCTGCGCCGTGAGGAGCTGGCCCAGCTGGCCGGGGTCTCCGTCGACTACTACGTCCGCTTCGAGCAGGGCCGCGCCGAGAACGTCTCCGACACGGTGATCGACGCGGTCGCCACCGCGCTCCGCCTCGACCAGTTCGAGCGCCAGCACCTGCTGCACCTGGTCCGCCCCGACCACACCGGCGCCCGCCCCGCCCAGCAGGTCCGCCCCGGTCTCCGCAGGCTCCTCGACTCGATGCCGGACACCCCCGCCTTCGTGCTCGGCCGCCGGACCGACATCCTGGCCTGGAACGAGCTCTTCGCCGCCCTGCTCACCGTCGACCTCGACGCCCTCCCGCCCGCGCAGCGCAACAAGACCTGGCTGGCCTTCTGCCACCCCGTGGTGCGCGAGCGGTACGTCAACTGGGAGCGCAAGGCCGCCGACCTGGTCGCGCAGCTCCGGATGGACCTCGGGCGGCACCAGTGCGACCCGGAGTTCCACGACTTCCTGACCCGGATCTCCGCCGAGAGCGCCGACTTCCGCCGGCACTGGGAGGCCCAGGAGGTGCGGGAGAAGAGTCACGGCGGCTACCACCTGCGCCACCCGGCGGCCGGGGAGTTCACCCTCGCCTACGAGAGCCTGCTGCTCCCGGACGACCCGGACCAGTCCCTGGTCGTCTACACCGCCGAGCCGGGCTCGCCCTCCGAGGCCGCCCTGCGCATCGTCAACTCCCTGGTCAGCACCACTTCCTGACGCCCCGTCGGCCGGGACCCGGGCAGGCCCGGCCGACGGAACGGACTCAGGGGGCGGCCGTCACGCCGCGATGCCGCAGTACTGCTGCTGCTTGCCGATCGCGCGGTACATGCAGTCGGCCGTCTCCAGCAGCCTGAGCACGGCGTCCCGGTTGCGGCTGGTCTCCCGGGCGATCACCTCGTCGGGCGGGTAGAAGCCGCCGCCCGCGCTGCCGGTCGGGTACATCTCGAAGGTGTAGGCGAAGATCCGCTGCGCGCCCCACAGCCAGTCGTCGATGGTGCCGTCGGTGATGTAGAGGTCGCTGGACTGCTCGGGGGTGTAGCCGTTGCTGGCGGCCATGGTCTTCCCGAAGGTGGCGAAGGTGTTGTACTCGTCCGCCGTCATGCCCGGCACCGTGCTGTCGTACGTCCAGCCGAACGGCCAGAGCACCAGCTCGCTGTAGGTGTGGAAGTCGATGGCGGCGGTGATCTGCTGCTTGCCGCCGACCACCCGGCTGCGCACGAAGTCGGCGACCACCTTCACCTCCTTCGCGGACTCCGGCGCGCTGCCCCGGTAGGTCTCGCTGGAGGTGGAGCCCGAACTGCCGCCGCAGCAGCCCCACTTGTAGTTCCAGTTGCGGTTCTGGTCGGTGCCGACGTAGCTGGAGCCGGAGTTGGGCTGCCGGTTCTTGCGCCAGCTGCGGTAGCTGCCGGTGGCGATGTCGTACTCGCCGCCGTCCGGGTTGAGGTCCGGCACGATCCAGATCTCGCGGCTGTTCACCACGCCCGCGATCCGGCTGTCGGTGGCGTACTTGTCGCCGAACTCCTTGAGCAGGTAGAGCGACATCTCCACCGTCAGGTGCTCCCGCGCGTGCTGGTGCGCGGTGAACAGCACCTCCGGCTCGGCCTCGTCGGTGCCCACGTTGTCGCTGATCTTGATGGCGAACAGGTCACGGCCCTCGTAGGACTTGCCGATCACCCGCTTGCTCATGATGGCCGGGTACTTGGCCACGATCGCGTTGATCTCCGCCGTCGCCTCGGCGTAGTTGTGGTACATCGAGTCCTTGCTCGGGAAGTCGTTGACCGTGACGTCCTTCGCACCCGGGAGCTGCTGGCCCTCCTGGCCCTCCGGGCCCGGAAGGGCGGTCAGCTGCCAGCCCATGGTGCGCAGCCGGGCCGCCTCGGCCCGGTTCGCGGACACCACCACCGAGCGGGCGTCCACCTCGTCGATCGACACCCCGGTGGCGGCGATCGCGGTGCGGTCGGCCACCGTGCGCGGGCCGTCCACGACGTACTGGGTGATGGTCTCGTCCGCCACCGAACTCTCGTTCGGCACAACGGGTTTGGCACTGGCATCGGTGCCGAGCGGCACGGCCAGGGCGAGCGCGAGCAGCGCGGCAGCAGCCACGGCGGGCTTTCCGCGACGGGGCAGTCGCATGACTGTCCTCCTGTGGGGGTCCGGTAGGACGGAATGGAGGGAGGAGCTGCGGCGCGCGCCAGCACGATGGTGAGGCAGTGGCATGACGGGGTCAAGGGCGCCCGTGGCACACGCTTCCTGCCAACTTCCTTGTCATGTCACCGCACGTCCACTCCCATGGTCCACCCTGAGCTGCCCTCACCCCTGCTGCCTGGAGAGACCCTTGACGCTCCGTCGGACCGCCGCCGCCCTGCTCGCCGCCGCCACCCTCGCCGTCCTGCCGCAGGCCCCGGCCTCCGCCGCCCCCACCGGCCCGCTCCCCTTCATCGGCGCCACCACGGTCGGCATCCACAACACCTACGACCCGGCCGCCTTCCCCTACCTCGCCCAGGCCCTGGACACCGGCACCTCCCTGATCGAACTGGACGCCTGGACCAACACCGTCACCACCGAGTGGAAGGTCAGCCACTCCAACCCCCTCGGCAACGCCAACAACTGCGTCGCCGCCACCTCCGCCACCCAGCTCTACACCGGCTCCGGCAACAAGAACCTCGAACACTGCCTCGACGACATCCGCCTCTGGCTCGGCACCCACCCCACCTCCGGCCCCCTCGTTGTCAAGCTCGAACTCAAGGGCGGCTTCGCCGCCAACCGCGGCATGGGCCCCGCCCAACTCGACGCCCTGATCGCCGCCCACCTCGGCCCCGCCGTCTTCCGCCCCGCCGACCTGCTCGGCCCGCACCCCACCTTGGACGCCGCCGCCAAGGCCGGCGCCTGGCCCACCCGCGCCGCCCTGGCCGGCCGGGTCCTCCTCCACGTCATCCCCGGCACCGTCGAGGAACAGAACCCCTTCGACACCCTCCACACCGACGTCGAGTACGCCCGCCACCTCCGCGACCTCGCCGCCACCGGCCGCCTCTCCCAGGCCCAGGTCTTCCCCGCCGTCCACGGCGCCGCCACCGGCGACCCCCGCACCAAGTACACCGACACCACCATCCGCCCCTGGTTCGCCGTCTTCGACGCGGACGCCGCCACCTACCTCACCAACGGCGCCGACCTCTCCTGGTACGACCGCAACCACTACCTCCTCGTCATGACCGACGCCCACAACGTCTCCCCCGCCATCTCCGCCACCACCCCCACCCCCGACCAGGCCCGCGCCCGGGTCACCCAACTCGCCGCCGCCCACGCCTCCATCACCACCAGCGACTGGCGCACCCTCCCCGACATCCAGTCCCTCGTGCTCCCCCGCGGCTGATCATTCTGCGAAACGCAGAGGGTGGGCGAGCCGCCGAAAGCAGCTGCTCGCCCACCCTCCGTCCATCAGAACAACGCGAGCAGCGGAAACTCGAGCAGTGAATCAAATTCGGACCACTCGAACACGCAGATGGCGATCAGCTGGGCCTGGGTAGCCCCTTCTTCGACCTCCCACTTTCCCGCGTTCTTCGCCGCAATCTGCTTCCCGGCCGAGTCGACCAACCGGATCTGGAACCTTCTGGCCACAAAGGTGAGCGAGCCCGTTTCATGCTCCCAGGATACGGCCCGCGATTTCGGGAAGAACGAGCCGCGGCCCACCAGGGTCAAGCTCGCGCCATCGAATGTCCCATGAATCCCCTGCTTCACGCGTCGACGCGCGAGAACACCGGGGGAGCCGGTGTCGTACAGGATGGTGGAAATTTCTCCATCGTGTCGAATCTTCCACGTCTCCTGCCCCTCGATGGCAGCGGCAGCGGTTCCACTCTCCGCCGGACCTCGATGGAGGACCAGGACGCCGGCCGGGGTCTCCGCCCGCGCATACGTCTGACCGACCGCGGCAAAAGACCGCCAGGCGGATCCCTTGATGTTTTTCTCGAAACGCACGAAACCCCGCACTCATAGATCGAATGCGGGCTTGCCCGAGCATTCGGACGAGCCCGCATCCAGATTGTACCGCTACCGCCTTCGCCTACTCCGGGAGGTGAGGACGAACTTCTTCGGATCAATCTTCGCGACCTTCTTCTTCACTGCCCTGGAGACGAACTTCGAGCCCTTGGATGTGGCCTTCGCGGCAACCTTCGAGCCGCCCCATGCCTTCTTGGCCCCGACCACAGCAGGCCCGGCACCAAATTCCTCGGGGATGTTGTCCTCAGCGGCGCCGGGGCCGCGGCGGCACTGGTGGACCACGCACTTGGCGGCCTGGGTACCGTCGACCGGGGAGGTGAGGCCGGCGGGGCCGACCGCGAAGGTGCAGGTGGTCGGATCGGAGAGGTTGCCGGCGTCGGCGTACTGGGAACGAACGGGCCTTTGTCGCACCGCCGTTGAACGCCCCCAGCTTCAACTCCGTGGAGGCGGAGTTGTCGCAGTTCTCACCGATGTGCACATAAGTGTCGACGCTCACCGCCGGGTCGATCGTCACCGGGTACTGCGCCTTGGCGTCGGCCGGGAACGCCGCGTCCGCGGTGAACACCAACTCGGCGTCCGCACCACTGCCGCGCGGCATCTGTCGAGTCAAGATCGACTCAAGACAAGTCCGACGGACCCCGAGGGCCGGAACGCTCGCCGGTTATATCAATCTGACAACAAGTCAGCACTTTGCGCGGGATTGATGATCTTCGCAAAGAATGCCAGTTTCTATCCGAACCACCCGGCATCTTCACCGTTGACGATCGGCGCTCGAATAATTATATCTGGCGGGCCATCAAAATGCAGACCGAACAAGCGCATTGCACATCCGTTTCTCAGCCTGTGGGAGAGGGGTCGAACCCGACCGGCCGACCTCGTACCCTCGGGGCATGACCAGAGCTGACCTGCCGTCGTTCGCCAGCCGGGCCGCCTCCGTGGCGCCCTCCGCCGTGCGGGAGATCCTCGCCCTGACCGCCCGGCCGGAGGTGGTGTCGTTCGCGGGCGGGCTGCCGGCCCCGGAGCTGTTCGACGTGGCGGGGCTGCGGGCGGCGTTCGACCGGGTGTTGGCGGAGGTGCCGGAGCAGGCGTTGCAGTACTCGACCACCGAGGGGGATCCGGCGTTGCGGGCGGCGATAGCGGAGCGTCTGACGGGGCGTGGGCTGGCCACCGGGGCGGAGGACCTGGTGGTGACCACCGGGTCGCAGCAGGGGTTGACGCTGCTGATCACCGCGCTGCTGGAGCCGGGCGACGTGGTGCTGGTCGAGGACCCGTGCTACCTGGCCGCGCTGCAGGCCTTCGCCTTCGCGGGGGCCCGGGTCGTGCCGGTGCCGACCGACGGTGAAGGGCTGCTCCCGGAGGCCTTGGAGGAGTTGGTGGTGGCCGAGCGGCCCAAGCTGCTCTACCTGGTGCCGAACTTCCAGAACCCCACCGGCCGGACGCTCCCCGCCGCGCGCCGCCGCCAGGTGGCGGAGCTGGCCGGGCGGTACGGGTTCTGGATCGCCGAGGACGACCCGTACGGCGAGCTGCGTTTCGACGGCGAGCCGCAGCCGTGGATCGCCGAGCTCCCCGGGGCCGAGGACCGCACCGTGCTGCTGGGGTCCTTCTCCAAGGTGCTCGCGCCCGGTCTGCGGCTCGGGTACCTGCGGGCCCCGGCCGCGCTGCGCCGGGCCTGCACGGTGGTCAAGCAGTCGGCGGACCTGCACACCTCCACCGTCGACCAGGCCGCCGCCGCGCGGTACCTGCGCGACGCCGACCTGGACGCCCACCTGGCGAAGATCAAGGCGGCCTACCGCGAGCGCCGCGACGCGCTGCTCGCCGGACTGCCCAAGATCCTTCCCCCGGGCAGTAGTTGGAACGAGCCGGAGGGCGGCATGTTCCTCTGGGTCACCCTGCCCGAGGGCTACGACGCCACCGAGCTGCTCGCCACCGCCGTCCGCCACGACGTGGCCTACGTCCCCGGCGCCCCGTTCCACGCCGTCCGGCCGGACCCCCGCACCCTGCGGATGTCCTTCACCACCCACTCCCCCGAGGAGATCGAGGAGGGACTGCGCCGCCTGGCCGCCGCCCTCGCCGAGCACTGACGTGCTCAGGGAGCCGGCCGTCCCCCGGAGCTCCGGGGGACGGCCGGCCCGTCCGTCTCAGCAGGCCCAGTTGCTGACCTCGATGGCCGAGGCGGTGTCGTTCTCCGCCGCGCCGACGAAGGAACTCGCCGCGTAGGCGGCGATGGTGTAGCAGGGGTTCCCCCAGGTGCCGTGGTCGTGCATGAACCACTTGGCGACCGAGCCCCCGTTGTTGCGCCAGGAGGACATCTGGTCGTTGAAGCCCCAGTCCTTCAGGTTGCCCTTGTAGTAGTCGCTGAACCTGAGCATCCGGCCGCCCCAGTTGGCGTCCGCGTACAGGCAGACCCAGCCGGACGTGCAGTCGTCGTAGAGCTTCGGGCCGACCGAGAGGCGGGAGCCGTCCGGCGCCACGATCTCGTCGCCCAGCAGCTTGGAGCCGACCGGCGCCGAGACGCCCGGCAGAGCGACCGACGGCGCGGCCGAGGCCGGGGGAACGGCCGTGAGGGCGAACGCCGCGGCGGCCGCGGCCGCCGTCAACACGCGGTACATGGAACCTCCTTGGACGCCCCCGGCCCCGTCGGCCGGGCGGCGCGGCACCAGCAGAACAGCGCCCGCGCCGACCTGACGAGCTCCTCCGGGGCCCTTTGACCACCGTCGGACAATGCGACACCCTCGCCGGGGGCTGACCTGCGCGAGCGCCACCGGCACCGCCGCGGCCTGCCCGGACAACGGTGAACAATCGGACAGGGGGCACGAGTTGGCGCGCAGACAGGCACCGCTCACCGGGGACGGCCCGCTGGTCCGGCTCGCGCTGCGGCTGCGCGGGACCAGGGAGTCGGCCGGGCTGACGCTCCGCCAGCTGTCGGCCGTCTCCGGCTACTCGCACAGCACGCTCTCGCTGGCCGAGAGCGGCCGGCGGCTGCCGTCCTGGGAGGTGGTCGAGGCCTTCGTGCAGTCCTGCGGCGAGGCCGACCTGAGCCTCTGGCGGGCCCACTGGTACCGGGCGGGGCAGGAAGGCCGGGAGGAGGAACAGGGCGAGCCGGCCAACGACGTACCGGAGGGGCCCGCCACCCCGTCCGGGCGGACCCACCGCGGCCCGAGCTGGTGGCAGTGTGGCGTCGCCTGCCTGCTCTCCGCCGCCGTCGCGGCGGGCGTCGTGCTCCAGCTCCGCCCGGCCCCGGCGAGGACCGTCAGTCCGGTGCTCGCGGCGTTCCCGCCCGGCGGGCGGCCCACGCCGACGGAGGCCTGCGGCGGGACGGTGGCGGGCTTCGGCTGCCACAAGAAGGACCCGGACGCCACCCACTGCTGGGAGGGCGCGGAGCTGGTCGCCGCCTCGACCTTCAACCACGAGGGCCAGGTGGCGGGCAAGTTGGAGAACTGGTACTCGCCGCGCTGCGGCACCTCCTGGGCCCAGCTGCGGATGCCGAAGGGCTGGCAGGGGCGGGTGGAGATCACCACCCAGACCGGCGGGCGGGACTGCTTCCCGATCGACTGCCAGGGCTTCTACGACCAGCAGCCCCCGCTCTGGTCCAACATGCTGGTCGGCGTCAACCAGCCCACCCTGGCCAAGGGTTACGTGAAGTTCCCCGGCGGCGAGGTGAAGGCCTTCGAGGCCGCCACCGCCGAAGGCTGAGAACGCGGGCGGGCCCCGCCCACCGGGTCGCGGTGGGCGGGGCCGTTCGGCTCAGCGGTGGATCGGCTGTCGCCTCAGAACTCGGTCTTGATCGTGACGCCCTCGAAGCTCTTGGCCGCGAACAGGCTGATGTAGACGTAGCCGGCCGGCGGCTTCCTGATGGTGAGGGTCTCCGCGTTGCCGGTCTTCACCGAACGGGCGGTGTAGTCGGAGGTGGTGGCCCAGCCGTTGGGGTTGTAGTAGAGGTCCGCCTCGCCGGTACCGCCGGAGACGGTGATCTTCAGCGAGCCGACCTTCTCCGGGAGGTAGACGAAGAAGGCGCCGTGGTTCCCGGCCGTGGCCGAGACGTTCGAGCGCTGGCAGTTCTTGCCCAGCTCGTCCCGGCGGGGTGTGGTGCACTCGCCCTTCGGCGGCGCCACCACGGTGAGCGGCTTGCTGGTGGTGGCGGTGGCGCCCTTGTCGTCGGTCACGGTGAGCTTGACGGTGTAGGTGCCGGCCGCGGTGTAGGCCTTGGTCGGGTTGGCGGTGGTGGCACCGGTGCCGTCGCCGAAGTCCCAGGCGCGGGAGGCGATGGTGCCGTCCTGGTCGGTGGAGACGTCGGTGAAGGTGACCGACAGACCGGCGGCCAGGGCGGTGAAGCCGGCCGAGGGGGGCTGGTTGACCGGGGCGGTGGTGCCGCAGTCGCCGCCCGCGCACTTCGCCAGCCAGGCGGCGAAGTCGGCGTCGTAGCGGGTGCCGATGGTGGAGGTGAGCAGGGTGCGGGCCCCCGCCCAGTCACCGGTGCGGTACTTGGCCAGCAGCGCGGTGACGTCCTGCGGGTGCGACTGGATCAGGTAACGGACCGCCAGGTAGCCCCACTGGTAGACCTTGGTGGAGTCGGAGTTGTCGTAGGTGGTGTCGAACAGCGTGCTGAGCTTGTACGTGTTCTTGCCGGCCTCGGTGACCGCACGGTCGTAGCTGACCTTGCGGTACGAGTAGGAGACGTACTCGGCGAAGCCCTCGACCCACATCACGGTCGGCGTGCTCTGCCCGGCCCTGAAGTCGCCGTACATGTCGTAGCGGCCGTCGAGGTAGTGGGTGTACTCGTGGTTGAGGTTCCAGATCTGGAAGTCCGGACGCAGCCACTCCGCCTCGTAGGCGATGAAGCGCGGCTGGTTGCCGGCCACCTCGGGCTTGCCCTCCAGGTACATGCCACCGTTGTCGGTGGAGATGTCGAAGATCGTCCCGGCGTAACTCTTGTAGTCGGCACTGGAGTTGAAGACGACGACCTCGATCGAGGTGTTGTTGTCGTCGGCCACCGGGCCGTTGTCCCGGACCACCTGGTGGAAGTACGCGTCCTGGTCGGTCAGGCTGGTGCAGGCCGCGGCCAGGTTGGCCTCGGTCATCTCCTGGGCGACGATCCGGATGCTCGGGCCGCAGCTGTGCTTGACCGTCAGGACGGCGGCCTTCAGCTTGGCGGCCAGGTCGCAGACGTCGTAGAAGGCGCAGTTGGCCTGGCCGTACGAGTCGGCCATCTCGGCCAGCGCGATCCAGAGCGAGCCGGTGCGGCCGGTGGTACTGCTGCGGCCGAGCAGCTCCTTGACCAGCGGGCGGACCGTCGGCTTCAGCGCGTCGTGGCGCAGGAAGCGGCCGAGCTCGCGGCCGGCGTTGGCGGCCAGGTACCACTGGTCGGTGCCGAGCAGGTCGTCGTGGGCGACGGCGAAGTCGCGCAGCACGGTGAACAGCGCCGGGTCGGCCTGCGCGGCGGGCAGGAAGTCGTCCATCTGGTGGCCGCGGAACAGCACGTTGTAGGCGTTGTTGGTCGCGGCGACCATGTACCACGAACTGTTGTAGGAGTTCGTGTAGTTGGTCAGCAGGCGCTTCACCACGGAGAGGTAGCGGGCGTTGCGCTGGGAGCTGTCGATCAGGGTGACGGTCTCGGCCAGGATGTTGCCGTTGGCGTCGTTCGCGTCGGCCGAGCGCGGGGCCGCGAAGAAGGCGTCGAGCGCACCCTCGATGGAGCTCTTCAGGGCCGGGCCGTAGTCGCCGACGGAGGTGTCGTACCACTGGACGAAGTAGCCGGCGCGTAGGAAGAGCACCAGCTGGAGGGTGGAAGTGCTGTTGTCGCCGGGGTAGTTGGCGACGTTGGCGCGCAGGGCGTCGGCGACGGTGACCATCTGCGCCTCGCGGAACGCGGCCTGGGCGTCCGAACCCTTCAGGGTGAAGAGGGTGTTGACGCAGCCGGGCTCGGCCGACTTGACCTGCTGGACCAGCGCGGCGCCGGTCTTGGAGGTGAAGTCCGAGACGGTGCAGGCGGCGGCAGCGGCCGCGGCGGCACCGGCGGAGAGCTTGGCGCGGATCTGCTCGCTCCGCGCCGGGGACTCGACCGTCTGGAACGGGGCGCGCTGCGCCGCGTCGACGGCGCCGTGGCCGTCCTCGGCCCGGGCGTCGCGGGCGATGGAGGAGATCGCGGGCTGCGGGGCGACACCTGCGCGGGGCGCGGGAACGGGCTGCGGGCCCTTGGTGTCACGGGCCGCGGCCCTGGTGGCGGGGGTGAGCAGGGCAAGACCCAGACAGCAGATCAATGCGGCTACCAGGAGCCGCACGAGGTCCTTCGTCGTGGGGGAACTACGCATGGAGTGGCCTCCGGGCCGGTCTGCGAGCCGTGATTCGGGGCACGGCATCTGAGGGTGCGGACCGTGAAGGGCGACGGGAGCGGGGGTTGCCTTCTCGCGTCGCTGACGTGAACACGGTGGGGAGTGTGACATGTACCATGGCACACATCACATGGCTTCGAAAGGGGTCCGTGGAGGATTCCTGAGAGCCGCCTGAGTGCCTGACGTGGCCTCAGATGCCCTCCCCCGTACGCCACTTGCCTGGTTCGCACCCGCTCCGCCTCAGCAGCTGCGGACGTGCGTCGCGAACCGCCCCTCGCCGTCCAGTACGTGGAACGCCACCGCCGGCGGCAGGTCGTGGTGCACGTGCGCCTCCGGGGCCGGCCGCACCTCCCAGGGCAGCCGCGCGGTCGACACCACGCCCGGGGCGACCACCAGCGGGCGGCCCGCGAAGGTGGTGGCGGTCGACAGGTGCGCGTGCCCGCAGAGGAAGGCCGCCACGTGCGGATGGCGGGCGGTGACCGCGGCCAGCCGCTCGGCGCCGAACTGCCGCAGCCCGTCCAGGTACGGGATGCCCAGCTCCACCGGCGGGTGGTGGAAGGCGACGAACACCGGCACCTCCACCGAGCCCAGCGCACCGTCCAGCCACTCCAGCGTCTCCTCCCCCAGCAGCCCGTCGTCCCGCCCGGGCCGGGTCGAGTCGCAGAGCGCGACGGCGAACCGCTCCGTGACGTGCAGCCGGTTCACCGGCCCGGTATCCGTGCCACCCGGCCCCTCCCCCAGCAGGACGGAGCGGAAGGCCGTGCGCTCGTCGTGGTTGCCCGGCAGGAGCAGCAGCGGGTGACGAGTGCTCAGCAGTTCCCGGGCCTCCCGGTACTCGGCCGGGCTGCCGTGGTCCGCGACGTCACCGCTCACCAGTACCGCGTCCAGGTCGTACGGCAGCGCGTCCAGGTACGCCGTCACCGCGCGGGTGCGCTCGGCGGCGCGCGGCGAGCCGTCCAGGTGGGTGTCACTGAGGTGGGCGATGACGATCACGGGAGTTCTCCGGGGAGGGCGGCGACGGGGACACGTTCGACGCTAGCCAGCACCCGGACCAGCGGTAAGGTCCAGTTCCATGACGGAGGACTGGTCCAGTACGCCGGCGAACCACCCACCCCGCGGTCTGGACCTGCACCTGGACGTCGGGACGCTCGCCCCCGGCCGGCGGCGGGCCGGCCTGGAGGACGCCCTGCGCGCCGCCGTCCGCGAGGGCCGGCTCGGCCCCGGCGCCGCGCTGCCCTCCACCCGGGCACTCGCCCGCGAACTCGGCCTGGCCCGGGGCACCGTGACCGCCGCCTACGACCAGCTGGTGGCCGAGGGCCTGCTGCTCGGCCGCCCCGGCGCGGCCACCACCGTCGCCGAACTCCCCTCCGCCGCACCGCCGTTCGCAGCACCGGCGGGCTCCGCCCCGCCGGTCCTCCACGACCTGCGGCCCGGCACCCCCGACGGCAGCGCCTTCCCCGTCCGGCCCTGGCTGGCCGCCACCCGGCGGGTCCTGGGCCGGGCCCGCCCCGAGGACTTCGGCCCCGGCGACCCACAGGGCCGGTACGAGCTGCGCGCCGCACTGGCCACCCAACTCGGCCGCACCAGGGGCGTGTTGACCACACCGGGGCAGGTGGTGATCACCACCGGCTTCTACCAGTCGATCGGCCTGCTGGCCGAGGTGCTGCGGGACTCCGGGGTGACGGAGCTGGCGGTGGAGGACCCGGGCCACCGCACCTACCGCGAGGCGGTGGCCCGCGCGGGGCTGCGGGTGCCGCCCGTCCCGGTGGACGGCGACGGCGCCCAGGTGGAGACGCTGACCGCTCCGGCGGTCCTGCTCACCCCCTCGCACCAGTACCCGACCGGCGTGCCGCTGCACCCCGACCGCCGCCGGGCGCTGGCGAGTTGGGCCCGCCGCACGGACGGCCTGGTGATCGAGGACGACTACGACGGCGAGTTCCGCCACGACCGCCGCCCGGTCGGCGCCTTCCAGGGCCTGGCCCCCGACCGCACCGTCTACTGCGGCAGCGCCTCCAAGACCCTCGGCCCCGCCCTGCGCCTGGGCTGGCTGGCCCTGCCCCCGCAGCTGGTGCGCCCGGTGGTCGAGGCCAAGGAGCGGGCCGACCTCTACACCGAGACGCTCGGCCAGCTGGTGCTGGCCGAGCTGATCGACACCCACGCCTACGACCGGCACGTCCGCGCCGCCCGGCTCCGCTACCGCCGGCGCCGCCTCCTGCTGCACCGGCTCCTGGACCGTCACCCGGACTTCACCCCGCACGGCGTCCCCGCCGGGCTGCACACCCTGGTCACCACCGGACGCGACGAGGCCGCGCTGCTGGCCCGCTGCGCCGAACGCGGCATCGCCCTACGGGGGTTGACCGAGCTCCACCACGACCCGACCGCACCCGGCCGCCGGGGCGGACTGCTGATCGGCTTCGCCGCCACCTCCGACCACGGCTTCGAGCGCGCTGTCCGGGCCCTGGACGACGCGCTCGCGCTCTGACTACCCCGCCGCCGCCCCGCTCAGGAGCAGAACCAACCGCCGACCCTCTTGTCGGCGCCGGCGCCGATGTTGACGCCGATGACGTTCAGGTAGTTGTAGCAGTTGGAGATCACCGGCGGGGTGAAGCTGAACGCGTAGCCGTGGTCGTTGCCGTAGCCCGGGTTCGCGGCGCCGACGTCCGCCCGCGGCTGGTTCGCCGGGAACGGCCCGTAGGTCTGCCCGCCGTACTGCACGTACACCGAGGTCTGGGCCGAGCTGTCCGGGTCGATCGCCCAGCCGGTGACCACGATCGAGTTGCCCTCGACGCGCCAGCTGTCCATCGCGCCGACCGGGTCGTGGCCGACCGAGAGCGAGGAGCAGCCGAGCGGGGTGTTGAAGCCCGAACCGATGTTGACCGCGGTCGCGCAGACCGTGCCGGTGGCGCTCGGCACGCTCAGGAAGCCGCCGAACCCGCCGGAGGAGTCGGCCGTCAGGCTGCCGACCGCGGTGCCCCCGACACTGAACTTCACCCGGACCGGACCCCCGTTGACGTCGGTCGCCCACCCCGAGACCTCGACGCCCCCCGGCGCCCGGCGCACGGAGTCCAGCGAACCCTCCGGGTTGCCACCCGGATTGTCGGTACACCAGTCCGGCGGCATCGGATCGTCGCAGACCGACTGGGCCCGTGCCGTGACCGCCCCCGGGCCGACCAGCGCGGCCCCGACGGTGAGTGCCGCGACGGCCAGACCACCGCTGATCTTTCCTGCGCGCATGGTGCGCATGGTCATCGCCCCCCGTTGGAGATGTTGTGTTCCTCCAGTGTCGGGAATGCGGATAAACGGAGGCTCAACGCCTCATTGACGGGCACAACTCCCCACCGCCGTCACCGTTCCGGGCGCCAGTCGCCTCTCCTCCTTGCCCACCTTGAGCACGATCCCGTCCGGCCCGGCCGAGACCAGGTCCCCGCAGACCTCCCCGACCCGCACCGGGTGCGCGGGCGGCGACGGCGCCCCGAACCAGGCCACCGCCACGGCGGCGGTGGCCGCCACCAGACCGCTCACGCAGCACCACGTCGCCCTCCGCAGGCCCTTGGTGACCCGGCTGATCTCCCGGTCGGTCCAGGCCTTGAGCCTCGGCCCGTTGCGCAGGATGGTCTCCCCCGGGCTGCCGTGCGCGGCCCGGACGGCGAGCAGCGTCCCGGAGACCAGGAGGACGAAGGCGAGCCCGACCGCCACCCCCGCCACGTTCCGCAGCCCGCCGGGGAGTTCGGACAGGCTGTCCCGCCCCTTGAGGACGGTCAGCAGGGCGACCAGGGCGGCCAGCCCCGACAACCCGTTGCGCCAGCCCTCGGCCTGCTTGCGCAGCTCCGGCAGCTGGGTGAACTCCAACTCCCGCGCCAGCACCTCCCACCGGCGGTCCGCCTGCTCGCTCACGGCGCCGCCCCGATCTCCCAGCTCGCACCACAGCCCGTGAACGGGGCGTTCGCCGCCATCCCCGGGTGGGGGTAGCCGCACTCGCAGTAGTGCACCTCGGGCACCGGATCGACGGGCGCCGACCGGTTCCGCCGGAAGATCGCCTTCGTCCCGGTACCGGCCAGCCCGTGCCCCCACACGGTCTCCGTCCGCCCCTGGCACCTCGGGCACGGACCCACCACCCGGACGCCCTGGTCGTCCTCCGTCCGCGTGTAGTCCGCCCCCGGCACGTCGGGCAGCCGCTGCTCGACGTACGGGGTGGTGAAGTCGTGCTCAGCCATCCTGCTTCCGTTCTCCCAAGTCCAGCCCGAACATCCCCTGGTAGAGCGCGAGCCGGTCCCAGACCCACTCCTCGCCCTCCCCGATCTCCTCCGCCACGAACGCCACGTGTTCCCGGCCCACCCGGCCCTCAACGGCGGGCAGCAGCCCGTCCAGATAGACGGAGAGGATCGCGAAGTCCTGCCAGAGCGGCAGGACGTCCGGCCGCTCCGGCACCCGCGGCGCCGGCCCGAGCGGCAGGTACGGCTCGATCCGCTCCCACACCTGACGGACCGTCTCTCCGAGCCGCCCGGCGATCGACACCAGGTCCAGCGGCACCAGCGGCGTCCCGGGCTCGCTCACCCGGTGCTCGTCCGCGAGTGCTTCTACGGCCCGCTCATCGGGGGCCGCAGTGCGCAAGACCTCGACCTGCTCCGCCGTCAGTTCCGGGATCAGGGCCCCGATCTGCCGCAGTGGGTGGAGGTCCTCGTACGCCTCGGCCGCCGTGCCGAACCCCGCATGGTGCGCGAACCGGGCGAGCCTCTGCGGAGTCAGCTCCACCCATTCCCAGGACCGCACGGTCGAGTCCACTCCGCGCTCGTTCTGGTCGGTCAGCACCTCCCTGTGCCAGGGTCTCGGCTGGAACGCCCGCAACTCCGCCGGGAGTGCCTGCTCACAGCCTCCGAAGCGCCCTTCCTCCTCCCGGACGGAGTCCCACACGCCGGACAGCGGCTCGTGCAGTTCCAGGGCGGCCGCGAACATGGCCACGCCGGTCATGACTCGCTCCGGCAGGTCGTCACCGTCGAAGGAACCGGTCCCGCCCGAGTAGATGACCCGCGTGCGATGCGACAGCAGGTCCCACTGCTCGGCCAGTGCGGTGTTGTCCGGTACGGGCAGACCGAGCCGCCGCAACCCGGTGAGCGCCTGCCGCCGCTCTGCTGCCGAGGCGTTCCCGCTGGAGTCCACGATCCATCCCAGGTCCAGGCCGTCCGCCCGTGCCCTCCTGACCAGGGCGGCCATCAGCGCGGACGGGACCTCCCGACGCGCGGTCACGTCGAGCTCGGACCAAGGTTCGAAGACCAGACCCAACGCCTGTGCCAATTCGGCCAGTTGGTCCTCGGCCTCGTCCATCGGCACCTGTTTCTCGTGAGCCCACACCACCGCTGCGGAGCGGGCGAGCTCGTAGGCCCCGTCCGCCCGTCGTTCGACCTGGCGGAGCAGGAACTTCTCGGTCCCGTACGGCAGCCCTGCCCAGGCCAGGGCGTGCTCCCTGGCAGGGGCTGTCCACCCCAGCCAGTGGAAGTCCGCCAGCTTGGCCAGGACCGGCTCCACGTCACCGCCCCTGGCCACCTCCCGGACGTCGGCCGACGAGGCGACCCTGCGTCCTCCGAGATAGAGCATCGTCAGGTCGTCCTGGGTGCAGACGTAGTCGCGGTGGTGGTCCGGAATCCGAGGAAGTTCCCGGCCGTGCCACGGGGCCAGCTGACCCATCTGCTCGACCAACTCGCCCAGGGTGAGGCCGTAGGCCCGGGAGACCCACAGAAGCCCGTCCAGGCTTCCCCGTTCGCTGCACAGGCGCTGGACCCCATGCTGGTACTGGAGTTCCATCGTTCCGGAGAGACCACGTGCCAGCCGTGCCGACGCGGTGATGCTCGTTCCCGGCAGTGTTCTCGGAGCGGCCATGCCCCGGTGTCCGACACGAAGCCGGCGCCCTGCTCGCACGAGTTCGGACACGTTCGTGCCGCACTCGTGCGCCATGGTGACGACCTGGGTCCAGCCGAGCAGCTGGGCCGTGGCCAAGCGCTCGTCCCCCGGGGTCAGCAGCGGATAGCCGGCCAGGGAGACCGGCGGGACTCCCCCGTGCGCGAATGCGACGTCATGTCCCAGAACAGCGACTCGCCACGGCCCCAGCAGTGGCAGGACCTCCGATTCGCCCGGCCGGTAATCCCTCGAGTACGAGCCGCCGTCGAGGCGGCACCATCCGACGTCGTCCAGGGCGATTCTCACCTCCCCCAAGGCCTGCTGATCGTGCGGCGATTGCGCGGGAAGAGTGAGCCCACGGCCCTGGAGCTCGCCCCACAGGAGCTGCGCGTCCGAGAGCTCGTTCTGCTCCAATGCCCAGAGCCACTCCATGGTGAGCTCCGGCCAAGCAAGCAGCGCGTCCACTCCGGCCAGCAGGGTTTCCGAGGCCCACTCGAGGTCGTACTCCTGGAGGGACTTCCGGTCCACACTCAGACGCCCGGCGTGCGGACCGGTCAAGTTCAGCACTCGGCCACACAGCTCCCGGTCGGTCACGATCCCGTCGCAGAGCACCACCCCCGGCCCGGTCACCCACCAGAGCACTCCCTCGACAGCAGGCTGCATCCTCCCGCCGGACGTCCACGGTCCGGGGCGCAGCTGTCCCGGGACCCAGCTCTCGACCACCTGGTCGTGCCGTGCCTCCAACCTGAACTCGCTCATCGCGACCAGACGGCTCAAGGTGTCCACGCAGGAGAGGTCCGCCAGATCCGCGTCGTCCCGGAGGTAGAGCCGGATCCGGGTGCCGCCCTCCGGGCAGCTGTCCTCGGTGAGACCGGTCACCTGCTTGATCCGGAACAGGGATCCGCTGCTCGGGATCTCCACCTGCAGCGCATGCCGGGAGACGGCACCGTCGCGGTAGACCTCCCGCGTCACCACCGTCATCTCCTCGGCGAGCATGAAGTAGCTCAACACCCCGATGCCGAAGCGGGAGTTGGGGTAGAGCCGCAGGTTCTCCTCGTCGTGCCTCAGCCAGTCCGCCTGCTCCCGCCGGAACGCCCGCGACTGCTCGAACCTCCGCCCCGCCCGGGTGAAGGTCGACTTCAACTGCTCCTGGCCCATCCCGACGCCGTTGTCCTCGCACTCGACGAACCGGCGGCCGGCGGCGTCCACCCCTTGGGTGAAGGTGATCTCACCGCTCCACTTCGCCGCGTGCCCACCGCTGGACCGCAAGTAGCGCAGGCGCATGTCGCGGTACCGGCAGGCGTCCATGGCGTTCTGGTAGAGCTCACGGAGGGCCAGCTCGGGCTCGCCGTACAGCTGGCGGCCCATCAACAGCTCACGCACCTCGGTCTGCGCCAACTGGAAGCGCAACAGCGGCAGTTCGTACGGGCTCTGCCCCGCCCCGCCGTCCGGCCGCAGGTGATTGTCCGTCACCCGGTGCGCCACTGCTTCCAGCAGTGCGGCGTCGCTCTGGGGCATCCGCCTCCGCAGTCGGCCGATGCCCTCCGCCATCCGGTCGGCACGCTCCACGATCTCGGCCATCGCCGCGTGCACCGCCTGGTGGGGGCTCGCCAGGTTCAGGTGCAGCAGCCCTTGGGGATCACGCTCCCAGTCCACCTTCCGCACCACGCGGAGCAGCCCCTCCGGTGTCACCGGGTCGGAGACGGCCAGGTGGTCGGCGACCACCTCGGGGAGGGCCCGGGCATCGGCCGACAGGGCGGCGGCCATGCGGAGGAGGACGGCCAAAGGCCGTGGTCGGAGCACCTGGGCGGCCCGTCCGAACGGCCGGACCCGGATCTCCTCCGGCCCGGCTTCGCTCTCGGCCTGCAGGTCGAGGCCGATCTGACCGGCCAACCCGTCGATCGCCGCCGCGAGTTCAGCCGCGTTCGACTCGGTCAGGTGCTCCGCGAAGGGGCGGCTCGACTGGGTCGGGACGGCCACCTCGTCCGTCTCGAACCGCTCGTTCACCCACCGGTGGGCGAGCCAGAGCGCCAGGGTCTCGGCGTCCTCGGGACGGTTGCGCTCCAGGCAGCGTTCCAGCCGCCCGGTGATGTGCCGGTAGTGGTCGTGCACCTGCTCCAGGTGGCGTCTCGCCGGGCCGCACTTCGGCAGCCGTTCGCCCCTCAGCGGTTCGACCCCCGCCACCTGGAGCCAGCGGTCGGCCCGTGCCTGCTCGTAGAGGAACGGCGCGGCGACCAGCGCCGCGACCTCGACCGGCCGGCAGCTGCCCCGGCCCTCCGGCAGCAGCTGCGGGAGGATGCGGAGCAACCGCACCGGGAAGTCCTCGTCGGCCCACGGATCGGGCAGCCCTTCCTGGGCGCGGTGCACCGAGCGCGCGCAATCCCTGACCAACTGGACCAGGGCGTCCTGGAGCTGCTCGACCAAGGCGTCCTGGTCGGGCCCGACCGCCCGCCAGAGGGCCGGCTCGGTGACGACCGCCTCCCACTCCGTCAGCAGCTGGCGCCCGGTGCAGATCTCGGTGGCCTTGGCCGCCTCCTCCTGGTCGGAGCCGTAGCGGATCCACACGTCCTGCGGGTGCCCCGCCAGGGCCGCCGACCGAGCCGTCCTGGCGAGGGCCGCCTCGTAGACCTCGTGCACCGTCCTCGGTGCGGAGAGCGAACCGAGTGCCTCGGCCAACCCCCGGGTGAAGAAGCTGCCCTCGTCCGAGTAGCCGCTCCGCTGCCCCGGCGAGCAGCCGACCATGACGGCGTAGCGGCCGACGGGCTGGCCCTGGGTGACGGCGGTGCCGAAGCCCGCTTTCGGCTCGCTCAACGGGTCGCGGCAGGCGTCGATCAGCCAGAGCACCAGGCCGGCGCGGCAGTCCGCGAGGTAGTCGCTGACATCGGCCGGGAGCAGTGACTCCAGGTGGGAGCGGCGCCAGGGGCCCTCCTTCGGGGCGCGGGCGTCGGCGGGGATGAGGTAGTCCTTGGTGTCGTGGCGGACGCCGTGACCGGTGAAGTAGAGCAGGAGGGTCCCGCCCTCGGGGACGGCGGAGGCCGCCTCCTCGATCGCGGTGGCGATGCCCGAACGCCCGGCCTCCCGCCCGGTGACCGTCTTGATCTGGTACCCGGACTCGTCCAGGGCCGTCCACATCGCGGCCAGGTCGGCGGCGACCGGCTCCGCGAGTGACACGAACTCCCTTTCCGCGTCCGGGGTCTCCTCCACCCCGATCAGCAACGCATGCCGCACGTCAGCCAACCCCCACCCCTTCGTCCCGCCTCCGGCGGACGAGCCTATCGGCCGTGGACGGGAGGGATGCGCCGCACGTGGGAGAAAGGGGCGGGAGTGGGAAGCATCCGAAGGAACGCCGCCCCGTCGGAAACGAGAGAGGACCACCGTGCTCCTGCGCCGCGCTTCGGCCTTCCTACTGTCCGCAACCCTCCTCACGGCCTGTGGATCCACCACCGCGACTCCCCAAGCCCCGCCCACCACCACACTCACACCGACACCGGCGCCCACGCCGACCGTGGTCACGACCCCGGGCGCCGCCTTACAGGACGTCACCTCCGCACTCAGCGACCAGGGACGCGGCGGACCGTTCACCGCGGTGTTCGGCACCCTCGTGCTCGACGGGCCCGCCAACACCGTCACGCTCTACGTCACGGACGAAGCCGAGGGCCGCAGGCTGGTCGCCGCCGCCGCGGCCGCGCAGCCGGGCATCGACACCGGCCTGGTCCGCATCGTCCGCTGCCCGTACTCGCGCAAGCAGATCGACGCGGTGATGGACCGGATCATGGACTGCTCCGCGGCCAAGGCACTCCCGTTCACCGTCCTCGAGGCCTCGATGGCCCACGGCTCCACCGGCGTCAAGGTCGGGGTGGAGCCGGCCGGGGTCGGCTCGGCGGAACTGCAACGGGCCTTGGACCGCCTGGCCGACGGCATCCCGGTGACGGTCCACCAGGCCCGCCCGGGCTCCGACCAGCTCGCCACCCACCGGCCGCCCACCGGCGCGACGCCGTCGCCGTGACGCACCGGCAGGCCGGGCACCCATCGCGGGCCCGTCCTGTGCCGTACGGTGCTCCTGGCAGCCGAAGGAGGAACCCCACGTGAGTGCCCAGCCCATCCACGGTCCCGAGCTGATCCCGCGGCCCGCCCGCACTCCCTTGGCCCTGTACGAGGCCGTGGCGGCACTCGTGCCGAACCGGCTACCCGAGATGACCGCGGACCAGGCCCGGGCGATGACGGAGGCGGTCGAGAACGACAGTCTCAAGCCCCTGCTGCGCTTCACCACCAAGTGGGCGGTGGAGGTCGAGATCGCGCGGCACCCGGAGACCCTCGCCGAGCTGCACCGGGCCGAGTACCTCGCCCACCACGCGCCCACCCCGGACGAGCGCCGCCGGCAGGCCGCCCTCGCCGGGGCCATCGCGACCGCCGCGGCCGAGGCGGTGCGGGGGTGACCTGGGGCTGGGAGTACAACCCGGACGAGACCGGCGTCATCGCCGGCGCGCCGCTCGCTTTCGTGGCCCAGGTCGAGAAGAAGGCTGACGAGATCGTCCGGGCCGCCTCCGCGCTCTACCTGGACGGAAGCAGCTACCAGGGGCTGGGCGAGAAGATGAAGACGGCCGATGTCGAGGACGGCATCTTCTGGTACATGGTCATCCCCGGGACGAACGCGTCTACGTCCTTCGCGTCCAGGCCTTGTAGCCGGCCTCCTCGGAGCGCGGTAGCCCCCGCCGTTACGGACGCTCGGCCGGTACCGGCGGGAGGGCGGGCCAGCGGCTGAGCGCGGCGTTGCGCAGGTCGGCGCAGAGCACGCCCAGGTCGCGCAGGTCGGGACGACGTACCGTCAACTGCCCGACCACGCCCAGCCGGTGGGCGAGGCGGCGGCGGGCGGTGGCGGTGCCCCAGGTCCAGTCGGTGTGCGGGAGGCGGGCGAGGTGGTCGGTGGTGCCGCGTTCGGCCCGGGGGACCAGGGCGTCGCCGCGGAGGAGCCAGCCGGTGCAGGCGTCGGTGAGGTCGGCGTCGCCGAGGTGGGTGCCGGTCGCGGTGTGCCAGGCGGTGCGGTAGGCGGTCTCCGCGCGTGAGAGCAGCGGGTCGGGGGCGGAGGTGACGCACCAGCAGGTGGGGAACCCGATGCGCAGGTAGGCGAGTTCGACCAGTCCGCTGCCGAGCGAGGCCTGTTCGAAGTCGATGAAGCGGACCCCGTCGGCGGTGTGCAGGTCGTTGCCGGGGCAGGGGTCGCCGTGGAGCAGGGCGTGGCCGGGGGTGGAGCCGAGCCGGTCCACGAGTTCGCCGAGGGTGGCGGCCAGGCCGGCCGGGGCGGGGACGCCGAGGGTGGCGGCGAGGGTGAGGAAGGAGTCGACGTCGGCCCGGTCCGGGCCCTGCCAGCGGGGCAGGGCGTGAGCGTCCTGCGGTCCGGCGGTGGCGTGCATGCGCGCGAGGGCGTCGGCGTAGGCCACGATCCAGTCGCCGGAGGGCCGTTGGTGGTCCAGGTGCTCCAGGACCAGGACCCGCGCGGCGGGGTCGGCGCCCAGGACGGCGGGCACCACCGGGAGCGGGGCGCGCGCGGCGATCCGCAGTCCGGCCAGCTCGCGGGCGTAGCGCTCCTCGGCGTCGGCTCCCTCCACGGCCTGCTTCACCACCGCCGGACGCCCGTCCAGCTCGATCCGCCAGACCCGTGAACGCGGGCTGCTGACCAGCCGACGGGCGCGCCTCGGCGGGCCCAGCTCGGCGCGCAGTTCCTCCCCGAACGGCACTCGTGACCACATCCGGTCATCCTCGCACGCGGGCGAACGGACATCCGTGAATATCCGATCGGCTTGTGGGACAACGGACTTGTCGTACCGATCCCGTTGCTGCCGCCGGGGTAGCCCACAGGGGTGAAGGCGGACCGTTTCGGCGGCCCCGGTGATCATCGGGCGCTGTAGAAAGGGCCCGTCCTGTTGATCACCTGATGGGCTCTCACCATGCTCAAGGCAGCTCTGCGCCTCGCCGCCGCCACCTCCCTCGCCCTCGCCTCCGTCGCCGTCACCACCCCCGCGCGAGCGGCCGACGCCGAGACCGGACCGTGCGGCCCGGTCGGGCACGTCCACCTCTCCGACTGGTGGCGCACCACCACCTCCACCTCCCCCACCCTCGTCCCGGACGTCCTGCACGCCTCCGTCGCGGAGAACTGGCAGTGGCGCGAGGACACCAACACCCTCTGGCGGGGCGACACCCGGGAGACCGTGGAGCAGATCTTCGAGGACGGCTTCACCCCGCGCGGCGACCACCTCGCCCCGCTGGACGAGTACATCGTCAAGGGCGGCGGCCAGAACACCGCGCACCTGAGCACCAGTTGCGAGAAGTGGGTGGCCCAGCGGTTCGCCACCTACGGCGCGGCGAAGACCGGCTGGGTCTACGAGATCGAGGCCCCCGGCGGCATCGACGTCAACGCCACCGCCGCGGTCAACGGCTACCAGTCGCCGTACCTCTGGAACAAGGAGATCGACTTCCCCGGCGGCATCACCGGCGAACACATCAAGGGCGCCTGCAAGTTCCGCCTGCTCTGGACCGACCCCGAGACCCGGGTCAACACCTACGACAACCTCGGCTGCAAGACCAACCAGCACTTCGACCCGTCGGCGGCCCTCTCGCACTGATCACCGTCTCCTGGGTCTGGGTGAACTCCCCTCCGCACTAAGGGCGTTCACCCAGGTCCAGGCCGAACATCCCCCGGTACAGCTCCAGCCGCCCCCAGACCCACGCCTGCGCCACGTCCAGTTCCACGGCCACCAGCGCGACGTGCTCCCGGCTCACCCGTCCCTCGACCGCCGGGAGCATGCCGTCCAGGTGGACGGAGAGGATCGCGAAGTCCTGCCAGAGCGGCAGCACGTCAGGCCGCTCCGGCACCTGCGGCGGCGGGCCGACCACCAGGTACGGCTCGATCCGCTGCCAGACCTCCTCGACGGTCTCACCCAGGCAGCCGGCGATGCTCACCAGGTCCATCGGCACGAGCGGCGTGCCGGGGTGGCTCACCCGGCAGGAGTCGTCGAGGGCCACCAGGACTCTGGCATCGGGCTCCAGCCCGTCCAGGGCGTCCAGCTGACCGTCCGTCAGTTCCGGTACCAGCGCACCGATCGGGCGCAGCCGGGCAAGCAACCGGTAGGCCGTTCCGACCGGCAGTTGCAGCTCGTCCGCGTGGATCACGAGGTGCCGGAGCGTGACGTCCTTCCACACCGGCGCGGCCGGTCCCTCGTCGTCCGGGCTGGGGAAGACCAGGTCGGTGTCGTACCCCCAGCCGAGCAGTGCCTCGACGTCCACCTCATCGGGCCGGATCTCCCTTAGGTCATCGGGCAGTTCGGGGAGGGAGAGGCCGAACCGGGCGGCTTCCCGACCGGCCACCTCCCAGATCTCGCCGAGGTCCTCCTGCAGCCGCCAGGCCGCGGCGAAGAGCACCGCACCGGTGATGTCCTCCGCCGGGAAGTCACCGGATTCCCTCTGGACGTTCCTGCCGGAGAGCGCGGTCCGGCTACGGACGGACAGCGTGCCCCAGGCGGCGAGCAGGCGGGTGTCCGGCGGCAGCGCGACCCCGAGCCGGGTCAGTTCGGCGATGGCCTGCAGCGTCTCGGGCTCGTCCAGACGACCGAGCACGAGGCCCAGTGCCTCGACCCCCAGGCCGTCCTCCAGGAACCAGCCCGATTCCTGGACATCCCGAACCACGATCACCAGGGCATCGCTCGGGTGCGAGGTCCCACCGGACAGGGTGTCGGCGCCGGGCCGGCCGAACACCGCGCCCAACTGCGGGGCCCGCGCCCGCAGATGGTCCTCGGCCTCTCCGACCGTACTCCCCCGCGCGTCCGCGAGCTCCACCGCCGCGCCCCAGCCGATCACCGGAGCCCCCTCCCCGGTCGTGTCGAGGTGGCGGCGCAGCAGGGCCGCCTCGGCCCGCGTGAGCTCCAGCCAGTTCTGCACTTCGTGGGGATCGGGCTCCTTCCAGCCCAGCCACCCGTAGCGCCGCACGGTCTCGAGGTGCTCTTCGAGGGTGACCCGCTCACGTGCCCTCGCCACGGCCGCCAGATCGGCCGCCGACCGGATCCACCGGTGGTCCTCCACCGAGAACGGGAGGTAGAGCGTCTCGATCTCCCGGTCGGTGACGACATGGTCGCGGAGGTCCTCGGGAACCTCGGGCAGGACGAAACCGTGGAGCGGGCCGAGCCGGACGGCCCGGTCGAACAGCACACCGAGGGACCAACCGGTCTGCCGGGACGTCTCCAGCAGGCTCCTCGGGTCGCCCCGCTCCGTGACGACCTGCCCCGCGGACACCGTCTTGGACTGCTGCCCGGTGAGTGCCCGGGCGACCCGGATGTCGACGGCGTCCGGCACGCCGTCCGGGGAGGGCGCCCCGGCCGGCGGGGCACCCTCGAACGGGCCCACCACACGGAACGACCGCAGCACCCGCCACGCCTCCCGCGCGGTGCGGCCCTGCGCCGAAGCACTCTCGATCACCGACGCCCAGTCCTGCGCGTGGCCGACCAGCGACCGGTCGCCGGGCTCCGGGACGGGAAAGCCCAGGAGCGAGGCCGGTGCGTCCTCGCACGGCTCGGCCCCGACGTACCCCGCCAGCACCGCGGAGCGCCACGGATGCTCCTGCTCGTCGCCGACGTGCCTCAGCACCAGGCCGTCCTCCGCGTACCAGCCGACCGCGTCCAGTGGCAGACCGATCTCCTCGTCCTCGCCGATCCGGTGCCGCACCTCCACGCCCGTACCGGCCCACTCCCGCCAGAGTGTCCGGGCCAGCCCGATCGTCCGGCTCTCCACCTCCCACAGCCACTCCATGCCCAGCCGGGGCCAGCGGAGCAGCTCCGCCGCCCCCGCCCGCCAGACCGAGCGCTCCCAGTCCTGGTCGTACTCCTGGAGCGTCTTCCGGTCCACGCTCAGCTCCCCGGCGTGCGGCCCGGTCAGGTTGAGCACGTAGCCGTACGGCCTCTGGTCGGTGAGGACGCCGTCGCAGAGCACCGCTCCGCCGGCCTCGACGAACCAGAGGGTGCCGGGCACCGCCTGGTGGGCACCGCCGTCGAGGTTCCACGGGCCTTCCCGCAGCTCCCCCGGCCGCCACTCCTCCTCCCGGCCCGCGTGCCGCGCCACCATCGCGAACTCGCTGACCGGGACCAGCCCGCGCAGCGTCGCCACGCAGGAGACCTCGACCGGCTCCGGCTCCTCGCGCAGGTACAGCCGGACCCGCGTCCCGCCCTCCGGCAGGTTGTCCTCGGTGGGGTCGGTCTGCTGCTGGATCCGGAACAGGCTGCCGCTGCTGGGGATCTCCACCCGCAGCGCGTGCGGGGCCACCGCGCCGTCCGGGAAGACCTCGCGGGTGACCACGGTCATCTCGTCGGCGAGCATGAAGTAGCTCAACACGCCGATGCCGAAACGGGAGTTGGGGTAGAGCCGCAACGACGGGTCGTGCCGCAGCCAGGCCGCCTGCTCGCGCCGGAAGGACCGCGACTGCTCGAACCGCCGACCCGCCCGGGTGAAGGTCGACTTCAGCTGCTCCCGGCCCATCCCCACGCCGTTGTCCCGGCACTCCACGTACCGCCGGCCCGCCTCGTCCACCCCCTGGGTGAAGGTGATCCGCCCGGTCCACGACACCGGCACCGGCCCCTTGGAGCGCAGGTGGCGCCAGCGCATCTCCCGGTAGCGACAGGCGTCCATCGCGTTCTGGTACAACTCACGGATCGCCAACTCCGGCTCCCCGTACAGCTGCCGACCCATCAACAGCTCCCGTACCTCCGTCTGCGCCAGCTGGAACCGCAGCAACGGGACCTCGTACCGGGAGCGCCCGTCCCGGGTACCGGGCCGCAGGTGGTTGTCGGTGACCCGGTGCGGCACCGACGCCAGCAGCGCGGCCTCCGTCTCGGGGAGGCGGCCCCTGAGACCCGTGGTGAACTTCGCCATCCGGTCGGCGCGTTCGACGGTCTCGGCCATCGCGGCGTGCAGGGCCTGGTGCGGGCTGACCAGGTGGAGGTGGAGCAGGCCCTGGCCGTCGCGCTCCCAGTCCAGTTCGGAGCGGACCAGCCGGACCACCTCCGCCGGGGTGACCGGGTCGGAGACGGCCAGGTGGTCGGCGATGACCGAGGGGAAGGTGCGGGCGTCGGCGGCAAGTGCGGCGGCCAGCCGGAGCAGGGCGGCGAGCGGGCGGTAGCGCAGGCCGGTGACCTCGCCGTCGGCGAGGCGGAAGCGGAGCGGTTCGTGGTCGGGGCCGCCCTCGCGGGGCAGGTCGAGACCGATCTCGGAGGCCAGGTCACGGAGCAGGGAGGCGAGTTCGCCCGAGCGTTCGCCGCCACCGGACGCCTCGACGGCGAACCGGCCGACCGGCTCGGGCGGGACGGGGCTCTCGTCGGTCTCCAGGCGTTCGCCGATCCACCGGTGCACCAGCCAGAGGCCGAGCGCGGCGGCGTCCTCGGCCCGGCCCCGGGAGCTGCTGGCGATCAGCTTGCGGGTCGCCTGGCGGTAGTGGTCCTGGACCTGTTCGAGGTGGCGGCGCAACTGGCCGGCCTCCGGGAGCCGTTCGCCGCACAGCGGTTCGGCGGCGGCGGCCTGGTGCAGCCGGTCCGCCCAGGCGGCCTCGCGCAGGAAGGGGGCGGCGATCAGCGCGGCCGCCTCCGCCGGGGAGAGGGTCCCCGGTGCGGTGGGCAGGAGTTGGGGGAGGAGGCGGAGCAGGCGGACCGGGAAGTCGTCGTCGGCCCACGGGTCGGGGAGCTGCGACTGCGCCCGGTGGACGGTGCCGGCGCAGCTCTCGACCAGGTCGAGCAGGTGGCCCTGGAGCCTGGCCGCCGTGCGGTCGGTGCCCGGGGTCAGCAGGCCCCAGATCCGCCGGTCGGTGACGGCCGCCCGCCACTCCTCCAGCAGGCGGCGGCCCGAACAGATCACGGCCGACCGGGTCTCGCTGTCCCGGTCCCCGCCGTAGCGGATCCAGACGTCCTGGGTCAGGCCCTGGCGCCGGGCCGCCCGGGCGGTGTACTCGGCAGCCGCGCGGTGGACCTCCTCCACGGTGCGGGGCGCGGAGAGCGAACCGAGCGCCTCGGCCAGGCCCCGGGTGAAGTGGCTGCCCTCCGGGGTGAAGCCGCCCTGCTGGCCCGGGGAGCAGCCGACCATGACGGCGAAGCCGCCGCTGGGCTGGCCCCGGACGATCCTGGTGCCGAAGGCCTCCGGCCCGTCGTCGACCGGGTCGCGGCAGGCGTCGACCAGCCAGAGCACCAGGCCCGCGCGGCAGTCCGTCAGGTAGGGGCTGATGTCGGCGGGGAGCAGCGAATCCAGGTACGGCGGGCGCCAGTTGCCGTCCTGCGGGGCGCGGGCGTCGGCGGGGACGAGGTAGTCGGTGTCCCCGTGGCGGACGCCGTGGCCGGTGAAGTAGAGCAGCAGGGTGCCGCCCTCGGGGACGGCCGAGGCGGCCTCGTAGACGGCGGTGGTGATGGCGGCCCGACCGGCCTCGCCGTCCACCTCCTCGACCTCGTAGCCGGACTCCTCCAGCGCCGTGCGCATCGCGGCCAGGTCGGCGGCCACCGGCTCCGCGAGCGACCCGAACTCCCGGGCCGCCTCGGGGGTCTCCCCCACCCCGACCAGCAACGCCCGCCGCACCTCGGTCACACCGTCCCCCTCCGACTCGCCCCGGCAGGCGAGCCTATCCGCCGAGGGCGGACGGAGGAGCGGGAAGGGGGCGCGGGGCGTAGCCTCCTCGCCATGTACGGCATCCGGCTCCAGCAGCTCCGCCCCGACCACGCGCCCGCGGTCCTCGCCTTCGAGCGGGAGAACCGGGCCTACTTCGCCGCCTCCGTCCCCGACCGCGGTGACGGGTACTTCGCCGCCTTCGAGGAGCGGCACCGCGCCCTGCTGGCCGAACAGGCCGCCGGGGTCTGCCACTTCCACGTCCTGCTGGACGACGCCACCGGCGAGGTGCTGGGCCGGTTCAACCTGGTGGACGTGGCCGACGGCGAGGCCGAGCTCGGGTACCGCGTCGCGGAACGGGCGGCCGGCCGCGGCCTGGCCACCGCCGCGGTCGGCGCACTCCTCGAACTCGCCGCCTCCGCCTACGGTCTGACCGCCCTGCGGGCCGTCACCACGCCCGACAACGCGGCCTCGCGGGCCGTGCTGGCCCGCACGGGCTTCACCGTCACCGGGGAGACGACGCTGGGCGGTGGCCTCCCGGCCCTGACGTTCCGTCGGAGCCTGGAGGCCACCGCATGAAGCGTCAGGCGCCGTAGACCCGGACGTTGTCGAGGACCCAGTACCAGTTGTTGCTGCCGGTGTAGCGGAAGCGCAGGCGCAGGTCGGTGGCGCCGGCGGGGACGGTCAGGGTCAGGGTCTGACGGCCGTTCACCAGGGCGCTGTAGGAGGCGATCTGGACGGGGGTGCCGCCGCTCCAGGAGGCCAGCACCTTGGCGGTCTGGGAGCCCTCCTGCTGGTAGTAGCAGGTGTACTCGACCTTGACGGTGGCCAGGCCGGAGACGGGGTAGGCGGGGCTGACCAGGGTGGTGTCGTAGGCACCGGAGAAGGACTTGTCGGCCCACTCGTCGGAGTCGGCGACCGCGAAGACGTTCCGGGAGCGGACGTTGAGCTCGCGGTACTGGTCGCGCTGGGTCCTGGTCCAGAACTCGTCCGTGGTGAAGGACCAGCCGCGCCACTCGGTGACCCCGCCGGTGCCCATCGCCGAGTTGTCGACCGACCAGCCGCTCGGCGGGGTGTGGGTGAAGCCGAGGACGCCGGCCGCGATGCCGGTCTCGTCCACCCGGCCGGTGAGCTGCGGGCGCAGCGAGTCGAAGGCGTCGGGGGTCAGGGTGGCGATCGGGGCACCGTCCAGGCCCCAGGCCGGGTCGACGGCGATGCCGAGGTGGGCCAGCGCGGTGGGCGCGATGTCCACGATCCGCACGTCGTACCGGACCGAACCGGCCGCCATCCCACCGCCGTTGGCGATGACGAAGGTCTGCCGCTCCTCCCAGGTGGAGCCGCCGTGGCCGCCGGTCGGGGTGTGGCCGTGGTCGGCGGTGACCATGATCAGCCAGTTCTCCTGGGCGTAGGTGGCGCGGCCCCGGACGGCGGCGACGATCTGGCCGACCTGGGCGTCCACGCCCTTGATGGCGTCCAGGTAGGCCTGGCTGGCGGAGCCGGACGCGTGGCCGGCGTGGTCCACGTTGTCGAGCTGGACGAAGACCGCGTCCGGGTTGGCGTCCCTCAGCTGGGCGACGGCCCGGGAGGTGGTGCCGGTGTCGTACTCGGCGCTCGGGGTGGCGATCCGGGTGTCGACCTTGGCGGAGTAGATGGTGTTGGGGATCGAGGCCCAGGAGGCCACCACGTAGGTGGACAGGCCCGGGCGGGCGTTCTCGGCGCGGGTCAGCCAGTCCGGGTAGGCCGCGAAGTTGGGCGCGGTGAAGTTGTTGTTGACCACGTTGTGCTTGTCGGGCCAGACGCCGGTGGCGATGGTGGACCAGCCGGGGCCGGAGGAGGTCTCGGCCATCGGGTTGGCGTAGAGGCTGCTGGCAGCAGTCAGGCCGCCGGCCATCAGGGCGTCCAGGTTCGGGGCGTCGGCGTCCTTGATCCGGTTGAGCATGGTGCCATCCAGACCGATCACCAGCACCTTGGGGGTGAGGGCGGTGGCAGCGAGCGCGGTCCGGGCCAGCGGGCCGGCGGTCAGGGCGGCGGCAGCGGCGGCGGCGGTGCCGAACAGCACGCTGCGGCGGGGGAGTCCTGCGGTCACGGCGTTCTCCTGGGGAAGCGTCGGGAGCGGGGCGGGGCGCCGACCAATGTCCGGCCGGCCGGTGGCGCGGTCTCCCCCAAACGCCGTACCGCGCATGAACACCGACCGAACTTCGGTCCAGACCCGTTACCATTCCGTGATGGCACGACCCCCGCGGCGCGGCCCGCGGACCGTCAGGCGGTCGGCCCCAGCCGGGTGGTGAAGCTGAAGCGGTCACCCCGGTAGAGGGAGCGGACCCGCTCCAGCGGGACGCCCTCGGTGTCCTGGGTGAGGCGGTGCAGCAGCAGCATCGGCAGGGCCGGCGGGGTGCCGATCAGCAGGGCCTCGCGCGGGGTGGCCAGCACGGTCTCGATCCGCTCCTGGGCGCCGCCGAAGCCGATGCCGAGCTTCTCGGTCAGGAAGGCGTAGAGCGAGGAGGACGGGTCGAACTCCTCCTCCAGCGAGGGCAGCCGGGCCACCGAGAGGTAGGTGCTCTCCAGGCCGACCCGCTCGCCGTCGGCCAGCAGCACGCGCTCCAGGTGCCAGACCGGGGCCCCCTCCGGCAGTCCCAGCTGCTGCGCCAACTGCCGCTCCGCGCCCAGCCGTTCGAGCCCGATCAGGGTGCGCCCGGGCACCCGCCCCTGCCGCCGGACGCCCTCGGTGTAGCTGGCCAGCGAGAGCGGCTGCTCCAGCTTCGGCCCGGCCGCCACCGTCTGCCGCCCCCGGCGCCGCACCCGCCCCTGGATCAGCAGGTCCCGCACCGCCTGCCGCAGGGTCTCCCGGGAGACCTCGTACCGGGCCGCCAGCTCCCGCTCGGTGGGCAGCGCACCGCCCTCCCCCAGCTCCTCCAGCAGGGCCTCCAACTCGGCCTTCACTGCGTAGTACTTGGGCACCCTCCCGTGCTCGGGCACCCCGGAACGGTTCGGCAGGTCAGCGGCGTGGTTCACCCGGCCATGCTTTCATGCCGTCAGAGCCAGTCCCGGCGTTTGAAGACCAGGTAGAGGCCGGTGCAGACCAGGGCCATCAGGCCGATCGCGAAGGGGTAGCCGTAGACCCAGTCCAGTTCGGGCATGTGGAGGAAGTTCATGCCGTAGACGGTGCCGATCAGGGTCGGCGCGAAGAGGATGGCGGCCCAGGAGGAGATCTTCTTGATCTCGTTGTTCTGGGTGTGGCCGGCCTCGGCCAGCTGCTTCATCTCCTCGTTCTGGGCCTGGGAGACCAGGGTGGCGTTGAGCAGCAGGATGTTCTGGAGCAACTGGCGGAAGCCGTCGACCCGTTCGGCGGCGGTGGTGGCGTGGTCGGCGACGTCGCGCAGGTAGCGCTGGAGCTCCTCGTCGGTGCCGTACTTGCCGAAGCCGGCCTCCAGGCTGCCCATGATGTCCAGCAGCGGCCGGGTCGAGCGCTGGAACTCGACGACCTCGCGGGAGAGTTCGTAGATCCGGCGGGAGACGCCCGGGTCGCCGCCGAAGACCTCGGTCTCGATCTCGTCGATGTCGTGCTGGAGCCCGGCGATCACCGGGGCGTAGCCGTCCACCACCGCGTCCAGCACGGCGTAGAGCACCGCCTCGGGGCCGAGCGCCAGCAGCTCCGGGTCGGCCTCCAGGCGGCGGCGCACCACCGAGAGGTCGGGGGACTGCGAGTGGCGCACCGTCAGGACGAACTGCGGGCCGACGAAGAGGTGGATCTCGCCGAAGTCCACCTGCTCGGTCTCGTCCAGGTAGCGGGCGGCCCGCAGCACCACGAAGAGGGTGTCGCCGTACCGCTCCAGCTTGGGGCGCTGGTGGGCGACGATGGCGTCCTCGACGGCCAGCTCGTGCAGGCCGAAGCGTTCGGCGGCCTCCAGCACCTGGGCCTCGGCGGGGCGGAAGAGTCCGATCCAGGCCATCGCGCCCGGCTCCCCCGGCACCTGGCGGTAGACCTCGGGCAGGGTGTCGGCGCCGGCGATCCGGCGGCCGTCGCGGTAGACCGCGGCGTCCACCACGGAGCGCTCCAGCGAGACCCGGGGCTCCTCCCGGCCGCGTTCGGAGCGGGGGTCCATCGAGTGCTCCGGCGCCCGCTCGGCAGGACGGGAGCCGTCGGGGCGGGAGAAGGGCCGCAGACCGGCTCGGGCCGCGCGGGAACGCCAGTCGGACATGGGAAGGACCTCCGCCGACCAGTCTGGAACGCGACGACCCGCCGCGCACGGTGGCGCGGCGGGTCGGGGCGGTGCGGTGCGGTCGGTCTCAGGCGGCGGGCGCCGGGGCGGGCTTCGCCGGGGCCTTCTGCTGACGCAGGAACAGGAAGAGCGTGGGCACCAGGTAGAGCACCCAGACCCAGACCTGAAGCTTCGTCGGGTCGGGCTGGAAGTTGAAGACGCCCTTGAGCAGGGTGCCGTACCAGCTGTCCTGCGGGATGGTCGAGGAGATGTCGAAGGCCCGCTTCGCGTTGAGCCCCGGCAGGATCTCGGCCTCCTGGAGGTCGTGCACGCCGTAGGCGAGCACCCCTGCGGCGACCACCACCAGCATGGCGCCCGTCCAGGTGAAGAACTTCGCCAGGTTGATCTTCAGCGCGCCCCGGTAGAACAGCCAGCCGAGCACCACGGCGGTGAGCAGGCCGAGCGCGGCGCCGACCAGCGGGCGGATGCCGTCGCTGGTCGCCTGCACCGCGGCCCAGATGAAGAGCGCGGTCTCCAGGCCCTCGCGGCCGACCGCCAGGAAGGCGGTGAGCACCAGGGCGAGGGTGCCCGTCGCCACGGCCGCGTCCAGCCTGCCGTGCAGCTCGGCCTTGAGGTGACGCGCCGTCCGGCGCATCCAGAACACCATCCAGGTGACCAGGCCGACCGCGATGATCGACAGTGAGCCGCCCAGTGCCTCCTGGGCCTTGAAGGTCAGCTGGCTGGAGCCGTAGGTGAGCAGGGCGCCGAAGGCCATGCTCAGGCCGACCGCGACGCCCACCCCGGTCCAGACCGGAGGCAGCGCCTCCCGGCGCCCGGTCTTGACCAGGTAGGCGATCAGGATGCAGACCACCAGGCTGGCTTCCAGACCCTCGCGCAGGCCGATCAGGTAGTTGCCGAACACGCGCGTGTCCTCCGTTTCTGTACTGGTGACGAGGGGTCAGGGTCAGCCGAGGAGCGACTGGCCCCACCACTCGCCGGGCTTGCGGACGCCGGGCGGGCAGGCGAAGTGCGCCGAGCCGACGTGCTGGATGTACTCGTTGAGCGCGTCGTTGGCGGCCAGCCTGCGCTGGACGGTGACGAAGCCCTTGCGGGTGTCGCGCTGGTAGGCCAGGAAGAACAGGCCCGCCTCCAGCCGGCCCAGGCCGTCGGTGCCGTCGGTGAAGGAGAAGCCGCGGCGCAGCAGTTGGGCCCCGCCGTTGCTGTCCGGGTGGGCCAGGCGCACGTGCGCCTCCTTCGGCATGGCCGCGAGGTCGGGCGCGTCGTGCTCCTTCTGCTTCCCGTACGGGGCACCCTCGCGCTTGGTGCGCCCGAAGATGTCCTCCTGCTCCTGGAGCGGGGTGCGGTCCCAGGTCTCGATGTGCATCCGGATCCGCCGGGCCACCAGGTAGGAGCCGCCGGTCATCCAGTCCGGGCCGTCGCCGGGCGCGGCCCAGACGTGCTCGCCGAGGGCCTTGTCGTCGGTGCCCGCGATGTTGCGGGTGCCGTCCTTGAAGCCCATCAGGTTGCGCGGGGTCTGCGCCTCCGGGGTGGTGGAGGAGGTCTTGCCGAAGCCGAGCTGGGACCAGCGGACGTTCACCACGCCCATGCCGATCCGGGCCAGGTTGCGGATCGCGTGCACCGCGACCTGCGGGTCGTCGGCGCAGGCCTGCACGCAGATGTCGCCGCCACTGCGGACCGGGTCCAGCGCGTCGCCGGGGAACTTGGGCAGGTCGATCAGGCCCTCGGGCCGCTTGGCCTTGAGGCCGAAGCGGTCCACCCCGTCCTTCTCGAACAGGGTCGGCCCGAAGCCGATGGTCAGGGTCAGCCGGGACGGCGGCAGGCCGAGCGCCTCGCCGGTGTCGTCCGGCGGGGCCTCCGCCAGACCGGTGGCGCCGGAGCCGACCTCGCGGCCGCCGGTCATCACGGCGGCCGCCTTGGTCCACTCCTTCAGCACCCGCACCAGGGCGTCCCGGCTGGTGGTGGAGACGTCGAAGGCGGCGAAGTGCAGCCGGTCCTGGACCGGGGTGGCGATGCCCGCCTGGTGCTCCCCGTAGAACGGGACCTCGGGGACGGCCTTGAGCGCGGCCTCGGCCTGCTCGCCCGAGTCCCGGGTGGCGGCCGCCACCGTGCCGACCGCGGCGGCGCCGAGCGCCACCCCGGCACCGGCCCAGCCGATCACGGCCCGGCGGCTGACGCCGGTGGGGGCGTCCGCCTCCGGGGTGGCCGCCTGCGGGGTGGCCGCGGCCTCGACGTGCTGCTGCTCGGTCATGACTGTCCCTCAGTCCCTCTGCCTCGGATGCCTCGGTTGCCTGGGTCGTCTCAGCTGACGACGGTCGCGGCGGCGAGCTTGGAGAGCGGCTCGGCCAGGGCGTTGACGGCGTCCGAGAAGACCTTGCGCTCGGCGTCGCCGACCTTGTCGTAGGAGGTCCAGGTGCCGCCCTGGTTGTACTTGGCGAGCAGGGTGTTCAGCGCGGCGAACTCCTGGTCCAGGGTCTTGGCCAGCTCGGCGTCCTTCTCCGCGACGACCGGCTTGAGCAGCTGGTAGGCCTTGAGCGCGCCCTCGACGTTGGCGTTGAAGTCCACCAGGTCGGTGTGGCTGTACCGCTCCTCCTCGCCGGTGACCTTGCCGGTGGCGACCTCGTCCAGCAGCTCCTTGGCGCCGTTGGCCATCGAGGTGGCGGTGACCTCGGCGGTGCCGACGACCTTCTGCCACTCGGTCAGGTCGGCGACCAGCTGGTCGGCCAGCTTCTTGTCCTCGTCGGTGATCCTGCCGTCGGCCCAGAGCGACTTCTCCAGCTTGTGCCAGCCGGTCCACTCCTGGCCGGGCTCCAGGCCGTCCTCGCGGACGTCGGTCTTCGGGTCGATGTCGCCGAAGCTCTCGGCCACCGGCTCGGTGCGCTCCCAGCCGATCCGGGACGGCGCGTAGGCGGCCTTGGCGGCCTCCAGGTCGCCGGCCTTCACCGCGTCGGCGAACTTCTGCACCAGCGGCATGGTGGCGTCGGCCTGCTCCTGGACGTACGTGCGGTACGCGGTGACCGCCTCGGTCAGGCGCGGGTCGGTCTTGGCCTGGGCGGCGTCGCCGGTGACGGTGATCTTCTGGCGGATGCCGTCGCCCACCATGCCAGGCTTGCAGGCGACTTCGTACTCACCGGCCTTGATCTCGGCGGTGATGGTGGCCTTGGTGCCGGGGCCGATGTTCTCCCGCTCGGTGACGATCTTGTCGTCGGCCGCGTAGACGTAGACCTCGGTGGTCTTCGAACCCTTGTTGGTGACCGAGAAGTTGACCGGGCCGGCCGCGAAGGTGGTCTTCGACAGCTCGCAGGCGGAGTCGGTGGCGTTCACCTGCACGGTGCCGTCGGCGGAGACGTCCTTCTTCTGCTCGGTGCAGGCGGTCAGCGCGACTCCGGCCACGGCGACGGTGAGCAGCGCGGCGAGGTACGGGCGACGGACGGGCATCAGCGGACTCCACGGGCAGGGGAAGGGCATGAGGGAGGGTGAGGGGCACTTAGGCCACCCTCACCCACAAGTAAAGTAAGGCATGCCTCAGCTCATGCCCACCTCAGGGCGGTAACGGATGGGCAAAACCCTCCGCCCGGACACTCCGTCAGGTCCCGCGGGGTACCCGAACGACCCGCCCAACGCCTTGTCGGAGCACCGACACGCACGCTGAACTGCGCGTTCCCCAACCGTTGTGCGAGCTTCCGGTACGCACCGCCGCCCCCGGAAGCAGACCGTCCGCCCCGTTGTGACGCACCACGTGTCCGGTTCATGGGCAGGCCTCGGATCCCGGTGCGATCCTTCCGGCGTGCACACCGGCCGGATCCGATCCCCGCCGTGACGTGCCCTCAGGCCGCCCGGTGTCCGCTGCTGCGCACTGCCCGTGCACCGTCACCTCCGAGCCGGAGAGAGCTGCCTCCATGCTGTCCGAGACCGAAGCCCCGCCCGCCGCCGCGGCGACGCCCTCAAGACCGCCCTTCTGGGTCGGCCTGCGCCCCCTCCTGCTGCGCCTGCACTTCTACGCCGGCGTCCTGATCGCGCCCTTCCTGCTGGTCGCCGCCTGCACCGGCGTCCTGTACGGCGCCTCGTACCAGATCGAGAAGGTCCTCTACTCCGACCAACTGACGGTCTCCCAGGTCGGCACCGCGCCCCGCCCGCTCTCCGAGCAGGTGGCCGCCGCCACCGCCGCCCACCCCGAGGGCAGCTTCGCGCTGGTCCGCACCTACGAGGACCGCGAGGCCACCACCCAGGTGCTGCTCAACTCGCCGAACGTGGCCGAGGGCAACCGGCTCGCCGTCTTCGTCGACCCGTACACCGCCAAGGCGCAAGGAGCGGTGGAGAGTTACGGCTCCACCGGTGCCCTGCCGCTGCGCGCCACGCTGGACAAGCTGCACACCAGCCTGCTGCTCGGCGAGTCCGGCCGGCTCTACAGCGAGCTGGCCGCCAGCTGGCTCTGGGTCGTGGTGCTCGGCGGCGTGGCGCTCTGGATCGGCCGCCGCCGCAAGCGCTACCTGCGTCCGGGCGGGAAGGTGACCGGCCGCCGCCGCACCCTCTCCTGGCACGGCGCCGTCGGCCTCTGGGCGGCGATCGGCCTGATCGGCCTCTCCGCCACCGGCCTGACCTGGTCCACCTACGCGGGCGAGAACGTCGAGAACCTGCGCACCTCGCTCAGCTGGTCCACCCCCTCGCTCTCCACCGCCATCGGCGCCGACCACACCGGGCACCAGGCGGCCGACAGCGGCTCCGGGGAGGCGGCGCCCGGTTCGGTGGGCCTCGACCAGGTGCTGGCGGCGGCCCGGAAGGCCGGCCTGAACGGCCCGCTGGAGATCACCCCGCCCAAGCCCGGCAAGGCCTACACGGTCAAGGAGATCGACCGGCAGGTGCCGGACCGCCTCGACCAGGTCGCGGTGGACCCGGCCTCCGGGCACATCACCTCCCGGCTGGACTTCGCCGACTACCCGCTGGCCGCCAAACTCACCCGCTACGGCATCGACCTCCACATGGGCCTCGCCTTCGGCCTGGTCAACCA
Source organism: Kitasatospora sp. NPDC051853 (assembly GCF_044452665.1). Lineage (NCBI taxonomy): Bacteria > Bacillati > Actinomycetota > Actinomycetes > Kitasatosporales > Streptomycetaceae > Kitasatospora > Kitasatospora sp. NPDC051853. The sequence continues at coordinate 250,739 of NZ_JBITBY010000004.1, read as the reverse complement.
GCTCGTGCTGGTCGCCCTCGGCCTCGCGGTGATCACCCTGATCCTGCTCGGCTACCGGATGTGGTGGCACCGCCGCCCCACCGGCGGCGCCATGGGCCGCCCCTACACCCGGGGCGCCTGGCGGCAGAACCCGGTCGCCGCGGTGGTCCTGCTCCTGCTGGCGATCCCGATCGGCTGGTTCCTCCCGCTGTTCGGGCTCTCGCTGCTGGCCTTCCTGGTCGTCGACGTGCTCCTCGGCCTGCGGCGCCGCGCGGCGGCCTGACGTCCACAAGAGCATCACCGCACCGCTCCCGTCCCGCCGGGCGGCTGACCACCGGTCAGCCGCCCGGCGGCGTTCTACCCTCGGGGCATGACGGACTTCCTGGTGGTCACCACCACCCACGAGAGCGAGCAGCAGGCCCGTGAGCTGGCGGGAGCGGCGGTCCGCGAACGCCTGGCCGCCTGCGCCCAGGTCTACCCCGTCCGCTCGGTCTACTGGTGGGACGGCGAGGTCCAGGACGCCGAGGAGTGGCGCATCGACCTCAAGACCCGCGCCGGACTGGCCACGGAGCTGCGGGAGTTCATCGCGGCCCACCACTCCTACGACACCCCGGAGGTGATCGCCGTCCCGGTCACCGACGGCAGCCCCGCCTACCTGGCCTGGCTCACCGCCGAGACCCGCTGAGGGCTCCCTCGCCCGCCCCGGGGCCGGACGTGCCTCGGGGCCCGCCGACGGTCGCGCGTGCGGCGGGCCCCGAGGGGTCGAGCAGGGTGGTGCGGGGTGGTGCTCAGGCGGCCGGGACGGCGGCCGCGGACGGGGCGGCCGGGGCCTGACGGGGTGCCAGGAGGCGCTCCGCCAGGTGGCCGAAGACCAGGCCGAAGGCGGCCCAGAGGACGGCCTGGATGCCCAGGGTGGCCACCCGGAACTGCCACAGCAGGGCGGCCGGGAAGGTCTCCCGGACCGCGTCGCCGTTGCCCGGCAGGAAGACGAACGCCACGGTGACGGCCGCCGCGAAGGCGAGGCCGGCCACCACGGAGGCGTTCCAGTTGCCCAGCCTCGGTGCCAGACGGCGGCCCAGGATCAGGGCCGCCACCCCGAGCAGCACGCTCAGCAGCACCATCAGGAAGAAGAGCGTGGTGCGCTTCCCGATGGTGTCCGGGTTGCCGACCGCGGGCGGCGTCGCCGGGTACTTGAGGAACGGCACCAGGTACACGGTGGTGAAGGCCGCCGCCGAGACCAGGGCGGCGGACGCCCTGGGCGAGAAGCGGCCGATCCGGCCGAGCGCGAAGCTGTACACCAGCGCGGCGATGCCGCCGAGCGCGACCCCGTAGACCAGGACACCGGTGGCCAGTCCGGCGGTCGACTGCATCGACCGGCTGACCAGCTCCTCTTCCTCCTCGGCGGCCGGAGCCGCCGGGGCGGCGGCGGTGTCGCCGCCGTGGACGTGCTGCGGTGCCGAGGCGGTGCTCTCCAGCGCGATCAACTGGTCGACCGGCCCTTCGCCGACGAAGAAGGCGAAGGCGAAGGCGATCACCCCGGCGACCAGGCCCGCGAGCATGCCACGGACCAGGAGGTTTCTGACAGTTGAGGCAGGCATGTTACGTGGCGCTCCGTCAGTGGCAGGGGAAACCGAGCAGGTGGCGGGCGTCGTGCACCCATTCGTGCACACCCGCACCGGAGAAGACGGAGGTGGCACCCTGCTCGGCGCCCACGAAGTAGAGCGCGACGAGCATCAGGGTGCCGACGAACGCCGCCCAGGGCAGGATCGCCCGGACGGGAAGGCTCCCGGCCGCCTCGGCGGCGGGAGAGACGATGGCCTGTGCCATGGCAGGACCTCCTTGGGGAACGCGCGTCCCAGTCGTTGGAGCTCGAACGACGGCCATCGGGTCTGACTCACCGCCAACTCCCGCACCGAGGTGGGGCGCTGTCGGCATACAGTGGCGCGACCGTGCCGGTTTCCCACCGGCTTCCGTCCTGCCGTCGTCATGTCGCTGCGAACCGTACCGCCATTCGGGTGCGGCGGCCAAGGGAGCGCGGAACGGCGCGGGCTTCGGCGAAATGCGCCGCTCCGGTTGCGATCCCGCGCCGGGGAACGGCAGTTGGACAGAACGGGAGTGACGGGTGACCACGCGGGTGACGTTCATCTCACCGGCCATCGGCGCGGAGCTGAGGGCCGCGGCGTTCGAGGACGGCGCAGGTCTCGACGCGTCCGGACGGGCCCGGGCGGCCGAGGCCGGCGCCCGACTCCGAACCGACGGTCACTCTGTCAACTCCCGTACCGCCGTGCACTCCCCGACCGCCCGCTGCCGGGAGACCGCCGAGGCGCTCGGCCTGCCCGCCACCCCCGAACCGGCCCTGGCCGCCTGGTCGATGGGCCGCTGGCGCGGCCGCACCCTGGAGGAGCTGACCACCACCGAACCGGCCGCCCTGGCCCAGTGGCTGGGCGACCCGGAGTCCGCCCCGCACGGCGGCGAGCCGCTCACCGCGCTCTGCGCCCGGGTGGCCGCCTGGCTGGACGCCCTCGCCGACGAGCTGCCCGACGGCCGCGTGCTGGCCGTCGTCGAACCGGAACTCGTCCGGGCCGCCGCCCTGCACGCCCTCGGCGCCCCGCCCTCCTCCTTCTGGCGGATCGACGTCCCCCCGCTCACCGCCACCGAACTGACCGGCCGCACCGGACGCTGGAACCTCCGCTGCGGCCGCCCGCTCGAACTCCTCTGACCCCGGCGCTACTTGCCCTCGGCCAGGGTGGCCGCGACCAGGGCGTTGGCGTGGCCGTGGCCGAGGCCGTGCTCGGACTTCAGCCAGGCGACCAGCTCCATGTGCCTGGTGAGCCGGGAGCTGCGGATCAGCTCCTGCCACTCGGCGATCGGGCGGCCGTACTTCTTCTCGATGGAGGGGAAGTAGCTGGCGGGGCCCTTCACGGTGTTCTCGGCCATGTCGTCCGTCCTGTCGTCTCGTGCCGCACGTTCTCATGAGGGAGGACCGCGCGGCGGTGCCGGACTCATCGCCGCGCGGACGTGATCCACGTCACACGCGCGAGGGCGCCGGCACCGTGCGGTGCCGGCGCCCTGCGCCGTGCGGATCAGCCCTTGGCGAGCAGCCCGTTCATGGTCGCGATCTCGGCGCTCTGGCCGCTGATCACGGCCCCGGCCAGCTCCTTCGCCGGGCCGAACGCGCCCTTCGCCCGCTCCTCCTCGGCCATCGTCACCGCACCGGTGTGGTGGGCCACCATCAGCTTGAGGAAGGCCTTGTCGAAGGCCGCCCCGGTGGCGTCCTTGAGCGAGGCCATCTCGGCCTCGCTCATCATGCCGCTCGCCCCGGCACCGTGGCCGGAGTGGCCGCCGCCCGCCTGGGGCACCTGCTCGCCCCAGGCGGTCAGCCAGCCGGACATGGTGGCGATCTCCGGGTCCTGCGCCTTGCGGATCTGCTCGGCGAGCTGCTTCACCTCCGGCGCGGAGGCCCGGGTGCCGGCCAGCTCGGCCATCTCCAGCGCCTGCCGGTGGTGCGGGATCATCCCCTGCACGAAGGCCAGGTCGGTCGCGTTGTACGGCTTGGCGGAAGCGGTGCCGGAGGCGGGTGCCGAGGCGACGGCCGAGACCGTGGCCGAGGCCGAGGCACCAGAGTGGCCGCCGGAGTGCTCGGAGCCGCTGCCGCCGCTGCCGCAGGCGGTCAGCAGCAGGCCGCCCGCGAGGAGCGCGGCGGTGGCGAGCGAGGTACGGCGGATCAGCTTGCTGTTCATGGGTTTCGGTTCTCCTGCGCATCGGTCGAGTGGGGGCTGGGGTGACCGGCCGCCCTATCTGCGCAGGACCTGGAGCTCCGTCAGGTCGGGCGGCGCCCGACCGCCCTCCGGCTGACCGTCCGTCAGCCCGCCCACCGGGCAGGCCGCCCGCTCCGGGACCGCCGACGGCGCCGGCCCGGGCGGCGGCGGGACGAACGGCGCGGCCACCGCCCCCGCCAGGCACATCGGCCCGGCGTGCAGGTCGTGCCCGCCGCCTCCCCCGTCGCCGTGCCCGGGCGCCCCGTGCTGCCCGTGGTGCTCCCCCGCCGCCATCGCGACCGCGGGGGCGGGCGGTGCGGCCGGCGAACCGGGCACCGCACCGAGGCCGTGCATGCCGAGCACCCCGAGCAGCGCGGCCAGCACGAGCAGCACCCTCGCGGGGGCTCGGCGGCGGCGGTGCTCGGGGTGCACGGTGCTGTCCTTCTGGTGGCGGTTCGTCAGGGAATCAGTGGTGCTGGTGCTCACCGTGGCCCTCGTGACCATGGTGACCCTCGTGGCCCTCATGACCCTCGTGCCCGTGGTGACCGGCGTGGCCCTCATGGCCTTCGTGGCCCTGGTGCCCCTCGTGCCCGGCGTGGTCGCCGTGGCCCTCGTGGCCACCGCCGTGGTAGGCGTGCACCACCGCGTGGCCCTTGCCCCGGGCGATCAGCCAGCGGTTGACCGGGACGGTCAGCACGAAGGCCACCACCAGCGAGAAGGCCAGCGCGAGCCAGAACAGCACGCTGCCCAGACCGGCGTCCATCGCCCCCGGCACCCCGACCATCACCGAGTTGTCCACGATCTCCATCACGATGATCGAGACGGTGTCGGCCGCCAGCGCCACCTTCAGCGCGCTGCCGAGGTCCAGCCCGGCCTTCAGGACGCCCCGCATGGTGAGGGCGTAGCCGAAGACGAACGCCAGGGCGACCGAGAGGACCACGGTCGCGCCGTTGTGGAGCCCGAGTGCGGTTCCGATGATCATGCCGAGCACCTCGCCGATGGCGCAGCCGGTGAGGCAGTGCAGGGTCGCCTGTGCCGCGCCTCGCCAACTCCCGCCGCCCGACTGGTGGCCGTGGTGCATGTGGTGCTGGTGCTGGTGCTGGTGCTGGTTCATGAGATCTCCCCGTGCTCTCGTTCGCCCTCCCGGACGATGAACAACATATACCCCCTGGGGGTATCCCGCAATCAGTGCTTGTGGCCGTCGGCGAAGTGCCCGGTGCCGCTCGGCTTCGGGCTCGACGGCGGCGGCGAGGACGGCGGGACGGACCCGGGCGCCGACCCGGGAGCCGCCGCGGACGGCTGGACGGACGGCGTCGCGGCCGGGGCGGACGCCGGCGCCGCCGGGGCCTCCTCGTGCTCCTCCTCCCCGCCGTGGCTGTGGCTGTGGCCGCCCGCCGGGACGTCCAGGCCGGCCGCGACCTGCCGCAGCCCGGCGAAGGCCACCAGCGTGACCACCAGCACCGCGAGCCCCGGCAGCCCGAGGATGCGCCGGGCCGGGCGCTCGGCCTCCTTGACGACGTAGGCGAGGAAGGAGAGCAGCAGCCCCAGCGGGACCAGCACGGCGGCCCGGTTCGGGAAGTCCTCGAAGTGCTGGAGGCCGCCGCTGAGCATCCCGATGCCGAAGGAGAGCGCGAGCGAGCTGCCGAGCACCAGCACCAGCCGCCCGGGCGAGGTCCGGCCCGGGCTCTGCAATTCGGCGAGGACGGCCGCGCAGAGGAAGACGGCGGCCCCGGCCAGGCCGATCACGGTGTAGCGGGCCGGGTCGAGCGGGTGGTGGACCACGGCCCCGCTGATCAGGCCGGCGCCGACGAAGTAGCCGACGTACCCGAGGTAGCGGCTGAGCAGTGCGGGCTGCCGGGCCCTGGCCCGGCGGCGGGCCGCCGCCCTTCCCGGGGGCGGCGCGAGCGGCGGGCCGGGCGGATCGGTCGGGCCTGGCCGTGAACGGCCGGGGGTGGTGGCGGAACGGCGGACGGATGGTGCGGAGGAGGACATGGGCCGGCCTTCGGGCACGTGGCGGAGCCGGTTGCCCACGGCGGCGGACGGCACGCGGGCACGGCGGAGCAGGGGCGCGACCCGCCCGGCGTCCGTCGGTGGAACGCCGCGCGGGTGGGCCCCGCTAGATCCGCAGTCTGCCCGGTGAGGGTCCGTCAGCCGGGGGCGGCCGGGCCTCGGCCCGTCCCGCCGCCCCGGCGGCGCAGCGGAGCCCGTACGGCTCCGGCAGGGCGAGGACCACGGCGGCTCCCGGCACCGGCAGGTCGACCCCCTGGGCGGGCTGGCCGGACAGGCAGGCGTGCATGCCGTGCCCGTCCTCGGAGGAGTCGCCGCCCCCGTCGTGACCCCGGCCGTGGCCGTGGTCGTGGTCGTCGCCGTGCCCGTGGGGTTCGCCGGCCGCGCGGGGTTCGCCGGCCTCATGGACCGGGGTCGTCTCGTGGGCCTGGGCGACCGCTCCGGCCAGGTGGTGGCCGGACGGGCCCTCGGCGCCCAGTCCGTGCGAGAGCGCGACGGTGAGGACCAGGAGCAGCGCCGCCCACCAGCCGACCGCGCTGCCGCGACGGCGGCCGCGGCTCGGTGACTGGCTGGGCGCTGGCATGAGCGCGATCCTAACCGAGGCCCGCCGGAGCCCGGAGGCACTTCAGGCGGTCCCGGAGCCCGTCAGCGCGCGGTAGTCGGCGCCGCTGCGCACCAGGGCCTCCACCTGCCCGGGCCCCATCGGCCGGTCGAAGAGGTAGCCCTGGCCGAGCGGGCAGCCCATCGTGGCCAGCAGCTCGCGCTGGCGGGCGGTCTCGATGCCCTCGGCGATCACCCGCACGCCCAGGGTCTCGGCGATCCTGGTGATCCCCTCCACCAGTGCGTACTGCTGCGGGGAGTCGTCCAGTCCGTCGATGAAGGACTTGTCGATCTTCAGGATGGTGATCGGGAACTCCCGCAGGTAGCTGAGCGAGGAGTACCCGGTGCCGAAGTCGTCGATGGCGAGCCGGATGCCGAGCTCGCTGAGCGCCGTCAGGTCCGCGCGGACCCGGTCGTCCCGCCGCATCAGGACGCTCTCCGTCAACTCGAGCACCAGGGAGCCCGGCTCCATGCCGACCCGGTCCAGGGTCTCCCGGACCACGTCCACGAAGCCGGGGTCGCGGAACTGACGGGCCGAGACGTTGACGCTGACATACCACTCCTCCGGCGGGCGCGGGCCCACCGCCCCGGGGCCGGCGGCCCGCCAGCGGGCCGCCTCGGCGGTGGCCCGGCCGAGCACCCAGGCGCCCAGCGGGACGATCTGCCCGCTCTCCTCGGCCAGCGTGATGAACTGCTCCGGCGGCACCATCCCGCGCTTCTCGTGCGGCCAGCGCACCAGCGCCTCGAAGCCCTCCAGTCCGCCCGTGTCGAGCGCCACGATCGGCTGGTAGAGCAGGTTGAACGCGGACCCGGCGACGGCGCTGTGCAGGCTCTCCTGGAGCTCGTGGCGCTCGATCATGCCCTCCTGGAGGACCGGCTGGAAGCGCCGCCACTGCCGCTTGCCGGCCGCCTTGGCCGCGTACATCGCCAGGTCGGCGTGGGTGAGCAGCTCGGCCGAGTCGCAGCTGTCCTCGGTGGTGGCCACGCCCAGGCTGATCGAGACGTTCAGCGGGCCGCCGCTGAGCCGGAACGGCTCGTCGAAGGCGCGGATCACGTGCTCGGCGAAGCCCTCCGCGTCGGCGGGGCTGCGGGCGTCCTCCAGCAGGACGGCGAACTCGTCGCCGCCGAGCCGGGCGGCGGTGTCGGAGGCCCGGGCCATGGTGGCCAGCCGGAGCGAGACGGCGACCAGGAGCTCGTCGCCGACGCTGTGGCCCATGGTGTCGTTGACCACCTTGAAGTCGTCGATGTCGATCAGCAGCACCCCGGCGGCCTGGCCGCCGCGCTCGCCGCGGCGGAACGCCTGGGTGACCCGGTCGTGGAAGAGCACCCGGTTGGCCAGGCCGGTGAGCGAGTCGTGGAAGGCCCGGTGGCTCAGCTCGCGCTCCAGCTGGCGCTGTTCGGTGACGTCCCGCAGGGTCAGCACCAGGCCGGCCACGGTCGGGTCGCCCCGCAGGTCGCTGTGCCGGACCTCCACCTCGATCAGCACCCCGTCGGGGCGCAGCATCCGCCAGTGCTCCTGGCGCTCCCGGGCGCCCGGGCCGCGCATCTGCTCCAGCGCGCCGACCACCGCGAGCGCCTCCTCCGGGGGCACCAGGGAGACGATCGGGGTGCCCACCAGGCCGGGGCGGCCGAGCACCCGGTCCGCCGAGCTGGAGGCGTAGCGGACCCGGTCGTCCTCGTCGAGGATCAGGATCACGTCGGAGGCGTTCTGCACCAGGCTGCGGAAGTAGGCCTCGCTGTTGCGGCGGTTGACCTCCTGGCTCAGGGTGATCCGCTCCAGGGCCAGCGCGGCCTGCGAGGTGAGGGCACCGAGGGTGTCGGTGAGGGCGGCCAGCTCCTGCTCCGCGCCACCGACGATCAGCACGCCGATCAGCGGGTCACCGGTCGGGCGGTCCTGCAGGGCCAGCGGGCAGACCAGGGCGTGCGTGGCACCGGCCAGCGCGCCGGAGAGCCCGGAGCCGAGGTCGGCGGCCCGGCACTGGTGGGTACGCCTGGTGGCGGCCAACAGGTGGACCGCGCGCGGCACTTGGAGCAGCGGCCAGTCGCCGTCCCGGCCGTGGGAGATCTGGAAGCGGACCCGGCCGTGGTCACTCAGCCCGAGCAGCACCCGGCGGCGCGGGTCGGCCGGGGGCAGCGCGGCCACCGCGGCCCGCAGCGCCGCCGTGACCTCCTCGACCCGGGTGGCCGCGGCCAGTGAGCTGACCGCCACCCGCAGCACCCGCTCGCGGGCCACCGCCTCCCGGTGGGTGGAGACCACCAGGGCCAGCCGGGCCAGCACCAGCAGGTAGAGCAGGGCGGAGAAGGCGGCCACCACGCCGACGTTGCTGATGTCCCCGGCGAAGGCGTCCACCAGCAGGATCGCCGGGGCGACCAGGGCGGCGGTGGTGAGCAGCACGATCCGCCCGCGCGCCACGTCGGGGGTGCGGGCGCGCAGTGCGGGCCTGGTCATGGTGACCATCGAGGGGTGCAGCGCGGCCACGCCCCAGGCGGTGTAGAAGGCCGCCCAGCCGAGGTCCACGGGCGTGCCGATCCGCCACATCCCGTGCAGCTGGATCAGGCCGAACGCGATGTCCGAGATGAGCATGCCGAGGGTGCCGACGGTGAGCAGCCGCAGCGACCAGCTGCGCGGCCCGTGCGGCACCAGCAGGCGCAGCAGCAGGGCCAGCACCAGGATGTCGCCGAGCGGGTAGGCGATCGAGAACGCCTTCTGAACCCACGTCAGTTCGGAGTTCTGCGCGGAGGGCAGCACCAGGTAGATCCAGAGCAGCAGCCCGAGGCCGGTGGTGAGGGTGAGCGCGTCCAGCAGGCTGCCGCGGTCCCGGCCGGCGCTCCGGCGGCGGACGAAGACCAGCAGCCCGGCCGCGTAGAGGGGGTAGGTGAGCAGGTAGAACCCGTCCGCGATGGAGGGGAACGGGTTGACCAGGTGGAGCAGTTCGGTCTGCACCACCTCGGCGACCTCGCCAGCCGTGAAGGAGAGGTTGGCCGCCGCGAGCAGGAACCACGGGAGCGGGTGCGGCGGGCGGTTGCGGAGCGTGCCGAACACGATCGCCGCCACGCCGCTCAGGCCGATGCCCGTCCACCAGATGATCCGCTGGTCCGGGTGCGCGTAGTACATCGACGTCAGGAGCGCCATCCAGCCGAGGAGGAAGAGCGCCGGGTACGGCCAACGCCATCTTGTCATCGCGGCCTCTGGGCACGGAGAGCGAATGGAATTCCCGACCAGGATACCTGACGGGTTATTCGGCGGCGTATATTCGGAATCAGATCACCGGGGGGCTCCGGAGCACACCGGGAGGGCCGAGGTGACAGACCGTGAAATGCGGGTGACGGTGGTCAACGACCAAGGGCAGCACGCCCTCTGGCCCGTTCCGTCGGAGATCCCGCGGGGTTGGCGGCAGGTGGGCCCGGCCGGGTCGCCGGAGGAGTGCGCGGCCCGGGTGGACGCGAGCTGGACGGATATCCGGCCGAATTCACCGGCCGGGCCCGACGTGCGTACGGTACCGGAACTCATCGCGGACCGCGCGCGGGAAATGCCGGACCATCCCGCGGTGATTTCGGAACACGGGTCGCTCGATTACGGGGAGTTGGACCGCCGGGCCGACCTGCTGGCCGCCCGGCTGCGCGCCCGTGCCCACGCGCACGGCGACGGGCCCGGCCGCGGTCCCGGAGCGCAGCCGCTGGTGACGGTCTGTCATGACCGGAGCCCGAACCTGATGGTCGCGCTGCTGGCCGTGCTGCGCGCCGGGGCGGCCTTCCTGCCGCTGGACCCGGGGCTGCCCCGGCAGCGGCTGGCCCGGCTGATCGAGGACTCGGGCTCGGCCCTGGTGCTCACCGACTCGGCGCACACCTGGCTGGCCCCGCACACCCTCGCGGTGGACGGCCCCGAGGAGCGGACCCCGACGGCCGTTCCCGGACTGCCGCCGCCCGCACCGGACGACCCGGCGTACCTGATCTACACCTCCGGCTCCAGCGGCACCCCGAAGGGGGTGATGGTCAGTCACCGTTCACTGGCCACCGTGCTGGCCGGGCTGGTCGAGGCGTACGGGCTGGGGCCCGGGGACCGGGTGTTCCAGCTCGCCGCGCTCGGTTTCGACACCTCGCTGGAGCAGCTGTTCGCACCGCTCACCGCCGGGGCCACCGTGGTGCTGGCGGACCGGCGGGGCTGCGCCCCGAGCGAGCTCTGGGGGCGGCTGGCCGCGCACCGGATCACGGTGGCCGACCTGACGCCCGCGTACTGGCACCAGTACCAGAACGCCATCGAGCGGGACGGCCTGCGTCCCCTCGGGCTGCGGCTGATGATCGTCGGCGGCGAGGCGGTCGCGGCCGAGGACTGCCGCCGCTGGTTCCGGCTCCGGCCCGGAGTGCGGCTGGTGAACGCCTACGGCCTGACCGAGACCACGATCACCTCCACGCTCTGCGAGCTCTCCCCCGCCGTGCTGAACGGGCCCGAGGACGCCCCGGTGCCGATCGGGCACCCGGTGTCCGGCGCCACCGTGCACCTGCTGGACGAGCGGCTGCGGCCCGTCCCGGACGGCGGGACCGGCGAGCTGTACATCGGCGGGGCGGGGGTGGCGATCGGCTTCTGGCACCAGCCGGGGCGGACCGCCGAGCTGTTCCTGCCCGACCCGTTCGCCGCCACCCCCGGGGCCCGGATGTACCGCACCGGGGACCTGGGGCGGCGGCGGGCCGACGGCGAGTTGGAGTACCTGGGCCGGCTGGACCGGCAGGTGAAGATCCGCGGCTACCGGGTGGACCCGGCCGAGCTGGAGGCCGCACTGGCCGCCCACCCGGCGGTGGACCGGGCGGTGGCGGTGCCCGAGGACGGCGCGCTGGCCGCCTTCTACACCACCCGGGCGCCGGTGGCCGAACCCGAGCTGCGCGCCCACCTGGCCGAGCGGCTCCCCCGGTACATGCTCCCGCCCCGGCTGGCCGAGCTGGCCGAACTGCCGCTGGACCACAACGGGAAGCTGGACCGCCGCGGCCTGCTGCTCTCCACCCCGCCGCTGACCGCCACCGAGCCGGACCGGGCCACCCCGCTCGGCACCGGGGTGGCCGAACTCTGGTCCCGGATCCTCCAGTTGGAGCAGGTCGGCCCGGAGGACGACTTCTTCGTGATCGGCGGCGACTCGCTGCTGGCCACCGAGATGCTGGCCCGGGCCCGGATCATGTTCGGCATCGGCGTCAGCCAACTCCGCTCGCTCACCCGGGCGTTGCTCCAGGAGCCGACACTGGCCGCGTTCACCCGGAACACCCAGGCCGCCCGGGCCGGGACGCTCACCTCCGGCGACCGGCCGACCGACTTCGCCGCCGAGGCGGCGCTCGGCGTCCCGGTCCGGACGACCGGCGGGCCGCCGCCCGACTGGCGGCACCCGCGCGAGGTCCTGCTCACCGGCGCCACCGGCTTCTGCGGCATCCACCTGCTGGACGAGCTGCTGACCACCACCGACGCCCGGGTGCACTGCCTGCTGCGCGGCGAGGACCCGCAGTCCGCCCTGGCCCGGCTGCGGGCCGCCGGGCTGCGGCACCTGCTGCGCGATCCGCTGAACGGGCCGCAGGCCGGGCGGGTGGTACCGGTGCTCGGCGACCTCGGGCAGCCGCTGCTCGGGCTGACGGAGCGGGAGTTCGGCGCCCTGGGCGACAGTCTGGACCTGGTGGTCAACTGCGGCGCCCGGGTCAACTTCGTCTATCCGTACGGCGAGTTGAGCGCCGCGAACGTGGCCGGGGTGCGCGAGCTGGTCCGGCTGGCCGGCTGGTCGCGCGGGATCCCGCTGCACCACGTCTCCAGCATGTCGGTGCTGGCCGGGTACGGGGCGGCCGGGGTGCGGCAGGTCACCGAGCGCACCCCGCTCGGCTTTCCCGAGCACCTCTCGGTCGGCTACGCGGAGACCAAGTGGGTGGCCGAGGAGCTGCTCCGGCAGGCGGCCGAGGCCGGACTCCCGGTCACCGTGCACCGGTTGAACGACGTGACCGGCGCCCAGGACACCGGGGTGATGAACCCCGGCACCGAGATGTGCGCGCTGATCCGGCTGTTCGCCGACGCGGGGTGCGCCCCCGACGTCGACCTGCCGCTGGACTTCCTGCCCGCCGACTGCTTCGCCCGCGCCCTGGTCCACCTGGCGACCCACCAGGAGGCCGTCGGCCAGGCGTACCACCTGACCACCGACCCGGGGCATCCGCTGATCGGCGAACTCGCCGCCCGGCTACGGGCCTTCGGGTACCCGGTGGAGGATCTCCCCTACCGGGACTGGGTCAGCCGGTACGCCGAGTACGCCGCCGGGCACCCGACCCACCCGGCCACGCCGTTCCTGCCGCTGTTCGTGGACCGCTGCGCCGGGCGGCCCGAACTGACCGTCAGCGAGATGTACTTCCGGCGCACCTTCCCGCGCTTCGGGCGCGAGCAACTGGTGGCCGGGCTGGCCGGCAGCGGGATCGTCTTCCCGCCGGTGGACTCCGCCCTGCTGGACCGCTACCTCAAGCACCTGATCGGCACCGGGTACCTGGCGCCGCCGACCGTCCCCACGGCGGGGTGAACCGGTGCCCTGGTGGGAGGAGTTGGAGCTGGAGGGGGCTCCGGCGGACGGGCCGGTGGCCTTCGGCGGGGCGCTGGACCCGGTGACGCTGCTCGGGGCGTACCGGGCCGGGCTCTTCCCCTTCCCGGCGGGCGATCCGGCGGTGACGGCCTTCAACGAGGTGCGCTGGGAGGACGGCCCGGCGGTGGTGGTCGGCGGGGCCGACCCGTACGCGCTGGCCTGGTGGTCGCCGGACCCCCGGCCGGTGCTGGCGGCCGGGGCGCTGCGGGAGCGGGGCAGCTGGGAGCTGACGGTGGGGCGGGCCTTCGGGCGGGTCCTGGAGGAGTGCCGGGTGGGGCGTGAACCCCGGTGGCTGACGGACGAGTTGGCGGACGCGCTGGTGGAACTGCACCGGCGCGGGTGGGCGGAGAGCGCGGAGGTCTGGGAGGACGGGGAGCTGGTGGGCGGGGTGTACGGGGTGCGGGTGGGGCCGGTGCTGAGCCTGGACTCGATGTTCCACCGTTCCCCCGGGGCGGGGCGGGCAGCGGTGGCCGGGCTGGGGGCGAGGTTCGCGGAGGCCGGGGGACGGGTGCTGGACGTGCAGTGGGACGGGCCGCACGTGCGGCGGCTGGGGGCGGAGGGGATGGACCGGAGCGCCTTCCTGGCGCTGCTGCGGGAGCCGGAGGTGGGGCCGCTACGGGCCGTCGGGGAGGGCTAGTTCGCGGTCGGTGCCGATGAGGGAGCGGTCGTGGGTGATCAGGACGACCGCGAGGCCGGTGCGGCGGCGGAGGTCGGCCAGGTGGCCGAGGACGCGGGCCCGGCCCGGGGCGTCCAGGCCGGAGGTGATCTCGTCGCAGACCAGGACCCGGGGGCGGGCGAGCAGGGCGCGGGCCAGAGCGGCCCGCTGGAGTTCGCCCCCGGAGAGGGTGGCGGCCCGGCCGTCGAGGGGGACACCGAGGGCGGTGAAGGCCTCGGCGGCCTCGGCGCGGGCCGCGCGGGTGGAGCGGCCGTGCAGGCGGACGGCGGCGCGGGCCGCCTGGTGGAGCACGGGGCGGTGGTCGTCGAAGGCGGCGCGGGCGTCCTGGAGGACGTACTGGACGGCGGCGGTCTGGGCGGCGGTGCGGGAGCGGAGGCTCGGCGGGAGGGGGTGGCCGTCCAGGCGGACGGTGCCGCGGTGGTGGACGTGCAGGCCGGCCAGGCAGCGGCCGAGGGTGGTCTTGCCGCTGCCGGAGCGGCCGGTGAGGGCCAGGCACTCGCCGGGGGCGAGGGTGAGGGAGACCTCGGTCAAGGCCCGGGTGCCGTTGGGGTGGTGGGCGGTGAGGCGGTCGACGGTGAGGACGTGGTGCGGGCGCTCGCTTGCAAGTGGCTGTGCGTTGCCGGGGATCAGGTGAAGGGCTTCCGGTTCGCGCCCACGCGGCGGAGCCGCACATGTCACAGTCTCGCGCCCCTGACGGCCCTTCGGGCCGCGAGGGCCGCCAGGGTCGCCGGGGGCGAGGAGGTGGCGGGTCCAGGGGTGGGTGGGGTGGGAGAGGACGTCGGCGGCGGGGCCGGACTCGACCGGGCGGCCGTCCTTGAGCACCACCACCTCGTCGGCCAACTGCCGGACCGCGTCCAGGTCGTGGCTGAGCAGCAGGAGTCCGAGGCCCTCCCCCACCAGGGCCGCCAGCTCCGCCACCAGGCGGGCCCGGGTGGCCGGGTCCTGGCCGGTGGTGGGCTCGTCGGCGACCAGCAGGCGGGTGCCGGAGAGCAGGGCCTGGGCCAGCACCACGCGCTGCTGCTGGCCGCCGGAGAGCTGGTGCGGGAAGCGTCGCAGCAGCTCCTGCGGCCGCTCGACCCGGGCCCGGGCCAGGGCACGGGTGACCGCCTCCGCGCTGCCGAGCTCGCGGAGCTGGGGGCCGATCCGGCGGGCCGGGTTGAGCACCGTGGCCGGGTGCTGCGGGACGTGGCCGACCGGGCCGGGCGGGGTGCGGACCGTGCCCGAGAGCCGGGCGCCGGGCGGGAGTTCGCCGAGGACGGCCAGGCCGGTGGTGGTCTTGCCGCTGCCGGAGGCGCCGAGCAGGGCCGTCACCCGGCCCGGACGGACCGTCAGGCCGACGCCGTCCACCAGCACCCGCCCCGCCACCTCGATCCGCAGGGCCTCCACCACCAGGAGCTCGGTCACCGTCGTCCGTCCCGTCCGTGCAGGGCTGCGTCGAGCAGCAGGTTGGTGCCCATGGCGAGGGCGGCGATCAGGGCGGCGGGGAGCACCACGGCCCAGGGCTGGAGGTCGATGCCCGGGCGGTTGCGGTCCACCATGACCGCCCAGTCGGCGGCGTCCGGGGCCACGCCGACGCCGAGGAAGGCGGCGGTGCTCACCAGGTAGAGCGAGCCGACCAGGCGGGTGCCGGCGTCGGCGGCCAGGGTGCGGCGGAGTTCGCGCACGGTGTGGCCGAGGGCGATCCGCAGCCAGGACTCCCGGTGCATCCGCATCGCCTCGACCACGGGGCGGGCGGCCACCTCCAGGGCGGCGGCGTGCACCACCCGGGCGGCGTCCGGCACCGCGACCAGGGCGACCAACAGGGCCAGTCCGGCCGGGCCGGGCTCCAGCGCGGCGGCCACCAGCAGCACCAGGATCAGCGAGGGGACCGCGAGCAGCACGTCCAGCGGCCGCATCAGCAGCTCCTCGGCCCAGCGCCGGCCGGTGAGCGCGGCGGTCAGGCCGACGGGGAGGGCCAGGGCGTAGACCAGGGCGGTGGCGGCGAGCGCGACCAGCACCACCGAGCGTCCGCCGAGCAGGAGTTGGCGCCACACGTCCCGGCCGGTGAAGTCGGTGCCGAGCCAGTGCCCGGGGCCCGACGCCGCGTACGACACCCCGCGCGGCCCGGCCTCCCCGGCCAGCCAGGGGCCGGCCACGGCCAGCGCCAGCGGCACCGCCACCAGCGCGGCGCCCAGCAGGTAGCGGCCCGCGCGCGGCAGGGGCCGGCCCGTGCGGCGGCGCGCCGGGCGGCCCGCCGGGCTCTCGCCGGGGGCGGGCCGGCCGATGACGGGGAGTCGACGGCCGAGCAGGGTGCGGAAGCCGGCGTCCTGCCGCTCGGGGCCCTTCGCCGTGCTGTGCGGTGTCATGCCGTCACCTCCGACCGGGGCGCGAAGCGGCGGGCCACCAGGTCGGCGGCCAGGTTGAGGACCACCGCGAGCAGGGCGAAGACCACGGCCAGGCCCTGGACCACCGGGACGTCCCGGGCCGCGACGGCGTCCAGCAGAACGCTGCCGAGGCCGGGCAGCACGAAGAGCGACTCGACCACCACCACGCCGCAGAGCAGCCAGTCGCAGGTGCGGGCCAGCTGCTGGGCGGCCGGGGCGAGGGAGTTGGGGAGCGCGTGCAGCCACTGCACCCGCCATTCGGGCACGCCGTAGCGCCGGGCCTGGCGGACGTACGGGCGGGCCAGGGCCTCGATCATCCCGGCCCGGACCAGGCGGCTGATCGAGCAGACCGGCCGGGCCAGCAGCACCAGCACCGGGAGGACCAGGACCGCCGGGTCGGCCCCGATGCCGCCCACGGCGGTGGGCGGGAGCCAGCCGAGGTGGAGGGCGAGGACGGTGACCAGCAGCACTCCGAGGGCGAACTCCGGTGCGGCGTAGACCGCGAGGGTGGTGGAGCTGATCAGCCGGTCCAGCGGGCCGCCCTCCCGGCGGGCGGCCAGCATGCCGAGCCAGACGGCGAGCGGCACCAGCGGCAGCAGCACCAGGGCGGCCAGCAGCAGGGTGGTGCCGAGCCCGTCGGCGAGGTAGTCGCCGACCGGGCGTCCGGTGACCAGGGAGTGGCCGAGGTCGCCGCGGAGCAGTCCGCCGAGACGGTCCAGGAAGCGTTCCACCGGCGGGTGGTCCAGCCCCATCGCCTCGCGCAGCCGGGCGATCCGCTCCGGGTCGGGGCTGTCCCCGGCCAGGGCCACGGCGGCGTCGCCGGGCAGCGCCTCGGTGAGCAGGAAGACCAGGACCAGCACCGCCGCCGACTGGACCACCCCGAGCAGCAGCCTGCGGACCAGCCAACTCCCGGCCGGGGAAGGGCTCATGCCAGCCAGACCCGGTCGAACCGGGCCCAGTCCAGGGTGTTGGCCGGGGCCTCGCGGGAGACGCCGCGGACCTTGGGGGCGGTGGCCACGATCCAGTCGGCGAAGCCCCAGATCAGGAAGCCGCCCTCCTCGTGCAGCCGGCGCTGCATCCGCCCGTAGAGCGCGGCGCGGGCGGGCTCGTCCCGGGTGGACTGGGCCTGGCGGTAGAGCTCGTCGAAGTCCGGGTGGCGCCAGTGGGTGGCGTTGGTGGTGGAGTCGGAGAGCAGGCGCTGGGAGAGGTGCGCCTCGATCGGCATCGCGCCGGAGCGGTAGGAGGCGAGGACGCCGCCGTCCAGCACGTCCTTCCAGTAGGTGTCCTTGTTGCCGACCTTCACCTCCACGGTGACCCCGGCCTTGGCGGCCTGCTCCTTGAGGATCCCGGCGGCCTCGACGAAGCCGGCCGCCACCGGCGAGGTGTCCAGCGTGACCTTGAGTCCCTCCTGCCCGGCCTCCTTGAGCAGGGCCCGGGCCCGGTCCAGGTCCTGGGTGCGCTGCGGGAGTTCGGCGGCGTAGTACTGGGCGCCCTTGCCGAAGAGGTCGTTGCCGATCTCCCCGGCGCCGGAGAGGGCGCCGTCGACCAGCTCCTTGCGGTCGGCGAGCAGGAAGAAGGCCTTGCGCACCCGGGGGTCGTCGAAGGGCGGCCGGTCGGTCTTCATCACGAAGCCCTGCATGGCGGAGTTGCGCAGCCGGACCACCTCGATCCGGCCCCTGCCCTCGTGGGCCCGGGCGGTGGCGGGGTGCAGCTCGTGGGCGTAGTCGGCCTGTCCGCCGAGCAGGGCGCCGATCCGGGCGGACTCCTCGTTGGCCACCAGGAGCTCCAGCTCGTCCAGGTGCGGGGCGCCCTCCCAGTAGTCGGGGTTGCGCCGGACCAGCAGCGAGCCGCCGGGCTTGAAGGAGACGAAGCGGAACGGCCCGGAGCCGACCGGCGCGGTGAACTCCTGGGTGCCCTCGGGGATCACGTAGGCCCCGAACGCGGCTAGCACGTTGGGGAATTCGGCGTACGGGCGCTTGAGCCGGAACTCGACGGTGGCCGGGTCGACGGCCCGGCTGGCGGCCAGGTCGATCGGCTCCAGGGAGGCCCGGGCCCGGAACGCCTTCTTCGGGTCGGCGATCCGCCGGTAGCTGTACAGCACGTCGGCGGCGGTGACCGGGCGGCCGTCGTGGAAGGCCGCCTTGCGCAGCCGCACCGTCCAGACGTCCAGGGTGGCGTTCGGCTCCCAGCCGGCCGCCAGGCGGGGCACGGCGGCCAGGTCGGAACCGGAGTCGGCGAGCTTGTCGTAGAGCGTCTTGGCCCGGGCGGCGTCCACGAAGAGGTTGGCCAGGTGCGGGTCGAGGGTCTCGTTGGTGCCGCCGCCGGCGAAGACGGCGCGCAGGCGGCCACCGCTGCGGGGGAGGTCGCCCCCCGCCCCGGCGGCGGTGGGCGCGGCGGCCCGGGAGCAGGCCGCCGCCCCCAGGGTGGCGGCGGAGGCCAGCAGGACGGTGCGGCGGGGTATCGGACGGAGCGTCAAGGTCAGCTGCTTTCGGTTCGGTTGACGAGTCTGGCGACCAGGTGGATCCGGTCGGAGTCGGCACTGTCGGCGGGCGCGGCGCCCTCCGCCCAGGCCGGTTCGGTGCGCGGGCCGGGGCGGTCGTAGAGGGCGAGCACCTCGAGGCCGTGGGCGGCCAGCAGGTACCGCAGCTCCTGCGGGAAGAGCAGCCGCCAGGCGGAGTGCTGGACGGTGATCGGGCCGAGGTCGGTGCTCCAGGCCCGGGTGCGGCGCAGGAGTTGGGCGCCGTGGTCGATCCGCAGGGTGGTGCTGGAGGTGTAGCGGACGCCCTGGTGCTCGACGGCGTCGGTGCGGACGGTGTCCAGCAGGTCGGTGCGGCCGAGGAAGTAGGCGCCGTTGCGCATCTCGGCCACCAGCAGGCCGCCGGGGGTGAGGTGGGCGCGGACGGCGGAGAGCAGGGCGTCCAGGTCGGCGTTGGTGTGGCAGTAGAGCAGGGCGCTGTCCAGGCAGAGCACGGCGTCGAACCGCCGTTCCCCCAGGCCGGGTTCGCGCATGTCGCCGAGCAGGTACTCCGGGCCCGGGTGGTGGGCGCGGGCGTGCTCGACCATGGCCGGGGAGCTGTCCAGGCCGACCACCTCGCGGCCCGCCGAGCGGTGCAGCCAGGCGGCGTCCCGGCCGGTGCCGCAGCCGAGGTCCAGCACCCGGGGGCCGGCGCCGTACTCACGGAGCACGGACTCGGCCCAGCGGGCGGCCAAGTGGGCGGGGTCGGGGAAGCGGAGTTCGTACAGCTCGGGGGTGTCGGTCAGCAGGTTGCCGCCGTCCGTCCCGGCGACGGCGCCAGCAGCGGTTTCGGTGTCGGTGGTCATGTCGGGGCTCCGAGGGGGGAGTTGGGTTCGGGGAGGGAGTCGCGGCGGCGGGCCACCGCGGCCGCGCAGGCCAGGCCGAGGGCACCGCAGAGCAGCCAGGGCGCCCAGTGCGAGGTGTCCATGGCCCAGCCGACCGCCGCGTTGCCCAGGGCGGCGGCCAGGCCGGAGACCAGGTAGAAGACGCCGTAGTAGGTGCCGGTGAGCCGTTCGCGGCCGAAGGCGGGTATCAGCTCCAGCACGAAGGGCTGGGAGATCATCACGCCGATCCGCAGCAGCACCACGGCCAGCAGCACGGGTACCGGCCCGGGCAGCAGCAGCGGGGGCAGGAAGCCCAGCCCGGCCACCAGCATCCCGCAGGCTATCCACCGCCCCCGGCCGCCGAACTGCTGGAGCCGGGCGGTGATCCGGAGCTGGAGGGCGAGGTTGACCACCGTGCTGACCAGGAAGAGCAGGCCGACCGCACCCTCCCAGCCGGTGGTCTCCCTGGCCGCCTGCGGCAGCAGCAGGTAGAGCTGGCTCTCCAGGGCGTAGAGGCCGACCAGCGCCAGCGAGAAGGCGAGGAAGGGCCGGTCGGTGAGCACCTCCCGCCAGTCGCCCAGCACCCGCGTACCGGCCGGCTCCACCGTGTGGGCGGGCAGCACCAGGGCCTGGGCCACCGTCAGCAGGGCGAAGATCCCGGCGGCGGTGAGCGCCGCGACCCGGAAGTCCACCAGCAGCAGGACGGTGCCGAGCACCGGGCCGAGCAGCGCGCCGGTGTTGGCGAAGACGCTGAACAGGGCGAAGGCCTCCGCCCGCCGCTCCCCCGACTCCTGCGCCAGGTAGGCCCGCACGGCCGGGTTGAACAGCGCCCCGGCCAGCCCGCTGAGCAGCGAGGCGGCGAGCAGCACCGGCAGGCCGTCGCCGAGGGCGAACAGGCCGAACCCGAGGGTGCGCAGGCCGCAGCCCGCGATGATCACGCCCCGGGCGCCGAGCCGGTCGGCCGCCGAACCGCCCAGGATGAACAGGCCCTGCTGGCTGAGGTTGCGCACCCCGAGCACCACGCCGACGGCCACCGCCGACATCCCCAGGTCCCCGCCGAGGTGGGTGGCGAGGTACGGGATCAGCAGGTAGAAGCCGGTGTTGACGCCCAGTTGGTTGACCAGCAGCAGCCGGACCGGGAGCGGGAACGAGCGCAGGGCGCGCAGCGTCCTCACGTCTCGGAGCCGGACGGCCGGGGGTGCTGCCCGGGCTCGGCCGGGTGGACGCCCAGGCCCGCCCGGTCGGCGGCGCGGACCACGCCGTCGGTGCCGCCGATACCGCGCCAGGGGTCGTACCGGAGCAGCAGGTGACCGTCCAGGTCCACCCAGCGGGCCCGGTCCACCAGGTGCACGGCGGGGGCGATGCCGAGCGAACTGGCCGTCAGGCAGCCGAGCATGACGTCGGTGCCGGTGCCGTGCAGGGCCGCGCAGATCCGCAGCGCGGCGGAGACCCCGCCGCACTTGGCCAGCTTGACGTTGACCCCCTGCACCCGGCCGGCCAGCCGTTCGGCCTCCTGCTCGGTCGCGGCGTCCTCGTCGGCGATCACCGGCAGCGGGGAGGAGGCGGCCACCTCGGCCAGCCACTCCGGGTGGCCGGGAGCGGTGGGCTGTTCGACGGCGGTGACGCCGAGCTCGGCGAAGCGCGGGATCAGGTCCAGTGAAGTCCCCACCGTCCAGGCCCCGTTGGGGTCGAGCAGCAGCTCGGCGTCGGGGGCGCCGATCCGCACCGCGGCCACCCGGGCCAGGTCCTCGGCCGGATCGGGCGAACCCGCCTTGACCTTGATCACCCGGAATCCGGCCACCGCCAGCCTGGCCGCCTCGGCGGCGGCCCGGACCGGGTCGGTGATGCCGATGGTGCGGGCGGTGGCGGCGATCGGCGGGCGGAGCGTGCCCAGCAGCTGGTGCACGGGGGCACCGGCGCGCTTGCCGACCAGGTCGAGCAGGGCGGACTCCACCCCGGCCAGCACCCCGGGCGCCGGCTCCTTGAAGGGGGTGTCCTGGCGCTGGAGTTCGACCAGGGCGGTCTCCGGGTCCGGGTAGCGGGCCAGGTCCAGCTCCGCCACCTCGCGGCGGATCCGCTCGGTCGGCAGTTTCAGGTACTCGCTGGCCACCACCTCCCCGTAGCCGCTCAACCCGCCGTGGCGGACGGCGAGTTCGACCGCGTCGCGGGCGGCCATCACCGAGCGGGAGATCCGCAGCGGTTCGGTCAGGGTGAGCTGCACCACCCGTATGTCGAGCTTCACTTCCGGTCCTCCGGTGTGCCGTGGGCCAAGGGGTCGACGACGGTGCGGCAGCGGGCCCAGCCGGACACCTCGACGGCGCCCGGGTGCGGGATCTCCACCGGCCGGGTGACCGGCACCGGCAGGTCGCGGGCCCGGCACCAGTCGTCGTCGTAGACGGTGCCCAGGTAGCGGTGCGGTCCGTCCGGGAAGACGGTGGCGACCACCGCGCCGGGCTGGACCCGGGCCGCCCAGGCGGCCACCAGGGCCACCGCCCCGGTCGACCAGCCACCGCTGACGAAGCTGTGCCGGGCCAGCCGGCGGCAGGCGTCCACCGCCTCGGCCGGGCCGACCCAGTGCACCTCGTCGAAGTGCCGGTAGGCGACGTTGCGCGGGTGGATGCTGCTGCCCAGCCCGCGCATCAGCCGGGGCCGGGCCGGCTGGCCGAAGATGGCCGAGCCGACCGAGTCCACCCCCAGCACCCGCAGCCGGGGCCAGCGGCGGCGCAGCGGCTCCACCAGTCCCGCGCTGTGGCCGCCGGTCCCGACGCTGCACACCAGCACGTCCAGGTGGTCGAGCTGGTCGGTCAGCTCGCGGGCCATCGAGAGGTAACCGGCCGCGTTGTCCGGGTTGTTGTACTGGTCCGGCCAGTACGCACCGGGGTTGGCGTCGAGCACCTCGCGCAGCCGGGCCAGCCGGGCCGCCTGCCAGCCACCCTGCTCGGCGGGGCGGTCGACCAGTTCGAGGGCCGCCCCGTGCGAGCGGAGCAACCGCCGCATGGAGGGCTCCAGTTCGGCGTCCCCGACCAGGATCACCGGATGACCGAGCGCCTGCCCGGCGAAGGCCAGCCCGAGCCCCAGGGTCCCCGAGGTGGACTCCACCACCGGTGCCCCGCAGCGGAGTTCACCGCGGGCGTGGGCGCCGCGGAGCATCGCGACGGCGGAGCGGGCCTTCATGCCGCCGGCCGCGAGGTGCTCCAACTTGGCGTAGAAGCCCGGTTGTTCGTGCGGCAGCGGGGCGGTGATCCGGGCCAGCGGGGTGTGGCCGAGCAGGGCGAGCAGCTCGGGGCGGGCGGTGGTGGCCTCGGCGGTCACGGTGCTCAACGGGGACCTCCGTACAGGTGGATGGTGCCCGGGTTGCCGTCCAGCCAGAAGAACGGGTAGGGCTCGGCGCTGACCGCCGTGACGCCCTCGTGCAGCAGCTGCGGCAGGACGGCGCTGCCGGTCTGGGCGAACATCACCAGGGGGGTGGCGGTGCGGCGGGCGTGGGCGGCGAAGGTCTCGAAGCTGCCGTTGCCCAGGGTCATGCCCGAGACCAGCATCGCGTCGCAGTCGGCGAGTTCGGCCACGGCGTCCCGGTGGACCTCCTCGCCCCACTCGGTGCGGCCGCCCTTGAGGTCGCAGGGGGCGTAGGCGGTGCCGCGCTCGCGCAGGCACTCCAGGAGGGAGTTGACCACCCCGACCACCAGCACCCGGCGAGCCGTGGCGGGGACCAGGCCCACCACGGCGGCGGCGCGGGCCCGGGACCGCTCGATCGAACTCCCGCCGGGGACGGGGACGTCCCGGGCCCCGTTGGCGGGGGTGTGCGGGCGGGCCAGGGCGAGGAAGGCGTCCAGCGCGGCGATCCGCACGGGCTGCGGGACGGGCCGCGCCAGCAGCTCGGCCACGGTCGCGCCCACGTACTCCTCCAGCGGGGGCAGCTGCCCGGGCTCGACGGCACAGGACCCGACGGCCTTGCCGACCCGCAGGCTGAGCACCTCGTTCCGGTACCCGCCGGAGCGGCCGTCGTGCCGCACCGCCTGACTGGTGGCGAAGGCCACCGCGACCCGCTCGGCGGCGGGGTCGAGACCGTAGGCACCGGCCAGCACGCGCTCGACCAGCCGCCCCACGGCCCCGTCGGCGGCGCAGGGCGCGCCTGCGGCCCGTTCCGGCGCGGCGGCGCGGGGCGCGTCGTCGGCCGGCCGAGGTTCCGCGACGCCGGGGGCGACCGCGGTGGGACGGGGGTCGGGAAGCCTCTCCGAGGGCCCGCTGCCGGGGCGGGCCGGGCCGGCGGCGGGCTCGGGGGCGGGGCTCGGGTGGGGGTGGTCACGGAGCAGGGTGGTGTTCCGGTGGGGGGTCATACGCGGGCCGCCTCTTCGGTGTAACAGGGGGTCAGGCGGGCGAGCAGGCGTTCGGCGGTGTCGAGGGCGCCGGGGCCGTCGGTGTCGGTGGTCATCAGGTGGCCGAGGTACTCGTTGTTGCTGACGGCGCGGCGGACCTGGCGGCCCGGGTCGGCGAGGGTGAGCTCGACCACGGCCGGGTCACGGGAGACCTGGTCCGCGCCGTCGACCGCCGTCAGCAGGCCGTCCCGCTCGGGGAGCAGGAAGGTGACGGCGGCGCTGGCCACGCCGGTCGGACGGACCGTCAGGTCGGGCTCGCGGCCGAGGGCGACGTCCACCGCCGCGGCCGCCAGGTCGATGCCGGACACCCGGCGGACCAGCTCGGTGATCCGGTTCCCGGCCGGCCGGGGGTTGACCTCGACCACCCGGGGGCCGCGCGGGGTGAGCTTGACCTCGGTGTGGGCCACCACCTGGTCGAGCCCGAGGGCGGCCAGCGCGGCGACCGCCGTCGAGACGGCGGCGGCGGCGTCGCCCGGGTCCAGCGGTGCCGGGAACTGGTGCCCGGTCTCGATGAAGGCGGGCGCCCCGCCGATGCTCTTGCTGGTGACGCCGACCACCTCCGTCCGGCCGCCCCGGGAGACCGTCTCGACGCTCACCTCGGGCCCGGCGAGCAGCTCCTCCAGCAGCACCACCGGCTCCCTCCGCTGCCCGCGCGCGTTCGCCGGGAACTCGTCCAACTCCCGGTAGGCCGCCAGCAGTTCCGCCTCGTCGGCGACCTTGCGGACCAGCATCCCGGCGCACAGGTCGACCGGCTTGACCACCAACGGGTACCCGGCCGAGGCCGCCGCCGCGACGGCCTCGACCCGGTCCCGGCAGAGCGCGTACCAGGGCCCGGGCACTCCGGCCGCCGCCAGCCGCTCCCGGGTCAGGTCCTTACGACAGGCCGCCTCGACGGCCGCCGCCGAGGGACCCGGAAGGCCGAGTCGTTCGGCCACCAGGGCGACCGTCGGCAGGTAGTAGTCGCAGGAGGAGACCACCCCGTCGAAGCCGAGCACACCGTGCAGCCGTTCGACGTACGGCAGCAGGACGGCCGGGTCGTTGGTGTCGGCGGTCAGCACGTTGGCGGCGGCGAGCAGCGGGTGGGCGGTGTCGCCGGGGGCGGCCCGCAGGTAGTGGTGCAGGTCCCTGGTCAGGAAGGTGAACCGGTGGCCGCCCTCCCCGATGGCCCTGGGCAGCAGCCTGCTCATCGACCCGACCCAGCTCTCGATCACCAACAGATGTGCCACGGGGCTTCCTCTCCTCCACCCGACAGGACGGTGTGAGGCAGCAACGTACTCGACACGCGTTTTCATTTTCAATACAGCTACATGGAAACCGTTTCCATGTAGGCTGTGATCCCGCACACCCGCCGAGCCCACCGAGGAGCGACCGATGACCCGTCAACACCCGTACGAGGTACGGCCGGCGCGCCCCGAGGACCTGCCCGGCGCCCGCGCGCTGATCCTCGACACCTTCTACCGCGAGTTCGGCTACGGCTACGTCCCCGCCTGGCACCAGGACGTGGTCGACCTGGGCCCGACCTACC
This sequence comes from Kitasatospora sp. NPDC051853, assembly GCF_044452665.1. NCBI lineage: Bacteria > Bacillati > Actinomycetota > Actinomycetes > Kitasatosporales > Streptomycetaceae > Kitasatospora > Kitasatospora sp. NPDC051853. The sequence goes on along the minus strand of NZ_JBITBY010000004.1, from coordinate 225,526 downwards.
TCGACCACCCCCGGCACGCGCTCTTCGTGGCCACCACCGGGGACGGCGAGGTGGTCGGCACCACCGCGCTGCACTCGCGCGGCCCGGCCCACCCGCCGCACCCGGCCTGGCTGGCCGAGCGCTACCCCTCCGGACTGACCGCCCAGCTGGTCCGGGTCTACGTCCGGGCGGAGCACCGGCGGCACGGCCTGGCCCGCCAACTGGTGGACCTGGCGGTCGAGTTCGCCGAATCCGACGGTGGCTACCAGCACCTCTACCTGCACACCAACGTGGACATCCCGGGAGCCGAGCCGTTCTGGCGCAGCCTGGCGGTGGAGGTCTGCGACGCCCGCGCCACCGGGGAGCACGGCCCCGGCTTCTCCACCGTGCACTTCGAGATCCCGCTCCACCGGAGCGCCGGACGGACGGGAAAGCTGGCAGGAGCCCAGATCTAGATGAAGATGGTTGTCATCCCCTAGTGTGAGCGGCCACCGACCGGTCGGACCACGACCGGGCGGCCCTCGTGCTGCCACGAGCAGCCTGGACGGCAAGGGGCGGACATTGACGACCGGACAGCAGACGGCCCACCGACCACGGGCGGCGGCCGCCGAACCACTCACCGAGCAGCGGCAGCGCGGTGCCGCGCTGCCGCTGCTCGGCCTGGCCGCGGTGGTGCTGGCCGCCACCGGGGTGCTCGGACTGGCCGAGGCCGAGGTGGTGCAGGCCTGGCGGACGCTGCTGGTCTCGATCGTGGTGCAGGGCATGCCGTTCCTGCTGCTGGGCACCGTGATCTCGGCCGCGATCGGGGCCTTCGTGCCGCCGTCGCTGTTCGCCAAGGCGCTGCCCAAGCGGCCGGCCCTCGCGGTGCCGGTGGCCGGGGTGGCGGGCGTGGTGCTGCCCGGCTGCGAGTGCGCCTCGGTGCCCGTCGCCGGGAGCCTGATCCGACGGGGCGTCACCCCGGCGGCCGCGCTGACCTTCCTGCTGGCCGCGCCGGCCGTCAACCCGGTGGTGCTGGTCTCGACCGCGATCGCCTTCCCCGGGCAGCCCGCGATGGTCGCGGCCCGGCTGGCCGCCTCGCTGGCCACCGCGGTGACGATGGGCTGGCTCTGGGTCCGGTTCGGGCGGGAGGAGTGGCTGCGGCTACCCAAGCTGCCCGGCGGGCACACCCACGGGGGCTCGCGCTGGGAGGAGTTCCGGCGCGGGATGCAGCACGACTTCCTGCACGCGGGCGGCTTCCTGGTGGTCGGCGCGATGGCCGCCGCGACCTTCAACGTGGCCGTGCCGCCGGGGGTGCTGGCGCTGTTCACCGATTCGCCCTGGCTCGGTGTGGTGCTGCTGGCGCTGCTCGCCGTGCTGCTCTCGGTCTGCTCGGAGGCCGACGCCTTCGTGGCCGCCTCGCTCACCGGTTTCTCGCCGACCGCCCGGCTGGCCTTCATGGTGGTCGGCCCGATGGTCGACCTCAAGCTGATCGCCCTGCAGTCCGGCTCCTTCGGCCGGGCCTTCGCCGTCCGTTTCACCGGCACCACCTTCGTGGTGGCCGTGCTGGTGAGCGTCCTGATCGGAGCCGTGGTCCTGTGAAGAGGCTGATGCACCCCGCGCTGCTGGTACTGCTCGGCGGGGCCCTGCTGCGGATCACCGTGGGCAGCGAGGTGTACCTGCGGTACGTGAAGGAGGGGCTGCGGCCGATGGTGGTCGCCACCGGGGCCGTGCTGGTGCTGCTCGGTGCCGTCGGTCTGGTCCGGGAGGGGCGGGCCTGGCTGCGGCAGCCGGTGCTCAACCACCGCCGGGAGGCGGACGGTTCGTACCGCGTCGAGCCGCACGCCGTCCACCTGGAGGACGAGGAGGACGGGCACGGGCACGGACACGGGCACGGCGCCGGACCGCGGGTGGCCTTCCTGCTCGGGGCACCGGCCCTGGCGCTGCTGTTCTTCGCGCCGCCCGCGCTCGGCTCGTACACCGCCTCCCGGGACGGGGCGGCGGCCGCCGTCGAGCAGGCCGACTACCAGGCCCTGCGGAACGGGCAGTTGACGCCGATGTCGATGCGCGAGTTCATCGGGCGCAGCCTGCACGACACCGGCAGCCTGGAGGGGCGGCAGGTGGTGCTGACCGGCTTCGTCAGCCGGGGCGCCGGCGGTGCGGACTGGCACCTCAACCGGCTGACCGTCAACTGCTGTGCGGCGGACGCCCGTCCGCTCCGGGTGGCGGTGCACGGGGCCGCCGACGCCCCGGCGGCCGACAGCTGGGTGCAGGTCACCGGGCGGTGGCGGGCCGGGGCGGTGGACGCGCGCTCGCCGGTGCCGCACCTGGACGTGTTGAGCGTGACAGCGGTGCCGACGCCGAGGAACCCGTACGCGGACCGGGCGCCCGAACTCGCCTCCTGAGGAGGCCGGTCAGGCCGACGGGGCGGCGGCCAGGCGGATCACCTCGGCCGGGCCGGCCCGGAAGGCCGGACTGGCCGCGTCGGCCGCGACCATGTGCGGGGTGGCGTCGTGGGCGGCGAGGGCCTCCTCGGAGGCCCAGAGCTCCAGCAGCACGAAGCGCTCCGGGTCGCCCTCGACCGCGTGCAGGTCGTACTGGAGGCACCCTTCCTCGGCGCGGACCACGGGGGCCAGGCGCTCGAACGCGGCGACCTGCTGCGGCCCGTGGCCCGGGCGGGTGGTGATGTGGATGAGGAGTCTGACGGGCTGCGACATGCGCGGCAGCCTAGTGCCGGTGATCACCACCCACCCGGGCCGTCCGCATGTCAGACCGCGACGGCCTCCGCCATCTCCTCCTCGGCGGGGTCGGGTCGGCGGGCCCGGGCGGCCAGGTGGCGTTCGCGCAGGTGGCGTTCGCGCAGGTGGGCGGCGAGGAGGACGAGCAGGCCGAGGGCGAACCAGGCGGCGAGGGTGAGGAGGTGGCCGGTGAAGCCGGCCCCGCCGTCGAAGTAGAGGAGGGAGCGGACGCCCTCGACGAAGCCGGCGCCGGTCCAGAAGGAGTGCAGGGTGGCGAAGAAGCCGTTCAGCAGCTCGGGGCGGTAGATGCCGCCGGAGCTGGTGAAGTTGAGCATCACGAAGAGCACCATCAGGGCCAGCGTGGTCCAGCGCTTGAGGAAGGTGTGCAGGCCGGCGCCGATCGCCACCACGCCCGCCGAGTAGAGCCAGCCGATCGCCCAGACGGCCGCCAGGTCGTGGTCGACGACGTGGAAGACCGGGCCGGCGGTGACGGCGCCGATCAGGCTGACGGCCAGCGAGGTGCCGAGGCCGACCAGGGCGCGCAGGCGCATGCTCAGCGCCGCGCCCGCCGCGCCGATCACGGCGACGGAGCCGTAGGAGCCGATGCTGAGGGCGACCATCAGGAAGAAGATGCCCTGGTTGGTCGGGTCGCCGGCCGCCATCGGGGTGAGCTCGGTGAGGGTGAGCGGGACGCCCTGGGCGTGGGTGACGGTCTGGAAGACCTTCTCGGCGGCCATCGCGGAGGTGTCCGAGTTGCCGGTGGCGACCAGGAGTTGGGGACGGTCCCGGTCCGGGAGGAAGGCGCCGACCAGGTCACGGTCCATCAGCCGCTGCTCGGCGGCGGCCCGGTCGGGCAGCACCGAGACCTCCAGGGCGGGGCCCGCCTCGGCGGCGATCCCGTCGGCCAGGGCCCGGGCCTGCGGGGTGGTGCCGACGACGGCCACCGGGAGGTGGTGCGGGGTCGGCTGGTGGAAGGCGCCCTGGTAGGCGAGGGCCATGCCGAGGCACATCAGCAGCGGGGTGAGCAGGTGCGTCAGGACGTGGCGCAGGACGGTCCTGGTGCCGGGGGCGGGCGGGGCGGCGGCCATGGGGTGCGACCTTCCGAGCTGAATGGTTGGTAAGTACAACTGAAGCGAATGGATGTACTCTACAACCATGAGCGAGGAGACCGCGAGCCGTGCCCGGGACGAGGCGATCCACACCATCCAGCGCGAGCTGACGGCCTTCGCCCGGCGGGCCCGCAGCCGGGCCGCCGAGCTGCACCCGCAGCTCAGCCTGGTGGCGTTCAGCATGCTCGACCTGATGGCCGAGCGCGGGCCGGTCCGGGGCGCCGACCTGGCCGCGTACTTCATGCTCGACAAGTCGACCGTCAGCCGCCAGGTCGGCTCGCTGGAGAAGCTCGGCTTCATCGCCCGGGAGGCCGACCCGGAGGACCACCGCGGGCAGCTGCTGCGACTCACCCCCGCCGGGGAGCAGGCCGTCGGCGAGGCCACCGAACGGCGGCGGCTCGCCTTCCTGGCCCGCTTCACCGACTGGGAGGACGCCGACCTCACCCGCCTGGCGGGCTACCTGGCCCGCTACAACGAGGCGGAGTGACCGGGCGGGCTTGCCCCTGACCCGCGCGTCAGGGTTTACCGTCGCCGCTCCCGAACTCCTGGAGCACGCCGATGAGCCCTGTCCCCCTGCCCACCGTCACCCGTGAGGTCCGCCTGCTGGCCCGCCCCGAAGGGCTGCCCGAGGCACGCCACTTCACGGTCACGGAGACACCGCTCCCGGCCGTCGGCCCCGGCCAGGTCCTGGTGCGCAACCGGTACTTCCTGGTCTTCCCCGGCCTGCGCACACTGATCGGCGGTGAGACGGAAGGCGTGCCGCTGCCGCAACTACGACCCGGGGGCACGCTGTTCGGACCCGCCGTGGCGGAGGTGCTGGCCGCCCCGGCGGACGGGCCTCTGCGGCCGGGCGACCTGGTCTCGCACCTGGCCGGCTGGCGGGAGCACGCCGTGCTGGACGCCGCCGACTGCGCACCGCTCGACCCGGCACTGCCCGACCCGGTGGCCCAGCTCTCCTCCGGCGAGGCCGCGTACGGCGCCCTGACCCGGCTGGCCGAGGTCCGGCCCGGGGACACCGTCCTGGTGACCGGCGCGGCCGGGGGTGTCGGCTCGCTGGCCGGGCAGATCGCCCGGCTGCTCGGCGCGGGGCCGGTCATCGGCACCACCTCCTCGGCGGCCAAGGCCGACCGCCTGACGGCCGAACTCGGTTACGACACCGTCGTGTTGCGCGGTGACGGGCGGTCCTTCGCCGAACGGCTGGCCGAAGCGGCGCCGGACGGGATCGACGTACTGGTGGACACGGTCGGCGGTGAGCAGCTGGCCGCCGCCGTACGGCTGGCGCGGCCCGGGGCCCGGTTCGCCCTGGTCGGCGCCGTCTCGGGGCAGCTGGCGGCGGACCGGGCCGGGGGCGGCAGCGCGCCCGTGACGCTGGACAGCTTCCGGCTGGTGGTCCAGGGCGTCTCCGTGCGCGGCTACCGGGGCGGGGACCACCCCGGGGTGGCGGGCGAGTGGACGGAGCGGTTCGGCGGCTGGCTGCGCTCCGGGGAGATCACCTTCCCGCACGTGGTGCTGCCGGGCATCGAACGGGCGCCGGGAGCGTTGCGGGAGTTGATCGACGGTCACCACCTGGGGGCCGTCCTGGTCGGAGTCTGACCGGAGGGGCGGCGGGGATGGCGGACCGGTTGAGGATCGGCGACGCGGCGGCGGCCACCGGAGCAACGCCGCGGGCGCTGCGGTTCTACGAGGAGCGGGGGCTGGTCGCGCCACGGCGCAGCACCTCGGGCCAACGGGAGTACGGGCAGCAGGAGTTGGACCGCATCCGGGCCGTGCGGGAGCTGCTGGCGCTCGGGCTGACGGTCGAGGACGTCCGCGCCTGCGCCGGGCGGCTGCACCTGCTCACCGAGCAGCCGCCGCCGCGCTGCGCCCGGGCCGACGGTCCGCCCTCCCCCGCCGCCGCCGTGGTGGACCGCCGGCTCGCCGCCCTGGACGCCGAGATCGCCCGGCTGACGGCGCTCCGTACGGCGCTCGCCGCGCGACTGAGCAGCTGAGCAGCAGGCGAACCGGGGGAGGCGGGCAGGCGGGGCGAGTGCTCGTCAGTAGGTGTCGGACTGCCAGCTCTCGTCACCGCGCAGCACGCTGTAGCCGACGCCGTCCCACCACTGGCCACTGCGGAAGGCGACGCTGCGCAGGACGCCCTCGCGGGTGAAGCCGGCCCGCTCCAGGACGCGCTGGGCCGGGACGTTGGCCACCTCGGTGGCGGCCTCGACGCGGACCATCTGGGTGTGCGAGAAGAGGTGGCGGACCAGCTGCCGCATCGCCGGAGCGCCGTAGCCCCGGCCGCGGGCCTCCGGGACCAGGGAGATCCCGGTGTTCCAGCAGGACGAGCCGCGCCAGCAGATGACCTCGCGCCAGGAGACGAAGCCGGCCGGCTCCCCGTCGCCCTGGATCATCAGCAGGCCGTGCTTCTCGCCGAGCATGCCGTTCTCCTGCCACTGGCGACGCCAGCGGCCCGGGTTCTCCCAGCCCATCCACTGGTACTCGCCGACCGTCTCGGGTTCGGTCGAGAACCGCTCCAGCACCGGCAGGTCGCTCTCCCGCACCGGCCGCAACTCCACGCTCTTCTGAGTCATCCCGTCACCCTAGTGCGCACCCGGACGAGTCGTCAGCCCCTGTTCGCGGACACCCTTTTTGTCCTGATTCATCCACCTACGGTGCGTCGCGCGCGCCCGCGCCCCCGGATGTGATGTGCTCACGCTCGCACGGGTGCGGCAAGCGGGAGCGGGACGGCGCGAGAGGGCGCACCGGCCCCGCTCCCGGCCGTCAGTCCTTGACCGCACCTCCCAGCCCCGAGACCAGGTGACGCTGCACCAGCACGAAGAAGGCCAGCACCGGCAGGGTCATCAGGGTGGAGGCCGCCATGATGCCGCCCCAGTCGTTCTCGTCCGGCTTGAAGAAGACCATCAGCGCGGCCGGCAGGGTCTGGTGGTCGGTGTCCAGGATCAGGGTCCGGGCGAACACGAAGTCGTTCCAGGCCATGATGAAGGAGAACACCGAGGTGGCCGCCAACCCCGGTGCCACCAGCGGGAAGAGGATCCGCCACAGGATGGTGAAGCGGCTCGCCCCGTCCAGCCGGGCGGCCTCCTCCAGCGACTCCGGCACCGCCGCCACGAAGCCGCGCAGCATCCAGACCGCGAACGGCAGCGAGAAGGCCAGGTTCACCAGCATCAGCGAGCCGAGCGTGGACAGGCCCAGCCCCGGTGCCACCGTGCCGAGGTCGCGGATCAGGAAGAACAGCGGGATGGTCAGCGCCTCGATCGGCACCATCTGCGCCACCAGGAACATCACCAGCACGGTGGTGCGGAACCGGAACTTGAACCTGGACAGCGCCACCGCCGCCAGGAAGGCCACCCCGGCGGAGAGCACCACCACGACCACGGCCACCAGCAGGCTGTTCAGGAAGTACCGGCCGAAGCCGCTCACCCCGAGCGCGTCCCGGAAGTTGTCCAGGGTCGGCGCCCAGGTCCACGGCCGGGGGTGGGCCGAGGTGAGCTCGCCGTCCGGCTTGAGGGCGGACAGCACCATCCAGTAGAGCGGGAAGACGGTGACCAGACCGGCCAGCACCGCAAGGGAGTTGGCGAGCCGGCGGGAGCCCTTGCGCGTCGCCCGCGTGGTCCGCGTGGTCACAGTTCCTCCCCGGAGCGCCGCAGGGCGCGGATGTAGAGCGCCGTGATCGCCAGCAGGATCAGCGTCATCAGCACGCCGATCGCCGCGCCCAGGCTGTAGTCGGAGGCCGCGAAGGCCTCCTGGTAGGCGTAGACGTTGAGCACCAGGTTCTGGCCGGCGATGCCGCCGCCGCTGGTCATCACGTAGATCTGGGTGAAGACCTTGAAGTCCCAGATCACCGACTGGATCACCACGATCACCAGCAGCGGCCGGAGCATCGGCAGCATCACCAGCCGGGCGGTGGTGAAGGTGGAGGCGCCGTCGAGGCGGGCCGCCTCCAGCACCGAGTCCGGGATGGCCTGGATGCCCGCGTAGAGGGTGATCATCACGAACGGGAAGGAGTGCCAGACCACCACCGCGCCGACCACCGCGAAGGCGGGCCACTTGTCGTACATCCAGTTGTGGCCGGTCATGCCCAGGACGTCGTTCACCAGACCGGAGTTGGTGTCCAGCAGGAAGAGCCAGACGGTGGAGCCGGTCATCGCCGGGGCGGCCCAGGCACCGAGCGCCGCGAACATCAGGAACAGCTTGGAGCGCCGGCCGACCCTGGTCAGCAGCACCGCCAGCGCGCCGCCCACCGCGAGGGTGGCGACCACGCAGCCGCCCGCGAAGACCAGGGTCTGCGCCAGCACCTCCCAGAACTGCGACTTGCCCAGCAGCTCGGTGTAGTTGGCCAGGCCGACGAACGCGGCGGGCACCCCGCCGCTGGCCTGCGGCTGGCCGAAGTCCAGCACCGAGAGCAGGCCGAGCTGGTAGAGCGGGTAGCCGAACAGCGGGAGCAGCACCACCGCGGCGGGCAGCAGCAGCCAGACCGGGGTCAGGACCCGCCTGCGCCTCACGGTGGCCGGTGCCTTCACCGGTTCGGCGACGGTCAGGGCGTCACTTGCCATCGAAGGCGGCGTTCATCGCGGTGGCGGCCTCGGCGGTGGCGGTGGTGACGTCCGCCTTGCCGGTGATCACCTTCTGCAGCATGGTCGGCACCACCGCCTGGGCGTCGATCTTCGCCCAGGCCTGGTCCTTGGGCACGAACTTGGTGCCCGCCGCGATGGTGTCGGTGAAGGGCTTGAGCCACGGCTCCTTGGCCACCACCTCGGCACGGGCGCTGGTCAGCGTCGGCAGCGTGCCCATCGCGTCGAAGAGCGCCAGCTGGTGCTTCTTGCCGCCCAGGGTCTTGAGGAAGTCCGCTGCCAGCGTGCGGTGTTGAGTGGACTTCAGCACGCCGAGGTCGTTGCCGCCGGAGAACGCCGGGGCGATCGAGCCGGCCGCGGCGCCGGGCAGCGGCACCACGGCGTACTTGCCCTTGGCCGCACCCGCCTCCACCGCGCTGCGCGAGGAGTTGGGCAGGATCGCCATGCCCGCGGTGCCGGAGGCGAAGGCCTCCACCGTCTTGCCGCCGGTGAGGTCGGCACAGCGCTGGGCCGGACAGATCGCGTCGGAGAACAGGTCGGTGTAGGCCTTCACCCCGGCCTTGGAGCCGTCGGAGTTCACCGCCGCCGCGTACTTGGCGCCGGACTTGGCCGCCAGGTCGCCGCCGTTGGCCCAGAGGAAGGGCAGCGCGCCGAAGGTGTACTTGCCGCCGACCGCGATGCCCAGCAGCTCGGGCTTGGCGGCCCTCACCTTCGTTGCCGCGTCGGCGAGTTCGGCGTAGCTGGTGGGGGCCTTCAGACCCAGCTCGGTGAAGACGTCGGTGCGGTAGTAGAGCGCCCGCACGCCCAGCCACCAGGGCAGGCCGTAGGTCTTGCCGTCCACCACGGCGGTGTCCCGCAGGTCGGCCGGCAGGTCGCCGCCCTCGGACCAGCCGGCCAGCTCGGAGGTGAGGTCGGCCAGGCCGCCCGCCGCCACGTAGCCGAACAGGTCGGTGTTGCCGAACTCCACCACGTCCGGCGCGCTGGCCGGGTCGTTGAAGGCACCCTTCATCTTCTCGGCGCGCGGTCCGGCATCGGTCGGGATGTAGGACACCTCGACGTCGGAGCCGGGGTGGGCGGCCTTGAAGTCGGCGACCGCGGCCGCGACCACCTTCTCCTTCGGGGCCCGGTTGGCCTCGTCGTAGAGCCAGACCTTGAGGGTGCCGGTCTGCTGGTCGGCCGACTTGGTGCTGGAGGCGGTGCCCGGCGCGCAGGCGGCCAACACGGCACCGGCAGCGGCGAACAGGACGAGACGGGACAGCTTCACGGAACCCCCTCGGGAGGTGGTAGAGCGCTGGTAGGGCAGGTGAGCGGTGACGGTAGGAACCCGCCCGGCGTGGCGGCAAGACGCCCCGGCGAATGTTGTGCAGTGCAAAACTGTGTGCCGCGTAGCTGGTACGGGTGTGGTCCTTGGCGTACGGTCCGATGAATCCGACGGTCCGTTCATGGGTCGTTCATGGGGATTTCTTGAGGCACCTGAGGAGGGCCGGTGGAGGTCACGCAGCGGAACCAGTCCGCCTCGCTGCGCCGGGCGCTCGCGGTGCTGGAGTACGTCCGGGACCACGCGGGCGGCTCGACCGGCCTCTCGCTCACCGCGGTCGCGGAGGCGCTGGGCCTGTCCAAGAGCACCGTGCTGCGGCTCGCCGAGCCACTGCTCGACTCCCAACTCCTCAGCCGCGAAAGGGAGTCGGGACACTTCCGGCTGGGCCCCGGCGCGCTGATGCTCGGCCAGTCCTACCTCTCCGGCCTGGACCTGCGCACCGTCGCCGCCGAGCAGGCACACCGGCTGATGCACGAGGTCGGCGGCACCGTGCACCTGTGCGTCCCGGACCCGCCGCACGTGGTCTACATCGATAAGGTGGAGAACGAGACCGCCGTCCGGATGGCCTCCCGGATCGGCAGCCGCGCCCCGATGTACCGCACCGCCGTCGGCAAGGCCATGCTGGCCTGGCTCCCGGAGGACGCCTTCGCGTCCGTGGTGGCGGCCGGAATGCCACCGAGCACCAACCGCACCCTCACCGAACCCGCCACCCTGCGGGCCGAGTTGGCGCGGATCAGGGCCCGCGGCTACGCGGTGGACGACCGGGAGAACGAGCCCGAGGTGCGGTGCGTGGCCGCCCCCGTCTTCGACCACACCGACACCGTCGCCGGGGCACTCTCGGTCTCCGGCCTGACCTCACGGGTGACCGCGGCCCGGGTGCGCGTCCTCGGGCCGGCGGTGGCGGCCACCGCCCAGCGGGTCTCCCGGGCACTGGGGTCCTCGCGGCACTGAGCGTCGTCGTCCTCACGCCACGCCCGGGCGGACGAGCCATTTGCCCATCCGGGCGGGCCCGGGGCAGACTCGACGGGACGGACCGGCACGGGCGTCTCGCCCTGCCGTGCACACCGACCCGTGCACACCGACCCGTGCCGACGAACGATCCCGAGGGGAGGCAAGCCATGCGCAACGAACCGCCCAGTCCCGGCTTCCTCCCCGTCGCTCCCTGATCGTTTCCCGTAGCACCCCGCACCCCCGCGCCCGCGCCTCATCGGCGCCTCGTCGGCGCACGCCCCGGTGCGGGCGGAGGTCGTTCCGTCATGTCGTTCTTCCGTACCCCCGCTCCGTCCGTCCGCCGTCGCTTCTCGCTGACCGACGTCACCGTCGCGGCCGGCGTCCTGCTGCTGTTCTACGCCGCGCTGCGCGTGGGCCACGGCACCACCGTCTCCTTCACCCCGGGCGAGAAGCTCGGCATCGACACCGATCCGGCCCGGCTCCCGTACTACGCGGCGCGCAGCCTGTTGCGGATGTTCGCCGCGCTGGCCGCCGCCGTGGTCTTCACCTTCGTGTTCGCCTACACCGCCGCGCGCAGCCGACGGCTCGGCAAGGTGCTGGTCCCGGCTCTGGACATCCTCCAGTCGGTGCCGGTGCTCGGCTTCCTGACCGTGGCGGTGACCGGCTTCCTGGCGCTCTTCCCCGGCTCGATGCTCGGGCCGGAGTGCGCGGCCGTGTTCGCCGTCTTCACCTCGCAGGCCTGGAACATGACCTTCGCGTTCCACCGCTCGCTCACCTCGCTGCCGCGTGAACTCGACGAACTGTCAAGGTCGTTCGGCTTCACTCGGTGGACGCGGTTCTGGAAGGTCGAGCTGCCCTCCGGGGCGATCGACCTGGTCTGGAACGGCATGATGAGCTTCGGCGGCGGCTGGTTCTTCCTGGTCGCCTCCGAGATGATCGCCATCGGCGGCCAGGACTACGCCCTGCCGGGCGTCGGCTCCTACGCCGGGGCGGCGATCGCCGACGGCGACCTCGGCAAGGTCGGCTGGGCGGTGCTCGCGATGGCCGTGATGGTGACCGGGGTCAACTTCCTGTTCTGGCGCCCGCTCACCGCCTGGGCGGAGCGCTTCAAGAACGAGCAGTCGGGGGCCGGCGAGCCCCAGCGTTCGGCCGTCCTGGACCTGCTGCGCCGCTCCAACTGGCCTGCGCTGCTCGGCCGTTGGCTCCGCCCCGTCGGGCTGCTCTGCTCCCGGGCCGGGCGGGTCTTCGGCGTCGACGACCGGCCGCTGCGGGTGGCGCCGGGCCGCCGGAAGGCCGGCGACGCGGTCTTCGCGGTGGTCACCGGCGGCCTGATCGCCTGGGGCCTGTACGACCTCGGCGGCTACCTGCACCGGAGCACCGGGCTGGGCGTCCTCGGCGAGCCGCTGCTGCTCGGACTGGCCACCCTGGCACGGGTGGTGGTGCTGGTGGCAGCCGCGACGGTGGTCTGGGTACCGGTCGGCGTGTGGATCGGCGGCTCGCCGAAGCTCACCCGGATCGCCCAGCCGGTGGTCCAGGTGCTGGCCTCCTTCCCGGCCAACTTCCTCTTCCCGCTGGCCGTCTGGTTCTTCCTCCGGACCGGCCTCTCGCTGGACGTCGGCGGCGTGCTGCTGATGGCCCTCGGCGCCCAGTGGTACATCCTCTTCAACACCATCGCCGGCGCGATGGCCGTCCCCACCGACCTGCGCGAGGCGATGGACGACCTCGGCGTCCGAGGCCTCCAGCGCTGGCGCTGGCTGATCCTCCCCGCCGTCTTCCCCTCCTACGTCACCGGCGGCATCACCGCCTCGGGCGGCGCCTGGAACGCCTCGATCGTCTCCGAGGTGGTCACCTTCGGCGCCACCACCCTCACCGCGACCGGCCTCGGCGCCTACATCGCGCAGGCCACCTCGGCCGGGGACTTCCCGCGCCTGCTGGCCGGGGTCGCCGTGATGAGCCTGTACGTCATCGTGCTCAACCGCGTGGTCTGGCAGCCGCTGCACCGGCTCGCCCGGGTCCGCTACGCCCTCTGAACTTCCCTTCCGCTTGGAGCTTCCCGTGAACCTCACCCTGCTGCGCCCGCGCCGTCCCACCGCTCCCCTCACCCCCGCCGTCGACGGCGAACTGCTGCTGGAAACGGTCGAGTTGACCAAGACCTACGCCGGCGCCGACGGCGAACTCCCCGTCCTCGGCGGTATCGACCTGGAGATCCGGGCCGGCGAGGTGGTCGCCCTGCTCGGCCGCTCCGGCTCGGGCAAGTCCACCCTGCTGCGCTGCCTGGCCGGGCTGGTCGCCCCCAGTTCCGGCAGCGTCCACTACCGCGGCACCCCGCTGAACGGGGCCAACCCCGGGACGGCCATGGTCTTCCAGACCTTCGCCCTGCTGCCCTGGCTGACGGTGCGGCAGAACGTCGAACTCGGCCTGGAGGCACGGGGACTACCGGCGGACGAGCGGGCCGAGGCCGCCCGCCGCGCCATCGACCTGGTCGGCCTGGACGGCTTCGAGGCCGCCTACCCCAAGGAGCTCTCCGGCGGCATGCGCCAACGGGTCGGCTTCGCACGGGCGTTGGTGGTCGAGCCGGACGTGCTGATGATGGACGAGCCGTTCTCCGCGCTGGACGTACTGACCGCCGAGAACCTGCGCGGCGAACTGATGGAGCTCTGGGAGTCCGGCACCTTCCCCACCCGGGCGATGGTCCTGGTCACCCACAACATCGAGGAGGCCGTCCTGATGGCCGACCGCGTCGTGGTGCTCGGCTCCCGCCCGTACGGCACCGTCCGCGCCGTCTTCGAGCCCGGCGCCGAACTCGGCCCCGGCCGCTCCCGCGACCGCACCTCCCCCGCCTTCCAGTCCCTGGTCGACCAGGTCTACCGGACCCTCACCGGCCGCGACACCGCTTCCCCGGCCTCGTCGGAGCCCGCCCCGCGCACCACCGCCAACACCCCGCTCCCGTCCGCCGGCGTCGACGGCCTCTCCGGGCTCGCCGAACTGGTCGCCCACGCGGGCGGCCAGCGCGACCTGGCCGACCTCGCCGACGACCTCGGCCTGGAGGCCGACGACCTGCTCCCCCTGGTCGACGCCCTCGACCTGCTCGGCTTCGCCACCCTCACCGGCGACGAACTCCTCCTCACCGAGCACGGCACCGCCTTCGCCGCCGCCTCCGTCCAGGACTCCAAGCGGCTCTTCGCCACCGGCGCGGTGACCGTCCCGCTGATCCGCCTGATCGCCGCCGGCCTGCGCCAGTCCCCCGACGGCACCCTCCGGGCCGGCTTCTTCCGCGACCTGCTCGCCCACCACTTCACCCGCGAGCAGACCGACCGTCAGCTGGCCACCGCCACCGACTGGGGCCGGTACGCCGAACTCTTCACCTACACCGCCGACCGCGAGGAGTACCGGCTCGTCGGAGGCGCGGCCGGCCGGTGACCGGCACCCCGGGCGACCACCGGCCCGGGCGGCCACCGGCCCGGGCTGCCACGGCTCGACGGGGGGTCAGTCCGCGATGTCCACCCCGTACCCGCGGGCCAGCTCCGCCAGCCCGTGGTCGTAGCCCTGCCCGACCGCACGCACCCGCCAGACCGGGCCGCGGCGGTACAACTCCGCCAGCAGCAACGTGCGTTCCGTGGTGGCGGCGTCCAGAGTGGCCTGGGCGACCGACCTGCCGCCGGAGCCCTCGGTGATCGTCAGCTCGACCGCACCGAGCTCTCCGAACGTCGCCCGCCGGTCCAACGCCGCGGCCACCACGACCTTGCGCACCCCGTCGGGCAGGCGGTCCAGGGCGACCTTGACCGCCTGCTCCGTCGGGCCGTCGACGGCGAGCTCGACGCTCCCGTCGGGGCTGAGCGGCGCACCGTAGAAGACGAAGTCCTCGTCCGCGCCGACTTGCTCGTCCTCGTCCACGCTGAACGCGACCACGTCCACCTCACAGTCCGTCAGCTGGGCCCAGGACGCGTTGACCGTCCACGGCTCCCCCTCGGCGGACACCGGCAGGTCGATCACGCCCCCTCGGGCGAGGACCTGGGCCGCTTCGGCGGCCCCGGTGGCTCCGGACGGCGGAACCTCTTCGGGGCGGGCGGAGTCGGGCCAGCCCGGCCGGTGCACCGGGATGCCGAGTGCGGTCACCCGCACCATCCGCCGGTCGTCCTCGGCCCCGGGCAGGGCGATCACGTCGGTGACGCCCCTGGAGAGGTTCACCGCGGCGGCGCCGCCGAGGCCGACCACCCTGGTGCGGGCCTCGACGGCGGCGTCGTGCGGACCACCGAGGACCAGCACCCGACGCCCCGTCAACGCCCCGGCGGCCGGAGGCTCCCGCCGCCGTGCCGGAGCCACCGCGGGGGAGACGGCAGAGGCGGTGTGCGGCTCCCCCGGCTCGACGTTCCCGAGCAGCGCCAGGAAGTCCCGCTCGGTGAGCACCGGAACCCCCTCGGCGACGGCACGCCGCGACTTGGCCGAGCCGTCCCCCCAACCGTTGTCCACCAGCAGGCCGGTGTGCCGGCTGACCGAGGTCATCACGTTCAGCCCGGCCGCCACGGCCCGGCCGACCAAGTCCTCGCGCGGCAGGTCCGTCTCCCCCGTGAAGGCCACCTTCGTCCCCTGCACCAAGGAGCCGCCGGGCCGGTAGCGGCCGGGGCTGCGGAAGGCACAGGGCGCCTTGGGCGGCCTCGCCGGGAAGGAGGAGACGCGCCTGGGCGGACACTCCACCAGCGGCAGCGGCACACCCAGCCGGGCCGCCTCCTCCAACGAACCGCGGAGCACCCCCGTCAGGACCCGGGTGTCGTCCAGGGCGTCGTGCGCCTTCCGCTGGGGCACCCCGTAGTAGGCCGCCAGCGTGCCCAGCTTCAGGTTCTCGGTGGCGTCCCCACCCGGCGGTTCAGCGCCACGGTGCAGAGCCGGCGGCCGACCGGCATGGCCACCCCGGCCAACGCGAACTCCTGCGCCAGGAAGTCGTAGTCGAACTGGGCGTTGTGAGCCACCATCACGCGGCCGGCCAACAGCCGTCCGATCCGGTCCGCCACCCGTTCGAAGGCGGGGGCGCCGCGCAGTCGTTGCGGCGTCAGACCGTGGATGTGCACCGGGCCCGGGTCGCAGCCCGGGTTCAGCAGGGTGGAGAACTCGCCGGTCTGCCGCCCGTCCGGGCCCAGCGTGATCACCGCGACCGAGAGCACCCGGTGCAGGCCGGGCCGCAGCCCCGAGGTCTCGACGTCGACCACCGCCCAGTCCGGAGCGGGATCGTTCGTCGCCGGTTCGACGGCCGGGGAAGTTCGCATCACGACCGACAGCATCGCGGCTTCCGGCCCCTCCGGCCAAGCCCCCGGACACACTCTCCGCACAACTCGCCGGGGGAACCGGCGTCGGCGGAGCTGACACCGGGCGGGCGGGAATGCCGGGTCGGTGTGCAGACTTCTCGGTAGAACGAACAGAGTTCCGGGCCGGACGGGTACGCGACGGGCCGGGCGAGAGAGGACTGGTGACCCATGGGCACCCCCGTCGACCAGCTGGTGGACCTGCTCGACCTGGAGCAGATCGAGCTCAACATCTTCCGCGGCCGGAGCCCGGAGGAGGCCCTGCAGCGGACCTTCGGCGGCCAGGTGGCGGGCCAGGCACTGGTGGCGGCGGGGCGCACGGTGGACGGCGACCGCCCCGTCCACTCGCTGCACGCCTACTTCTTGCGCCCCGGTGTGCCCGGCGTGCCGATCGTCTACCAGGTGGACCGGATCCGCGACGGCCGCTCGTTCACCACCCGCCGGGTGCTCGGCATCCAGCAGGGCCGCAGCATCTTCGCCCTCACCGCCGACTTCCACGTCCCCGAGGAGGGCGGGATCGAACACCAGGAGACGATGCCGGCCGTGCCCGGGCCGGAGGAAGTGCCGAGCGCGCTGGACGAGGTCGGGCAGAAGCTGGGCGAGCTGCCCCCGTTCATCAGCCGCCGCCAGCCCTTCGACATCCGGTACGTCGACCGGCTGCGCTGGAGCAAGGAGGAGCTGGTCGGGGTCGAGCCGCGCAGCGGCGTCTGGCTGAAGACCAACGGCGCACTCCCCGACGACCCGCTGATCCACGTCTGCGCCCTCACCTACGCCAGCGACATGACCCTGCTGGACGCCGTCCGGGCCCCGGTCGAACCGCTCTGGGGCGTGCGGAACTTCGACATGGCCTCGCTGGACCACGCGATGTGGTTCCACCGTCCGTTCCGGGCCGACGAGTGGCTGCTGTAC
Organism: Kitasatospora sp. NPDC051853; assembly: GCF_044452665.1. Taxonomy (NCBI): domain Bacteria; kingdom Bacillati; phylum Actinomycetota; class Actinomycetes; order Kitasatosporales; family Streptomycetaceae; genus Kitasatospora; species Kitasatospora sp. NPDC051853. The sequence goes on along the minus strand of NZ_JBITBY010000004.1, from coordinate 208,678 downwards.
CAGCAGGAGTCCCCGATCGCGCACGGCGCGCGCGGCCTGGCGCGGGGTCAGATCTACGACCGGAGCGGGCAGCTGGTCGTGTCGGTGATGCAGGAGGGCCTGTTCCGCCCGCTCTCCAGCCGCAAGGCCTGACGGGGCGTCGTCCGCCTGACGGAGCGTCGTCCGCCTGACGGGGCGTTGCCCCGTGGTGCGTGGGTGTTGCGGGACGGTTCGGTGGTGTTGCGGGCCGTCGCGCGCCGTTGCGGAACCATGTCGGTCACGCACAGCCGGAAGACCCGGGGTACGGTTCGCGTTCGACCTTGAGCACGAGCCGTACCCCGGTGCTCCGGCCACTCCCGGACCCGGGCCACACCCCCGGCGCCCGCCCGTACCCCGGGCCGGGCCCGGCGACCCGAGGGAGGAAGCCGACATGACCGACACCGCCGCCCAGGAGTGGAAGCACTGGACGGAGCGCCGCACCGCGAGCGTCAGCGCCCCGCACGGCGCACTCGCCCTCACCGGCACCCACTGGCTGGAGCCCGAGCCCGCCGAGGTGCCCGGCCTCCCCGGCCGCTGGTGGGCCGCGGACGGGGCCGTACACGTCGAGGCCTCCGCCGCCGACGGCCTGTCGCTGGAGGGGGCGGAGGGCGGGCCGGTGGACGGCACCCGCCGCCTCACCCCCGACACCGCCCCCGGCGCCGACCTGCTGACGCTCGGTGAGGTGCTGCTGGTGCCGATCGAGCGCGAGGGCGAGCTCGCGCTGCGGGTCTTCGACCCCCGCTCGGAGGGCCGCCTCGGCTTCGCCGGGATCTCCGCCTTCCCCTACTCGCCGGACTGGGCGGTGCCCGCCGTCTTCACCCCGTTCGAGCAGGACCAGGACGTCCTGGTGGAGAACGCTGACGGCCGCGAGCGCCCGCTCGCCACCACCGGCCAGATCGCCTTCCAGCTGGCCGGCGAGCCCCACACCCTCACCGTCAGCCGCTCCGGCGACCAGCTCAGCGGCGTGATCGCGGACGCCGGCAGCGGCCGGGAGAGCTACCGCTTCCGCTTCATCACCCTGCCCGCCCCGGACGAGGACGGCCGCACCGTACTCGACCTGAACCGGGCCTACCTGCCGCCGTGCGCCTTCGCCGACCACTTCATCTGCCCGTTCCCGCCGCCGGGGAACCGGCTGCCGCTGGTGGTCGAGGCGGGCGAGAAGCAGGTCCTGACGAAGTAACAGCCGGTTCGCGGTCGCCGCGGGGCCTCGGTGCATCGGCGGTGATCCGACGGGGATCCGACGGAGTCCGGCAGAAACCGTTCGTCCACGGGCTGCGGGGTGGGTGAGGATGAAGCGCGTGTCGACGCATCCCACCTCCTCGCAGTCCGTCCCGCCGCCGCCTGACGAACCGTCCGCTCCCGCCGGGGCCGCCGCTCCGCCAGCCTCCGCCGCCTCCCCCGGGCGCTGGCAGCGGCTGCGGCGGCTCGCCCTCGCCGACCTCAGCCCGCTGCGCGACCACCCCGACTACCGCCGGGTCTGGACCGGCCAGGTGGTCTCCGCCGTCGGCCAGCAGATGACCGCCGTGGCGGTCTCCGTCCAGGTCTACCGGCTCACCGAATCCACCTTCGCCACCGGACTGGTCGGCCTCTTCTCGCTCGTCCCGCTGATCGTCCTCGGCCTCTTCGGCGGCGCCATCGCCGACACCGTCGACCGCCGCCTGCTCGGCCTGCTCGGCGCGGCCGGACTCGCCGCCACCTCCGCCGTACTCGCCGTCCAGGCCCTGCTCGACCTGCGCTCGGTACCGCTGCTCTACGCCATGGTCGCGGTGCAGGCCGGCTTCTTCGCCCTCAGCTCCCCCGCCCGCTCCGCCATGATCCCCCGCCTGGTGCCGGCCCATCAGCTCCCCGCCGCCAACGCCCTCGGCAGCATGAGCATGAACCTCGGCACCACCGTCGGCCCGATGATCGGCGGCCTGCTGATCGGCGCCTCCGGCGTCCAGTCCGCCTACCTGATCGACACCCTCGCCTTCAGCGGCATCCTCTACGCGATGTGGCGGCTGCCCGCGATGCTCCCCGGCGACGGCACCGCCGACACCACCCGGAAGCGGGCCTCGGTCCTCGACGGCCTCCGCTTCCTGCGCAGCCGCCCCAACCTGCGCACCAGCTTCGTCGCCGACCTGATCGCGATGCTCCTCGCCTCGCCCCGCGCCCTCTTCCCCGCCGTCGCCCTCACCGTCTACCACGGCGGCCCCGGCACCGTCGGACTCCTGATGTCCGCCCCCGCCGTCGGCGCCCTGGCCGGCGCCCTCTTCTCCGGCTGGATCACCCGGGTCCACCGCCACGGCGCCGCCATCGTGGCCGGCGTCGCCGCCTGGGGCCTCGCCATCGCCGTCTTCGGCCTCTCCAACCACCTCTGGCTCGGCCTGCTCGCCCTCGGCGTGGCCGGCGCCGCCGACTCCGTCAGCATGATCTTCCGCAACACCATCCTCCAGGTGGGCGCCCCCGACGACATGCGCGGCCGCCTCCAAGGCGTCTTCATCGTCGTCGTGGCCGGCGGCCCCCGCCTCGGCGACTTCTTCGCCGGCACCACCGCCTCCCTCACCTCCACCACCACCGCCCTCCTCATCGGCGGCCTCGCCTGCGTGGCCGCCATCCTCCTCCTCGCAGCCCGCCGCCCCGCCTTCCTCCGCTACGACGCCCGCCACCCCACCCCCTGAACCCCTGACCTGCACCACACCGCCCCCGACCCCGGAAACCTGGCAGCGAGCACCCCTCCCGGTGCTGTATTGTTTTCCACGTCGCCGGGACACCGGGGACAAGGTCGGAGAGTCGAAGCCGCAAGGCAGAAGCATTCGGACCACGGGACGTGGCGCAGCTTGGTAGCGCACTTGACTGGGGGTCAAGGGGTCGCAGGTTCAAATCCTGTCGTCCCGACCAGCGTTTACGCAGGTCGGAGGCCGTTTCCACCGCATGGTGGGAGCGGCCTTTCTCCGTAGGTGGCCGTCCAGTGGTCGTCCTCCGGCACAGGCCACGCCGTGAGGGCTTGGCGAACGCGGCCGCCGAGCGGAGCGATTCCGAATCGGCTGTTGGCCGAACTCCGCCCAGGTGCATTCAGCGCGGCTGACTGAGCTGAGGGAGCGCCATATTCCTTGCCTCACCGATCCATCAGGGCACACCGGAAGGCCGCGGCGGGCACGGTCCGTCGCGGTTTCAGTGTCCGCCGCACCTGGTCGCCGGCATTCACCTCGCTTACGCGCCGGGCGGCCGTCTTTCGTGGTCGTCATTGATGGGTGGTCATGCTGCTCGGGCGTAGCCCGTCTGACGTTGTTTCGGTTTTCGGGAGCGGCGTCGTTCTTCGCGGTCGAGGGCGTGGGCGATGGCGTCGACGGCTTGGCGGGCTGCGCGGCGGGTGAGGTTGGCGGTGGTGGAGAAGGTGGAGTGGCGCACCGTCTTGGAGACGATGGTCATCTCGACGCCTTCGTCGAGGGCGGTGGTGACGGCGAAGTGGCGCAGGTCGTGGCAGCCGCAGCGACGGTAGACACGTCCCACCGCAAGGTGGGCACGCATGACGATCACCTTCAGGCAGGCGGGTGCGGTGAGCGGCACCACCCATCCTGCTTCGCCCGCTCACGATGGGCCAGGGGCACGACCACAACCCGACCACCACTCCCCCGAAACCCCCGCTGGCCTGCGGTGATCCCTTGACTTGTGATCAGCGTGGTTGTGCCAGCCCTGGAAGCTCCAGTGGCGTGGCCGCCAGGGGCTTCGGTTCGTCGGGCCACTGGTCGGGCATGTGCAGCCGGAAGTTCTCCCCGTCCCTCGGGGCGACTTGAAGCAGATACCCTGCCGCGGTTCCCGTGGTCAGTGCGGCGAGTGCCCTCTCGTGATCGGCGGCGGTGACGGCTGGGTGGAAGGCCCGGACGAGCCCGAGGGTGAGGACGTGTCCGGCGGAGTCGAGCTGGAAGTTCCGCTGGTCCATCCGCACGAGACGCGAGGTGCCGGAAAGGAGCAGGCGCAGTCCCTCGTCGTCCTGACCGTCGAGGGTGACGGTGAACCCGCGGGCACCGGGGAAGACAGGCCGTTGGGGATTCCCGGGTGGGTCGCGCTCCGGCGCCGCGGACACCGAGCAGGCGCTCCGACCCGGCGGCCCGACCGGCCACGGACACCGGATCCCAGGTCACCGTGCGACGACCTCAGGCAGCCGCACCCCCAACGGCCGAGGCTTCGCCCACGACTGCGTCAGATTCGATCGCACCCGAGCTTTGCCACGACAAGGCCACCGGTCGTCAGCGGCCGACCCGGAAGGTCACGCTGTGCGGCTTGACCCGGAGGCGGTCGTTCCAACGGCCGCCGGTCTTGACCGTCCTGGTCAGGGTCAGGGTGTAGTCGCCGACCGGCAGGTCGGCGAGGGCGAACTCGCGGCTCCAGGAGAGGAGATAGGGCTTCTTGACGCTCTCGACGGTCATCGTCTCACTGCTCACCACGGTGCCGCCGGGGCCGGTCAGGGTCAGGGTCCCCGTCACCCGGAGCGTGCAGCCCGGGACGTTCTCCTCGATCCAGAACAGCGAGTCCGCGTGGTACGGCTTGGCCGCGTACCGCACGGTGGCCTTCTGGTAGGTGTCGGCCCAGCCGACCTCGACCGTGAGGCTGGAGTTCAGCTTGCTCTTGCCGCCCTTGCTGACCATGTCGCCGGAGGCCGGGCTGCCGGCCGTCCGGAAGACGTCCGGGTCCACGGCCTGCTCGCCCGTGTTGATCCAGTCGATCGTGCCACCCGCGCCCCGGTCCCACAGGTGCACGTAGTACTTGCCGAGCAGGTCCAGCCGCCGGGCCGTCCCCCGCAGGTGTGTACGGCCGTCCTGGTCGGTGGTCTCCGCGAAGGCCCGCGCCTCCTCCTCCCGCGCGAGCTTCTCGTGGTCGACCACCGGGACCTGGTGGAAGCTGGACCGGGAGTTGGCGGACAGGACGAAGTCCTGCGGGATCTTCTCGTTCGGGGTGATGACCACCCCGGCCACCAAGCCCTCCTCCACGGTGAAGGCCCAGCTCTGGGCCCGCCCCATCCGGCCGCAGGCGACCAGACCGACGGTGAGGCCGTCCTCGCTCTGGTCGTACAGCTCGTACGACGCGGTGTACATGAGGACATCCTCGACACCGAAGTCCATCTCACCGTCCACGGCGGCGAAGTCCTCGTAGACCGCGTCCGCCATGGCGGCCAGGTCGTTCGCCGTCAGGGCCTGGAAGAAGGCGCGGATGGCGGGCTGGGTGAGTTCATCGATAGTGGTCACGCGCAGCAGTCTGTCGTGCGCATGCCCCGCCCGAGCACAGCAGAGATCCCGTTCACTCGAACGAGCGAACGGGATCGTCGGCTCTACCCGCCGAAGGTCTTCAGGATTGTGACCGGAAGTCGTAGTGGGCGATCGGAAGTCATAGCCGGCGACGAACTGCTCGCGCTCACGCACCTCTTCGGCTGCCACGGCCATCAACTGCCTGGACGGGGCCACCTTCCCCGCGAGCAACAGGTCGGCCGCCTCCGCGCCGGAGGCCGGCTTCAGCTTCGAGCGCAGGTACTCGACGAACTCCCCGCGCCGTTCGGCGGTGAAGAGCCGGCCACGCTCGTCCTGCGGCACCTCGTAGAGGCCCTGGACGCCGAACTCGGTCGCGTTGTGGAGGAAGGCCACGCCGGACAGCCGTTCGGGGTGGTCGGTGAGCGCCCCGTTGAAGGGGATCAGGTAGTCGCAGTAGCCGCGGACCTGCTCGATCGGGTTCAGCACCGGTCGGGTGTACGCGTCGACCCGGCACAGCAGCGGCTCGCCGTCCTCGGGGAGCGCGCTGCTCCACTGCTTGAGCTCGACCACCACGTACGACGGTTCGCCGGTGCCCGGGTGGACGCCGGCGAGCGCGACGTCGGCGCGCTTGCTGTTCAGCGGGAGTGAGCACTCGAGGAGCACCTCCACCATGCCCAGCCCCGCGTCCAGAAGGGCGTTGGTCAGAGCCGGGATGCTCATCTCCCAGGAGCGCACCTCGGACGGGCTGGGCTTGTGGCCGTGCTGGTGGACGAACTGGTCGATGAGGCGCACGAAGAGTGATCCGGCCAGCCTCTCGGCGGCGACCGCGGACGCGGAGTCGCGGAACAGCAAGACATGCTCCCAGGCAGCACGAAGTGAATCGTGCGGGTGGGGGCATGTCCCTGGAGGGAAGCCCGGCGGGCCGCCGGGGAGAACCAGGGACCGGACGTCGATCGCCCTTGTCTCCGAGGCATCTGCGGCGAACGGATGACGCACCAGCTGTCAACGGTCCGATGTGCGGTGTTGTCGGCCGACTCGCCTTTAAGGGTGGCGAAGAAGGACTCGGCGGGGGTGTTGCCCCAGCACTGCCCGGTGCGGCCCACCGAAAGCTGGACGTTGAACTGCATTGCCAGGTGAGTGAGTTCACGACCGGCGTGCTGAGTGGGCTCAATCAGTGGAGGATCACCGGGCCGCGCGGCGACGTGCGGGCCCGGGACGGTGGTTCGCTGCGGTCGGCGACGGTGCAGACCGGCCAGGCCAACGCGTACGGGACCGAGCCGCCTGCCGGTCAGTCCCTACCGGCTGGACCGGCATCTGGTTGTTCGCGCTCTGGTTCGCCAGGGGCCGGCGCGAGCTCCTGGGGGGCGTGCACCTCGGCCCCGGCCAGGGGGAACCGCACAACTACTCCACCATCAGCGGTGAACATGACGACCTTGCCGACGGGGTCCTCGGGATGGTCGGTTTCCACCGTCACCGTGACACGGTCCCCGATCTCCCAGGATCTCATCGTCGCTCCATCCTTTCATCCAAGGGGTGAGGCAGAGAAGGGAAGTTGTCAGTCGGTGGTGCTGCATTCGTTGGGGCCTACGCGACCGTTCACCCAGTAAGCCGTGATGATTCCCTTGGGACCGTAGTTCGTTCCGCTGTACGTGTAGTCATTGTCATCCACGAGAACACACATGGTCCGCCATGCCCCATCCGCTCGGTACTGGTAGGTGGACAGGCTGCCCCCGGGGAAGGGGTGGATGTACGAACCCGCCTCCACGTTGTCCATGGCCTTGACCCACAGGCTCTTCGCACCGGCGGTCAGCTCGTGATTCTGCGTGTTCCCGGTGCTCCCGCCCCTGGCGATGTGCTGGCGTCCGAACGTCGCGTTGCCCTCCCGCAGGCCGGTGTCGTTACTCCAGTTCCTCGGGAACATCTCAGTGATCTGAGCCGCCGCCGGTCCACTCTTCATCGGAGGTAGGAAACCATCGCGCTGGACTGCATGCGCGCCAGGAATTGCCACCAGAAGAATCGAGGCAGCGACTCCCGCCAGGGTTACACGGCGACGGGCATGAATGGAGCCATGAGAGGGAGTGCGCAAAATTTGTCTCACCCTTGACCGATCCTCGGAATCTTCGTGCCGAGCCTATCTCCCACTCGCACTTCACCAGAGCGAGCACGAACCCGATGGCGAGTCAGCCGGATGATCAGATGAAACGGGTTCCGCATTTCGACGTCACCCCTCTGGCCGAGGCCCGGCCGGCGGGCGTCTTCCCCGTGCAGGGCCGGGACTTCGCCGCGGCGCGTGCCGGTGCCGAGCATGACCTCGAACGAGTCGGCCGGCTGGTCCGCGTAGTGGTCGGCGCTGTGCCGCAGCCGCCAGGGGCGCACCGCGGCGTTCAGCGCGTTGCGCAGGGTCGGCACGGCCTGGTGGACGGTCACGCGCCTGCGGCCGGGAGCGAGTTGGGCGGAGATCCGGTCGTCGATGTGCCTGGGGCGCGGGTCCGGGAGCCGCAGGCGGCGGGGATCGGGTCGCGTTCCGCGCATGCCCGGTAGCCGGTATGGGTGTTCGGGGCGGGCGGTTGTTCGTTCGCCGACGGGGCCCGGCCGGGGAACCCGTGCCCTGGTCCTTCCCGGGGCGGATGGGGCGGGGGCATGCCGTCCGGGGGCACGTCGGAGCCCCGTCGGGCGGAGGTGGCCTGGGAGGGCCGCCTCGCCGACGGGGCTTCGACGGGGCGTGCTGCGGCGGGGGTCGTCATGCCGCCGTGGGCTGTGTGTCCGCAGGATCAGTCCGGCCGGGGAGTTGTGCGGCCGGGGTCCTGCCGGTGGGTGCTCAGAAGTGGATCATGTGCTGGAAGGAGGACTCGGCGCTGCTGACCCGGAGGCCCTTGCGGGTGCCGTAGCCGAGGCGGGTGTTCCAGTTGTACTCCTCGACGTCGAAGGAGCCGTCGGCGTAGACCGCGTTGACGTAGGCGACGTGGCCGTAGGCACCGTGGGTGTCGTTGACGGCGATGGCGCCGACGGTGGGGGTGGAGTTGACGCTGATGCCGACGCGGCGGGCGGCGTCGTCCCAGTTCTCGGCGTTGCCCCAGGTGGTGCCGCCGTAGGAGTTGCTGAAGTTCGGGACGCCGAGGCGGTCGGCGATGCGGAAGGCCGCGAAGGCGGTGCAGTTGTCCTTCGCGAAGCCGCGGAGGGCGTGGTCGAAGTCGTTGGTGGGGCTCTCGTTGTCGCCGCCGCCGTCGCCGAGGAACTTGTGCGAGGCCTCGTTGTTCTTCAGGGTGGCGTTGAGGTTGCCCTTGGCGCCGGGGGCGAAGTCCTGGCTGGCGCCGGCGTAGCCGCTGTTGAAGTAGACGCGGACGGTCTTGCCGGTGCGGTTCCACACCGAGGCGGCGTTGTTCTTGACGCAGACGCCCTGGCCGTTGCCGGCGCCCTTGAACTCGTAGCAGGACGGCTGGGTGGCGCCGTAGTCGCTGATGGAGGTGGTGAAGTCGGAGACCGAGCCGGCCTGGTCGCTGTTGTAGTAGAGGCAGAACTCGCCGCTGTCGCAGGACCCGTCGCGGCCGGCCGCGAAGGCGGGGGTGGTGGCGACGAGGGGCACGGCCATGGCGAGGGCGGTGCCGGCGACGGCGAGGGTGGTGCGTATGGTCTTCAAGGCATTCTCGTTTCTTGACGTGTCATCAGCTGGTGCGAGGTCGCGCTCGGGCGGTACCGCGCGCCGTCAGTGGGTGCGCTGGTACTCCTCCCAGGTCTGGATGGGGACGCGCGGGCCGTCGTCGGCGCCGTGGTTGGCCAGGCCGTTGAGGCCGAGGTAGTAGTCACCGGTCTGGTTCTGGGCCTGGGTGGCGAGATCGGTGTCGTTGATCGCTGCGGCGTGGATGTGCCACGGCCAGTTGCCCTGGCTGGGGCTGCGGACCCAGGCGGCGAAGCCGACCTGGCGCAGGGCCTTGGCGACGGCGGTGCGGGTGGCGCTGGTCATGCCGTCGACGTTGATGTCCACGACGCCACCGCCGTCGTGGGTGCCCGCGGAGGTGGGGTCGCCGCCGGGGTTGTAGGAGCCCTGGTCCAGGGTGAGGTGGACGCCCGAGATGCGTTCGGCCTCGGTGAGCATGTTCTGGGTGCGGGTGTTGACGGTGTATCCGTCGCGCTTGAGCTTCGCCCCGGGCCCGATCTGGCGGGTGATGGTGTACCGGCCCTGCCCGAGCGTGGTGAGGGAGGTGGCGCCGGGCAGTCCGTTGGCGTCCAGGCCGGTGTAGCCGAGGGAGCGCTGGAAGGCGGCGTAGGCGCTGGTGGTGCTGGTGCCGAAGTAGCCGTCCACCCAGCGGGCCTCCAGGAAGCCGCGGGCCTGCAGGGCCTGTTCGACGGCCAGGACCGAGTCGTGGGCTCCCGGGGTCTGCGTGCTGTCGGCGCGCCGGGGGTCGATCTGGGCGGCCAGGACGGTGGCTTCCATGTTCACCACGGGCAGCGCGGTGGCGGCGGCCGCCGGCGCCTCGGTGGTGGGCTGCGGGGTGGCCGCGTGGGCCTGGGCGGCGCCCAGCACCAGGCCGCTCAGGACGGCGACGGCCGTGAGCAGTCGGGTGGCGGTCTTGCGGGTCGTACGGGTCGTACGGGTCTTGGTGGCGGATGCCATGGGGTGGTTCCTTCTGGTTCGGTGGTGGGTGCGGCCGTTGCTGCGTGCGGGAACGGCGCCTGCACGGGCGCACGTGGGTGACACGGGGACGTGCGGCGTCCGTGCGGGCGCGCTCGCCGGTACTGCTCGATGGACGTGACCGGCTGCGCGGACGCCATCGGACTGTCGGCAACGGCCGCTGAGGGAAAGGGCGTTGAGGGTCAGCAGCGGACGTCGGTCTTGACCGCGACCTCGCCCGAGTACGGGATCGGGCCGGTCCCGTTCCACCCCAGGGCCTGGGTGCACTCCGACAGGGTGGAGGCGCCGAAGGACCAGATCTCCACGTCGTTGTGGCCGCAGCGGGGGTCCTGGACGTGCGAGCCGCCGGTGACGATGGCCGCGCAGGCGTCCCAGCTGCTGTGGGAGTTGCGGTAGCTCTGCCACACGTACAGGTAGGAGTAGTTCTTGCCGCAGCCCTTGTACTGCTTCACCGAGGCCATCGTCTCGCCGCCGACGTTGAGGTAGGCGGTGCTGCCGATCTGCGTGACGCTGGAGCAGCCGGACGGGGTGGAGGCCTGAGCGGTCCCGGGAACCGCGATGAGCGCCGGCACGGCGAGGGCGGCGACAGCGGCCATCTTGGTCAGAATGCGCATGGTGGAACGACCTTCTTTCGGAGAAAGGGAGTTGATGAGGTGTCAGTGGCCGCCGGGAGTCGGGGCAGGCCTGTTCGCGGGCAGGCCGGACCGCCGGGACGGGGCGGGGCGGGGCAAGGTGGGATGGAAGAGCGTGATCCCGGCGTGGCTGCACTCAAGTGGCCAGGAGGGCCGTGGACTTGGTGCGTGGAGGCCTTACGCGGGGACGAGGCACCAGCCGCGCAGGGCCGGCGTGTGCCGAACGGCGCGTTCGCAGACGCGGCGCAGGTTCGCGGTCGCCGCGTCCGGGGTGGCCGCGATGATCGCGGCGGCGATGCGGCAGAGGTTGAGGTCGACGCGGGCGCGGATGTGCTCCACCCGGTCCTCGCGTCGGCTGTGGTTCCAGATCAGATCGGTGACGGTTCCCGCCGTCAGCTGAGGTGACGGCGGGTCAGGGCAGATGAGGGTCACCGCGACCAGGTGCACGGAGTCCGGTCAACTCTGCGCGGGGCGTGCGTGGTGGGGAGTGTCCCAGTCGAAACCCGTGGGGGTGGCGGTGCGCTGGACGTCCGAGCGGTCCGCGACCACCGCGTCGGCGGCGGCGACGCCCAGGCCGACGGTGAATGCGACGACGACGGCAGCGCAGGCGATGCGCATCGAGTTCCCCATGACTGTTCTCTCCCGTTCGGTGACCGATTGCGGTGTCCGTGAATGGTTCGCGGCGCCCGCCCCGGTTCTCGTTGCGTTCTCCGCTGCCGAGAAAGATCCTGCCGTCCGCCTGGGGCCGTGTCACGGCTCCGGGGCTGGCACCAATTCCCGTGGCAACTAGGTGCAAGATCATTTATCGGTCGGCGTGGCTACGCGGTCTGGACCACCGCTCCGCCCGTGACCCTCGCTGGTATCGCCACAACCCCTCATCTGTATACGCAAAACCCCCGGGGAGATGGGCTTCTGACCCACCGAAAGGCATTGCGTCGCCGCCCGCCGTGGACTGATGATGATCTTCGACATCGAGAAGGGGGAACGATGCTGCAGGCACTCGGACTGAGCGCACTGACGGAGAACGTCTACCGGACCCTGCTGGCCGAGCCGGACTGGGGAGTCGACCGGATAGCCGCCCACCTGCACCTGTCGGAAGCACGGACGCGCGAGGCGCTCGACGAACTGCTGGACCTGACGCTGCTGCGGCCCACGACCGACCCGCAGACCCTCCGGGCCGTCAGTCCGGAGGTCGGACTGACCAGACTGCTCGCCGAGAACCAGAACCAACTGCTCTTCCGCCAGAAGCAGTTGGAGAGCACCCGCGCCGCGATCGCGGCCCTCTCCGCCGAGTACGTCGACCGGCGGCCCGACGACGAGAGGGTCCTACGGCTGGACTCCCTCGAAGCCGTCCGCGACCGCCTGGAGGAACTCGCGGCGACCGCGACCGAGGAGTGCCTGTCCCTGATGCGCGGCGGAGCCGTCGCCCCCGACTCGATCCAGGCCGGCAAGCACCCCAACCAGGTGGCGCTGGAGCGCGGAGTGGTCATCCGCAGCATCTTCCAGGACAGCTTCCGCAACGACCCCGACACCCTGCGCTACGCCCGGTGGCTGGCCGAGCTGGGCGGCCTGACGCGCACCGTGCCGCTCCTGCCGATCCGGCTGGTGATCGTCGACCGCAGGATCGCCCTGATCCCGACCGACCCCAGTGACGGCCGCCGCGGCGCGCTGGAACTGCACGGCGAGGCCCTCATCCAGCCCCTGTGCGCGCTCTTCGACGAACTGTGGCGCAGCGGAACCGACTTCGGGCAGCCCGCCGCCCGCGACGACCAGGACCTCACCGGGTCCGAGCGCGCTCTGCTGCAACTGCTGGCCGACGGCCACACGGACCAGTCCGCCAGCCGCAAGCTGGGCCTGTCCCTGCGGACGGTGCGTCGGATGATGCAGGACCTGATGAACCGGCTGGGCGCCGAGAGCCGCTTCCAGGCAGGGGCCGAAGCCGTACGGAAGGACTGGCTGTGACCCCGGGGCCGCCCCCGGGCGGGACCTCGCCGGTGCGGTGCGTCGGGCGGTGCCTCGGGCAGTTCCTCGGGCGGTGACCGGAAGCGTCCCGTCATCCCCGGCCCGCGGCGTAGCGGGCCGGGGAGGTGCCCACGGTGGCGGTGAAGTCGCGGGTGAGGTGGGCCTGGTCGGCGTAGCCGAGGTCTGCGGCGAGCTGTGCCCAGTCGATGGCGCCGCCCCGGTCGGCGCGCTCGGCGGCTTCGTGCAGCCGGGCCCGGCGGAGCACCCACTTGGGGCCCGCGCCGACGTACTCGGCGAACAGGCGCTGCAGGCGGCGCACGGAGAGGCCGGACTCCGCGGCCACCTGGTCGACCCTCCGCAGCTCCGTGTCGCCGGTGATGCGCGCCACCAGCGCGGCGGCCTGCTCGGCGGCCCGCTCGACCACCGGATCGGGCTCGGGTCGGCGGGCCGACAGGAAGGCGTCCACCCGAGGGGCGAGGGCGGGGAGGTTCCCGTCGTCACGGAGCACCGCCTCGTTCAGCGCGTTCACGCCGTCACCGAGGACCTCCGCCGCCGGGACCGCCCGGTCGGCGAGCTCCGACACCGGGCGGCCGAGGAAGGGACGGAAGCCACCGGGGCGGAACTTCACGCCCAGTACATGGCCCTTTCCTTCCAACTTCCGTGAGAACAAGGAGTGTTGGACCCCGTACACCCGGGCCTCCGGTGCTTCGAGGACGAGGTGGACGTTGGGGTGCGCGAGCACCTTCTGCTCGTGGAAGGGCAGGTCGCCGCGCTCCCAGCGCACCATCCAGTAGAACTCGACGAAGCCCGCCAGCTCGGCGGCGGGACCGTGCCGGGTCACGTCGATCACGGCTGCCGCCCGGTCCGGGTGCAGCACCCCGCGTCCGAGGTTCGGAGAGCTCACGGCACCAGGCTAACCGTCGTGTTTGTTCAAGACCCGGCACGGCCGCGCCGCGAGGATCGAGGCATGAACGGTCACGAACTCCACCCCCTGATGGCACGTGCCGCCACCGCGGCCGCCGGCGTCGCCCGCGGCGTCCGCACCGAGCAGTTGGACGGGCCGACGCCCTGCGCCGACTTCGACACCAGGACGCTGGTCAACCACTGGGTGCTCTACACGGCCCACGGCCTGGAGCGGCGCGCGCGCCGGGAGCCGCTGCCGGAGGAGCTGGTCACCAGCGACTTCACCGCCGCCCCGGACTGGGCCGAGGCCTACGCGGACCAGCTCGGCCGCGCCGTGGCGGCCTGGGCGGACCCGGCCGCCTGGGAGGGGGAGATCGACCTGGGCGGGACGGCGATGCCGGCGGCGACCGTCGCCCGGATGGTGGTCAAGGAGATGGTCCTGCACGGCTGGGACGTCGCCCGGGCCACCGGACAGCGGTTCGCGATCGACGACGACCTGGCCCGCGCGGTCCTCGACGTGGTCGAGGAGCACGCCGAGCTCTACCGCCGGTACGGCGGCTTCGCCGATCCGGTCGAGGTGCCCGGCACCGCCCCGCACCTCGACCGCGCCCTGGCCGCCTCCGGCCGCGACCCCGGTTGGCGGCAGCCCAGCTTCTGAGCCTCCGTCACCGATCCGTTGGCCGTACCGGTACCGGGGCGGCCGGCGGAGCCCTCAGGTCGCGAGGGCCGTCAGGACCGCGCGGAGCTGTCCGAGTGGTTCGGGGCCACAGAAGCGCAGGACCACCGTCCCGGCGCCCGCGTCGCCGAGGGTGCGCAGGGCGGTGGCCGCCTCCGCCGCCGTGCCGCCGGCGGCGAAGGTCGCCGACTCCTCGCGGCCCAGCCACTGCGCGTGACCGGCGACGGCCTCGTGCAGGGCGGGTGCCGCCGCCTCCCCGACGCCGACGAAGGCGAACACGGTGACCGTGTGGTCGGCGGTGGCTCCGCCGCGTTCGGCGGCGGCGCGGACCGTGCGCAGGTCGTCCGGGCCGTGGCCCTCGGCCACCAGGGTGCCCTGGGCGGCGCGGCCCGCCAGTTCCAGGGACTTGGGTGAGACCACGCCCGCGATCACCGGTGGGATCGTGTCGGCGGCCGGGGGGTGGACCAACTCCACGCCTTCGAGCCGGAGTTCACGGCCCTCCACGGTGACGCGTTCGCCCCGCAGCAGGGCGCGCACCGCGGTCAGCGTCTCCTCCAGCAGCGCCAGTGGCGACCGCGGGGCCACCCCGGCCTGCCGCATCCACTCCCGTACGCCGTGACCGATCCCGGCGACGAACCGGCCCGGGAAGACCCTGGCCAGGGTGGCCACCTCCATCGCCAGGAGCGCGGGGCTGCGCAGGGGGGCCGGGGCGATCCCGAGGCCGACCCGGAGCCGCCGGGTCGCGCCGAGGGCCACCGCCGCGGACGAGATCCCGCCGTTCCATCCCAGGTCCTCGACGACCCACAGGTCGTCCACGCCCAGTGCCTCCACCTCCCGTGCGAAGGCGGGCAGTTCGGCTGGATCCCAGGCGCGGTCGTACACCACACCGATGCGAAAGGCAGTCATGCGGGGCCAAGCTACCGCAGGCTCCGCCGACCGCCGGGTAGCTCCGGAAGTCCGCGCAAAGCCTTGACACTGCCGCCCTCTCCTCCGAGACTCTGGGACGACCACTTGTTTGCGCCAACATGCCGGGACGGGCGGAAGGGCGCTGACGGGTGGTCAGCCGTGGCCGCCCGTCCGGATCTCCCGGGCGGGCGGCCGGGGCTGCCGGCAGGCCGACCCCGCCCCTACCTCGTTCCGGGGTCGCTCCTCCGTGGTTGCCGATGTCCCGGCAACTCTGCTTCGGAACAGCAGAGTTGGCGTGGCTCGGCGCCGTGCTGCCCAGCGGTGCCGCATCCTCCCCCACCCACGATGCACGCGCAGAGTGCGCCCCGCCCCGGCCGGCCCGCCGCGGTGAGGTGGCAGAAGACCACTCCCGGAAGCCGCTCGCAGACCGCCCCTCACGTGTTTGCGCAGCCAGCTCGGAGTGCGTCGCATCGCAGAACGCGAAGGTCTGACGAGATGCCACGTTTGAGATCGTTGCTGTGCGCCGCCCTGCTGGCGGTGGCCCTTCCCCTGCTGGGCGGCTTCGGCTCCGCCCGGGCCGCGACCGTGACCGTCACCAACGGCACGCAGTTCGCCGACCAGAACGGCAGTCCGGTGCACGCCCACGGTGGCGGGGTGGTGAAGGTGGGCCAGTTCTACTACTGGTTCGGTGAGGACCGGAACGCCGACAACACCTTCCGCTACGTCTCGGCCTACCGTTCGGCGGACCTGAAGAGCTGGGAGTTCCGCAACCACGTCCTGACCCAGGCCACCGATCCGGAGCTGGCCTCGGCCAACATCGAACGCCCGAAGGTGATGTACAACGCCGCCACCGGCAAGTTCGTGATGTGGATGCACAAGGAGAACAGCCAGGACTACGGCGAGGCCCGCGCCGCCGTCGCCGTCTCCGACACCGTCGACGGCGACTACACCTGGCGCGGCAGCTTCCGCCCCTTCGGCGAGATGTCCCGCGACATCACCACCTTCGTCGACGACGACGGCACCGGGTACATGATCTCGGCGGCCAACGAGAACGCCGACCTGCACGTCTACCGCCTCACCCCCGACTACACCGCCATCGACGCCCAGGTGCAGAAGCTCTGGGCAGGCCAGTCCCGTGAGGCGCCGGCGATGTTCAAGCGCAACGGCGTGTACTTCCTGCTCACCTCCTGGGCGACCGGCTGGGCCCCCAACCAGCAGAAGTACGGCACCGCGACCAGCATCACCGGCTCCTGGAGCGGCCTGAGCGACCTCGGCGACGGCGTCACCTTCGGCAGCCAGACCGCCTACGTCCTCCCCGTCCAGGGCACCAACGGCACCGGCTACCTCTACATGGGCGACCGCTGGGGCAACTCCATGGGCGGCACCGTGAACGACTCCCAGTACGTCTGGGCGCCACTGCGCTTCCCCACCGACACCACCCTGGCCATGGACTACTCGCCCCAGCTCACCGTCGACACCGCCACCGGCACGGTGGCCGGGATGAACGTCACCTGGGAGAGCCTGACCGGCCGTCAGAGCGGCAAGTGCGCCGACGTCAGCGGCTACTCCTTCGCCCCGTCCGCGCAGCTCATCCAGTGGAACTGCGGCAACGGCGCCAACCAGGACTTCTGGCTGAAGAACCTCGGCACCGGCTACGTCCAGATCATGGCCCGGCACAGCGGCAAGTGCCTGGACGTGGCCGGCGGATCCACCGCCAACGGTGCGCTCGTCGTGCAGAACCCCTGCTCCGGCCAGACCTCCCAGCAGTGGCAGGTGCAGAAGGTCAGCGGCTCCACCGGCTGGATCCGCCTGATCGCCCGGCACAGCGGCCGGTGCCTGGACGTCACCAACCAGTCCACCGCCAACGGCACCGCGCTGGAGCAGTGGACCTGCGGCACCGGCACCAACCAGCAGTGGCAGCGCACCGCCGCCTGACGCCCCCTCCCCCGACGCCCCTCCGGCCGCCGCCCGGCGGAGGGGCGTCCCCCCTGCCTGCCCGACCCCCCAGGGAGCTCCCGTGACTCTCCGTCAACCCCCGCCCGCCCTCAGGGCCGTCCGCACCACCCGGGCCCGCACCGTCCTCGGCGCCGCCCTCGCCACGGCCACCGCCCTGCTGGCCGCCCCGCTCACCGCGCCGCCCGCCGCCGCCGCCGCTGCCGAGGAGGCCGCCGCCCGGGTCACCGTCCGGCTGGACCCGTCCTACCAGCAGGCCCCGTTCCAGGGCTGGGGCACCTCGCTCGCCTGGTTCGCCGAGGTCACCGGCGGCTGGCCCGAGGCCAAGCGCGCCGAACTGGCCGACGCCCTCTACGGCGCCGACGGCCTCGGCTTCACCGTCGCCCGGTACAACATCGGCGGCGGGGACAGTCCCGAGACCCAGCCCTACCTGCGCCCGGGCGCCGCCGTGCCCGGGTACTGGAACCGCCCCGCCGCCTACGGCCCGCCGTCCGGCGGCACCGCGGGCTGGACGGAGCCGGCCGACTGGTGGAACCCGGCCGACCCGACGCACTGGAACGACGCCGCCGACCCGAACCAGCGCTGGTGGCTCCAGGCCGCCAAGGCCCGGGGGGCGGACACCTTCGAGGCCTTCTCCAACTCCGCGCCGTACTTCATGACCCGCAGCGGCGTGGTCTCCGGCGCGTACAACAGCTGGGAGGACAACCTCCGGGCCGACCAGTACGACCGGTTCGCCGCCTACCTGGCCGGCGCGGTCCAGCGGGTACAGGCGAGCACCGGCGTCACCTTCGGCGCGCTGTCGCCGATGAACGAGCCCGGGACGAACTACTGGGGCGCGTACGGGCGGCAGGAGGGCTCGCACTGGAACCGGGACTCCCAGGCGCACATGGTCTCCAGCCTGCGCACCGCCCTGGACGGCGCGAGCCTGACCACCCCGGTGTCGGGGATGGACGAGACCGACCCGAACCTGTTCCGGGACAACTGGAACTCCTACGCGCCCGCGGTCCGCGCGGCCGTCGGCAAGCTCAACACCCACACCTACAGCACCGGTGGCCGCACCGGCGTCCGCGACATCGCCAAGGGCTCCGGAAAGCCGCTCTGGATGTCCGAGGTGGACCTGGGCGGCAGCGGGCCGCAGAGCTTCACCGACATGGCGCCGGGCCTGGACCTGGCCCGGCGGATCAACGGTGACCTGCGCGAACTGGAGCCCGGCTCCTGGGTGTTGTGGCAGGCGGTGGAGGACTACGCCAACATGGCGCCCGGCCGGGAGAACTCCAACTGGGGCCTGATCCAGGTCGACCTGGGCGCCGCCGACCCGGCCGTCGAGCCGGTCCGCAAGAACCGGAAGTACTGGGCGATGGCCAACTACAGCCGCTTCGTCCGCCCCGGCGCGCGGGTGATCAACACCGACTCCGCCGACACCCTGGCCGCCCTGCGGCCCGGCGGGGCCGGCGCGGTCGCGGTCCACACCAACACCACCGGCGCCCCGCAGACCGTCACCCTCGACCTCGGCGGCTTCCAGACCGTCGACGGCTCCGTCCCCGTGCAGCGGTACACCACCGACGCGACCAAGGAGGTGCAGCGCGAGGCGGACCTGACCACCACTGCCGCCAAGACCCTCACCGTCACGGTCGGCCCGGCCTCGGTGACCACCTTCGTCCTCCCCGGCGCCACCGGCGTCGACCCCTCGGCGACCACCGCACCCACCGGGCCGGTGCGCCAACTGATCGGCGAGCAGAGCGGGCTGGCGCTCTCGGCGGGCACCAGCGGCCAGGCCGCACTGGTCCAGCGGACCCCCGACACCGCGGACGCCGCGCAGCGCTGGACCTTCACCAGGGTGGCCGGCGGCTGGAACAGCACCGCGAGCTACCGGATCACCAACGCCAAGAACGGCAAGGCGCTGACCGTCTCCACCACCGGCGCCCTGGGCTTCGCCTCGGCCGGCGGTTCCGACCGGCAGCTCTGGCTGCTCTCCGACACCGGCGACGGCCGCCGCACGGTGGTCAACAGCGCCACCGGCCTGCTGCTCGACGTCTCCGGCGCGGCCACCCACGACGGCGCCCCGGTCGGGGTCTACCAGCCGACCACCGGCGCCAACCAGCTCTGGCAGTTGCGCGGCGCGGCCCCCGACACCTGGAAGACCCTGCGGCTGCGGCAGAGCGCCAAGTGCGTGGCGGTGCAGGGCGGTTCGACGGTGCCCGGCGCGGTGGTGGTGCAGCAGAGCTGCAGCTCGGCCACCAGTCAGCAGTGGTCCCTGCGCCCGAGCAGCCCCGGCTACGTCACGGTGGCCGGGCGGAACGCCGGGCAGTGCCTGGACGTGGCGGGCGAGTCCCTGGCGGACGACGCCCCGGTGGTCCAGTACACCTGCTCCGGAGCCCGGAACCAGGAGTGGTCGGTGCGGACCACCGCCACCGGCTACGTCACCCTGATGGCCCGTCACAGCGGCAAGTGCCTGGACGTGGCCGGGAGTTCACCCGCCGACGGGGCCCAGCTGGTGCAGCGGCCCTGCACCGGCGGGACCAGCCAGCAGATCCAGCTCGGCTGACGCGTCCCGACCGCGGGAACGAGAACGGCGCACCTCCGGCGGGAGGTGCGCCGTTCGTCATGCCCTCAGGTCGGCGGGCGGACGGGCGGAGCTCGACCGGACGACCAGCTCGGGCGTCACGGAGATCAGCCGGGTCTCGGGGCGTTCTCCGACCGGGGCGTCGATCTGGTCGAGGAGCAGGCGCACGCACTGGCGGCCGACCTCCTCGAAGTCCTGCCGGACGGTGCTCAACGGCGGTGCGAAGAAGGCGGATTCGGGCACGTCGTCGAAACCGACCACACTGACGTCCTCCGGCACCCGGCGGCCGGCCTCGCGCAGGGCGAGCATCAGGCCGAGCGCCATGTGGTCGTTGGCGGCGAAGACCGCGGTGACCTCCGGGCGGTCGGCCAGCGCCTTGCCGATCCGGTAGCCGGAGGCGGCGGTCCAGTCGCCCAGCTCCAGCTGCGGCACCGGGGCGCCCGCGGTCTTGAGCGTGGCGTGCCAGGCGGCGGCGCGGCGGCGCGCGGCGTACGAGTCCTGCGGCCCGCCGATGTGCCAGACGGTGCGGTGACCGAGGCCCAGCAGGTGCCGGGTGGCGGCGGTCGCCCCGGCCGCCTGGTCGGTGTCCACCGAGGGGAAGCGGCGCTCGGGGTCGCCGTCGGCGACCACCACCGGAACGCCGGAGGAGACGTTGAAGCCCCGCCGGTCGAGTATCTGGGCCTCGATCACCACCAGGCCGTCCACCGCCTGGTCGGTCAGCTGGCGGACGGCCTGCTGGACGGCGTCCTCGGTCTGCTCCTCGGCGCAGACCACGTTCACCGAGTAGCCGGCGGCCTGGGCGGCGTGCGAGATGGCGGCCAGCGTGCGGGCGTTGCCCTGGGCCGCGATGTCGAAGGCGACCACGCCGAGCACGTGGAAACGGCCCAGGGTGAGCGCCCGGGCCGCGCTGTTGCGCTGGTAGCCGAGCAGCCGCATCGCGGACAGGACGCGCTCGCGGGTCTCGGGCTCGACGTTGGACCGGTGGTTGGCGACGCGGGAGACGGTCTGGGAGGAGACTCCGGCCAGGGCGGCGACGTCGGCCTGGGAGGGCGGGCGCTGCTTGCCCTTGGACGTGGCGCCGGGCGTCACACGTTGTTCCATACCGGTCCTTCCTCGCGTGGCTGCGTGAACATGGTAGCGGCGGGCCACCCGTCCCTCGAAAGAGGGTACGCAGGAGGAACGCGAAAGTGGGCTGCCGGTCTCCCCTCCCCGGTGGGGGATGGAGGCCGGCAGCCCGTGACGGCCCGGCCGACCCTCGGCGGCCTGCCGCCCTGCCGTTCCCGGACGGGCCGGGCCGCCGCGGCCCTGCGGCGGCCCTGTGCGACCCGTCCGGTAGCGGAGGTCCGTGGGGTCAGGCGGGGAGGCCGATGGCGCGTTCGCCGCTGCGGCGCTGCTGGATGACGACGGCGACCACCAGCAGGGCGCCCTGGGCGACGTTCTGCCAGAAGGTGTTGATGCCCTGGACGGTGAGGCCGTTCTCCAGCGCGCCGAGCAGGGCGACGGCGAGCAGGGTCCCGCCGACGCCGCCCTTGCCGCCCTTGAGGGCGCAGCCGCCGAGCGCGGCGGCGGTGATGGCCTTGAGTTCGAGGCCCTCGCTGCCGGACACGGGTTGGCCCGAGCCGGTCCGGGCGGTGAGCAGCACGCCGGCCACCGCGGCGACCACGCCGATCAGGGCGTAGACGGCGATCAGGTACTTGTTGATGTTGATGCCGGCCAGCCGGGCGGCGGTGTCGTTGCCGCCGATGGCGTAGAGGTTGCGGCCGATGTCGGTGTACTTGAGCAGCAGGTGGACGGCGACGGCGGTGAGGACGAGGATCCAGACCATGACGGGGAGTCCGGCGACGGCCCCGCGGCCGAGGAAGACGAAGACGTCGTCGTTGAGCACGTAGCCCTGGGCCCGTCCGTCGGACAGCAACTGGGCGACGCCCTTGTACGCGGCCAGGCCGGCCAGGGTGGCGATGGTCGGGTTGACCCGGCCGTAGACGATGACCGCGCCGTTGACGAGGCCGACCACGAGCCCGACGGCGAGGGCCGCGGCCATTCCGGTCAGCGGGTCGGAGCCGGCGCCGGTGAAGGCCATCGCGGAGACCACGGAGGCGATGCCCACCTGGGAGCCGACCGAGATGTCCAGGCCGCCGCAGATGATGACGACGGTCTGGACGACGGCGAGCAGGCCGGTGATGGTGGCGGCCTCGGCGATGACCTGGAGGTTGGGCAGGCTGAGGTAGTTGTCGTTCAGGACGCCGAACAGCGCCAGGACGACCACCAGGGCGCCGGCCAGGCTGAGGTTCTGCCCGTTGAGGCGGGTCCGGGCGCGTACGGTCGGGGCGGGGGCGGTGGTGGTGGTCACGGGGTGGCTCCTGGGGTGGGGGCGAGGTCGTCGGCCATGGCGAGGGCGAGGATCGCTTCCTCGGACGCCTCGGTGCGGTCGAGCTCCCCGGTGACGCGGCCGTTCTGCATGACCACGATCCGGTCGGCGAGGCCGAGGACTTCGGGCAGTTCGGAGGAGATGACGAGCAGGGCGACGCCCTCGGCGGCCAGGTCGGCGATGATGCGGTAGATCTCGGCCTTGGCACCGATGTCGATGCCGCGGGTGGGCTCGTCCAGGATCAGCAGTTTGGGCCTGCGGGCCAGCCAGCGGGCCAGCACCACCTTCTGCTGGTTGCCGCCGGAGAGCTTGCGCACCTCGTGCTCGATCGAGGGGGTGCGCACCCGCAGCCGGTCGGTGTACTCCTGGGCCAGCTCCTGCTCCGCGCGGCGTCTGACGAACCGCCAGCGGCGCAGCCGGTCGAGGACCACCAGCGAGGTGTTGTCGCGGATCGAGCGGTGCAGCAGCAGGGCCTGGGCCTTGCGCTCCTCGGGGGCCAGGCCGAGCCCGGCCCGGATCGCCTCGCCCGGGCGGCCGGGGCGCAGCCGCACGCCGTCGAGGGTGACGGTGCCCTGACGGACCGGCAGGTCGCCGGCCAGGGCCAGGGCCAGCTCCGAGCGCCCGGCCCCGATCAGCCCGGCCAGGCCGACCACCTCGCCCGCCCGGACCGTCAGGTCGATGTCCCGGACGTGGTCGGTGGTGAGGCCGTCGACCTCCAGGACCACCCGGTCGGTGGCGGCGGAGCGGCGGACGAACAGCGCGGACAGGTCCCGGCCGACCATCAGCCGGACCAGTTCGCCCTCGCTGGTGGTGGCGGCGTCCTGCACACCGGCCAGTGCGCCGTCGCGCAGCACGGCGATCCGGTCGGCGAGTTGGAAGATCTCCTGCATCCGGTGCGAGACGTAGACGATCGCGATGCCCTGGTCGCGCAGCCGCCGGATCAGGGCGAACAGCGCGTCCACCTCGTGCTCGGAGAGGGAGGAGGTCGGCTCGTCGAAGGCGATCACCTTCGCCTCCCCGGTGACCGCCCGCATGATCTCCACCAACTGGCGTTGTGCCGGGGTGAGTTCGGAGCCGAGCAGGTCGGGATCGAGCACGTCGGCGAAGCCGATCCGCTCCAGGTCGGCCCGCACCCGCCGGTTCAGTCCGGCCCGGTCCAGCAGCCGGCCGGCCCGCCGGGGCAGCGCGCCGGCGTAGACGTTCTCGGCGACCGAGACGTGCGGGATGATCTCCGGCTCCTGCGGGATGATCCGGATGCCGGCCGCCTTGGCCCGCTGCGGCGAGCCGAGCTCCAGCCGGACGCCGTCCAGGGCGACGTGGCCCTCGGTGGGCCGGTGGTCGCCGGTGAGGATCTTCAGCAGGGTGGACTTGCCGGCGCCGTTCTCGCCCATCAGGGCCGTCACCCGGCCGGCCGGGAAGTCCAGGGTCACGCCGCTCAGCGCCCGGACGGAGCCGAAGCGCTTGGTGACCCCCACGACGGAGGCGGCGGCGGTGGGCGGCCGGGGCGCCGAGCCGGGTGGGCAGTGCGCTGCGGGCATGACGGATCACCTCGTTGGGGTGGTGCGGAGGGTGGCGGCCGCCTCCGGCCGGGCGGGGGGCCTCGCGGCCGGAGGCGGCGGTGGACCGGCCCCGGTCAGGGGGGGTGGGGCCGGTCGGTCCGGGAGGGGCTCAGCCGCAGGACACGCCGGCGGCCTTCCAGTTGGCGGCGTCGACCATAGTGGTCGGGGCGAAGGCCTCGGCGGGGAAGGCCTTGCCGTTCTTGAGCTTGTCGACCATGGTCTGGACGGCGAGGGCGCCGACGTCCCGGCCGTTGATGAACAGCGCTGCCTTCATGCCGGAGGGCTTGCCGCCGCCCCACTCCTTGCAGGCCAGGTAGGCGCCGAGGCCGACGCCGATCACGTCCTCCGCCTTCACCCCGGCGTTGGCCAGCGCGGTGACGCCGCCCTGGACGTTCTCGTCGTTGCAGCCCCAGACCACCCAGTGCTTGACGCCCCGGTTGGCCGTGACGGTCGCGGCGATCTTGTCCTGGGCACCGGTGGGGGTGTTGTCGGTGGCCACGTCGATGTTCTGCACTCCGGGAACGGCGGCGGCGAAGGCGTCCTTGGCCGCCTTCACCCGGTCGCCGCAGACCGTCACGTCCTGCTTCCAGGCCGAGACCGTACGGGTCTCGGCCGGGTTCCAGCCGGCCTTCGCGAACTCCTCGGCCGCGCGCTTGCCGACCTCGCCGCCCATCTGCTGCCCGGAGAAGCCGATCCGGGGGACGAGGTTCTCCTTGGGACAGGCGGCCGGATCGGGGCCGGTGGCGCAGATCTGGTCGTCCGAGGTCAGCAGGGCCACCTTGGCGTCCTTGGCGAGCTGCACCACCTGGGGGCCGACGGCCGGGTCCGGCACCACGACGATCACGCCGTTGCTCTTCTGGGCGAGGGCGGACTGCACCTCGCTCACGGTCTTGTTGGCGTCGCTGCCGAGGTTGACCACCTTGAGGTCGACGCCGAGCTCGGCCGCCTTGGCCTTGGCGCCGGCCGCCTCCCCGACGAAGTACTCCTGGTCGCCCTGCTTCTGCAGGTAGGTGAGCGAGATCCGGCCGTCGACCGGGGCGACCGGGGCGTCGCCCCCGGAGACGGCCGACTGCCCGGTGGAGCAGGCGGTGGTGAGGCCCAGGGCGAGCAGCAGGCCGGCGGCGCAGGCGGCCCGGGTGGCACGGGTGGTGATCATGGGAACTCCTTGGAACGCGCGCCGGGGTCCGGGCACGCGGCAAGCGGGAGGGAGAGGCCACGGCGGGCCGGGGGCAGGCCCGGGGACGCGGGCGCCAGAACGGTGAAACCTCAGAAGCGATCAGAATCCAACATGTTCGAACGAGGTGGAAGCAATGTGGCCCGGCGCGCCGCCCCGCGTCAAGCCGAAGGACCCACCGATACCCGCTCGTGACCTGGGCCTCCCTGCCAACTGGCAAGTAACCAGAGCCCCTTGAAGGAACGGCAGGTCCGACCGGCCCCCGGTGACCGAGGAGTTACGGGCCGGTTTCATCACGAAGGCGCATCGCGCCGTGAACGGGCCTTGACTGGCCCGCCGTCAGCGGTCAAGACTCATCCGCAGCTTCATGTTGGCGTAAACATCAGCCGCGAAGGGCACTACCGTGAGCACGTCGCACCCCCCGGCCCCGGCCGCACCGGACCGACCAGCGGGCCGGTCCCGCAGAGCACCACGCAGCGCCCGGTCCGGCCACGGGTCCTACGGCTACCTGTTCTTCGCGCCGTTCCTGGTCGTCTTCGTGATCGGGATCGCGGCACCGCTCGCCTACGCCGCCTACCTCAGCCTGTTCCAGGACCGGCTGGTCGGCGGCAACGTCTTCGTCGGCCTCGACAACTACGTCCGCGCCTTCGGCGACGACCTGTTCCGGGCCGGCCTGTGGCGGGTCACCCTGTTCCTGCTGGTCCAGGTGCCCGTCATGCTGACCCTGGCCCTGCTGGCCGCCCTGGCCATCGACAGCGGGCGGCTGCGCTGGCCGGCCCTGTTCCGGGTCGGGATCTTCGTCCCGTACGCCGTCCCCGCCGTGGTGGCCTCGCTGATGTGGGGCTACCTGTACGGGGACCGGTTCGGCCTGGTCGGCCAGATCGGCGACGCGCTGCACACCGAGGTCCCGGACCTGCTCGGCGGCTCCTGGATGCTCGCCTCCATCGGCAACGTGGTGACCTGGGAGTACGTCGGCTACAACATGCTCATCCTGTACGCGGCGCTGCGCACCGTGCCGCACGAGCTCTACGAGGCCGCCGAGATGGACGGGGCGGGAGAGTTCCGCAAGGCCTGGAGCATCAAACTCCCTGCGCTGAGGCCCGCGTTGGCGCTGGCCACGGTCTTCTCGATCATCGGGACCTTCCAGCTCTTCAACGAGCCCAACGTGCTCCAGTCGCTGGCCCCCGACGTGATCTCCACCAGCTACACGCCCAACATGTACGCCTTCAACCTGGCCTTCAACGGCCAGCAGTTCAACTACTCGGCAGCCGTCGCCGTGGTCCTGGGCGGGGTGACCGTGGTGGTCGCCTACGCCGTGCAGGCCCGGTCGATGCGGAAGGAACAGAGCCTGTGAGCGCCAACACGACCGTCCGCCGCCGCGGTCGCGGACACCGGCCGAGCACCGCGCTCACCCTGGCCATGGGCCTGATGCTGGTCTACGCCCTGCTGCCGCTGGTCTGGCTGCTGATGTCCGCCACCAAGGACTCCGGCTCACTGGCCGGAAGCTTCGGCCTCTGGTTCGGCAGGGGCTTCCACCTCTTCGACAACATCGGCGAGGTGCTCACCCACGACGACGGCATCTACCTGCGCTGGTTCGCCAACACCCTGCTGTACGCGGTGGTCGGCGCGGGCGGGGCGGCCTTCATCTCCACCGCGGCCGGCTACGCCCTGGCCAAGTACCGCTTCCGCGGGCGGAACCTGCTGGCCGCCGTGGTGCTCGGCGCCGTCGCCATTCCCGGCACCGCACTGGCCGTGCCCACCTACCTGCTGTTCAGCAAGGCGGGCATCGTCGACACCCCGTGGGCGGTCCTGCTGCCCTCGCTGGTCAGCCCGTTCGGGGTGTACCTGATGCGGGTCTACGCGATCGGCGCGGTGCCGGACTCGATGCTGGAGGCCGCCCGCATCGACGGCTCCGGCGAGGTCCGCACCTTCTTCACCATCTCGCTGCGGCTGCTCGCCCCCGGCTTCGTCACGGTGCTGCTGTTCTCCCTGGTCGCGACCTGGAACAACTACTTCCTGCCGCTGATCGTGCTCAGCGACCCGCAGTGGTTCCCGCTGACCGTCGGGCTCAACCAGTGGAACGCGCTCGCCACCGGCGCGGCCGGCAGCGGCGCCACCACCACCGGCTTCTACCCCCTCGTCATCACCGGCAGCGTGCTGGCCGTCGTCCCGCTCGTCGTCGCCTTCCTCTTCCTCCAGCGCTTCTGGCAGTCCGGCCTCTCCGCCGGGAGCGTCAAGGAGTGACCACCCGTCAGCCCCCCTCCCCCCGTCCAGGCTCCCCCGCGATCCGGCAAGGAAGTCACGCCATGACCCGTACCACCCCCTCCCGCCGCAGACTGCTCGCCCTCGTCCCGGCCGCCGCGCTCGTCCTCGGCCTCACCGCCTGCGGCTCCTCCGGCGGTTCCGACGGCGGCGGCTCCGACCCGGCCAAGGCGCTGGACACCCCGACCACGCTGACCTTCTGGACCTGGGCGCCCAACCTCGACAAGACGGTCGCGCTGTTCGAGCAGAAGTACCCCAAGATCAAGATCAACCTGGTCAACGCGGGCCAGTCGGCGACCGAGTACACCAAGCTGCAGACCGCCATCAAGGCCGGCAGCGGCGGTCCGGACGTGGCCCAGATCGAGTACTTCGCGCTGCCCGAGTTCGCGATGTCCAAGCGGCTGGTCGACCTCAAGGAGTACGGCGCGGCCGGTCTGGAGTCCAAGTTCACCCCGTCCGCCTGGTCGCAGGTCGCGATCCACGACGGCGTCTACGCCGTCCCCCAGGACACCGGCCCGATGGCGATGTTCTACAACAAGAAGCTGCTCGACCAGCTCGGCATCGAACCGCCGAAGACCTGGGCCGAGTTCGAGGCGGCCGCGGTCAGGATCAAGGCCTCCGACCCCAAGCGCTTCATCGCCTCGATCGACCCGAGCGACGCGGGCGGCCTGGACAGCCTGCTCTGGCAGGCCGGCGGCCGGCCGTTCCAGCAGAAGGACGCCACCTCCGTCTCGGTGAACCTCCAGGACCCGGGCGCCAGGAAGGTCTCCGAGCTGTGGACCTCCCTGGTCGGCCGCAAGCTGGTGGACCCCGCGCCGGGCTGGACCAACGAGTGGTGGCAGTCCATGAACACCGGGCAGTACGCCATGTGGATCACCGGCGCCTGGGCACCCGGCAACATCGCCTCCACCATCCCCGACACCGCCAAGGACTGGCGGGCCGCGCCGGTCCCGCAGTGGACCGCCGGGGACGCCGTCTCCGCCGAGAACGGCGGCTCCGCCGTCGCGGTGCCCAGCACCAGCAAGAACAAGGCCGCCGCCGCGGCCTTCGCGATCTGGCTGAACTCCGACCCCGAGGCCACCCGCTCGCTCAACCGCAACGGCCTCTTCCCCGCCACCACCGAGCTGCTGAACGACCCGGCCTTCCTCGACCAGCCGCTGGACTCGCTCGGCGGCCAGAAGGCCAACCAGGTCTTCGCCGACTCCTCCTCCAAGGTCGGCAAGGGCTGGCAGTACCTGCCCTACCAGGTCTACGCCAACTCGGTCTTCAAGGACACCGTCGGCCAGACCTTCGGCACCGGCATCGACGCCGGCCTGGGCGCCTGGCAGAAGCGCATCGTCGAGTACGGCACCCAGCAGGGCTTCAAGGTCACCACGCCCTGACCACCCGTCAGACCGGTGCGGGCGGGGCCACCGCCCACCCGCACCGGCCCGCTCACCCCTCCCCCCAGGAGCCCCAGCCCCATGCCCGTCCTGCAGATCACCGACGAGGGTTTCCGCCTCGACGACCAGCCCTTCCGGATCATCTCCGGCGGCCTGCACTACTTCCGCGTCCACCCGGAGCACTGGGCCGACCGCCTGCGCAAGGCCCGGCTGATGGGCCTCAACACGGTCGAGACCTACGTCCCGTGGAACCTCCACCAGCCCGCCCCCGGAGAACTCCGCACCGACGGCGGCCTGGACCTGTCGGCCTTCCTCGACCTGGCCGCCGCCGAAGGGCTGCACGTCCTGCTGCGCCCCGGCCCGTACATCTGCGCGGAGTGGGAGGGCGGCGGTCTGCCGTCCTGGCTGCTCTCCGACCCCGGCATCCTGCTGCGCAGTCAGGACCCGCGCTACCTGGCCGCGGTGGACGACTACTTCGAGCGCCTGCTCCCCCCGCTCCGCCGCCACCTCGCCACCCACGGCGGCCCGGTGATCGCGGTCCAGGTGGAGAACGAGTTCGGCGCGTACGACGACGACACCGCCCACCTCGCCCACCTGGCCCGGCTGCTGCGCCGGTGCGGCGTAGACGTCCCGCTGTTCACCTGCGACCAGCCCGCCGACCTGGCCCGGGGCTCACTGCCCGGGATACTGGCCACCGCCAACTTCGGCAGCCGCGCCGAACAGGGCCTGGCTGCGCTGCGCGCCCACCAGCCGCGCGGGCCGCTGATGTGCACGGAGTTCTGGATCGGCTGGTTCGACCGCTGGGGCGGCCGCCACGTGGTGCGCGAACCCGCCCAGGCCGCACAGGAGTTGGACGCGCTGCTGGCCACCGGGGCCTCCGTCAACCTCTACATGTTCCACGGCGGCACCAGCTTCGGCTTCACCAACGGCGCCAACGACAAGCACACCTACCGGCCCACCGTCGGCTCCTACGACTACGACGCCCCGCTGGACGAGGCGGGCGACCCGACCGAGAAGTACCACCTGTTCCGCCAGGTCATCGCCAAGTACGCCCCCGTCCCGGCCGAACCGGCGCCCGAGCCCGGGCCCAGGACCGCCGCCGGCCCCGTCCGGCTGGGCGAGAGCGCCCCGCTCTTCGCCAACCTGCCCTTCCTCGGCGCCCCCGTGCTCACCGAACGCCCGCTCACCATGGAGCGGTTGGGCCAGGACTTCGGCTACGTCCTCTACCGGACCACGCTGCCGGCCGAGGGCGCGGTGCTGCTGGAGGTGGACGCGGTCCACGACCGGGCCCAGTTCTTCGTCGACGGCCAGCCGGTCGGCGTGCTGGCGCGCGAGGACCACGAGCGGGCCGTCGCCTTCGCCGTGCCCCGGCCCGGCGCGCTGCTGAGCGTCCTGGTGGAGAACCAGGGCCGGGTCAACTACGGCACCGGCCTGCACGACCGCAAGGGCCTGCTCGGCCGGGTCCTGCTGAACGGCACCGAACTCACCGGCTGGAGCAGCCTGCCGCTGCCCCTCACCGACCTCGGCGGGCTGGCCTTCACCGAGACCGTCACCGCACCGGTCGGCCCCACCTTCCACCGCGGCGTCCTCCATCTCGACACGGTGGCCGACACCTTCGTCCACCTCCCCGGCTGGACCAAGGGGAACGTCTGGGTCAACGGCTTCCACCTCGGCCGGCACTGGTCCCGCGGACCGCAGCGCTCGCTCTACCTGCCCGGCCCGGTGCTGCGCGAAGGGGCCAACGAGATCGTGGTGCTGGAGCTGCACGCGGCCCACCGGGGCCTCGCCGTGGAGCTGCGCGAGACCCCGGACCTGGGCCCGACGGAGGAGTAGGGACCGACCCCGTCCGGCCACGCGTTGCCGGTCCCGGCCGGGGCGGGATAAATGGGAGACATGAGCTCGGAACCGGGAGGGCAGCGCAGGCGGTCCGGCCGCCACCCCGGTGCGCCCCGCGGCGCGGGCCCGTCCCGCAGCTTCGCGCGCGAGGTCTTCCTGCTCCAACTGCTGCTGGTCACCCTGCTGGTGGTCGCCGCCCTGGTGGCGGTGGTGGTGCAGACCCGGCGCGACACCATGGCCGACGCCCGCCACCGCACCACCGCCGCCGCCCAGTCCTTCGCGCACGCCCCCGGCCTGCTCCAGGCACTGGCCGCCCCGGACCCGACCGCCGTGCTCCAACCGCTGGCCGAGGCCGCGCGCAAGGACGCCGGGGTCGACGCGCTGATCGTCTACAAGCTGGACGGGATCACCCTCACCCACAGCGACCCGGCCCAGCTCGGCCGCCACGTCATCGGCCCCTACGCCGAGGCCGCCGAGGGCCGGGCCTTCACCAGGACCTTCCACGGCGCACTCGGCCTCTCGGTGGTCTCCGCCGCCCCGGTGAAGGACCGGACCGGCCAGGTGGTGGCCATCGTCTCCGCCCCGCTCACCGTCGAGTCGGTGCAGAACGCGGTCAACCGCCAGCTGCCCGTCTTCCTGGCCAGCGCCGCCGTGGCGGTCGGCCTGGCGGCCGGCGGCGCCGCCCTGGTGAGCCGCCGGCTCCGGCGGCAGACCCACGGCCTGGGCCCGGCCGAGATGACCCGGATGTACGAGCACCACGACGCCGTCCTGCACGCGGTGCGCGAGGGCGTCCTGATCACCGGCGGGGACGGCCGCCTGCTGCTCGCCAACGACGAGGCCCGCCGACTGCTGGCCCTGCCCGAGGACGCCGAGGGCCGGGAGGTCGCCGAGCTCGGTCTCGAACCCGGGACGGTGGAGCTGCTCACCTCCGACCGCGCCGCCGACGACGAGGTGCACCCGGCGGGCGACCGCCTGCTGGCCCTGAACAAGCGCTCCACCACCCCCTTCGGCGGCCCCCGCACCAGTGTGGTGACCCTGCGCGACACCACCGAGCTGCGCGCCCTCTCCGGCCGCGCCGAGCTGGCCCGCGCCCGGCTGCGGCTGCTGTACGACGCCGGCATGCGGATCGGCTCCTCGTTGGACGTGGTGCGCACCGCCCGCGAGCTCGCCGAGGTCGCCGTCCCCGGCTTCGCCGACGTGGTCACCGTCGAGCTGCGCGACCCGGTGCTGCGCGGCGAGGAGCCGGACGGCGCCGGCCCCGAGCTGCGCCGCAGCGCGGTGGCCGGGCTGGCCGAGGACCATCCGCTCTACCCGGTCGGCCGCCTGATCCACTTCGTCCCCGGCACCCCCATGGCCGACAGCGTCCACAGCGGCCGCTCGGTGGTCGAGCCGGACCTCGCCGCCTCGCCGGGCTGGCGCTCGCAGGACCCGGAGCGGGCCCAGCGGATCCTGGACTCCGGCATCCACTCCCTGATGGTGGTCCCGCTCCGGGCCCGCGGCGTGGTGCTCGGCCTGGTGAACTTCTGGCGCTCCGGCGACTCCGCGCCCTTCGACACCGAGGACGTCTCCTTCGCGGAGGAGGTGGCCGGCCGGGCGGCCGTCTGCATCGACAACGCCCGCCGCTACACCCGCGAGCACGCCATGGCGGTGACCCTCCAGCGCAGCCTGATGCCCCGGGCACTGCCGCCGCAGGAGGCGCTGGAGCTGGCCCACCACTACCTCCCCGCCCGGGCCGGCGTCGGCGGCGACTGGTTCGACGTGATCCCACTGCCCGGCGCCCGGATCGCCCTGGTGGTGGGCGACGTGGTCGGCCACGGCCTGCACGCCGCCGCGACCATGGGACGGCTGCGGATCGCCGTCCACAACTTCTCCGCCCTGGACCTCCCGCCCGACGAACTCCTCGGCCACCTGGACGAGTTGGTGGCCAGACTGGACGTCCAGGACGAGGACACCGAGGACGACGCCCCGGCCATCACCGGCGCCACCTGCCTCTACGTCGTCTACGACTCGGTGTCCGGCACGGTCACCGCCGCCACCGCCGGCCACCTCCCGGCCGCGGTGGTGCTGCCGGACGGCACGGCCTCCCTCCTGCAGCCGCCGGTCTCCCCGCCGCTCGGCCTGGGCGCCGGCCTGCCGGTCGAGACCACCGAGCTGACCCTGCCCGAGGGGTCCCGGCTGGTGCTGTTCACCGACGGCCTGCTGGCCGGCCGGCACCGTGACCTGGACACCGCGCTGGCCTCCCTCCTGACGACGGTCGCCGGCCCCGGCCGGACACCCGAGCAGATCCGCGCCGCGCTGACCGAGTCCCTGCCGGTCCGCCCCGACGACGACATCGCCCTGCTGGTCGCCGGGACCCACCTGCTCGACCCGGACCTGGTCGCGGTCTGGGACGTCGAGCCCGATCCGGCCGCGGTCGGCCCCGTCCGCCGGGCCTGCGCCCGGAAGCTGGAGGAGTGGGGCCTGGACCACCTCGCCTTCGGCGCCGAGCTCATCCTCAGCGAGCTGATCACCAACTCGGTCCGCTACGGGAAACCCCCGATCCGGGTGCGGCTGCTGAAGACCCGGACCCTGATCTGCGAGGTCTCCGACGGCAGCAGCACCGCCCCGCACATCCGCCGCGCCAAGGAGAGCGACGAGGGCGGCCGCGGCCTGTTCCTGGTCGCCCAGTACGCCCAGCACTGGGGCACCCGCTACTCGGTCCGGGGCAAGACCATCTGGGCCTCGCAGTCGCTCGAGGCCGGGGCCGGGGAGGAGGAGGCGTTCGCCGACTTCCTCGGCGGTGACTGGGACGACCTGGAGCTCTGACGGCGTTCCGGCGCCCTGACCCACCGTCAGCCCGGCGGTGCGCCCCCACCCGGGACGGGTAGGCTGGAGGACCACCGGTGCCGTCGTCAGGGGGACGTCCGACGGCCGGTGCGTGCGGGCCGGCTTCCTTCACCCCCGGAGGCGTCGTGGTCAGATCCCCGCGGAGCCGCGTCACCGCGTTCTCCGCCTCGCTCGTCCTGCTGGTCACCGTCCTGGCCGGCTGCGGCGCCGGTGACGACACGCCCGTCACGCCGTCCACGGCCGTCACCGCCGCCGAGCTCGGCGGGATGGACGCCCTGGTCCGGGCGGCCCAGCGGGAGGGGCGGCTGAACACCACCACGCTGCTGCGCCACTGGGCGAACTACGGCGGCCTGATCGACGGCTTCGGCAAGAAGTACGGGATCGAGGTGGTGGTCGACAACCCCTTCGGCTCCAGCCAGCAGGAGATCGACGACATCAAGCGGCTGAAGGGCCGCCCGGAGGCCCCGGACGTGCTCGACCTCGGCGACTCCTTCGCGCAGTCGGCGGCCGAGCAGGGCCTGCTGGCCCCGTACCGGACCGTCGGCTTCGACCGCATCCCGCAGGCCCAGAAGGACCCGAGGGCGCGCTGGTACAACAGCTACGGCGGCTACGTCTCGATCGGCTGCGACGCCAAGCGCGTCGCGCACTGCCCGGTCTCCTTCCTCGACCTGCTCAAGCCCGAGTACTGGGGCATGGTCGCGCTCAACGGCAACCCCACCACGGCCGGCTCGGCCTTCGCGGGCGTCTACGCGGCGGCGCTGGCCAGTGGCGGCTCGTTCGACGACATCCAGCCGGGCATCGACTTCTTCTCCCGGCTGGACGACGTCGGCAACTACAACCGGGGCAACCCCAACCCGGACGCCATCGTGCGCGGCGAGACGCCGATCAGCATCGAGTGGGACTTCCTCAACCTGGTGCACACCGACGAGCTGCGGGCCCGGGGCGTGGACTGGCGGGTGTCCATCCCGTTCGACGGCAGCTTCTCGCAGTACTACGCCCAGGCGGTCAACAAGGACGCGCCGCACCCGGCGGCGGCCCGGCTCTGGGAGGAGTACCTGGCGAGCCCGGAGGGGCAGAACCTCCGGCTGGCGGGGTACGCACGGCCGGTGCTGATGGCGGAGATGGAGCAGGACGGCTCCCTCGACACCGCCCTGGCCGGGCGGCTGCCGACGGTGGAGGGCACTCCGGCCTTCCCGACCTCGCAGCAGCTGGCGGCGGCCCAGCGCACCGTCCAGCAGAACTGGTCAGCGGCCGTACCCGAATGATTCGCCGGTGTTTCCGGGGTATTGACAGGGCCGGACAGGGCTTACAGACTCTCCTCACCACACCGTGTTAACGCGGACACGACGAAGACCCGTCGGAGCGCCCGCACGGTACCCGGCGAGTCGGCCCATCGCCCCGCCCCCCTCGCGTGACAGCAGTGCCCACCCCCACGGCGCCCCCTCCCCGCCGAACCGCGCGCCCGTCACGCCCCGAAGCGAACAGCAAGAGGTACCCACCCATGTCCTTCAGAGCCAGAGGCATCCCCACCGTGTCCGCCGTCCTCACGGCCCTCCTCCTCTCCCTGCTGGGCGGTGTCGGCACCGCCAGGGCCGCGACCGTGACCGTCACCAACGGCACGCAGTTCGCCGACACCGCCGGGAATCCGGTGCACGCCCACGGTGGCGGGGTGGTGAAGGTGGGCCAGTTCTACTACTGGTTCGGTGAGGACCGGAACGCCGACAACACCTTCCGCTACGTCTCGGCCTACCGCTCGGCGGACCTGAAGACCTGGGAGTTCCGCAACCACGTCCTCACCCAGGCCACCGACCC
This sequence comes from Kitasatospora sp. NPDC051853, assembly GCF_044452665.1. Classification (NCBI taxonomy): domain Bacteria; kingdom Bacillati; phylum Actinomycetota; class Actinomycetes; order Kitasatosporales; family Streptomycetaceae; genus Kitasatospora; species Kitasatospora sp. NPDC051853. The sequence continues at coordinate 173,994 of NZ_JBITBY010000004.1, read as the reverse complement.
CGAGCTGGCCTCGGCCAACATCGAACGACCCAAGGTGATGTACAACGCCGCCACCGGCAAGTTCGTGATGTGGATGCACAAGGAGAACAGCCAGGACTACGGCGAGGCCCGCGCCGCCGTCGCCGTCTCCGACACCGTCGACGGCGACTACACCTGGCGCGGCAGCTTCCGCCCCTTCGGCGAGATGTCCCGGGACATCACCACCTTCGTCGACGACGACGGCACCGGGTACATGATCTCGGCGGCCAACGAGAACGCCGACCTGCACGTCTACCGCCTCACCCCCGACTACACCTCGGTCGACGCCCAGGTGCAGAAGCTCTGGCCGGGCAACTGGCGCGAGGCCCCCGCCATGTTCAAGCGCAACGGCGTGTACTTCCTGCTCACCTCCGGCGCCACCGGCTGGGCCCCCAACCAGCAGAAGTACGCCACCGCCACCAGCATCACCGGCTCCTGGAGCGGCCTGAAGGACATCGGCGACTCCACCACCTACCGCACCCAGACCGCCTACGTCCTCCCCGTCCAGGGCACCAACGGCACCGGCTACCTCTACATGGGCGACCGCTGGGGCAACTCCATGGGCGCCATGGTGAACGACTCCCAGTACGTCTGGCTGCCGCTGAAGTTCCCCACCAAGACCACCATGACCATGGACTACTCGCCCCAGCTCACCGTCGACACCGCCACCGGCAGCGTGCGCGGCATGAACGTGATCTGGGAGACCCTGACGGCCCGTCACAGCGGCCGGTGCGCCAACGTCGCCAACTTCGACACCCGTGACGCCGCCCAGCTGGTGCAGTGGGGCTGCAGCCCGGAGATCAACGAGCAGTTCTGGTTCAAGAAGAACGGCACCGGCTACGTCCAGATCATGGCCCGGCACAGCGGCAAGTGCCTGGACGTGGCCGGAGCCTCCACCGCCGACGGCGCGCTCGTCGTGCAGAACCCCTGCGACGGCCGGCCCTCCCAGCAGTGGAAGCTCCGGGCCACCGACAGCGCCGCCCACGTCCAGCTCGCCGCCCGGCACAGCGGCAAGTGCCTGGACGTGACCAACCAGGCGACCACCGACGGCGCCCCGCTGGAGCAGTGGACCTGCGGCACCGGCACCAACCAGCACTGGAAGCGCACCACGGTCTGAGGCCCCACGACCGGGCGGGGGGCGGGGGGGCCCCCCCCCCCCCCGGGCCCCCCCCGGGGGGGGGGGGCCGGCGGGGGCGGGGGGGGGGGGCGCGCGGCCCCCCCCCCCCCCCCCCACACCCCCCCCCCCCCCCCCCCCGGGGCCCCCCCCCCCCGCCGGGGGGCCCCGCCCCCCCCCCCCCCCCCCCCCCCCCCCCGCCGTTCTGGACGAGGTACTGGAGGCCGGCGAGTGCGACTTCAGCCGGGCCGCGGCCCGGCTGCCGCTCACGGTGATCTGCGACGTGCGAGGCCCCGGTCGAGACCGCCTTCCGGGCGGCGCGTGACCTGAGCGGCCGTCAGGTCCCGGCCCGGGACGTGCTCGACAGCCGGCTCCTGGTCCGGCGCGGTGGACCTGCTCACCACGTAGCGTCAGAGCGCGCCGCTCCGGCCGGGGTCGAGGGAGGGGTGGCGGGCCGCGGCGTAGCCCGCGCCGCGGCCGGTCGCGTGGGCGGTGACCAGTCCGCCGCGGACCTGGATCGCGATCTCGGTGAGGTCGAGGTCGGCGTCGGGGTCGGCGTCGTCGGCCGGGAGGTGGTCGAGGGCGGCCGGGACCGCGCCGGTGGCGTCGAACACGACGCGGGCCCGCGGCAGCCGGTCGGCCGGGAACACCCGGCGCAGGCAGCCGACGAGGTCCACGATCCGGAGCCGGGCCAGGCGGCCGGTCTCGGCGGGGTCGCCGGTGACGACGACGATCGTCACCCGGTCGTCCGGCCCGGCCGAGCGCACCGCGTCCTCGGCCGCGGACAGGCGCCCCGCACCCAGCACGACGACCACCCCGTCGTCGCCGAGGTCGACCGGACGGCCGGTGATCTCGTCGTGCAGACCGCCCGGCGGGGCCCACGGGGCCTCGGCCGGGCGGGCCGGAGCGACGTAGGGCAGGTGCGGCGGCTCCGGGTCGTCGCCGAGGGCGAGGCCGGCGAGGTGCTCGGCGGCGCGCGCCAGGTCGAAGGGGTCGCCGGCGCCGGGGGCGTTCTCCGCGACGGCGGCCGCACCGTGGAGCAGGGTCAGGGCCAGCCCGGCGCGCCGCACCGTCCCGGCGGGTGCGGCGGGACGCGGTTCGAGTGCCAGGGCGAGCAGCAGCGCCTCGAAGCGGACGAGTTCCGCGAGCGCGGCCCGCGCCGGCTCGGCGCCCAGCACGCCGGAGAGCGAGCGCACCTGCAGGTGGCCGCTGCCGGGGGTGTCGCCGAGGAAGGGCAGCCGTTCGAGCCAGACCCGGGCGAAGGAGCTGAGCCCCTGCCCGACGGAGGCGGGCGGCTCCGCCGGGGGTTCGGCGGCGTCCCGGGCCCGTTCGGCGTCGTCGACCAGCACCGCGAGGTAGAGCGCGCGCTTGCCGGTGAAGTTGGAGTAGACCGCCCCCCTGGTCAGCTCGGCCCGCTCGGCGATCCGGTCGATCTTGGCCTCGACGTAACCGAACTCGGCGAACTCCCGCCAGGCCGCGACCAGCACCGCCGCACGGGTCCGCTCCTGCTGCTGCGCGCGGGTCAGTCTCGCCATCGTGTCCCCTTCCGGCTCCTGGCGTGTCATGATACAACCGGCATTCGGATGATGAAGACATTCGGATGGCGCCAACATGCGAGTTGGCCGTGGAGGACAACGGACCCGAGGTCGACGGACCGAGGGAACGACGACGCCCACCGCCCGCCCCTTCCCCGCGAGGAGCACCCGATGACCCGGTCCGCAGCCCACGCTCCGGACGCCGCCCTGCTGGTCCTGCACGCCCTGCGCTGCGCCGGCTCCGTCAGCGTCGCCCGGCTCGGCGCGATCACGGGGCTCGACGAGTCCGACGCCGAGTTCGAGCTCATCGACCTCGGGGCCGGTGGTCTGGTCAGCCGCCTGTCCGGCGGCATGCCGGTGTGGAGCCTCACCGACGCCGGGCGCGCGGCGGACGCCGAGCGGATCGCCGGCGAGCTGGACTCGGCCCGGGCCCGCGAGCGCGTGACGGCGGCGTACGAGCGGTTCATGGTCCTCAACCCCGAGCTGCTCGACCTCTGCACGGCCTGGCAGCTCCGTCCCGTCGACGGCGTCATGAGCGTCAACGAGCACGACGATCCCGGCTACGACTCCCGGGTGCTCGCCCGGTTCGCCGACCTGGACCGGCGGGCCGCCCCGGTCTGCGCCGAACTCTCCGCGGCCCTGCCCCGGTTCGGCCGCTACCCGGTCCGCCTCGCCGACGCCCTCGGACGCGCCGCCGCAGGCGAGTTGGCGTACGTGGCCGACGACACCGCGTCGTACCACGTCGTCTGGGCGGAGCTGCACGAGGACCTGCTGGCGACGCTCGGGTTGGAGCGATGGTGACGAGGTGGATCCACCCGATCTCCGCCCGGACCGAGGGGACGGCCGGGACCCTGGGCGGCAAGGCGCTCGGCCTGGTCACCCTGCACCGCCTCGGCCTGCCGGTGCCGGCCGGGTTCGTCATCACCACGGAGGCCTGCCGCGCCTTCCTGCGGGACGGGCGCTTCCCCGAGGGGCTCGCCGAGGAGCTCACGGCGGCCGTGGCCGCTCTCGAACGCTCCACCGGGCGGGTCTTCGGCGGACCGGACAGGCCACTGGCGGTCTCCGTCCGCTCCGGGGCCGGGGTGTCCATGCCCGGCATGATGAACACCGTCCTCAACCTCGGCCTCACGACCGGGGCCACCCAGGGGCTGGCCGCCGAGACCGGTGACCGGGCGTTCGCCCTGGACGCGCGGCAGAGCTTCCTGACCGGCTTCGCCTCCGCGACCGCGGACGCGGACGCCCCGGCCCGGCCCGTCCCGGACGACGCCGGCCGGCAGCTGACCCGGGCGGTCGAAGCCGTCTTCTCCTCCTGGGAATCCCAACGCGCGCGCACCTACCGCGAGTTGAACGGCATCCCGGACGACCTGGGCACGGCCGTGATCGTCCAGCGGATGGTCTTCGGCAACCGCGACGGCAGCAGCGGCAGCGGAGTCGCGTTCAGCCGCGACCCCAACACCGGCGAGGACGTCCCGTTCGGCGACGTGCTGTTCGGACGCCAGGGCGAGGAGGTCGTCTCCGGGAGGGCGACGACCCGGCCCCTGCGCGAACTCGCCGAACGGGAGCCGGAGGTGTGGCGCGGACTGCTCGACGCCCTGCGCCGGATCGAGGGGCACTACCGCGACGCCTGCTACGTCGAATTCACCTTCCAGTCCGGCGAGTTGTGGCTCCTGCAGGTCCGGCCCGGCCGGTTCACGGGAGGCGCCGCGGTCCGCGTCGCCACCGAACTCGTCGACCAGCGGCTCATCGGACGGGACGAGGCACTGCTCCGGATCTCGCCGGTCCACCTCCGGCAGGTCCGCACACCGCGCATCGCCTCCGCCGAGGAGGCCGACCTGCTCGCCCGGGGGATCGGCGCCTGCCCCGGTGTCGCCACCGGCAGGATCGCGACCACGTCGGACGGCGCGGTGCGGATGGCCCGGACCGGCCCGGTCGTCCTGGTGCGCCCGGAGACCTCGCCGAGCGACCTGCACGGCCTCGCCGCCGCCACCGGGATCGTCACCGCGCGCGGCGGGCCCGCCAGCCACGCCGCGGTCGTCGCGCGCTCCCTGGGGAAGCCCGCCGTGGTGGGCGTGGCCGGCCTCACCGTCGCCGACGGCTCCGTGACGGCCGGCGGCCGCACCCTCCCGGAGGGCACGCTCGTCACCATCGACGGCACCGGCGGCGAGGTGGTCCTCGGCAGCCCGCGCACCGTCACCGACGCCGCCGCCGGACACCTCCACCGCCTGCTCGCCTGGGCCGACGACGCCTCGGGCGACCACTCCGCCCGCGACGAGGCCGAGCGCCTCGCCGCGGCCCACGCGGCCCTGCGCGACCGCTGACACCCCCTCACCGCACCGACAGGAGACCCACCATGGCGACTCGGCACGTCTACCTCGTACGGCACGGGGCGGCCGACCCCTTCGGCACCCTGACCGGGATCGGGGAGCGGCAGTCGGAGCTGCTCGGGAAGCGGCTGGCCCACCTTCCGGTCGACACGGTCTGGCACTCGCCGCTGCCCCGGGCGGTGCACTGCGCGCGGATCGTGGGCAGCTGCCTGCCGGACACCGTCGTGCGCGAGGCGCCGGAGCTGGTCGATCACATCCCGCACGTCCCGGCCGACGTACCACCGCCGTGGGCGGCGTTCTTCGACGGCTACGGCGCCGAGGAGGCCGCGGAGGCGACCCGCGCCGCCGACGCGCTGACCGCCCGGTTCGCGCGCCCCGCCGGGACCGAGACGCACGAGGTCCTGGTCACCCACGCCTACCAGGTGGCCTGGCTGGTCCGGGACGCCCTGGGCGCGCCGCCGGTGCGGTGGCTCGGGCTGAACTGCGGGAACGCGGCGCTCACCGCGATCGAGTACCGCGACGGCGACGCACCGACGGTCCTGCTGTACAACGACATGGGCCACCTCCCGGTCGAGCTGCGCTGGACGGGGTTCGGAGCCGGCACCCGCCCCTGAGGCGGCGCAGCCGGAGTGACGCCCGCAGGAACGCGGCGAGGTGGAAGAGGCGGGCCCCGGCTCCGGGGGCGGGGACGCCGGATCTCCCCTGCGCGGGGAGGCAAGGGTGCGGGCACCAGGTGACAAGGCACGGCGGCCGGGCCGCCCTAGCGTGACGGCATGCCGCGCCGCCGTGTGGTGCGGACGGATCGAAGCGAAGCGAGGAAGACCGCCATGCCGTACATCACCGTGGGCCATGAGAACACCACCGCCATCGAGCTCTACTACGAGGACCACGGCACCGGCCGGCCGGTCGTGCTGATCCACGGGTTCCCGCTGGACGGGCACTCGTGGGAGCTGCAGAGCGCGGCGCTGCTGGAGGCCGGCCACCGGGTCATCACGTACGACCGCCGGGGCTTCGGGCAGTCGTCGCAGCCGACGACCGGGTACGACTACGACACCTTCGCGGCCGACCTGAACGTCGTGATGGAGACCCTGGACCTGCGCGACGCCGTGCTGGTGGGCTTCTCGATGGGGACGGGTGAGGTGGCCCGTTACGTCGCGCGGTACGGGTCGGCGCGGGTCGGGAAGGTCGCGTTCCTGGCGTCCCTGGAGCCGTGCCTGCTGCAGAGCGAGGACAACCCGGACGGGGTCGCGCCGAAGGAGTTCTTCGACGGGATCGTCGCCTCGGTGAAGGCCGACCGGTACGCCTACTACACCGCGTTCTTCCACGACTTCTACAACCTCGACGAGAACCTGGGCACCCGGATCAGCGAGGAGGCCGTCCGCAACAGCTGGAACACCGCGGCCGGCGGCGGCTCGTTCGCGGCCTCGGCCGCGCCGGCGACCTGGTACACCGACTTCCGGGCCGACATCCCGGCCGTCGACGTGCCCGCGCTGATCCTGCACGGCACGGCCGACCGCATCCTCCCCGCCGAGGGCACCGCGCGTCCGTTCCACAAGGCCCTCCCGTCGGCCGACTACGTCGAGATCGAGGGCGCGCCGCACGGTCTGCTGTGGACGCACGCGGCGGAGGTCAACGCCGCGCTCCTGTCCTTCCTGGCGAAGTGAGGTCCGGCCCGCGGCAGCGCGACGACCGGCTGCCGCGGGCCCGGCCGGCACCGGACAGGTCCAGGAACCAGCAGAACGGAAGCACCATGCAGTTCGGCATCTTCACCGTCGGGGACGTGACGCCCGACCCGACCGACGGCCGTGTCCCGACGGAGCACGAGCGGATCAAGGCGATGGTCGCCATCGCGCTCAAGGCCGAGGAGGTCGGCCTGGACGTCTTCGCGACCGGCGAGCACCACAATCCGCCGTTCGTGCCGTCGTCGCCGACGACCTTGCTGGGCCACATCGCCGCCCGCACCGAGAGGCTGATCCTCTCCACCTCCACGACGCTGATCACCACCAACGACCCGGTGAAGATCGCCGAGGACTACGCGATGCTCCAGCACCTGGCCGACGGCCGGGTCGACCTCATGCTGGGGCGCGGCAACACCGGGCCGGTCTACCCCTGGTTCGGGCAGGACATCCGCCAGGGGCTCGACCTCGCGCGGGAGAACTACGCGCTGCTGCGCCGGCTGTGGAGCGAGGAGGTGGTGGACTGGGAGGGCCGTTTCCGTACTCCCCTGCAGGGCTTCACCTCGACGCCCCGGCCGCTGGACGGGGTCGCGCCGTTCGTCTGGCACGGGTCGATCAGGTCGCCGGAGATCGCGGAGCAGGCCGCGTTCCACGGCGACGGGTTCTTCCACAACAACATCTTCTGGCCGGCCGACCACACCAGGCGCATGGTCCAGCTGTACCGGCGCCGGTACGCCCACCACGGGCACGGCCGTCCTGAGGACGCAATCGTGGGGCTCGGCGGCCAGGTGTTCATGCGGCGGAACTCGCAGGACGCGGTGCGGGAGTTCCGGCCGTACTTCGACAACGCGCCGGTGTACGGCCACGGCCCCTCGCTCGAGGAGTTCACCGAGCAGACCCCGCTGACCGTCGGCTCGCCGCAGCAGGTCATCGAACGGACCCTGTCCTTCCGGGAGAGCGTGGGCCACTACCAGCGCCAGCTCTTCCTGATGGACCACGCCGGGCTGCCCCTGAAGACCGTCCTGGAGCAGCTCGACCTGCTGGGCGAGGAGGTCGTGCCCGTGCTGCGCAGGGAGTTCGCGCTCGGACGCCCGGCCGACGTGCCGGACGCCCCGACGCACGCGGCCCGCGTCGCGGCCGCGGCGGATACGGCCGCGGCGGACGCGACCGGGGAGAAGGAGGTCACGGCGTGAGGCTGGTCGCCGTCTCCGCGGGGTTGAGCACCCCCTCCTCCACCCGCCTGCTCGCGGACCGGCTGACCGGGGCGGCCGAGGACGGACTCGCCGGCCGGGGACGTGCGGTGTCGACCGAGGTCATCGAACTGCGCGAGCTAGCGGGCGAGATCGCGCACCACTTCGTGACCGGCTTTCCGGCGCCGCGGCTGGCCGCCGCCGTCGAGGCGGTGACCGGGGCCGACGGGCTGATCGTCGTCACGCCGGTGTTCACGGCCTCCTACAGCGGGCTGTTCAAGTCCTTCTTCGACGTGATCGCGCCGGACTCCCTCACGGGGAAGCCGGTGCTGGTCGCGGCGACGGGCGGGACGCCGCGCCACTCCCTGGTCCTGGAGCACGCCCTGCGCCCCCTCTTCGCGTACCTGCGCGCCACGGTCGTCCCCACCGCCGTGTACGCGGCGACCTCCGACTGGGGCACCGCGGGGGACGAGTACTCCGACGGCCTGCCCGCCCGCATCCACCGGGCGGGCGGCGAGCTGGCCGCGCTCATGGCCGGCCGGCCCGACCGCGCCGAGGGCGAGGACGAGGACGAGGACGAGGACGAGATCACGGCCCTCGAACGGGGCCTCGCGGACCTGCGGTTCGACTGAGGGACCGTCAGGTCCGGTGCCCGGCCGGCGATCCGACGACCGGCCCCGAGAGCCCAACCGCACGGAGCAGCACCATGCCCTTCCTTCCGGTCCGTGACGAGGACTCAGGCGTCGTCAACCTCTACTACGAGGACCACGGCAGCGGGCGGCCGGTCGTGCTCGTGCACGGCTGGCCGCTCAACGGCGCGTCCTGGGAGTTGCAGGAGGCCGCCCTGCTGGCCGCCGGCCACCGCGTCGTCACCTACGACCGCCGCGGTTTCGGCGCCTCCGACAAGCCGTCCTCCGGCTACGACTACGACACCTTCGCGGCCGACCTGAACGTCGTGCTGGAGACCCTCGACCTGCGGGACGCGGTCCTGGTCGGCTTCTCCATGGGCAGCGGCGAGGTCACCCGCTACCTCGGCAGCTACGGCCCGGGGCGGGTCGCCAGGGCCGTCCTGCTCGGCGCGCTCCCGCCGTTCCCCCCGGAGGCGGGTGCCGTCCGCGCCGACCTCCCGGTCTTCGTCGCCGGCCACCTCGCCGACCTGTACGACGTGGACGTGCTCGGCGGTGGCGGCCCGGTGAGCGACCGGGTCGTCGCGTACAGCTGGAACGTCGGGGTCGCGGCCTCCGCGAGCGGGCCGGCGGTCGGCCGCACCGGCTCCGCCGGCCCCGGCGACCCCGGCGGCCTGGCCGACTTCCGTACGGACCTGCCGAGGATCCGCGTCCCCGTCCTGATCGTCCACGGCGACGCCGACCGTGCCCTGCCGCTGCGCTCGACCGCCGTTCCGGTCGCGGAGGCCATCGCGGGCTCCCGCCTGGTGGTGCTCGAAGGCGCGCCGCACGGGCTGATCTGGACGCACGCCGCCGAGGTCAACCGGGAGCTGCTCGCCTTCGCCGGCGAGTGAGAGACCGACCAACCCCCGCACGAAGAAAGCGAGTTCGCATGTCGAGCATGCCCGTCGCCGGGATCCGTCCCGGCCGACCGTCCGCCGAGGGCCCTCCCGGCCCGGCCGCCGACCTGGTGGTGCGCAACGCCAAGGTGTACACCGGCGATCCGCTGCGACCCCAGGCGAGCGCCGTGGCGGTCCGGGACGGCCTGATCACCGCCGTCGGCGACGACGCCGACGTCCTGCCGCAGGTCGGCCCGCACACCCGGGTGGTCGACGCCCTCGGCCGGCGGGCCGTTCCCGGTCTCAACGACTCGCACCTGCACGTCATCCGGGGCGGCCTCAACTACGTGCTGGAGCTGCGCTGGGACGGCGTGCCGACGCTGCGTCAAGCGCTGGCCATGCTGCGCGCCCAGGCCGAGCGCACCCCGCCGGGCCAGTGGGTCCGGGTGGTGGGCGGCTGGTCCGCCGACCAGTTCGCCGAGCGCCGGCTGCCCACCCTCGCCGAGCTCAACGCCGCCGCGCCCGACACCCCCGTGTTCGTGCTGCACCTGTACCAGTCGGCGCTGCTCAACCGGGCCGCACTGCGGGCCGCGGGCTTCACCCGGGACAGCGCCGACCCGGCCGGCGGGCAGATCGTGCGCGGTCACGACGGCCTGCCGACCGGCCTGCTGCTGGCCGCCCCGGGTGCCCTGCTGCTGTACTCCACGCTGGCCAAGGCCCCGACCCTGGACGAGGCCGACCGGGCCGCCTCCACCCGGCACTTCCTGCGGGAGCTCAACCGCTTCGGGCTCACTTCGGCGATCGACGCGGCGGGCGGCTTCCAGAGCTTCCCGGAGAACTACGGGACCGTCACCGAGCTGGCGCGGAACGGGGAGTTGACGCTCCGGATCGCCTACCACCTCTTCCCGCAGACCGCCGGACAGGAGCTGGACGACCTGCGGCGCTGGGTGGAGACCGTGAAGCCCGGCGACGGGGACGCGTGGCTGCGCCTGAACGGGGCCGGGGAGAACCTCACCTGGGCGGCCGCCGACTTCGAGAACTTCTCCGAGCCGCGGCCCGAACTCGGGCCGTACGAGGCCGGGTTCGAGCAGGCGGTGCGACTGCTGACGGAGAACGGCTGGGGCTTCCGGCTGCACGCGAGCTACGACGAGACGATCCGCCGCGACCTGCGGGTCTTCGAACGGCTGGCCGCCGAGGGCCTGTTCCCCGGCGGGAACCGCTGGCTGTTCGACCACGCCGAGACGGTCTCCCCCAGCAGCCTGGACCGGATCGCGGCGCTCGGCGGCGCCGTCTCGGTGCAGAACCGGATGTCCTTCCAGGGCGAGGCGTTCGTCGGCCGCTACGGCGCGGCTGCCGCCGCCGAGGCCCCGCCGGTGCGGGCCATGCTGGAGCGGGGGCTGACGGTGGCCGCCGGCACCGACGCCACCCGGGTCTCCTCCTACAACCCGTGGGTGGCACTGCACTGGCTGGTCTCCGGACGGTCCGTCGGCGGCCGCACCCTCCGCCCGGCCGCCAACCGGCTGAGCCGCGAGGAGGCGCTGGAGCTGTACACCCTCGGCGGTGCCCGGCTCACCGGCGAGGAGGAGGTCAAGGGCCGTCTGCGGGTGGGCAGTTACGCCGACCTCGCGGTGCTCAGCGCGGACTGGTTCACCGCCCCCGAGGCGGACCTCCCGCACATCGAGTCGGTGCTCACCGTCGTCGGCGGCCGCATCGTGCACGGCGCCCTGGAGCACGAGGGCCTCGCCCCCGAGCTGCCGGCCGTGACCCCGCCGTGGAGCCCGGTGGCCCGCTTCGGCGGCTACCGGGCCACCCCCGCGCCGAGCCTGTCCGGCGTCCGGCAGGCCGAGCGGCTCACCGAGGCGGCGGCCGACTCCGCCGACCAGCTCGCCTGGCGCGCGGCCCGTGGCCACCGGCTCCCCGGCCAGGGCGACGGGCAGGTGCTCGACGACCCCTGCTTCTTCTGAGCCGCCCGCTCACCGCTCCCCCGCTCCCCGCTCCCCGTTCCGCGTTCTGCGGAGCGGGGAGTTTTGCCGTCCCGGCGCAGTACGCGGGAGGAGGTGACGGCCGCCACGGCCTGGGTCGGCATGTCGCCGGTCACTTGACAGGAGCGGCGAGAGAGCGCTCTCAGCGAGGCTGGGGCACAGCAGCAGCAGTACCCGGCACAGCACGAGGAAGGGACTCCTGTGCCCACCACGTATTCCACCGCACCACTCCCGCCCGCCGAGCGGGCGGACTTCTGGCACAACGCGGTCACGCGGACGTTCATCCCCCTGGAGGTCAGACTCCTCGAACCGATCCCGAGCGCCGGCCTCCTCAGCAGCGACCGGTTCGGCCCCGTCCAGATCACCCGGGCGACGGCCGGGCCGCAGGTCGCCAGCCGCACCCGGCGGACGATCGCGGCGGGGGGCGAGGGGTGGGTCACCGTGACCCTGCACCACCGGGGCCGCGGCCGGCTCACCCAGGACGGGAAGGAGGCCGTGATCGGCCCCGGCGAGTTCACCGTCTGGGACTCCAGCCGCCCCTTCACCAAGGAGTTCCCCGATCACTTCGACTTCACGGCGTACCACCTGCCGCGCACCGCCCTGCACGTCCACGAGGACGACCTGCGCGGCGCCGTCGCCACCCCGTTCACCGCCGGGTCCGGCTCGGCCGGCCTGGTCAGCGCCTACCTGCGCAGGCTGGCGCGCGACGCCTCCAACCTCGACCCGTACGCGGGCGGGCGGCTCGCCGACACCGCCGTCGACCTGCTGGCCCTGCTGGTGCAGGAGCGGTCGGGCAGCCTGCGCCCGGCCGCGCCGGAGTCCGCCAGGGCGATGGTGGCGCGGATCAAGGACTACGTGATCCGGAACCTCGGTGACCCGGACCTCTCGCCCGAACGGATCGCGGCCGCCCACCACATGTCGGTGCGTTACCTGCACCGGCTCTTCCAGGACGAGGAGACCACGGTGGCCCGCTGGATCCAGCGCCGCCGGCTGGAGATGTGCGCGCGCGAGCTCGCCCGCCGCCCCGGGGCGGCGACGGTGTCCTCGGTCGCGCAGCGGTGGGGCTTCGTCAGCCCGGCGCACTTCAGCCGGGTCTTCCGCTCCGCCTACGGCGTGCCGCCGCGCGAGTGGCGCGGCGGCCGGGAGGGGATCGCGGAGGCGGCCTGATCCGGCCGGGCCGGGCCGGTGACCGACCCCGGTTTCTGACGGTCAGTCAGAAGTCACTGGCCCGCTCCTACGCTTCGGGGCGTAACGAGAGCGGGAGGTGGCCGTGCGGTCAGCAGCCAACGAGGTGCAGGAGCGGGACGTCGTCGAGGGGATCCTGGAGTCGGCCCGGACGGTGGGGGCGGCCCTGGCCGTCACGGGGGAGCCGGGCTGCGGGGTCAGCACCGTCCTGGGCCGGGCGGCCGCCGCCGCCCGGCGCCGGGGGTTCCTGGTGGTCGAGACCGCCGCGCTCGCCGCCGACGCGGACGTGCCGGGCGCGGTGGTGCGGGCGCTGCGCGACCGGCTGTTCCGGGCCCTGCGCCCGGCCTTCTCCCCCGCCCTCTTCGGCGCGGCGGCCGCGCAGCCCGTCACGGCCGCCGAGCTGTTCCGACTGATCGCCGGGAGCCCGCGCCCGGTCCTGGTCTGCGTCGACGACGCGCGGTTCCTCGACGAGCGGTCCCGGCGGTGCCTGGCCGACCTCGCGCGCGAACTGCCCGGCGCCGCCGCCGTGCTCCTGCTCGGCGGGCCGGCCCCGGACGGGGTGGCCGAGCTGGTGCTGCGCCCCCTGGACGACGACCGGGCCGACGCACTGCTCCGGGAGGCGGGTGTGGCGGACGACGCCCTGCGGCGGCGGATCGTCCGGGACGCCGGCGGCAACCCGCTCGCCCTGCGGGAACTGCCCGCGGCCTGGCGGGCGGCCGGGGCCCCGGCCGAGGAACCGCTGCGGCGCCTGCCGCCGCTGACGGAGCGTCTGGTCCGCTCGGCCGCCCCGGGTCTGGACGGGCTGCCGCCGGACACCGCGTGCGCCGTCCTGCTGGCCGCCGTCCAGCTCGGCGACCACCTCGCCGGGGTGCTGACCGCCGTCCGGGCACTGACCGGGCGCGCGGTCGGACCGGACGTCCTCGACCCGGCCGTCGCGCTCGGACTGCTGCGGCCCGCCGACGGCCGGGTCCGGTTCCGGTCCGGCCTCGCGCGCGCCGCCGTCCAGCAGCACGCGGGCACCCCCGCGCTGCTCGCCGCCCACGCCGCGCTCGCCCGGAGCGCCGGCGATCCGTACCTGTCGGCCTGGCACTCCGCGCAGGGCGCGGTCCATCCGGACGAGGAGGTGGCCGGGCCGTTGGAGGCCTCCGAGGCCGAGGCGCGGCGCCGCCGCGAGCCGGTCGAGGCGCTGCGCCGCCTGGAGCTCGCGGCCCGGCTCTCCCCCACCCCGGCGGACGGGGCCCGCCGACTGGTCCGGGCCGCGCGGACCGCCTTCGAGCTGGACCGGCCCGGCCTCGCCGAGCACCTGCTCCTCCGGGCCGAGCGGCTGGGCCCGGACCTGGAGCAGCGGATCCTCGCCGACAACCTGCGCACCCGGTTCACCGCCCGGCCCGAGCGCGCTGCCCGGAGCCTGAGCGAGCACTGCCGGCTGGTGTCCCGGCTGGTCCGGGCGGGCCGCCGCGAGGCCGCGCTGGACGTCCTGGCGGGCGCCACCGAGGCCGCCGCCTGGGCCGACCGCGACCCCCGGGCCCAGGAGGCGGTCACCGCCTGCCTCGCCGGACTCGCCGACCTCCGGGACGATCCGCGCTGGCTCTTCGCCCAGGCGGCGGTCGCACCGGGCGAGGCCCGGGAGCGGATCGCCGGGGCGGTCGCCGGTGCTCCGGCCGCGACGGCCGGCAGCGGTGCCCCGGCCGCTCCCGCCGACCCGGGTGACCCGGCCGTTCCCGCCGACGCGGAGGACCTCCGGCTGCTCGGCACCGCCGCCCTGACCGCCGGGGAGCCCGGCTGGGCCGGCGACCTGCTGGCCCGCTCGGCCCGGCTGCTGCGGGCCGACGGCCGCACCGGCCTGCTCGCCCAGGTCCAGGCCCAGCACGCGCAGGCCGCCGTGGTGGTCGGGGACTGGGACCTCGCCCACACCGTGAACGAGGAGGCCTTCGCCCTGGCCGAGGCCAGTGGCCAGCAGCTGTGGTCGATCCGGGCCCGGGCCACCCGTGCGGTGCTGCTCGCCTTCCGCGGGGACCTCGCCGGTTCGGCCGCCGACATCGCGGCCGTCGAACGGATCGCCGCCGGCCGCCAGGTGGGCGCGGTGCTGGCGACCCTGCGCCTGGCCCGCAGCGTCGCCCTCTTCGACTCGGACGACCCGGGCGGGGCCTACCAGACCCTGCGCCCGGTCTTCGAGCCCGGCTCGCCCTCGCACCACCTCACCTCGCAGCGCCGCACCCTCTGCTACCTCGCCGAGGCCGCCGTCCGCTCCGGCGACGCCGAGGACGCGCGACGACTGCTCGCCGGGTACGGCGACGGGGACGGGCTGCCGCTGTCCACCGCCGTCAACCTGGCGCAGGCCAGGGCACTGCTGGCCGAAGGCCCGGACGCCGAAGGGCTGTTCGAGCACGCACTGCGGATCACACCCCGCCAGTGGCCGTGGCCGCGCGCCCGGGTGGAGCTCGCCTACGGGATGTGGCTGCGGCGGGACCGGCGTCCGCGGCAGGCCCGGCCGCTGCTGCGCGAGGCCTGCCACACCTTCGAGGTCCTGGAGGCCGCCGCCTGGCGGGAGATCAGCGGCCGCGAGCTGCGCGCGACCGGGGTCGACCGGGGGCCGCAGGGCGGCGGGCTCACCGAGCTGCTGTCCGCCCAGGAGCTGACGATCGCTCAACTGGCCGCCTCGGGCATGACCAACCGGGAGATCGGCGAACGGCTCCTGCTCTCCCCGCGCACCGTGGGCTGGCACCTGCACCGGGTGTTCCCCAAGCTGAACGTCACCTCCCGCACCCACCTCGCCGCGCTGCTGGCCGCCGCCGCCTGACCCTCCGTCCGCCCACGCCCGCGCCCGTGAGCGTCCGTCAGCCCGGCCGCGCCACCGTGTCCGTCGTCACCTTTGGGTGACTTTGGTCCCGGCCCCACCGGCGGGTTACCTTGATCCGGTGAACGGGCAGGCGCGGACGGCAGTACGGTTCCGGGTTTTCGGGGGACTACGTGTCGAACGCGACGGCACCGCCCTGGAGATCGGTCCGCCGCACCGTCACACCGTGCTCGCGGCCCTGCTGGTGGCCCGGGAGTGCGGGCTCGGCACCCCCGAACTGGTCGACCTGGTCTGGGGCGAGCGACCGCCGTCCACCGCGGTGAACCAACTGCACCGCCACGTCGGGCAGTTGCGCCGTCTCCTGGAGCCCGGGCTGCCGCCGCGCGCGGCCGGGTCCTGGCTGCTCCCCGTCCCGTCCGGGTACCGGCTCGACACCTCGGGCGCCCGGGACGACCTCGCACTCTTCGACGAACTGCTGGCGCGCGGGCGGGACGGCGGGCCCGGGGCCGCCGGCGGTTGGCGCGAACTCGCGGAGCTGGTCCGGCGGCCGCTGCTGGCCGGCCTGGACCGGGAGGCCCTGGCCCGGCCGCACTTCGCGGCGGTGGAGCGGGCCCGGATCGCCGCCGCGACGGAGGCGATGACGGCCGCCGACGAGGCCGGGGACGCCGATGCCGTGCTGGCCGCCGCGTTCGACGTGGCCCGGAGCGCACCCTTCGACGAACCCCTGCACGCCGCGGTGGTCCGCGGACTGGCCTCGGTCGGCCGCCGGGCCGAGGCACTGGCCCTGTTCGAGGAGGTGCGCCGACGGCTGGCCGAGGAGTTGGGCGTCGGCCCGTCCGCCGTCCTGGGGGACGCCCACCTGGCGGCGCTGCGCGAGCCGGAGGCCCCCGCCCGCGTCCGGCCCGCCCGTGCCGAGCCCACCGCGCCGGCGGCCGCCGGCGCACCGGACAACCTCCCGCTGCCCGTACCCGGTTTCACCGAACGCCCGGAGCTGGCCGACGCGTTGGCGCAGACGCTGGCCCGGGTGGCCGGCCCGTCGGCGACCGTGGTGATCACCGCGGTGGCCGGCATGGGCGGCGTCGGCAAGACCGCGCTGGCCGTGCACTGGGCCCGCCAGGTCGCCGAGCGGTTCCCCGACGGGCGCCTCTACCTCAACCTGCGCGGCTTCGACCCGGGCAGCCCTCCACTGGACCCGGCCGAGGCACTGGCCGTCCTGCTGGTCGCGCTCGGCGAGCCCGCCGGGGAGGGCCGCGACGAGGACCTCGCGATGCGGGCCGCGCGCTTCCGCGCGGTGGTCGCCGGACGGCGGCTGCTGCTGGTCCTCGACAACGCACGCGACGCCGACCAGGTGCGCTGGCTGCTCCCCGGCACCCCCGGCTGCCTGGTGCTGGTGACCAGCCGCAACCGGATGAGCTCGCTCGTCGTCCACGACGGCGCCCTGGCCGTCCCGGTCGACCGGCTCACCACGGCACAGGCCCGCGAACTGCTGGCCGCCCGGCTCGGACCGGAGCGGCTGGCAGCCGAACCCGCTGCGGTCGAGATCGTCCTGGCGGCCTGCGGCGGACTGCCCCTGGCCGTCTCCATAGCCGCGGCCCGGGTGGTGCTCAGCCCCGGGCTGACGCTGGCCGGGGTGGCCGCCGAACTCGCCCCGGGCGCCGACCGGCTGTCCGTGCTCGGACTCGACGACCCCGACACCGACCTGCGGGCCGTCTTCGCCTGGTCCTACCAGGCGCTGGGCCCGGACGCCGCCCGCCTGTTCCGCCTGCTCGCCCTGCACCCCGGCAGCGAGATCTCGCTCGCCTCGGCCGCCAGCGCCGCGGCCCTGTCCGTCGACCGCACGCGTGCGCTGGCCCGGGCACTGTGCGAGGCGAACATGCTCACCGAGCACTCCCACGACCGCTACTCCCTCCACGACCTGCTGCGCGCCTACGCCGCCGGCCTGCCGGCCGAGCCCGGGGACGACCGCTCCGCCGCCCTGGGGCGGCTGCTCGACCACTACGCGCACTCCGCCGCCGCCGCGAACGACGCGGTCTCCACCCGCCGCGAGGAGGTCACCCTGGAGCCGGCCCTGCCGGGCACCGTGGTCCTCGCCTTCGACGACCGGGCGGCCGGCACCGCCTGGTACGGGGCCGAGTACCGCAGCATCCTGGCCCTGCTCCGCTCGGCCGCCGGTGAGGAGCACCTGCGCCGGATCTGGAGCCTGGCCTTCACCGGACATCTGTACACCTCCCAGCAGGGCTGGGCACAGGACGAGATCGAGATCCTCCGCATCGCGCTCGGCGGACCGGCCCTGGTCGGCCCGCCCGACGAGGTCGTCCGGGCCCGCCTCTCGCTGGCCCGCTCCTACGCCCTGAGCGGCCGCCACGCCGAGGCCGACGCTCAACTGCAGCCGCTCCTCGACCAGTTGTCCGCCTTCTCGGCCACCATGCGGGCGGCCGTCGAGCGCAGTACCGGCTGGGTCCGCGGCCGCCAGGGCCGCCACCGCGAGGCGCTGCTGCACTCCCGGCGGGCACTGGCCCTGTTCCGGGCCCTCGGTGACGACGAGGCGACCCGCAACAAGGTCGCCCGGGAGCTCAACGCCGTCGGCTGGTACCACGCACTGCTGGGCGAGCACGAGGAGGCGATCCGGCACTGCGAGCAGGCCCTGCCGATCCTCCGGGCCAACGGCAACCGCCGTAGCGAGGCGGCCACCTGGGACAGCATCGGCTACGCCCACCACCACCTGGGCCGCCACCGGCGGGCCCTGGAGTGCTACGAGCGGGCCCTCGACGGCTACGTCGACGCCGCGGACGAGTACAACCAGGCCGAGGTCCTGGACCACCTGGCCGACACCCTGCTCGTGCTCGGCCTGCACGACCGGGCCCGTGCCGCCTGGCACCGCGCCGCCGACCTGCTCACCGCCCTGGGCCACGCGGACGCCGCCGCCCTGTACACCAAGGCGGCGGCCGTCCCGGACTGACGTACCGTCAACTCCCGCGAGTTACGCGGCTTCCAGTGATCAGAGCGTGCGGCGCACGCCCGCGTGGCGCTCCAGGTTGCGCAGCTGCACCGCGAGATCGCCCTCGACGGCGGTGTGGGCGGGACCGCTGCGGCCGATGGGCAGGACCTCCTCGCTGCGCATGTCCTCCAGCATCAGGGCGTAGGCCGCGTAGGCCGAGACCAGGGCCACGGCCAGGCCGAGGACCCCGGACACCCGCGTCAGCCACTCGGCGCCGGTGAGACCCGCCGCGCCGGTGGCGGCCCAGCGCGGCAGGGAGACCACCAGCACCAGCCAGAGCGCGCGCTTGGGCCCCGTCACGGCCGCCATCAACGCCCCGAAGCACAGGAACGCGAGGTTGAAGACGCCGAGCACGCGCAGCCCGTCGGCCGCGCCGCTGTACAGGACCAGCGCGTACGCCAGCCAACTGCCGGCGAAGACTCCCATCAGGGTCGCCGCGATCACGTCGCGGGCCCCGAACGCCAGGTGACTGACCAGGAGTTGCAGTGCGAAGGCGGGCAGCACGCACAGGGCGACCGCCCGGCGGGCCTCGTCGTCGAGGATCCCGAGCTGGAGGCAGGCCGTCATCGCGGAGGCGATGGCCACGGTGAAGAAGCCCAGCGGCATGGGCGAGGCGACGGGGCGGAGGTTGATCCGGGTCATCGACCGGAGGTCCGGCTCGTGGCGGCGGGCGGGCGGGGCCGCGCCGTCCGGGCCCTCGGGGGAGGTGGTGCTCACGGGGTCCATCAGGCCTGCACCAGCGGGGTGTCCACCAGGTGCTCGGCCAGGAACCAGACCTGCGCCTCGCCGGTGCGGATGACCTCGGAGACCAGCAGGTCGGTGCTGCCCTCGTCGCCCTCCGCGGCGATCCGGGCGGCGGCGTCCCGGGCGTCGACCAGGATCCGCTCGTGCGCGTCGAGGAGCCTGGAGAGCATGACGGGGACCGGCTCCACGCCGTTCGGCGGCCGCGGAACGGCCGTCAGTTCCGCCACGTGGCGCGGGTCCCCGACCGCGACGCCGCCGAGGCTCTGGACCCGCTCGGCCAGGGAGTCGACGATGGCCAGCTGGGCCGCGGCGTGCTGGTCCAGCATCAGGTGGAGCGAGTGGAAGGTCGCCCCGCGCATCAGCCAGTGGTGCTTCTTGTAGAGGGAGTAGAGGATCTGCGTGTCGGCGAGCACCCGGTTCAGGCGCTGGCAGGCGTACAGCCGGGTGTCGTGGCCGAGGCCGATCGGCAGCTGCTTCAGCGTGCCGAACGCCTGGGTCTCGGGACCCTTCTGACGGAGCAGCGGCTGCCCTCCGCCGTACGCGGACGCGGTGGTGGTGTCCAAGTGAGTACTCCTGGGGGTGGGGGGACGGAAGGGGACCGGGGCCGCCACGCGGGGGTCTGCGGGCGGCGGCCCCGGGAGGTGACGGGTGCTCAGCGGCCGCCGGTGGTGGCGGTAGTGGCGGCGGAGGCGGGGGCGGTGTGCAGGACGAGCCGGGTGAGCAGGCCGCTGCCGAGACCGGCCGCGAGCACCACGGCGGCCCACCAGGTGGGGTACGGGGTGAGGCCGAGGGCCGCGTCGAGCGACCAGGCGCCGGGGCCGGTGGCGGCCAGGGCGGCCGCGACCCCGATCAGGACGAGCGGGTACTCGTACCCGTCGTTCTGCACCCAGAGGCCGTTGTGCCACTTCACGGTCAGGGCGACCGTCATGACCCCGATCGCCCCGGTCGCGGCGAGCGGGGTCAGCAGGCCGGCCGAGAGCAGCAGGCCGGACCCGATCTGCCCGCCGCCCGCCGCCAGCGCGGTGAGGACGCCGCCCCGGAAACCGTCGGCGCGGAACTCCGCCGCCCCGCCCTCCAACCCCCTGCCCCCGAGGTGCGGGCTGACCTTCTGCACGCCGTGCCCGGCGATCAGCAGCCCCGCGAGCAGACGGAGGATCAGAATGCCGGTGTCCAACGGGGTCAGCCCGCGGCGTGCGCGCCGATGACGGCCTGCGCGTACACGACGCCGAGGCCGTAGGCGCCGGCGTGAGCCTTGACGATCTCCATGACGGCGCCGTAGGTCTCCTGGCGCGCCCAGTCGCGCTGCAGCTCCAGCAGCACCTGCACCCAGGTCACCGGCACCGCGCCGGCGGCCACCATCCGCTGCAGGGCGTGCTCGTGGGCGGCGGGGCTGACACCGCCGGAGGCGTCGGAGACCACGTACACCTCGTACCCCTGGCCGAGCGCGGAGAGCGCGGGCAGCACCAGGCAGACCTCGGTCCACAGGCCCGACAGGACGATCTTCTTCCGCCCGGTCGCCTTGACCGCCGCCACCAGCGCCTCGTCCTCCCAGGCGTTCATGCTGGTCCGGTCGATGACCTCGTGGCCCGGGAAGACCTCGGCGAGCTGCGGCAGCAGCGGCCCGGAGAACGACTCGGCGGCGACCGTGGTGAGCACGACCGGCACGTCGAAGGCCCGGGCCGCCTTGGCGAGGCCCACCGTGCTGTTGACGATCGCGGCGCGGTCACCGCTGCCGGTGCCGAAGAACATCTGCGGCTGGTGGTCGACGAAGAGCATGACGGCGTTGTCGGGCGTGAGCAGGTCGGCGCTCGGGGCGGCGGTCACCTGGGCGATGTCGAACACGGGGGTCCTTTCGGAGCGGTCGGGGTCTGCCCCGCCGCCTCCGCGGCCGGGCAGAACCGAAACTACGACCGCCCCGACCTCCCGTTTTCTCCCCCCACGACCGGGACCTTGCACGACAGTGCACTACCACCGCCGCTGGGGAGGGGCTACTTCGCCGGCGGGACCACCGCGTTGGCGAGGCGGAGGATGTGGCGCATGTCGGCGCCGCGCGGGCTGGTCGGGTTGAACGAGTAGACCATGCGGCGCTGGAGGTCGCGGGTGGCGAAGACGCCGCTGGTCCAGCCGGGGCGGGAGCCGGTCTTGCCCCAGAGGGTGACCCCGTTGATCTCGGTGCGGACCAGGCCCTTGCTCATGCAGGCGCGCTGCTGGCCGGGGAGGCACTGCGGGTTGTTCACGTTGGGTACGTCGGGGACGGTGAAGAGCAGCTCCTGCTGGGCCGGGGGCAGCAGGCGGCCCTGGAAGAGGGCGGTGAAGAAGCGGTCCAGGTCGGGGGCGCTGGAGATCAGGCCGCCCTCGGCCCAGGGCCAGGGGCTCTGCTCGGTGACGTCCACCTGGTGGCTGGTGCCGTCCTGGTGGGGGACCGTCAGGTAGGCGTGGGCCGCCGGGCGGGCCAGCCGGGGGTCGTCGCGGTCGGGGACGGCGGTGTCGCGCAGGCGCAGGGGCTGGATGATCCGGTGCTTGACCTCGTGGGCGTAGGAGTGGCCGGTGACCTTCTCGATCAGCAGGCCGGCGACGAAGGTGTTGAAGCCGTTGTACTGCTGGCCGGTGCCCGGGGCGAAGACCATCTGCTGTCCGGCCAGGGTGGCGACCACCTGCTGGGGCGTCCAGCTGTCGAAGCGGTGGTCGACGAACCAGGCGGAGGTGCCGTCGCCCCAGGCGCCGCTGCTGCCGTGCGGCAGGCCCGAGGTGTGGTCGAGGAGCTGGCCGACCTTCACCGGCGGGTACTCGGCGGGCAGCAGGCCCGGCAGGTACTGCTGGACGGTGCCGTCCAGGTCCAGCCGCTGCTCGGCGGCCAGTTGGAGCACCACGGTGGCGGTGAACACCTTGGAGATCGACCCGATCCGGAACCGGCCCTCCGGGTCCGGCGCCCGGCCCGTCTCCTTGTCGCCGATGCCGCCCGAGGCCGCGAACTGCCCGGCGCTGCCCGTGACGCGCACCAGCACGCCGTTGACGTCGCCGCTCGGGTAACTGGCGACCGCCTCCCGGATCGCCGCCCGGTCGAGCGGCGGCAGGGCGGGGGCGGCGGTCACGCCGGCGGACGCGGCAGTGGCCGGGGCCGACGGGGAGGCGGCCAGGGCCGAGCCGCCCGTCCCCGCGACCACGGCGGCCAGGACGGCTCCGGCGACCGCGAGGTTGGTCCAACGTCGGCTGTTCGCAAGGGTGTTCACGCTTCGGTGCTCCAGGTTCGTCGTCGTTCGCTTCGTTCGGGAACGAGTCTCGCCGACCTGGGCCGCGCTGCCATCCGGGTCCGACCCTGACCGCACCCCGGCCCCGCGCCCTGACCCGCCGTCAGGGTCGGGGCCCGGACTGCGGCCAGCCGTGGGCGGCTCCGAGGTAGAGGTCGTCCAGGGTGACGGGCCCGTCGCCGGAGATCCGGTTCATGTAGGCGATCACCTGGCCGATCTGGGCGGCGTTCGGCGCGGTGCCCTCCGGGGTGCCGAAGAGGTCGCCGACGACGGTGGTGGCGCCCTGGACGGAGCCGCCGAGTTCGACCAGGCGGTGGACGGACCGGACATCGCCCGGGGCGAGGGTGGAGTGGTCGGCGACCAGGCCCATCGAGGCGATCACCCGGCGGAGTTGGGGGGCGTTCGGCGCGGTGCCCTCCGGGGTGCCGAGGGCACCGCCGAGCAGGGTGGCGGTGCCACCGGTGGTACCGCCGCCGAGTTCGACCAGGCGGTGGGCGGTCCGCAGGTCGGCCGGGGTCGGGACGGAGTGCTCGCCGAAGGCGGTGTGCACCAGCCGTACGGTACCGGCGAGTTGCTCCTTCTGCTCGGGGGTGGCGGTCGCCCGGCCGGCAGGCGGGGCGGTCGGCGGCAGGGCGCCGAGGATGTCGGCGGCCAGGCCGGGGTCCTCGTCGAAGCGCAGTTCGCCGGTGTGGTTCTCCGGGGTGAAGGCCAACTGGTGGTCGCCCGGGCGGTCGGCCTTGGTGGTGTCGGTGAGCGGGATGTCGACGGTGAAGGGCAGCACGCCGCTCTCCTTGACCGGGTCGCGCTTGCCGTCGAAGAGGGTCACCTCCACCTGGACCGCACCGGAGTAACGGGCCATCGGGTTGGGGTACTTGCCGTTGGAGACGATCTGGCCCGCGTCGCCGTGGGTGTCGCCCTCGCGCCAGATCCGCTGCGCCCCGCCGATGACGGCCGGGTTGTGGACGACGTCGCCGGGGATCTTGGCGCCGACCTGGGCCCGCAGGCCCGCGTTCTTCACCGACTGGTCGGAGTGGCCGACGCCGGTGGAGCTGGAGTTGGACGGGCTCGACTCGACGTCCGGGTCGTTCTGCTCGTGCTCCAGGGAGACGATCTTCATGCCGACCTCGACGCCCTTCCCGCCACCGAGCGTGAGCCGCGAGGTCGGGAGGGTCGCCGAGACGTCACCGCCCTGGGTCGCGCTGTTGAAGAGCGCCGAGAGCTGGCTGTGCGAGGTGACCGCGCCGACCACCGGCTCCATGCTCTGCCAGGTGGACTTGCCGAAGTACTCCGGCCCGCGCAGCCGCACCAGGTCCTGGACACCGCCGACGTCGCCGAGGAAGCGCAGCACGTCGCTGTCGCGCAGCCCGCTCTCCCAGACCCGCTCCGGGGGGATGCGGACCTCGGTCGGCGCGGGGGCCTCGGTCGGGAGGACCAGGGGCGGCTTCTCGGGGCGCGGCGCGTCGGCGGCGGGCTTCTCGGCAGTCGGCTTCTCGGCGGCCGGCTTCTCGGCGGCCGGCGGCACGGTCTCGCTCGTCTCGACGATGGTCTCGAAGCCGATCGTCGCGGTGCGCCGCTCGAAGGTGGAGGGGCCGAACAACGGCGTCCGGGTGATGGTGAACTGGAGCTCGGCCTCGCCCTGGTAGGCGCTGCCGGCCACCTTGGCCTTGGTGGCCGAGCCGGCCGAGGTGCTGGAGCTGTGGACCTCCGTGTGGTCCTGGCCCTTGCCGCCGGTGCCGGTCAGCCCGGCCGTCACCGAGACGGGCGACCCGGGCACCGGGGCGGAGCCCATCACGGCGAGCCGGCCCTGGTGGCTCCCGGCGTTGCCGGCCGAGTCCGTGACGGACTGCTGGACGTCCGTGCCGGTGTTGAACTCGGTCTTCCCGGAACCGCCCAGGTGGTCCATCTTGTCGCCGAGCACCGCGGTGACCCGGACGGTGGTGTTGCCGTGCCGCACGACGATCGCGTCCCCGGCGGTCATGCTCTTGAGGCGGGCCTGGAGACGGTCGGGGGTCAGCTCCTGGTCCAGCTTGCGGCGGATGCCGTCGCGGTCGCCGCCGAACGGGTCGGCCTTCAGCTTGGGCTGCGGGACCGGGGCGCCGGGCTTCTGCTTGGCCTTGGCCTCGACCTCGGACAGGATCGACTGACCGAGCGTCATGCCCTCGACCCGCGGCCGGCCGGCCGGCAGGTGGACGTCGGTGACGACCGCCGAGGAGTCCAGGCGCTTGCCGTTCACGTAGCCCTTGGGCTGCTTCGGCGGCTCGGTCTTCCCGTCCTCCTTCCCGTCCTCCTTCCCGTCCCCGGGACCCTCGACGTCCTTGGGGGGAACCGGCGGCGGCTTCGGGTCGGCGTCACGCATCGGGACGGCCACCCGGGCGGTGGTACCGACCGGCACGGTGACCGAGCCGTCGTCGAAGCCGAGCCGCTTGAACTCGACCTTGACGTCGTAGTCCACACCGACGTCGAAGAACGCGGCGGCCTCGGTGTGCTTGGCCCGGTTGGAGGTCGAGCCGACGGTCTCCACGCCGTGCGCGTAGGTGCGGTCCGTCCGGTGGCTGTAGCCGCCGGTGACGTCCACGACCGGGGTCTTCACCTTGAGCTGGCCGCCGTACTCGGTACGGGTGCGGTGGTCCTGGACGTTGCCCTGGCCGCGGGAGGTCCGGGTGCCCGACTCGAACTCGTAACTCCCCACCTCGGAGTGGTACTTGACGCCCCCCAGCTTGGCCGTGACGGTGATCTCGGCCTTCCAGGTGGCACCGGAGACCGTCTCGGTGATCTTCCCGCCCCGGGTGAGCTGGGAGAGCTGGGTCTTGAGGGCGACCCGGTCGAAGGCGTCGTCGATCCGCTGCCTGACCTCCTCGGTGGGCTCGCCGTGCTTCTTCCTGATCGCGCCCTCCACCTCGGCACGCACCTTGTCGGCGCCGCTCAGGGTGTGGACGACGTAGGAGGCGTTCAGCTCGTGCTGCTCGCTCATCCGGGCCGGCGGGGTGTGCTCCGTCCCCTTGTCCTCCGTCTCCTTGCCCTCGGTCTCCTTGTCCTCCGCCCCCTTGTCCTCCGTCTTCGGGGCCGGGCCCTCGGCCGGGGCGGTCGGGCGCGTGAAGGCGATCGAACCGTCCTCGCCGTCCGGGGTCGGCTTCTTGACGGTGTCCAGGGCGTCCATGCTGATCTCGACGTCGAGCGGGGCCGAGGGGTCGCCCGCGCGGCCGGGCGCCTCGCCGGGCTTGCCGAAGTGCACGTCGACGGTCAGCTTGGCACCGTAGATCACCTGCGGCGCCGCGTACTTGCCGTTGGCGTACACCCGGTCCGCGCGGCGGCCCTGGGCACCGACCCGGTCCCGCTGGTGGCCGGCGGCGGTGGCGAGCAGGTCGGCCGGGGGCGTGCTCTTCTTGGCGGCGAGGCCCAGGTGGCCGTCGGCGGCGGCGGTGCGCGACATCAGCCGGCGATCCGCCCCGAACGAACCCGTCTCGTTCACCGTGTTGAGCTCCGCCGCGGTGTCGTTGCGGCGGAAGGTCATCGACTCGACCTTGGCGGTGGCCGTGACCACCAGGTCCTTCTTCCCCGGGACCTTGATCTCCAGCGGCTCGCCCCGGGTCATGCCGGTCAGCTTGGCGGCGAGGTTGGGCTGGCTGAAGCCCTGCAGCACCTGGTCCCTGACGGCGTCCCAGTCGTCGCCGAACTCCGCCCGCCCCTTCTCGTCCACGGCCTTGCGCAGCGCGGCGGTGGTCTCCAGGTCGCGGACGACGACGGTCTCGCCGAGGCCGCCGTCCTCCTTCCAGACGGAGTCCGGCGGGGTGGCGACCTCCGTGGGCCGCGGCTCCGCGGGCTTGGCCGGATCGGTGGTGTCGGCCTCGTCCACCATGAGTTTGACGTCGGCCGAACCCGCCTGGTGCACGTCGGGCTTGCCGTTGAAGGTCATCGTGAAGTCGACGGTGCCGTCGTACCGGACGCCCGGCACCTTGGACTTGACGGTCAGTTGGGAGACCCGGTTGTTGCCCGAGATCTCGATCCGGTCCTGGCCGAGCCGGCCGGAGGCCACACCGTTGGCCAGGAGGGCACCGGGGTTCACGCCCAGCCCCAGCCCGAACTGCCCCGCGTTGCCGCGGTTCTCGGCGGTGCTGCGGACCTGCTGGACGGTGGTGCCGATGTTGAACTCGGTGGTCGTGGGGACCCCGGTCTGCTGCAGGCCGCCGAGCTTGGCACTGATCTCCACCGTGCCGAGCGGCCTGCCGTTCTTGTCGGTGAGCGTGACGGTGGTCGGCTCGCCGGCCGTCATGCCCTTCAAGTCCCTTTGGAGACGGGCGAAGTCGACCTCGGAGAGGACCTTGTCGCGCATCGCGGGCCAGTCCTTGCCGAACTCCTTCTCCCCCGCCTCCTGCACCTGGTCGAGCAGCGCCTCGACCGGCCGCCCGCCCTGGGGCCCGCCCTTCGGGGAGAGGTCCAGCACCACCTCCTGACCGCCGATCCGGCCGCCCTGCAGTCGCGGCGGCGCCGTCCGGAGATCCTTGTCGGCCAGCGCGTCGGGCACCTTGGGCACCGCGACGGTCACACCGAGGTCCACCGTGCTGGTGTCCTTGCCGGCTTCGGGGTGCACCGGCTTGCCGCCGTGGCGCAGGCCGCCGAAGTCGAGCTCCAGCTTCATCGTGGAGTCGTACATCTGGGCGTTCACGGAGGTCTTGGTCCGCGCCACCATGCCGCCGAGGTCGACCTTGACCCGGCTCTGGCCACGGTCGTGGAAGTAGCCGGCGAGCTGGGCGGGGTCGACGATACTGGTCGACTGGCGGGTCTGAATGCCGATGTTGAGCCCCAGTTGGGAGCTCTGGGTGCTGCCGAGGGAGACCGTGCGGTCGGCGCCGTTCTCGAACTCGATCTTCTGGGTCGACCCGGGCACCGACTTGGTGACGGCACCGCTCAGCTTGATGCTGCCGCTGAACCCGTCGCCCTCGAAGGGGACGGTCACCGTCTCGCCGCGGGAGAGCGCACTGACCATCGGACGCAGCGTCGCCGGGCTGAAGTGGGCGTCGGCGAAGGCCCGGACCACGGCGCGGTCACCCGGGACCGACTCGGTGAGGACGGCGATGACCTGGTCCCGGACGGCCTGCTCGTTCTTGTTGAGGCCGACCACCAGATCGTTTCCGGCGATCGGACGAGGGGCATCGGGGTCCTGCTTCGGCTGCTCGGACTTGTCCTCGGACGTCTCCTCAGACTTCTCCTCGGGCTTGTCCTCGGCGTCCTTCTCGGGCTTGTCCTCAGACTTCTCCTCGGCGTCCTTCTCAGGCTTGTCCTCAGACTTCTCCTCGGCGTCCTTCTCAGGCTTGTCCTCAGACTTCTCCTCGGGCTTGTCCTCGGCGTCCTTCTCGGGCTTGTCCTCGGGCAGGTCCTTGGGCTTCTCGTCGTCCTTCGGCTTGGTCTCGGACTCGGACTCGGCGGCGGGAGCAGGCTTCGAAGCAGCGGTGACGGGCTTCGGGGCGGCGGACTCGTGGCCTCCGGCGACCGGGGACGGTCCGCTGCCGTCGTAGTGGTTGCCCCGGTGATACACCGTCACCGGTTGGCCGGTGTTGGGGCCGAAGACGGCCAGGGGGACGCCGTCGTGGTTGACCACCCGTAGACGGAGGCCGAGTGCGTGGGCCGCGGCGGCCGGCAGCATCTCGCCCTGCGGCGTGCCCCAGCGGCTCGCCCACTGGTCCACCGTCTCGAGCAGACCGGCCCGCTCCTCCGGTGTCGGCGGCGGCGCGCTCTCGGTGATGTGCCCGACCACGATCTCCCGCAGGTCGGGGAGCGGCAGTTGCCCGTAGTCGTTGCGGACGTCCTCGGGGAGGTACGCGAGCAGGTCGTCCTTGGTCAGGTCGGGCCGACTGGGCAGCTGGCCGCGGTAGTTGGAGACGATCTCCAGCGGCCAGGCCTGCGGGGCCAGCCCGTCGAAGTGGTCACGGACCCGGGACTTCAGCTGCTGCGCGGAGCTGCCCTGCGCCGCCGGCGGACCACCCGTCAGGTCGGGCGCGCTCACGACGAGCGAGCGCAGCAGGCAGAGGCCGTCCCCGTACACCGCCACGCGTGGCCCGGGCGAGGGGAAGCCGGTGTCGGCGGCGGGGCGTTCGGGGGCGCGGCGTTCGGTGGCGGGGTCGTGGTCGGGGTCGGCGTGGGGTTCGGGGGTGACGGGCGAGCGGTCGGGGCCGAGGGGGATGGCGAAGACGCCGTTCTCGCCCTGGTGGAGGGGCTCGTTGCTGCGACGGCCGGTCTGGGCGTCGACGTAGGTGACGGTGCCCTTGTGGTTGACGGCGTTCCACGCGTGCGAGCGGCCGTCGGCGTCGACCGTGGTGATGGCGGCCGCGGAGCCGTGGCCGCTCTTGACGAGGGTCTGCTTCAACCGGTCGAAGGCGGCGGGGCCGTCGCCGAGGTCGGTGAAGCGGGCGCCGAGGTTGTTCTCGATGCGGTCGCGGCCGTTGCGCTCGCCGAGCGCGGAGGGGTTGCCGTCGGCGTCGGGGTCGGGGGTCCGCGCGGCGGCGGGGGTGGGGTTGCCGTGGTAGGTGTCGAGGAAGGCGAGGGTGGTGTCGACGCAGTTGTTGGTCCGGCCGGGGGCCTCGGGCCCGTCGCCGTTGATGGCGGCGATCCAGTCGCCCTTGTCGGAGCCGGGGTCGGGGTCGGGGTGGGGGTCGTCCCCGTCGCGCGGCGGCAGTGCCTGCTTGAGGCGTTCGAGGTCCTGACCGGTCGGCTCGGTCAGACCGCCCTCGCCACCCAGGGGGCGTCCGGCCGTGGCGGGCGGGCGGAGTGCCGGCGGGGCCTCGGGGGCGGGGGCACTGTCGGTGGGCGCAGTGTCGGTGGGCGCACTGTCGATCGGCGCGCTGTCGGGCGTGGAGTCGGTGGGCGGGGCGCCGCGTTCGGGGCGCGGGCGGGTCGGGTTGGCGGGGGTGGGCGCCGGGGGCGCGACCGGTTCGGCCTTGGGCCGGGTGGGCGGGGCGGCGGGCGCCGGCTGCGGGCCGGCGCCGCGGCGGCCGCCGTTGACGGGGCCCAACGCCACGGGGACGCCGGGGCCGTTCGACGTCTGGACCGGGCTGTCGGCGGACCGGGCGGGCGGGACCGACGGGGCGTCAGGGGTGGACGGGGCGGTGTCGTGGGACGGTGCCCGCACGGCGGCGGGGCCACCGCTCGCCAGACGGACTCCCTCGGGGTGCGGCGCACCCGCGGTGCTGCCGGTGGGGTGGCCGGGGTTCGGGGCGCCGTCGCCCCGCGGCGGGGCGGAGGAGGTCGGCGTGCTGGAACTCTCGTGCGGGGAGGGGCGGTTGTCCTGGGACGGGGTGGACTCGTGCGACGGGGTCGGCGCGGTCTCGGTCCGCGGTGCGGGGGCCTCGGCGCGCGGGGTCGGAGTCTCGACGTGCGGCGGTGCGGGGCTCTCGGCGCGCGGCGTCGGGGCCTCGGTCCGCGGTGCGGGGCTCTCGGTGTGCGCGGTCGGTACCGACGGGGTGGGGGTGGTGTCCGGGGCGCTGCGCTGGGCCGGCGGCTCGTAGGGGGCCAGGTGGGGCGCGGCGTCCGTGCGCGGGGTGGCGGAGGTGGGTCCCTGGTACGGGGCGGTCTCCGGGGTGGGGACGGTGGTGTCGTGGCTGGGGGCGGCGAAGGTGCGCGGGGCGTCGGGGTTGCGCGGCGTCGGGGTCTGGGGAGTGCCGCCGTCCGCCGCCGGTCCGCGCGAGGCGGGAGCGTCGAAGTCGCCGCCGCCACGGGTGTGGTGGCCGTCGCTGCCGATCGGGGAGAGCATCGACGGGTCGACGTCGGCGTCGTTCCCGTTGCTCCCGGGCTTGCCCGGGGTCGGCCCGTGGTCACCGGTCGAGCCACCGCTGTCGCTCGAACTCTCGCTTCCGGACGAGCTGTTGCCCGCACCCGCACCGGAACCCGAGTCGCCCGCAGTGCCGCCCCCGGAGCCGGCGCTGGCCGTGCCGCCCGTACCGCCCGCCCCCGGACCGTCGGTGCCGCCCCCGGTGAAGTCGGAGGCGTCCGGGATGTCCGAGGAGTTGAACTTGCCCTTGAGCGCGGAGGCACCCCGCATGATGGCCGGGCTGCCCGCGCCGCTCAGCGCGGAGCCACCGAGCTGACCCGCGTCGACCTCACCGGTGAGGGCGAACTGAGTGAACGCGTCAGCACCGACGTCGGTGATGGCGCCCTCGACCATCTGGGCCGGCAGCCGGTCCATGTTCTTGCCGATGAGCTTGTTGCCCGCCGCACCAAGTCCCTTGCCCAGCACACCACCCGCGGCGCCACCGATGGCACCACCGGCCGCGCTCATCCCCAACTCCTTGCCGTCCAACTCCTTGCGGTTACCCGCCGCGAGCTGGATCGACTGCGCCAGCAGGTTGATGGCGACCTCCTGGAAGGCCTCCTTCAACGCCAGGACGATGATCTCCTTCGCCAGCTTCTTCAGGATCTGCTGGACCGTCATCTTGCTGGCCTGGATCGCCACCGGGATCGCCGCCAACGACGCACCCGCCGTCACCGGCGCCGCCGCCTCCGCCGTGGCGATCTCGAAAGCCAGGATGCCCAACTGCGCCACGATCGAGATCTTCGCCGTCTCGGTCGAGTTGGCCATCGCCTCCAGACTGTCGGCCATCGAATTGCAGGCCTTGACCATGCCGGGGAAGAAACCGGGCTTGGAACCGTCCACCGGCAGGGTGAGCGTCTCCCACTTCTTCGCCAACTCGTCCATCGCCGCGCCCTGCTGACCGTCCAGCGCGCGCTTCATCGCCGAATCGGCGGCCCGCCCGCCCTCGTCCACGCTCTCGGCGGCCGACCGCCAACGACGCGCCATGTCCCGCATCAGGTCCTCGTCGCCCTCGGGCCAACGCGAACCGGCGAGCAGCATCAGGACCCACTGCAGGGGCTCCGGGAGTTCGACAGCCATCGTGGACCCGTACCCCTAAAAGACAGTTGACCGACAGAACAGCGCGCGAGCGCACGTCAATCAATCCGTCCCGCGTGACCACGGGGTACTGCCGAAGGGCAACACAGGCGACGAGCGGGTGAAGGGAATCGGAAAAGACCCGTCTCCGGGCCGCAGCACCTTGACAACCCCGAAAAGGGAAGAGTCGTTCGGGCAGCAGTACGCGTCCCGAGGGGCAACGGCACCGGAGACGGTCCGGGGGCGTCAGGCGGGTCAGTCGGGCCAGGCGGGTCAGGCGCGGCAGGTCCCGGTGGCCCAGTCGACGGTCGCGGTGGCCTGGGAGTACCGCCACTCGGGGGCCAGCAGGTCGCGGTCGAGCTGGGCGGCGGCGGTGCGGTCCTGGACGATGTAGCCGAAGTCCTGGAGCCAGGCGGGGTAGAGGTTCTTGGAGCCGATGTAGAAGGCCGAGTCGTCGACCGCGACCAGCTTGTGGTGCAGCGCGTACGGGCGGCCGTCGGCCCAGGTGGCGGTGGGGGCGGCACGGAAGGTGGCGAGCTGGAGGTTGCCGCACATCGTTGCGGTGGCGCGGGCCTGATCACCCGTCAGGCCGGTCAGCCGGGCCTTGAGGAGGTCGCTGATCTCGGCGAGCGACTTGATCTGCGAGTAGCCGCCGCTGCCGACGGCGCCGCGGTTGGCCGGGTCGCTGACCACGATCCGCACCTTGACGCCGGCCGCCAGCTTGGCCGCGAGCAGGTCGTAGAGGCGGGCGTCGTAGCGGGGCAGCGGCGGGCAGCTGGCGTTCACGTCCTGCTGGGAGATCTCGACGTGCCGCTGGGCGCTGCCGATGAGGGCGCGCAGGGCGTTCTCCTCGGGGTTGACCGTCTCGTAGTCGCGGTTGGCGTTGGTGTTGTCGGAGAGCGTGAGCGGGCCGCACTTGGCGTCCGCCGCTCCGCTCACCGGCGCGGGCCGGTACGCGGACCGGGGGTCCTTGTCCTTGATCCCGACGCCGAGGCCGCCGACGGCGATCACCGGGACGGTCCCGGTGGCGGATGCGACGGGGTTGAGCTCGCGCTCCATCGACGGGCGGCAGGCGCCGCCGTCGGAGGAGGCGAACCAGGCCATGTCGAAGACGCCGGTCCGGCTGCAGGTCCACTCCCAGAGGGTGTCCAGGTAGCGGGCGGCGGAGGTGGCGGCGGGGCCGGTCAGCGCGAGGTCGACGTCGGTGACGGGGTGGGCGGTGTCGAGGTAGTCGTTCTTCCAGCCGTTGATGCCACCGGCGATGACGGTGCGTCCGTCGACCACCAGGAGCTTGGAGTGGTTCCAGGAGAACGCGGTGCGCGAGGTGGTCATCGAGGCGATGTTGAGGCTGACCGACGAGGCCGCCGGGCCCAGCTTGGCGATCAGCTCGTCGCGGTAGCGGGAGGGCAGGACGTTGGCGTGGTAGACCGGCGCCGCACCGACCAGGATGCGCACCACCGGGCGGTGGCCGGCCGCGACCGAGGCCTTGAGGCCGGCCACCAGGGCGTCCTGGAAGCCCCCCTCGGGGAACGGCGCCAGGGTGGAGACGTCGACCGTGCGGGTGGCGGCGGCGACGTCGGCGGTCGTCTTCGCGAGCAGCGCGCGGGTACCGGGCCGGTCGGCACAGGTGGCGTCGCCCCAGCACCCGGGCGTCTGGAGCAGCCAGCCCGCCGGGTCCCCGGCCGTCCCGGCGAGGCTGTTGCCCTCGGTGCGCTGCCAGACGGTGCCCTCCAGCCCGGGCGACACCTCCCGCAGGACGCGCTCCACGGCGTCGAGGTGGGCGGTGCCCCCGGCCCCGCCGGAGTCGGCACTGGCGGGCACGGCCGGCACGACCGTCAGGAGGGCGGCGGAGGCGGTGGTGGCGAGGACGGTGCGCAGGGCGCGGCCGGGTCGGGACACGTGACGATCCTTCAGAACATGGCGGTTGGTGCGTGGTTCACCGCCGGGACGCCCTGACATTACTGACAAGTAATGTCCCACCGCGCCCGCCGTCCGACCCCCGCCGTTCAGCGGACCGGGGCCGTCGGCAGGTCGCGGCGGGACTTGAGGGGGCCGATCAGGAGGGTCAGCGGGGAGGCGGCCATCACGGCGGCGACCAGCCAGAGGGTGGGGCGCAGGCCGATGGTCTCGGCGAGGGTGCCGCCGAGGAGGCCGCCCAGGGGGATGGTGCCGAAGTTGAGGAACATCATGCCGGTGCTGACCCGGCCGAGCAGTGGGCGCGGGGTGTAGAGCTGGCGGAAGCTGCCGCGGATGACGTTGCTGACCACGGTGCCGAGGCCGATCAGCAGGCCGCCGGCGACGAGCAGGGAGAGCCGGGGGCCGGGGGCGGCGAGCGGGATGACCAGGGCGGCCGGGACGGTGGCGAAGAGGGCGGTCAGCAGGCCGCGGGCGGTGCCGAGGCGGGCGGCGATCCGGGTGGCCAGGGTCGCACCGATCACGCCGCCGACGCTGATGCCCATCAGGAGCAGGCCCACCAGGCCGGTGGGGAGGCGGAGTTCACGGATCAGGAAGACGACCAGGACGGCCTGGTAGGCGATGAAGGCCAGGTTGAAGAGGGCGCCGAAGAGGGCGAAGACCCGCAGGTACGGGTCGTGGGCGACGAAGCGCAGGCCCTCGCGGATGTCGCGGCCGAGGGTGGTGTTCTCCCGGCGCTCGACCGGTGCCTCCTTCGAGCGGATGGAGAGCAGGCAGACGGTGGAGACCACGAAGGTCGCGGCGTCGGCGAGCAGTCCGCCGAGGACGCCCAGGGCCTGGGTGATCGCCCCGGCCAGGCCGGGGCCGGCGACCTGGGCGAAGGCTTCGGAGCCCTGCATCCTGGCGTTGCCCGCGGCCAGTCGGTCGGCGGGCAGGAGCGAGGGCAGGTAGACCTGGTAGGCGGCCTGGAAGAAGACGCCGGCCGTGCCCAGCAGCAGTGCGGTGACGGCGAGTTGGGTGAAGGAGAGCACGCCCAGCCAGGAGCCGGCCGGGACGCTGACGAGCAGGAGGACCGACAGCAGGTTGCAGCCGGCCATCAGGGGGCGCCGGGGCATCCGGTCCACCCAGGCGCCGGCGGGCAGGCCGACCAGGAGCCAGGGCAGCCAGGTCATCGCGGTGAGCACGCCGACCTGGAAGGCGGAGGCGTCGAGCACGGTGACGGCGGCGAGCGGCACGGCCACGCCGCTGATGCCGCTGCCGATCCTGCTGGCGGTCTCGCCGAACCAGAACAGGCGGAAGTCGCGTGCGGCGTGCGGGAGGTGCGGCGGGGCGGGGGCGAGGGAGGCGGGGGTGGAGGTGGTGGTCACGGCTGGGCCGGCATTCCGTAGGAGAAGACCAGGACCGACTGGCGCTCGCGCCCGTCGTCCGGGATCTCCCGTGTCCCCCACTTGAGTTGGACCGCGATGATCTCCCGCGCCATCTCCTCCAGCTCCTCCGGGGTGAGCATCAGCCAGCGGTCGGCGACGAAGGAGGTGTCCACCCACTCCTCGGACTGCTCGCCGAGCAGCCACTCGCGCGCGGCGGCGGTGTGCCGGTCCAGCAGCATCGACTGGACGGTCTGGGAGACGAGCGCGGCGGCCGGGTCGGAGGCGAAGTCGCTGCGGTTCCAGGAGAGGTTCTCCGAGGAGCGGCGCCACCAGCGTTCGCGCTTGTCGCGGGCGAGTTCGGGGGCCTCCTCGATGATCCCGGCGGCGCCCAGCACCCGCAGGTGGTGGCTGACGTTGCCGACGGCCTGGCCGGTGCGCTCGGCGAGCGTGCTGGCGGTGGCGGGGCCGTAGGCCCGGAGGATGTCCGCGAGGCGGCGGCGGAGGGGGTGGGCCAGGGCGGAGAGGCGTTCGGAGTTCTTGATCTGATCCTCTGTCATACGGCGATCCTGGCATGCACAAGAGGTGTTGTGCAACACCTCTTGTGCATGCCGCTCGGGGCGCCGGCCAGAGCGCCGACCGGTCAGCCGCCGAGGATGCCGCCCTTCTGGAACTGGTCGACGGGGGCGTTGCTGCAGGCGTTCTTGTTGCCGAAGTCGGCGCCGACGCCGGTGGCGTTGGGGACGGCGCAGCGCAGGTCGACCATGACCAGGGGGGCGCCGTTGCTGTTGATGACGCCGTTCTGGGAGCCGACGAGGGTGTCGCCGAAGTGGTTGCCGAAGGTGCCCTCGGAGGGGCCGCCGTTCTCGTACATGCGGTAGGCGTCGATGGCCTGGCGGGCGTTGTCGTTGGTGTCCGCGCCCATGGTCGAGGCGGCGGTGGCGGTGGCGGTCCCGGTGAGGGAGACCGAGGCGGAGACGGCGAGCGCGGCGCCGGCCAGGAACTTCTTCATGAGCTTCTTCTCCGGTCTGCGGGAGGGAGGTTGACGGTGCGTCGACAGTCGCAACGGCGATCGAGTCGGTGGGTCACCGTCGATTAGCTCGGGCGGCGCAGGAACGGTCCGCCGAACGCATGAGCCCTTGCGCCGAACGGATGTCCGTCAAGTCACCTCCGCCCGATTAGCTCGTTCCGGTCTGTGCAAGGGCGCCACCCGGGGCCCGGACGACCAGGAGCACCACGTGAAGAAGGTTCTGAGCGGGGCCGTGCTGGCCCTGTCCGCCGCGGTCTCGATCGCGAGCCCGGCGGTGGCGGAGGGCACCTACGGCAGCCACTTCGGCGACACCCTGGCCGGTTCGCAGAACGGCGCGGTCAACAGCAACGGCGCCCCGCTGGTCGACGCCGACCTGCGCTGCGCGGTGGCCAACGCGACCGGCGTGGCCGGCGTGTGGGGCAACGAGAACGCCTGCACCGAGGAGCAGGTCGCCCAGTTCCAGAAGGGCGGCGTCCTCGGCGGCTGACCCCCCGGGCACCGAACCCCCTCCCTCTCCCTCAACCATCCAGTACCGCAAGGAGAAACGACCATGTTGAAGAAGGTCCTGTCCGGCACCGCCCTGGCCGTGTCCGCCACCGTCGCCGTCGCCGCCCCCGCCACCGCCGCCGAGTGCATGGGCATGGAGACCCACGAGAGCGCCCAGGGCGCCATCAGCTCGTACCAGATGCACGGCGACGGCGAGACCACCGCCGGCGAGGGCACCTTCGGCAACCACTTCGGCGACACCCTCGTCGGCTCCCAGAACGGCGTGATCAACAGCAACGGCGCCCCGCTGGTCGACGCCGACCTGCGCTGCCTGGCCGCCAACCCGACCGGTGTCGCGGGCGTGTGGGGCAACAAGAACGCCTGCAGCGAGGCCCCCGTCGACCAGTTCCACAAGGGCGGCGTCCTCGGCGGCTGACCCGGCGTCACGCCGCGCACGGGGCCGCGCCCGCTCGATGGGTGGCGGGCGCGGCCCCGTGCGGGGCGGGTCCTACGATGGCCGGATGCCCGAGCTCCGCGTCCACCGAGTGACCAAGTACGACCCCGCCGACCGCGACGAGAACGGCTGGTACGTGGGCCCGCTCGACGTCGACTGCGACGAGGGCCCGATCGAGGCCGCGTACCTGGAGACCGCCGCGGCCTTCGCCCGGGCTGCCGGGGTGGAGCGGCTGACGGTCCGTGACCCGGGTGGGACCGCGGTCGACGACTGGAGCGGGCCGGCCGCGGAACGGACCGGTGCGGCCGGCCTGTTCGCGGAGCCGACCGGCTTCCACGACGGCGCCGAGGTGGACCTCGCCACCGGGATCGAACTGGTCCGGGCGATGCTGCGGGAGAGCGGCGGGTGGTGCCGCCTGGAGGCCGGTGACCGCTTCTTCGTGCACGTCGGGTGGGACCTGTACATGTACGTCGGCACGGCCGGTCCGGTGGGCCCCGGGGTCGAACGGGCCCGGGAGCTCGGCCTCTTCCCCGAGCCCCTCGACGAGTCGCCGTACGCCCCCGAGCCGGACGGGAGCGCCTCCGAGGTGCCGGCCGACGCGGCGTACTGGGAGCGGCTGGAGCGCGCGGTCGCGGCGGGCGGGGTACGGCTGCTCCAGGAGTACTTCGCGGGGAGCGCGGCACGCTGGCACCGGCTGGAGGCCGAGGGCGACGTGGCGGCCGTCCGCGCCCGCCTCGTGCCGCGGTCGCGGCTCTCCGCCTGGCCCTCGCTGTTCGGCGCCGCTCCGGCGGAGGTCCTCGGCGGGCTCGACCCCGAGGGCTACCACCACCTGCTGGTCGAGCACCCCGGCGGGGTGCTCAGCGGGTGCTGGGTCGACCTCGAGGACGCCGAGGACACCGCCGTGCTCGACGGGGCGGTCCGGCTGGCCCTCGTGCCGGAGGGGCCCGGGGCACTGCCCGACGCGGTGCTGCCCGACGCCGACGGCGTCGTCCGGGTCCGCGGTTACGGCTGACGGACCGTCACGACGGGCCGGCGAACGGGCCGGCGAACGGCCAGGCCTCGATGTCGCGGTAGTAGATGCGGCCGGGGCCTCGGCCGATGTTGCTGCCGACCAGGTGGAGGCGGTCGGTGGGCCAGGCCCGGCCGGTGAAGGCGGCCAGGGTGGCGGCGGCCTCGGGGACGCTGGTGCGGTCGTCGCGGCGGGCGCGGGCCAGGGTGAGGTGGGGGCGCAGCGGGCGGTCGGGGAAGTCCACGCCGCAGGACCGCACCAGGGCGCGGACCTCGGTGGCGAGCCGGTGGAGGCCGTCCAGGTCGCCGTCGATGCCGCTCCAGAGCAGGCGCTCGTCGAAGTGGCCGCCGCCGCGCAGGGAGAGCCGCAGGGCGGGGCGGGAGGCGGCCGTGCCGGAGAGGGCGGCGCGCAGCGACGGGACGGTGGTGCTGGGGAGTTCGCCGAGGAAGGCCAGGGTGATGTGCCAGTCCTCGATGCGGTTCCAGCGCAGCTGCGGGTGGGCGGCGTAGGCGGGTCCGAGGGCCCGGGCGAGCTCGTCCTTGGCCTCGTCGGGCGGGGCGAGCGCCACGAAGACGCGCCGGGTCGGGGGCTCGGGGTGATCGTCCACCAGGACATTCCAGCACCTCGGCGGCCCCCGGCCCTCGGCGGGACCGCCCGGCGCAGCGTCAGGCGCACCGCCCGGCGCACCACCGGACGCACCGCCCGGCCGGGCCGGCGGGTCAGCCGGTGGGCGGGACCAGGCCGGACCGGTAGGCGATGGCGACGAGTTGGGCGCGGTCACGGGCGTCGAGCTTGGCCATCGCCCGGTGGACGTGGGTGCGGACGGTGAAGGGGCTGACCACCATCCGTTCGGCGATCTCCTCGTTGGTGAGGCCGGTGGCGGCCATCGACATGACCTCGCGTTCGCGGGCGGTCAGGACGGCGAGCCGCTCGGACGGGACGACGGCCGGGGCCGGGCCGGGCTGGGCGAGCAGGCGGTCGATGACGGCGCGGGTGGCGGCGGGCGAGAGCAGCGCCTCACCGGCCGCCACCGTGCGGACGGCGGCCAGGAGTTCGGCCGGTGCGGCGCCCTTGCCGAGGAAGCCGCCGGCCCCGGCGCGCAGGGCCCGGGCGACGTACTCGTCCTCCTCGAAGGTGGTGAGGATGAGCACCCGGGTGCCGGCGAGCTCCGGGTCGGCGCAGATCTCGGCGGTCGCGCCGAGGCCGTCGGAGCCGGGCATCCGGATGTCCATCAGGACCAGGTCCGGCTTGGTGGCGCGGGCCAGTTCGACCGCCTGGCGGCCGTCGGCGGCCTCGCCGACCACCTCCATGTCCTCCTCGGAGTCGATCAGCATCCGGAAGGCGCCGCGGAGCAGGGCCTGGTCGTCGGCGAGCAGCACGCGGATGGTCATGCGGGGTCGTCCTTCCCGGTGAGCGGGGTCTCTTCGTCCAGGGCGGTCACGTTGCCGGTGCGCAGCGGCAGTTCGGCGGTGACCAGGAAGCCGCCGTCCGGGCGGCGGCCGGCGCTCAGGCGGCCGCCGACGGCGGCGGCCCGTTCCTGCATGCCGATCAGGCCGAAGCCGCCCCCGCCCCCGGGCCCGGTGACGGGCAGCGCGGCGCGGCCGCCGGGCGCGGGGCGGCCGTTGGCCACGGTGAGGGTGAGGCGGCCGGGGCCGTGGGCGAGGGTGATCCGGGCCTCGGCGCCGCGGGCGTGCTTGGCGACGTTGGTCAGCGACTCCTGGAGGATCCGGTAGGCCGTCAGGTCGATGCCCGGGGAGAGCGGGCGGGCCTCGCCCTCGACGGTGAGCCGGACCGGGAGGCCGGCCCGTTCGAAGGCCTGCAGGAGCTCGGGGAGCCGGTCGAGGCCGGGGGCGGGTTCGAGCGGGGCGGGCTCCTCGGTGCTGCGCAGCAGTCCGACGGTGGCGCGCAGCTCCTGGAGGGCGGAGCCGGTCGCCTCGGTGAGGTGGCTGAGCACCTCGCGGGCCCGGTCGGGGTGACGGTCCATCAGGTGGACGGCGATGCCGGCCTGGGCGTTGGCGAGGGCGATGTGGTGGGCGACCACGTCGTGCAGGTCGCGGGCGATCCGGACGCGTTCGTCGGCGACCCGGCGGCGGGCCTCCTCCTCCCGGGTGCGCTCGGCCCGCTCGGCCCGCTCCTCGATGGCGGCCAGCTGCTCCCGGCGGCTGCGGATGGAGTCGCCGAGGGCGCCGGGCAGCAGTGACCAGGCGAGCACGCCCAGCCGTTCGGCGATCGGGCCGCCGGGGCCGAAGGCCAGGGTCATGCCGGTGAGCAGGACGGCGGTGACCAGCGAGGCGCGCAGCGCGGTGGTGCGGTCGGTGCGCACGGCGAGGAAGTAGAGGGCCAGCAGCAGCGGGGTGGCCAGCGCGGGGCTGATCTTGGTGCTGGTGGCGGTCAGGAAGGTGGTGCAGAGCAGGGTGACCAGGACCACCGCGCGCGGGTACCTGCGGTGCAGGAAGACGGCGGCGGTGGAGAGGGCGGCGATCAGCGCGGTGCCGGGGGCCGGGGCCTCGTACCGGCCGCCGTGCTGCTCCACCGTCACGCCCAGCGCCACGACCGCGACCAGGGTGGTGCCGCCCACGGCGTCGAGCAGCCGGGGGTGGTCGCGGCGCAGACGCCGCCACAGGTCGCTCACGGGTATCGCGCTCCGGTCGGAAGGGGTGGTCCTGGCTGCCAACGGTAGCCCTCCGCCCCCGGGCCGAAGGCCGGGAGCGGAGGGCGTTTCACACGGTCAGACGCGGGCCGGCTCCGGCTCCCGCTGCCGCTCCCCGGCGGGCGCGGGTCCGGCGGCGTGGAGCCTGCTGCCCTCG
Source organism: Kitasatospora sp. NPDC051853 (assembly GCF_044452665.1). Taxonomy (NCBI): domain Bacteria; kingdom Bacillati; phylum Actinomycetota; class Actinomycetes; order Kitasatosporales; family Streptomycetaceae; genus Kitasatospora; species Kitasatospora sp. NPDC051853. The sequence continues at coordinate 133,737 of NZ_JBITBY010000004.1, read as the reverse complement.
ACGTCCACGTCCGGGAGCACCCGGTCGAGCCGGCGCGGCAGCCACCAGGCGCGGCGGCCGAGCAGGGCGAGCACGGCCGGGACGATGGCCATCCGGACCACGAAGGCGTCGAAGGCGACGGCCGCGGCCAGGCCCAGCCCCATCATCTTGATCATCGGCTCGCTCATCCCGATGAACCCGGCGAAGACCGCGATCATGATGAAGGCCGCGGCGGTGACCACCCGGGCGTTGTGCCGGAACCCGGTGACGATGGCCTCGTCCGGGCTCTCCCCGTGCACGAAGCCCTCGCGGATCCGGGTGACCAGGAAGACCTCGTAGTCCATGGCCAGGCCGAAGACCACCCCGACCAGGAAGATCGGCATCATGCTCATCACCGGGCCGGTCTGCTCGACCCCGATCAGGCTCGCCAGCCAGCCCCACTGGAAGACCGCGACCACGGCGCCGAGCGCGGCGGCCACCGAGAGCAGGAAGCCGAGCGCCGCCTTCAGCGGGACCAGCACCGAGCGGAACACCAGCAGGAGCAGCAGCACGGCCAGGCCGACCACCACGGCGAGGTAGACCGGCAGGGCGTCGGTGAGCTTCTGCGAGACGTCGATGTTCATCGCGGTGGTGCCGCTGACCAGGACGGTCGCGCCGGTCCCGGCCTTCAGCCCGTCCGCGTGGCCGCGGATCGCGGTGACCAGGTCCTTGGTCGCCTCCTCGGCCGGACCGGTCTTCGGGACGGCGTTGACCAGCGCGGTGTCCCCGGCCGGGTTGAACACCGGCGGGGCGACCGCGGCCACCCCGGGCAGGCCGGAGACGGTCTTCGCCACCGCGTCGGCGGCGGCCTTCGGGTCGGGTGCGCCCTTGGCGTCGACCAGCAGGGTGAGCGGGCCGTTGAAGCCCGGGCCGAAGCCCTCGGAGAGCAGGTCGTAGGCGCGGCGCTGGGTGGTGGAGGTGGGCTTGGACTCGTCGCCGGGCAGGCCCATCCGCAGGTCGAGGGCGGGGGCCGCGAGCACGCCGAGGCCGATCACACCACCGAGCAGCACGGCGAGCGGGCGGCGGAGCACGAACCGGGCCCAGCGGGCGCCGCCGTTCTCGCCCCCGCCCGCCGCCGTGCCCTTCGCCGCGCCCTTGCGGACCTTGCGCGGCAGCACCCGGTGGCCGAGGAAGCCGAGCAGCGCGGGCACCAGGGTGAGCGCCACCAGCACCGCGATCACCACCGTCCCGGCGGCGGCCAGGCCCATCTTGGTGAGCATCGGGACGTCCACCACGGAGAGCCCCGCCAACGCGATCACCACCGTCAGCCCGGCGAACACCACCGCCGACCCGGCCGTGCCGACCGCCCGGCCGGCCGCCTCGCGCAGCTCCCGGCCCTCGGCCAGCTCGGCCCGGTGGCGGGAGACGATGAACATCGCGTAGTCGATGCCGACCGCCAGGCCCAGCATCATCGCCAGCGTCCCGGTGGTGGCCGAGAGCCCGAGCGCGCTGCCCAGCGCGGTGATCAGCGCCATCCCGAGGCCGACCCCGAGCAGCGCGGTGAGCAGCGGCAGCCCGGCCGCCAGCAGCGAACCGAAGGTGATCACCAGCACGACGGCGGAGAGCGCCATGCCGATCGCCTCGCTGCTGCCGCCGGCCTCGGGCTCCGCCATCAGCGCGGTACCGCCGATCTCGACCTCCAGCCCGGCGTCCCGGCCGTGCTGGGCAGCCTGCTCCAGCGCGGTGGTGGCGCCCTCGGAGAGCTTGCCCGCCTTGGCCGCGTAGCTGACGGTGGCGTAGGCGGTACTGCCGTCCTGGGAGACGGTCCCGGCCCGGAACGGGTCGACCGCGCCGGTCACCTGCTCGGCGTGCGCCAGCTCGGCGACCGTCCGCTCCACGGCCTCCTTGGCCGGCCCCGCGGTGATCTTCTGCCCACCCGGGGCCACGAACACCAGACGGGCCTGGGCACCGTCCGCGTGGCCGCCGGGGAAGCGCTCGTTCATCAGGTCGAAGGCCCGCTGCGCCTCCGTGCCGGGCATCGCGAAGCCGTCGTCGGGCGCGGCGGGCGCCTTGGCCGCGAGCACTCCGGCCACCGCCAGCACGGCGACCCAGATCAGCGTCACCGCCTTGCGCCGGTCGAAGGCCCAACGGCCCAAGCGGTACAGGAACGTGGCCACGGGGGTGCGGCCTCCTTCGGGTTCGGTGCACGGACGTTCGGTGCACGGACTCGGGAACGCGCCGCGAGCGGCCCGCCACCATCCCGGTACGGTCCGCCCGCAGCGTCCCCCATCCTTCGCGCCCGCCCCCTCCCCCGTCGTCGTCCCTGCGCAGGCATCCGCCGTACTGCGTCCGCAGTACGCCCCCGCCCGCCGTCCGGTACTTCCGGACGAACACCCCTCCTCCCTAGGCTGGGGCCATCGCCCGCCCCGACCGGAAGGCCGTGACCGTGACCGATCCGCAGGAGGTGGTGGAGCGTCAGCTCACCGCCTACAACGCCCACGACCTCGACGCCTTCGCCGCCACCTACGCCGAGGACGTGGTGGTCACCCGCCGCGGCGCCGACCCGCTGCGCGGCCGGGAGGCCCTGCGCGAGGTCTACGCCGGCCAGTTCGCGGCCGCCCGCTGCCGGGCCGAGATCCTGGGCCGGCTCACCGAGGGCGAGTGGGTGGTGGACCACGAACTGGCCCACGGCGTGGCCGCCGACCCGGTCCGCGTCCTGGTCGCCTACCGGGTCCGCGACGGCCTGATCGACCGGGTGGACTTTCTCGGCTGACGCCCCCTCAAGAACCCTCGGGACCGGCCGGACTGACGGGACGACACCTCGGCCCCGTCGGGCGGCCGCCCCGATCCGTACCGAACGCCTGGTGCTCCGCCCCTCCCGGGCCGGCGACCGGGCCGCGTACGTGGACCTCTTCTCCTTCCCCGAGGTGTTCGCGCACCTCGGGGGCGCCCGGCCCCGGGCCGAGCTGGAGCAGGCGATGCCCGAGGTGCCTGGGCAGCGGACCGGACAGTTCGTGGTGGAGCTGAACGGGGCGATGATCGGCACCGTCACGGTTGACCGCCGCGAGGCCGGGCGCCCCGGCCGCCTGCGCCCCGAGGGCGGGGAGGCCGAGCTGAGCTACCTCCTACTGCCGCGCGCCTGGGGGCACTGCTACGCCACCGAGGCCTGCGCGGCCGTGCTCGACTGGTCGGCCGGTGCGCTGCCCGGCGAGCCGGTGGTGCTCTGCACCCAGAGCACCAACCTCCGCTCCGTCCGCCTGGCGCAGAAGCTGGGCTTCACAGAGGCGGAGCGCTTCGAGGAGTTCGGCGCCGAGCAGTGGTTCGGCGTCCGCGGCGGCCCCGGTACGGCGTAGGGGGAGGCGCGGCCGGGTGCGCGGGGAATCGGGCACCCGGCCGGCGCCTCCGGACCACTGCACCTCGGCGAGGTCCTCCCGGCCGGCCACCGGGCGGACTCGGGGATGCGGGGGATTCGGTCCGGCAGGGCGTCGAAGCCGCCGATCAGGTTCCGGACCTGCTGCGGGGTGGCGGGCAGGACGCGGCTGACGGGCAGGGAAGCCACGGGGGAATCTCCTTGCGGCGGTAGGGAGTTCAGACACCGGTGGGCAGCGGGGCGGCCGGGCCGACCGGTCCGGACCCGCGCGGCTCGGCCCGGCACCCGTGCGGGCCTCCTCGAACTTCCGCAGCCAGAGGCCGCCGTGGAAGTCCTGGGCGATGTCGTGCACCCGGACCACGTCCGGCCGGCCGGTGCGCAGCCGCCGCAGGCTGCCCTCGACGGCCCGCCCGGTGGAGTCGGCGGTCCACTCGTGCAGGATCCGGTCGGGGTTGCCGTGCTCGTCGAGGACCACCCGGCCGGTCTTGGCCGAGAGCACGTACCTGACGCCCGTCCCGCCTCCCCGGCTTCGTCAACCCCTGGGTTAACGACCGTTGCGATTTCCGTCGTTGTTCCCCCGCCCCGGCCCCGGAATGCTGGTGCGGTCCCGGAGAACCGCAGATGAGGAGTGGTGCCGCATGCCCGTCCCCGCAGCCCGGGGGGGTCGGTTCCCCTGCACGTCCTGACCTCCGCCGTGGTGCTCAGCGTCACGGACCCGGCCGCCTCCGGCCGCTTCTTCACCACTCACCTCGGCTACCGGGAGGTGCTCGTGGACGAGGACTCCGTGGCCCTCGCCCGGGACGACGGCGCCCCGGACCTGATGCTCTGTCGGCGCGACCTCGAACTGCCGCCGGGCCCCGGGCCGGTGCGGGTGGCGCTCTCCCTCGCCGTCACGGACCTGGCCGTCGAGGACGAGCGGCTGCGGCGCGAGGGCGCCGCCGTCACCCTCCCGCTGCGCCGCGAGCCCTGGGGCGAGCTGTTGCTCGAACTCACCGACCCCAACGGCGTCCTGGTCCGGCTCGTGCAGTGGCTCCCGCCTGCCGGTGCCTGACCCCGTCCCCTTCCGACCCACCCCGCTTCCCCTTCGAAAGGCTCCGATGCAGAACCGCGATCCCCGCAGGTGGCTGATCCTGATCGTGCTGTGCCTCAGCACCCTGGTCCTGGTCATCGACAACATGGTGCTCACCGTGGCGATCCCGCCGCTGGCCGAGGACCTGGGCGCCACCAGCCAGGACCTCCAGTGGATCCTGGACTCCTACATCCTGGTCTTCGCCGGCCTGCTGCTGACCTCCGGCAGCCTCTCCGACCGGTACGGCCGCCGCAAGGTGATGATCGTCGGCCTGACCCTGTTCGGCGCGGCCTCGCTGGCCGCCACCTACGTCACCGACCCGGCCCAACTGATAGGCGCCCGCGCCGTGATGGGCGTCGGCGGCGCGCTGATCATGCCCTCCACCCTCTCCATCCTGATCACCGTCTTCGACGAGGACGAGCGCCGCAAGGCCATGAGCGCCTGGGGCGCGGCCGCCATGCTCGGCCTAGTCGGCGGGCCGGTGCTGGGCGGCGCACTGATCGCCCACTACTCGTGGAGCTCGGTGTTCCTGATCAACGTGCCGATCGCCGCACTGGCCATCCTCGCCTCGCTGGTGCTGATGCCCGAGTCCAAGGGCCCGCAGACCCGGCCCGACCCGCTCGGCGCCGTGCTCTCGATGGTCGGCATGTCCGCCCTGGTCTGGACGATCATCGAGCTGCCGCACGGCCTCTCGCTGCCTTCCCTCGCGGTGACCGTCCTCGGCCTGGGCGCCTTCGTCGCCTGGGAGCTGCGCACGCCGCACCCGATGGTTCCGCTCCAGCTCTTCCGCGACCGCACCTTCAGCGGCGGCTCGCTCTCCCTGACGCTGGTTCAGATCGGCAACGGCGGGCTGCTGCTGGTGCTCACCCAGTACCTCCAGTTCGTGCTCGGCTACACCCCGACCGAGGCCGGCCTGGCCTTCATCCCGCTCGCCGTCGCCTCCCTGGTCTTCAACGGCATCGGCGCCGCCCTCGGTGCCAGGCTCGGCAACCGGACCATGGTCGTCACCGGCCTGCTGTTCTGCGCCGGCGGCTTCGGCGTGCTCGGCACCCTGGACGCCGGGGACGGCTTCCTGCCCACCGCGCTGGCCCTGGTCCTGATGGGCGCGGGCGGCGGCATCGCCATGCCGGCCGCCGTCTCCACCCTGATGGCCGCCATCCCGCCGGCGCAGGCCGGTGTCGGCTCCGCCCTCAACGACACCATCCAGCAGGCCGGCGCCGCCCTCGGCGTGGCCGTCCTCGGCAGCATCCTGGTCGACCGCTACGGCTCCGAGATGCCGGACACCGCGCCCGCCGCCGCCCGCCGCTCCATCGCCGACGCCCTGGCCCTCGGCGACACGGGCCTGGCCGGCCAGGCTCGTGAGGCCTTCACCTCCGCGATGTCCTCCACCTTCGTGGTCAGCGCCGTCGGCGTGGTGGCCGCGGCCGTCGTGGCCCTGGTCGTCCTGCCCCACGGCACCAAGACCCCGGAGGCCCCGCCGGCCGAGTCCGCCGAACTCGCCGACTCGCACGCCTGACGCCTCCCCGTACACCCCACCGCACCGCACCAGGAAGGCCACCCGTGGACCTCAAGCAGAGACTCGCCCTCGTCGTGGCCACCATGGCCGTCGTCGGCCTGCTCGGCGGCACCGGCCTCCCCTCCCATGCCGACCCGCTGGAACAGCACCGGCGGCACGGCGCCGGAGGGCTCCCCGCCCCCACGAGCTGGCCGGTCGGGACGGCCGGGATCTCCGCCCTCCTGACCCGGTGCGTACGCTGACGGACCGTCACCGGGCCGTCGGAGCGGAACCCCACCGCCCCGACGGCCCGTCCCCGCTTTGCCACAGCGGTCGCGACGTGTCACTGTGACTCGCGCTCGAACGGGGTCGAGCCGCTGGTCAACGGGGTGGGCACCATGGAAATGCGGGACATCGAGATCTTCCTGACGCTGTCCGAGGAGCTCCACTTCGGCCGCACCGCCCAACGCCTCCACGTCACCACCGCCCGCGTCAGCCAGGCCATCAAGGCCCAGGAACGCGCCATCGGCACCGAACTCTTCCTCCGCGACAGCCGCAACGTCCGGCTCACCCGGGCCGGCGAACAGCTGCGCAACGACCTCGCACCCGTCTACCGGAGCCTGCGCGAGAGCCTCGAACGCGCCAGGCTCGCCGCCCAGGGCAAGACCGACGTCCTGCGCATCGGCATGATCCCCGGCAACGCCCACGACCTGCGCCCCTACTGGGAGACCTTCCGCACCCGCCACCCCCGGTGGGGCCTCAAGATCCGCCACGCCCCCTTCGCCGAACCCTTCGCGGGCCTGCGCAACGGCGAGGTCGACATCCTGGTCTGCTGGCTCCCCGTCCTCGAACCCGACCTGGTGACCGGCCCTCAACTCCTCGCCGAGTCCCGGGTCCTGGCGGTCTCCCTGGACCACGACCTGGGCGGACGCCGCTCGGTCGGCCTGGAGATGCTCGGCGACTTCCAGACCTCGTCCAACCTCGACCTCCCGGCCTACTGGATGGACTCCTTCACCCCGCCCCACACCCCCAAGGGCCGGACCATCGAGCGCGGCCCGCGCATCGACAGCATGGAGGACGCCTTCACCCTCATCAGCTCCGGCGAGATCGTCAACCTCTTCCCCCGGCACGTCAGCCGCTTCTGGCCCCGCCCCGACGTCGCCTACCTCCCCGTCACCGACATGGCGCCCCTCGACTTCGGCCTGGTCTGGCGCGGCGAGACCGAGACCGACCTGATCCGCGCCTTCGCCGCCGTCGTCCGCGACCTCGGCGTCCACGACCCGCAGGGCCCCTGAACTCAGTGGTCGTAGACGGTGACCGCGACCCCGCGGTCGGTGAGGGCGGTGGTGACGAGGGGTTCGACGCGGTCCCAGCTGCCGCCGGCGAGGCCGCAGCCGATGCGGGGCATGTGGACGGAGGCCCCGGTGGCGAGGGCGTGGGCCGCGACGGTGTGGAGGCCGCGCTCCAGGGCCTCGTAGCGGACGGGGACCCCGGCGCTGCCGGTGCGGATGCCGCGCTGGCCGATCAGGTTGGCGACCTCGGTGTCCGGGCGGACCGGGACGAACTGGACCGCGCCGAGGGCGAAGTCGTTGTGGGCCCGCTGGCGGTGCCAGCGGCGGTACTCGCGCTCGGGCTCGGGCCAGCGGCGGGAGACGGCCAGGACGAAGCCCTTGCCCCAGCCGCCGAGGTCGTTGCAGACGTGGACGATCAGCTTGGGGCCCTTGGCCTGCGGGGCGGTGGCGTCGCCCTTGACGATCCGGAGCGGGTGCATCGCGCCACGCTAGCGCGACCGACGGACATCCGTTCGAGCAATCCCTCGGGGGTGTCGGCGGGCGGAAGTAGCGTGCGGCGGGTGATCACGGAACTGTTGGCGGACGTGGCGGCGTTGCTGCCGCCCGGGGCGCCGGTGGAGCAGGAGTACGGGGCCGGGGACGGGCCGGTGCTCTGGATGAGCGCGGGGCCCACGACGGCGCGGGTGTGGGAGCGGCTGCTGGCGGAGCACCCGCGGTCGGGGCTGTGGCCACTGCTGCTCGACTCGGAGGATCCGGACGAGGAGGGCTACCGGCCTTGGGGTGGCGGGGAGTTGTCGCCGGGCAGGGCCTCCCGGCCGGACCTGTACGACCCGCAGCGGCTGCTGGCCCGCTGGTGGGAGAGCTGGCTGCGGGAGGAGGACGACCCGGGGACGACCGCGCCGTTCGGGGTGCGGTGGCCGGGGCCGGCACCGAGGGGTGTGCGGAGGGAGTCCCCCGAGGAGGCCGCGGGGCGCTGTGCCCGGGAGGTGCTGGCGAGGCGGCCGCACTGCCGCCTCGGGCTGGTGCCGGCGGAGTCGGGCGCCGAGGCGCTGGCAGTGGTGGGCTGGGACGGGGTGGCGGAGCAGGAGGACGACACCGGCACGTACGCCGCGGTGCTGGCGAGCTGGGAGGACCGCTTCGGGGCCCGGCTGGTCTCGGCGGACGCGACGGGGCTGGTGGTGAGCGTGGCAGCGCCCCCGGCGACGGAGGGGGCGGCGCTGCACCTGGCGGCCGAGCACGTCGCCTTCTGCCCGGGCACGCTCCGGCAGGGGCGGGCCGACACGCTGGCCCGCCACGCCGCCACCCTCGTCAACTCCCCTGCCTGGACGTTCTGGTGGGACTGACGGAGCGGACCAGTCGCTGACCGTCCGTCAGACCGTGATCGGCCGCCCGGAGCGGATGGTGGTGCGCGAGTTGATCGCCTATGCCCCGCGCGCCCCCTCCGCACCTCTGTACACCGACTCCGCCGACTCCCCCGGCTCCTCCGGGCCCGCCGCGGGCGTACGGTCCGTCAGGCGCAGCCGCAGCCGCCGGGGCCGGTACACGGTGGCGAGCGGCACGGCGCGGACGTCGGCGTCCGGCTCGGGTTCGAGCCGCCAGCGGCTCAGCACGGTGGCCAGGGCCAGGGTGGCCTCGGTCCGGGCGTAGAGGTCGCCGAGGCACTTGCGGGCCCCGGCGCCGAAGGCGGTGAACGCCTGGCGGGCGAGCGGCGTCTCCTCCTCGGGCAGCCAGCGGTCGGGGCGGAACTCGTGCGGGTGCGGGAAGGCCTCCGGGTCGCGGGCCACCGCGGCCGGGCTGAACACCAGGGTGGAGCCGGCCGGCAGCGGCACCCCGGCCAGTTCGGTCCCGGTGCTGGTCAGCCGGGTGAACAGCCAGCCGGGCGGGTGCAGGCGGAGGGTCTCGGTGACCACCCGGTCGGTCAGCGCGAGGGCGGGGAGGTCCTCCCAGGCCGCCGGGCGGCCGCCCAGCACGGCGTCGACCTCCCGGTACAACTCCTGCGCCACCGAGGGGTGTTGGGCCAGCCGGTGGAACACCCAGACCAGGGTGGCGGCCACCGTCTCGGTGCCCGCCGCCATCACGGTGATCACCTGGTCGTGCAGTTCGGCCTCGCCCAGCCGCCCGCCGTCCTCGTCCCGGGCCGCCAGCAGGGCGCCGAGCAGGTCCAGCCCGCCCGGGGCCGCCGCGCCGCCCGCCGGCGCCGGCCCCGGCCCCGGCTTCCCGTCGTACCCGGCGACCAGCCGCCGGGTCACCTCGTGCAGGTGCCGCAGCGCCGACCGGTAGCGGCGGTTGGCCGGGGTCGGCAGGCGGCGCAGCGGCCCGGGCAGGAACATCTGGCGGAACAGCCCGTTGAGCACCGTGTCGAAGGCCCGCTCCACGCCCCGGGTGTCCTCCGGCCCGAGCGCGGTGGACCAGAGCGTACGGGCCACCACCCGCAGTGCCAGACCGTAGAACTCCGGGAAGGCGTCGATCACTTGACCGTCCCGCCAGCGCCCGGTGGTGGCCTCGATCTCGGCCTGCATCGCCCCGGCGTAGTGCCGCAGCTGCGGTCGGGTGAAGGCGCCCTGCATCAGCCGCCGTTGGCGCCGGTGGTCCCGGTGCGGGCAGGTGACCAGGCCGTTCCCGGCCACGTCGCGGGCCCGGTCGTAGAAGACCCCGCCCTTGTCGTAGACCTGATCGCCCGTCAGCACCCGGCGCAGCAGCTCGGGATGGCAGGGCACGTAGGCGGTGGACGGCCCGATCCTGATCCGCACCAGGTCGCCGTGGGCGGCCAGGGAGGTCATGAACCGGACCGGACTGCGCATCATCTGCCAGGCGTGCCCGATCCCGGGCACCGCCCCGGGTGCCGTCCCGACCTCGAAGCCCTGCTGGACCACCGCGCTCCTCCTCGCCCTCGGAGCGCGCCGCACCCGTCCGGCGGCACGCTTCGAGGACTACATCGGCCGGTCGGCCGCACGGGTGAAGTCCCAGGGGCTTCTAGACCTCGGCGGCGGAGAGGTACACCCAGGCCCGGGTGCCGGAGGCGAGCAGCACCTCGCGGCGGGCGTAGTCGTCCACCTCGTAGTCGTCCGCGGCGGCCAGCTCCTCGTCGGTGAGGGTGAGGACGCTGCCCTCGACCAGGTCCTCCGGATCGTCCGAGGGCAGCACCAGCGGGTGGTGGTCGGTGCCGCTGGCGGCTATCACCTCGGGGTCGGTGACCCGGATCACGGTCATCCGGTGGCCGGGCAGTGCGTCGGGGATCCCCTCCAACAGGCGTCCGAAGCGGTCGAGTTGGACCTGCTCCAGCTGCAGGGTGCCGTAGGAGAACAGACGGTGGGTCATCGCGGGTTCCTCCGTGGTCGCTCGGGACGGGGCACCCGCCATCCAAGCAGGCCGAACACCCGTACCGGGAGGGCGGATCACCGGTACGGGTGCGACGGACCACAGGTGTGGACCGCGAGTGCGGGCCGCGGCGGCGGGCCTCAGTGGCTGCCGTTGACCACGGCGTTCTGGATGGCGCCCTCGGTGAGCTGGCGCTTCTGCAGGACGGCGTCGTAGGTGCCGTCCAGGATCAGGGTGTTGACCGCCTTGACCAGGACGTCGCGGAGCTGCTGGTCGCCCTTGCGGACGGCGATGCCGAACGGGCGGGACTGGAGCTGCGGCCCGGCCAGGTCGTAGGTGCGCCCCTCGTCCAGCATCAGCACGTTGTACTGGGCCTTGGGGTAGTCGGTGAGGTAGACGTCGGCGCTGCCGTTGCGGACGTTGACCAGGGCCTCGTCGTCGGAGCCGGTCTCCAGCATCTTGAGCGGCTTGCCGGCGTGGTCGCAGGCCTTCTGCTGACGGGCCACCAGGTCGTTGTGGGTGGTGCCCTTCTTGACCGTCACGGAGTGGCCGCAGAGGTCGTCGATGCTGGAGACGCCCTTGGGGTTCTTCTCCTTGACCACCATGCCGATGCCGGCCATGAAGTAGTCGACGAAGTCCACGCCCTCGTTGATCTGGTCGCCGTTCTTGTCCAGGCCCTGCTGGCGCTCGCGGGTGTCGGTGATGCCGGACATCCCGATGTCGTACTTCTTCTCGAACAGCCCGGGCAGCACCTTGGCGAACGGGCCGGCGTCGAAGAACTCGAACTTCACGCCGAGCAGCTTCTCCATCGCGGCGGCCAGGTCGGCGTCCAGTCCGTCCGCCTTGCCCTGGCCGTTCTTGAAGATCACCGGGGCGGCGGTGAAGGAGGCGCCGACCTTGATCACCCCGGCGTCCCGGTACTGCTGCGGCAGCTGGTCCTTGAGGTCGACCTTCTTGTCGGCCGCCGAGCCCGAGCCGCAGGCGGTGAGCAGCAGGGCGCCGATGACGGCTCCGGTGACGGCTTGGGTGCCACGGCTGGCGAGGCCCTTGTTCATGTTCATCCCGACGGATCGCGCGGTGCGGGGCCGGGCACGGCTTCGGCGGGAACACCGCGGGCACCCGTCCGGCCCCCGCGCCGATGGGTCCCTCCCCGCGCATGGCACTGCCACGGGAACGCTTCCGTCGACCGCCGTCCGACGAACTGCCGGACCGATGATAACCAGCATGCCCACGCCACCCCTCCCCCGGGTTCGTGCACCGTCAGGTTCCCGGGCACGTCCTCCCAGCTGGGGCGATGCTCCGCCACGCGAGTTCACCGAGCCCTTCCAGGATCTTCACGGGATCACGTCCGCCCGGCCGCCGGGCGGAGGACCGAACGGGCAGCTCCTCCTGCACGAAAGGCCAGGTCACGGCCCCTCAGGAGGCGAGGACGCCGAAGGCTGGGCAGCCGACCAGGCCGGTGGGCCGCCGTCCTCGGAGCGGAGGCGGTCCGGGAGACCACCGCCAGGAGACCACCGGCGTCCAGGCCCGGCCCGGCGTACCGGAACAGACGGTCCGTCGGCAGCCGCGCCGATGCGGCAACGGCAGTGCCAGAATGTCGCGGAGCGACACGAGTGGGAGGGAACGAGTGCACCGCAGCCCGGCCGGCACCCCCGAGCAGGTCCTCGGCATCGACGTCGGCGGCACCGGCATCCGGCTCGCCCTCGCCCCGGCCGACCGGCCGGACTCCGTCCTCCGCTCCACCCGGATCCCCGCCCCCGCCCGGATCGGCACCGACGGCCAGGACGCCGCCGCCCTGCTCGAACGGCTGCTGCCCGCCCTCGCCGAGCTGGTCACGCCCGGCATCCGGGTGACCGCCGTGGCGGTCGGCGCGACCGGAATGGCCCTGCTGGGGCGGGAGTTGGCCGCCGAGCTGCCCACACCCCTGGCCCGTGCCACCGGCGCGCGCCGCCTGGTCCTGGCCAGCGACGCCGTCAGCGCCTACGCCGGAGCCCTCGGCCCGCACCCGGGCGCGGTCGTCGCCGCCGGCACCGGCGTGGTCGCCCTCGGCCTCCACCCGGCACCCTCCGCCGACCCCCGCCCCACGTCCGAGGACCGGCCCGGAGCCACCGCCGCCTGGCGGCGGGTCGACGGCTGGGGCCAGTTGCTCGGCGACTGCGGCGGCGGCTCCTGGCTCGGCCGGGCCGGGCTGGAGGCCGCGCTGCGCGCCCAGGACGGCCGCACCGGCGGCTCCCCCGCCCTCCTGACGCTGGCCCGGGAACGCTACGGCCCGGCCGACGGACTCCCCGCCGCCCTGCAGACCCGGGCCGACCGCGCCGGTCTGCTGGCCGCCTTCGCCCCCGACGTGGCCGCCGCCGCCGCGCAGGGCTGCCCGGTCTCCGCCGAGCTGCTCCGCCGGGCCGGCGCGGAGATCGCGGCCACCGCCACGGCAGCCGTGGCCGGCCTGCGCGAGCCCCGTCTCGCCCTCACCGGCGGCCTGTTCAACCTCGAACCGCTCCGCGCCGCGACCCTCGCCGCCCTCCCCCCGGAGGTCCGCCTGCACACCCCCGACGGCCCGCCCCTGCTCGGCGCCCTCCGCCTGGCCGCGTCAACGGTGACGGCGGCGGACCCGCCCTGGCCGGTGAGCCCGCCGCTCCTGGACGTCCGCGACCTCTGACGCCCGCCCCCTGACGTCCGACGCCCCGTCAGGCGAAGCGCCCGCTCGGCACCGGCCCCGAGGACCGCACCCGGTCGCGCGGCGCCCCCGCCACCGCCCACACCCCGGCCGCCCGCGCGGCGAACTCCGCCAGCGCGGAGTCCGGGTCGGCCGGAGCGTCCTCGTCGCCCTCGTCCGGCGTGCCGGCCGCCGCGAGGATCTCCTCCGCGAGCTGCTCGGCCGGCCGCTCGTCGGGCGGCGCCTCGCGGCGCCGCCCGTCCTCGTCGAAGCTCAGGCCCGGCTCCCACGGCGCGACCACCGTCTGCACCAGCAGGCCGCAGACGTCCGCCGAGACGATCGGCGTGTCCGTCCAGCAGGTGGCGTGCTCGTAGAGGAGCTCGTCCGGCGCGCGCTCGCTCAGCCGGGCGACCAGCTCCTGGTCACAGGCGTTCAGGTCGTAGGCCACCACCAGCGCGCCCGCGACCCCCGGCCGGTACGGCGCGGCCGGCACCCCGAGCAGCGCGGCCGCGGCCAGCCCGAGCGCCCGGCTGCCCCGGTCCGGCAGCAGCGCCACCGAGGTCACCCCGCGCCCGGTGGCGTCCAGCACCAGGCGGAGCCGCTCCAGCCCGAACCGGCAGTTGTCGAAGGTGTCGCCCAGGTAGGCGTAGCGGCCGGTCATCCCGGCCCGGAAGCCGTGCGGCGAGAGGGTGAGCAGCAGACCGCCCGTCAGCACGTGGTGCCAGCCGCGCAGGTCCTGCTCGCCCACCGGCGGGACGGCCGCGGCCCGGGCCAGCGAGCGGGCGATCCGCTCCCCGGCCGGGCGCCACATCTCCTCGGGCCCGGACAGCCGCCCGTACACCTCGCGGGCCGCCTCCAGCTGACCGCCCATCAGCGCGTTGAACGCCATCAGGTAGCGCTCCGGCCAGTCCCCCAGCCCCGCCTCGTGCGCGCGCAGCACCTCGACGGCCTCGGCGTGCCGCTCGCCGTCCTCCAACGCCGACACCAGCTCCAGCAGCACCCGCCGGACCTGCTTCGGGTCCACCGGCCGGGGCCGGCCGAACAGCCGGCGCTTCGGCGTGGTGACGATCGCCAGGGCCTCGCGCAGGGCGGGCACGGCGAGCGCCGGGAGCCCGTGCTCGATGCAGGCGTAGCCGTACTCGTACAGCGCCGCCGGGTCGTCCTGGTTGTCCTTGAGCACGGCGGCCGCCCCGGCCAGCTCCTCGATCCCGGCGAGCCACCCCAACCTCTGGACCAACCAGGCGAGTTCACCGCTGGGGACCTGCTCGGCGAGCCCCCGCAACGCGCGGGCCGCCCCGGGCAGGTCCTCGGCGTCGAGCAGTTCCTGTGCCTTGGCGAGGTCAGGGTGCAAAGGTCTTCCTCCAGGGTTCTCGGTGCGACGGATGCGTCACGGCGCCCGGGTACGCGGCACGGGCCCGCCCGATCATCGGTGCCTCCGCCCGCCCGGGCAACCGGGTTTTCCGGCGTCCCCGGGAACGGTTCGTTCCTGAACGGTCACCGCCCCACCCGCCCCCGGGCGGCCCGATCTGACGGTTCGCGAGGGTCCTGACCGTGAAGTCCGTCACCCCGCCCGGGCTCCGTACCTGGTCAGAGGTGGTCCGGCGGCAAGATCGAGAGCGGCCGAAGTTAGCATGGAGCCAAGGCCCTACCCTCGAAAGATGGACTTGTGACTGTCAACGACGACGTGCTCACGAACTGGAACAACCGCGAGGAGATCGCGGAGTCGATGATTCCGATCATCGGCCGACTCCACCGGGAGAAGGACGTCAACGTCCTGCTGCACAGCCGCTCCCTGGTGAACAAGTCGGTTGTCTCCATCCTCAAGACCCACCGGTTCGCCCGCCAGATCGCCGGCGAGGAGCTCTCGGTCACCGAGACGCTGCCCTTCCTGCACGCGCTCACCTCGCTCGACCTCGGCCCGTCCCAGATCGACCTCGGGATCCTCGCGGCCACCTACAAGAACGACACCCGCGGCCTGACGGTCGAGGAGTTCACGGCTGAGGCGGTGGCCGGTGCGGTCGGCCCCAACAAGCTGGAGCGCCGCGAGTCCCGCGATGTCGTCCTCTACGGCTTCGGCCGGATCGGCCGCCTGCTGGCCCGTCTGCTGGTCGAGAAGGCCGGCTCGGGCAACGGCCTGCGCCTGCGGGCCATCGTGGTCCGCAAGGGCAAGGGCGACGACCTCGTGAAGCGCGCCTCGCTGCTGCGCCGCGACTCGATCCACGGTCAGTTCAACGGCACCATCACGGTGGACGAGGCGACCAACACGATCATCGCCAACGGCACCGCGATCCAGGTCATCTACTCGAACGACCCGACCACGGTCGACTACACCGAGTACGGCATCAACGACGCCATCCTGGTCGACAACACCGGCATCTGGCGGGACCGCGAGGGCCTGTCGAAGCACCTCCGGCCCGGCATCGCCAAGGTCGTGCTGACCGCCCCGGGCAAGGGCGACGTGCCGAACATCGTGCACGGTGTCAACCACGACACCATCAAGCCGGACGAGCAGATCATCTCCTGCGCGTCCTGCACCACCAACGCGATCGTCCCGCCGCTGAAGGCGATGGCGGACGAGTACGGCGTGCTCCGCGGCCACGTGGAGACCGTCCACTCGTACACCAACGACCAGAACCTGCTGGACAACTACCACTCCTCGGACCGCCGTGGCCGCGCCGCCGCGCTGAACATGGTGATCACCGAGACCGGTGCCGCGTCCGCCGTCGCCAAGGCCCTGCCGGACCTCAAGGCGAAGATCAGCGGCAGCTCGATCCGCGTCCCCGTGCCGGACGTCTCGATCGCGATCCTGAACCTGCAGCTGGCCCGCGAGACCACCCGCGAGGAGGTCCTGGACCACCTGCGCGAGGTGTCGCTGACCTCGCCGCTGCGCCGTCAGATCGACTTCACCAACGCCCCCGACGCGGTGTCGAACGACTTCATCGGCTCCCGCCACGCCTCCATCGTGGACGCGGGCGCGCTCAAGGTGGACGGCGACAACGCCATCCTCTACCTGTGGTACGACAACGAGTTCGGCTACTCCTGCCAGGTCGTGCGGGTCGTCCAGCACGTCTCGGGCGTCGAGTACCCGACCTTCCCGGCCCCGACGGCCTGACCTCCCGTCAGGACGCCGCACCCGGCTGACCGAGGCCGCCCCCGCCACCGCGCGGGGGCGGCCTCGGCCGTTCGCGCAACCCCTGCTCGGCCGAGGGGATGAAAACGGGCGTCGGACAATACGGTTTGACGGCGTTTCAGAAAGTAGGGGTCTCATCTCTTAGGACATTCTCCGGAGAACAGCACCGTCCGGAGAAAGGCCCAGGTACCGCCTGTGTCCGCCCTGTACCGTCCGCCGAAGAGGGCAGCCGCCCTCACCGTCCTCGCCCTCTGCGCCGGCTACCTCGGCGGCTGGGTGCCCGGCGCCGAGGCCGCCGCCGGGGACGGCTCGGTCACCGTCCGGGTGGTCCGCGAGGTGAACGGGAACGGCGCGTACGACAGCGTCCTGGAGCCCGGCATGTCCGGCGTGACGGTCAACCTCACCGACGACGCCGGGACCACCGTCAGCGGCACCACCGGCGCCAACGGCCAGGTCACCCTGAACGCCGGCACCAGCACGCTGACCGGCGGCAGGTACCGGGTCCAGGTGGTCAACCCCAAGCCGGGCGTCCTGTACTCGGCCTTCGCCGACCGGACCGGCCTGACCGGGGCGCCGACCAAGCTGAGCAGCACCGAGGAGTTCGTCGACCTCTCGGGCGGCAAGAACGTCTCGTACACCACCGCGTTCTGGAACCCGGGCGACTACTGCCAGACCAACGCCCCCCTGGTCACGGCCTGCATCCGCAGCGAGAACCCGGCCGAGGCGGCCACCACCCGGACCCTGGTGCAGTTCCCGTACAACTCGCGCGGGGTGGACAAGGACACCACCGACCTGGCCACCAAGAGCCAGACCGGCGCGCTCTACGGCATCGGGTACAGCAAGCAGAAGAAGTGGATCTTCAGCGGCGCCCACGCGCACCGCAGCTCCGCCTACGGCCCGTCGGGCCAGGGCGCGATCTACCTGACCGACCGGGCCACCAACACCACCACCCTCTTCACCACCGTCCCGGACGCCGGGACCACGGCGCACAAGTTCACCAGCAACACCGACGTCGCCTTCACCCCGGTCGTCGCCAAGGAGTCGCTCGGCGACGTCGAGGTCTCCGAGGACGGCAAGGACCTCTACGTCGTCAACCTGGCGGACCGTCAGCTCTACCGCTACGACGCGACCCAGAAGACCGCGAGCACCTACAAGGCCGTCTACCCGATCCCGCAGCCCGACACCGCCTGCCCGAAGGCGGGCGACTGGCGCCCGTACGGACTCGGCGTCCAGGACGGCGTGGTCTACGTCGGCGGTGTCTGCTCCGGCGAGTCGACCCAGCTCAAGTCGGACCTGCGGGCGGTGGTGCGCACCTTCGATCCGGTGGCGGGCACCTTCGGCTCCGTGGTGATGGACCAGAAGCTGGACTTCCCGCGCCCGATCTCCTTCGAGTCCGCGTCGAACTGCAAGGGTGCCTCCTGGTACCCGTGGAACGACCAGATCCCCACCACCCAGGAGGGCAAGAACTGCCCGGCCGGGTACTACTCCAACCCCGAGCCGATCCTGGCCGACGTCATCGTGGACACCGACGGCTCGCTGATCCTCGGCTTCCGCGACCGGCTGACCGACCAGGTCGGCCAGGGCCAGATCATCGCCGTCGGCAGCGGCCTCTACCAGCCCGCCTCGGGCGGCTCGCTCAGCCGGGCCTGCCTGTCCGGCACCACCTTCGTGATGGCCGAGAACGGCGGCTGCGGCAAGACCGGCCGCGGCGAGAACTACTACTACACCCGCACCTACTGGGAGCACGGCAACGGCTTCTTCGCCGGCACCGCCCTCTCCAAGGTCGAGTCCACCGTCGCCAGCTCCGCCGTCGACCCGATCGGCGAGATCTTCTCCGGCGGCACCGCCTTCGCCGACCGCGACGGCTCCGACAGCCCGCGCGACGCCACCCACGGCAACCGGCTCACCACCTCCTTCGGCAAGGGCGGCTCGATGGCCGACCTCGAAGTGATGTGCGACGAGGCGCCGCTGCAGATCGGCAACCGGGTCTGGTACGACGTCGACAAGGACGGCATCCAGGACCCGGGCGAGAACCCGGTGGTCGGCGCCACCGTCCGGCTGTACGACACCACCGGTGCGATCGTCGCCACCATGAGGACCACCGCGCGCGGCGAGTACTACTTCGACAACTCCAACGTCGCCACCGGCCTCAAGCCGAACACCCAGTACACGATCAAGGTCGACCTGCCCGCCGACTACGCCTCCGGCGGCCCGCTCTTCCAGTGGGTGCCCACCCAGGCCGACGCCGGGACCAACGACTTCATCGACAGCGACGGCCGGGTCCCGGCCGGGGGCACGTACCCCGAGTACACCGTCACCACCGGCGGCCCGGGCCAGAACAACCACACCTACGACTTCGGCTTCAACCAGCCGGAGGGCGCCGTCACCGTCACCAAGACCGACCCGAGCGGCAAGGTGCTGCCGGGCGCGGTCTTCCAACTCTGGCGCGAGACCAACTCCACCACCGGGCTCCAGAGCACCGGCGCCGGCCAGGACACCAAGGTCGGCACCCCCTGCACCACCCCCGCCAACGGGCAGTGCACCGCCACCGTCGGGCTCGGCACCTACTACTGGCAGGAGACCCAGGCCCCGCCCGGCTACCTGATGCCCGCTCAGCCGGTCTTCGGCCCGCTCGTCCTGACCCTGACCAATTACCAGCAGGGCGTCACCGTCACCGCCGTCGACCAGCCGATGACCGGCGTACTCACGGTGACCAAGACCGACCCGGCGGGCAAGGTGCTCCCGGGTGCCGTCTTCCAGCTCTGGAAGGACACCAACGGCACCGAGGGCCTCCAGGCCACCGGCGCCACCCCGGACACCAAGGTCGGCACCCCCTGCACCACCCCCGCGTCCGGGCAGTGCACCGCCACCGTCGAACTCGGCACCTACTACTGGCAGGAGACCAAGGCCCCCGACGGCTACTCGCTCCCGACGCCCAGCGTCTTCGGCCCGGCGGTCCTCACCTCCGCCAACTACCAGGCGGGCGTCGCCACGGTCGCCGTGGACCAGCCGCTCACCGGCGCCGTGACGGTCACCAAGACCGACCCGGCCGGGCAGGTGCTGGCCGGAGCGCAGTTCCAGCTCTGGCGCGAGACCAACTCCGTCGCCGGGCTCCAGACCGACGCCGACACCCGTGTGGGCACCGTCTGCACCACCTCCGCCAACGGCCAGTGCACCGCCACCGTCCCGCTCGGAACGTACTACTGGCAGGAGACCAAGGCGCCCGACGGCTTCCTGATGCCGGCTCAGCCCGTCTTCGGCCCGCTCGTCCTGACCACCGCCAACTACCAGACCGGCGTCACCGCCACCGCCGTCGACCAGCCGATGACCGGCGCCGTCACCGCCACCAAGACCAACCCGAGCGGCCAGGTGCTGGCGGGCGCCCAGTTCCAGCTCTGGCGCGAGACCAACTCCACCCCTGGCCTCCAGACCGACACCGACACGCGCGTGGGCACCATCTGCACCACGCCCGCCAACGGCCAGTGCACCGCCACGGTCGGCCTCGGTACCTACTACTGGCAGGAGACCAAGGCACCGGACGGCTACCTGCTGCCCGCCCAGCCGGTCTTCGGCCCACTGGTGCTGACCTCCACCAACTACACCGCCGGCGTCACCGCGACCGCCGTCGACGAGCCCGTGAAGGGCAGCGTCACGGTGACCAAGACCGACCCCAAGGGCCAGGTGCTGGCGGGGGCGCAGTTCCAGCTCTGGCGCGAGACCAACTCCACCGCCGGGCTCCAGACCGACACCGACACCCGCATCGGCACCCCCTGCACCACCCCCGCCAACGGCCAGTGCACCGCCACGGTCGAACTCGGCACCTACTACTGGCAGGAGACCAAGGCACCGGACGGCTTCCTCCTTCCCTCCCCCGCCGTCTTCGGCCCCCTGGTGCTCGACCTGACCACCTATCAGGCGGGCGTCACCGTCACCGCCGTCGACCAGCCGATGACCGGCGCCGTCACCGTCACCAAGACCAACCCGCGTGGCCAGGTACTGGCGGGGGCGCAGTTCCAGCTCTGGCGCGAGACCAACTCCACCGCCGGGCTCCAGACCGACACCGACACCCGCGTCGGCACCGCCTGCACCACACCCGCCAACGGCCAGTGCACCGCCACGGTCGAACTCGGCACCTACTACTGGCAGGAGACCAAGGCCCCCGACGGCTACCTCCTCCCGGCCCAACCCGTCTTCGGTCCCCTGGAGTTGACCTCCACCAACTACCAGGCCGGAGTCACCGCAACCGCCGTCGACCAGCCGATGACCGGTGTGGTCACGGTGGTGAAGACCGACCCCAAGGGCAACCTGCTGGCGGGCGCCCGGTTCCAGCTCTGGCAGGACACCAACGGCACCACCGGCCTCCAGACCGACACCGACACCCGCATCGGCACCCCCTGCACCACACCCGCCAACGGCCAGTGCACCGCCACGGTCGAACTCGGCACCTACTACTGGCAGGAAACCCAGGCCCCCGACGGCTACCTGATCCCCGCTCAGCCCGTCTTCGGCCCGCTGGTCCTGACCTCCGCCAACTACCAGGCCGGTGTCACCGCGACCGCCGTCAACGAGCCGGTGAAGGGCAACGTCACCGTCACCAAGACCGACCCCGCCGGCAACACCCTCGCCGGAGCCGAGTTCCAGCTCTGGCACGAGACCAACGGCACCACCGGGCTCCAGACCGACACCGACACCCGCATCGGCACCCCCTGCACCACCCCCGCCACGGGCCAGTGCACCGCCTCGGTCGAACTCGGCACCTACTACTGGCAGGAGACCAAGGCACCCGACGGCTACCTCCTCCCGGCCCAGCCGGTGGCCGGCCCCCTGGTGCTCGACCTCACCACCTACACCGCCGGCGTCAGCGTCACCGCGGTGAACCAGCCGATGACCGGCGCCGTCACCGTCACCAAGACCGACCCCAAGGGCAACCTCCTGACGGGGGCTCAGTTCCAGCTCTGGCAGGACACCAACGGCACCACCGGACTCCAGACCGACGACACCAGGGTCGGCGCCCCCTGCACCACCCCCGCCAACGGCCGGTGCACCACCACCGTCGGCCTCGGCACCTACTACTGGGAAGAGACCCAAGCCCCACCCGGCTTCCTCCTCCCCGCCCCCGCCGTGTTCGGCCCCCTCACCCTCACCACCACCAACTACTCAACCGGCGTCACCACCACCGCCGTCGACCAGCCCGTCAAAGGCAACGTCACCGTCACCAAGACCGACCCCAACGGCACCCCCCTCGCCGGAGCCGTCTTCCAGCTCTGGCACGAGACCAACTCCGTCGAAGGCCTGCAGACCGACGGCGACACCCGCATCGGCGACGCCTGCACCACTCCTGCCAACGGCCAGTGCACCACCAGCGTCGAACTCGGGACGTACTACTGGCAGGAGACCCAAGCCCCCACCGGCTACCTCCTCCCGGCGCAGCCGGTGGCCGGCCCCCTGGTGCTCGACCTCACCACCTACACCACCGGGGTCACCGTCACCGCGGTCAATCAGCCGATGACCGGCCGGGTGACCGTCACCAAGACCGACCCCAAGGGCAACCTCCTGGCGGGCGCCCGGTTCCAGCTCTGGCAGGACACCAACGGCACCACCGGCCTCCAGACCGACACCGACACCCGCATCGGCACCCCCTGCACCACCCCTGCCAACGGCCAGTGCACCGCAACGGTCGGCCTCGGCACCTACTACTGGCAGGAAACCCAGGCCCCCGACGGCTTCCTGATCCCCACTCAGCCCGTCTTCGGCCCCCTCACCCTCACCACCACCAACTACCAGGCCGGCGTCAGCACCACCGCCGTCGACCAGCCCGTCACCGGCAAGGTGACCGTGGTGAAGACCGACCCCCGGGGCAACCTGCTGGAAGGTGCGGTCTTCCAGCTCTGGCAGGAGACCAGCGGCGTGGCCGGGCTCCAGACCGACGCCGACACCCGCATCGGCACTCCCTGCACCACCACGGCCGTCGGTGAGTGCGGTGCCACCGTCGAACTCGGCACGTACTACTGGCAGGAGACCCAGGCACCGGCGGGCTTCCTCCTCCCGGCGCAGCCGGTGGCCGGCCCGCTCGTGCTCGACCTCACCACCTACACCGCCGGGGTCCGCGTCACCGCCGTCAACGAGCCCGCCCGGGGCACGGTGACCGTCACCAAGACCGACCCCAAGGGCAACAACCTGGCCGGAGCAACCTTCCAGCTCTGGCACGAGACCAACTCGGTCCCCGGGCTCCAGACCGACGGCACCACCCCGGACACCACGGTCGGCACCCCGTGCACGACCCCGGCCTCCGGCCAGTGCTCGGACTCCGTGGAGATCGGCACCTACTACTGGCAGGAGACCAAGGCCCCGCCCGGCTTCCTCCTCCCCTCGCCCGCCGTCTTCGGCCCCCTCACCCTGACGGTGGCCAACTACTCGGCCGGCGCCGGGGTCACCGCCGTCGACCAGCCCGTCAAGGGCGACGTCACCGTCACCAAGACCGACCCCGCCGGCAACACCCTCGCCGGAGCCGAGTTCCAGCTCTGGCACGAGACCAACGGCACCACCGGCCTTCAAGCCGATGACACCAAGGTCGGCGCCCCCTGCACCACGCCCGCCGACGGCCGGTGCACCGCGAACGTCGAACTCGGCACCTACTACTGGCAGGAGACCAAGGCCCCCACCGGCTACCTCCTCCCCGACCCCGCCGTCTTCGGGCCCCTGGTGCTCGACCTCACCACCTATCAGGCGGGCGTCACCACCACCGCCGTCGACCAGCCGATGACCGGCGCCGTCACCGTCACCAAGACCGACCCCAAGGGCAACCCCCTGACGGGGGCTCAGTTCCAGCTCTGGCAGGACACCAACGGCACCACCGGACTCCAGACCGACACCGACACCCGCGTAGGCACCCCCTGCACCACCCCCGCCAACGGCCGGTGCACCGCGAACGTCGAACTCGGCACCTACTACTGGCAGGAAACCCAGGCACCGCCCGGCTTCCTGATCCCCGCTCAGCCCGTCTTCGGCCCCCTCACCCTCACCACCACCAACTACCAGGCGGGCGTGACCACAACCGCCGTCGACCAGCCCGTCCGGGGCCGCGTCACGGTGCTCAAGACCGACCCGAACGGCAAGATCCTCTCCGGCGCCGAGTTCCGCCTCTGGCGGGAGAACAACGGCACCGAAGGCCTCCAACGGGACGGCGACACACCCGACCTGACGGTCGGTGAACCCTGCCGGGCCGCAGCCGACGGCCTCTGCGCCCAGCAGGTCGAGATCGGCCGGTACTACTGGGAGGAGACCAAGGCCCCGGACGGCCACCTCCTTCCGGCCCAGCGCATCAACGGCCCCCTGGAGATCACCGCCGCCAACGCCGATGCCGGCGCCACCATCACCGTGGTGAACCAGCCGATGACCGGCCAGGTCACCGTCACCAAGACCGACCCGAACGGCAACGCCCTCCCCGGAGCCGTCTTCCAGCTCTGGCAGGACACCAACTCCGTCGAAGACCTCCAGACCGACACCGACACCAAGATCGGCACCCCCTGCACCACCCCCACCGACGGCCGGTGCACCACCACCGTCGGCCTCGGCACCTACTACTGGCAGGAAACCCAGGCACCCGACGGCTACCTGATCCCCACTCAGCCCGTCTTCGGCCCCCTCACCCTCACCCCCACCAACTACCAGCAGGGCGTGACCACCACCGCCGTCGACCAGCCCGTCACCGGCAAGGTGACGGTCACCAAGACCGACCCGGGCGGTGCCCCGCTTGCCGGAGCCGAGTTCCAGCTCTGGCAGGACACCGACGGCACCACCGGACTCCAGACCGACACCGACACCCGCATCGGCACCCCCTGCACCACCCCGCTCTCCGGCGAGTGCTCCGCCACCGTCGGGATCGGCACCTACTACTGGCAGGAGACCAAGGCCCCGGCCGGCTACCAACTCCCCCTCCCCGCCGTCTTCGGCCCGCTCTCCATCACCTCCTCCACCTACGCGACCGGCGCGAGCGTCACCGCCGTCGACCAGCCCCTCCCCGGTTCGGTCAGCGTCCTCAAGACCGACCCCGACGGACGACCCCTCGCCGGTGCGGTCTTCCAGCTCTGGCAGGAGACCAACTCCACCCCCGGCCTCCAGCCGGACAGCGACACCCGCGTCGGTGATCCCTGCACCACCCCCACCGACGGCCGGTGCTTCACCATCACCCGGATCGGCACGTACTACTGGCAGGAGACCAAGGCCCCCTCCGGCTACGAGCTCCCCGCCAACCCGGTGTTCGGCCCGCTCACCCTGACGGTCGCCAACTTCGACCGGGGCGTCACCGTCACGGCGGTCGACCGTCCGCTCAAGGGCTGGGTCGTCGTCCTCAAGACCACCCCCGACGGCCACGCCCTCCCCGGCGCGGTCTTCCAGCTCTGGCAGGAGACCAACTCCACCCCCGGCCTCCAGCCGGACACCGACACCCGCGTCGGCACCCCCTGCACCACCCCCTCCGATGGCCAGTGCAGCGCCGAGGTCCTGCTCGGCAGCTACTACTGGCAGGAGACCCAGGCACCGCCCGGCTACCTCCTCCCCACCCCCGCCGTCCTCGGACCGCTGACCGTCACCCAGGACAACCACCGCAAGCCCGTCTTCGTCACCGCCGTCAACGAACCCCGCCCCGGCTACGTCCACGTCCTCAAGCGCGACGGCGGGACCCACGCCTCCCTCGCCGGAGCCGTCTTCCAGCTCTGGCACGAGACCAACGGCACGGCCGGGCTCCAGCCCGACGGTGACACCCGCACCGGCTCCCCCTGCGCCACCGACTCCGCAGGCGCCTGCCACTTCGGCCCGCTCTCCCCGGGCACCTACTACGCCGAGGAGACCACCGCCCCCGCCGGCTACCGCCTCCCCACCACCCCCGTCACCGAACTGACCCTCACCACCACCGGCCCCGAGGCCTCCACCACCGTCACCGTCGACAACGACCGCATCCCGCCCACCCCCGACGAGCCCGAGAAGCCGAAGGAGCCCAAGAAGCCCCTCCCCGCCACCGGCAGCACCCCCACCACCCTCCTCACCCTCCTCGCCACCGCCCTCTCCAGCGCCGGCCTGGTCCTCCTCCTGACCCTCCGTCACCGCCGCCGCAAGGGCTGACCCCTGCCCCACGCCGAGCGGGCGCGGCAGCACCGACCGGTGCCACCGCGCCCGCTCGGCTGCGCCCACCGCCCGCCCGTGAACGCCGCTCGGCCGACCTGCCGTCAGGAGCCCCACCGGGAGGCCCGCGCCGCGAGTTCGACGGCGGTGACGCCGCCGGGTTCGCCGCGTTCGCGGAGGAACTCGCCGGGCAGGGTGTAGCGGGCACCGGCCTGCGGCGACCGGGCGGCCTGCCGGACGATGTCGTCCACCAGCACGGTGGCCATGTCCAGGCGCGGGTGACGACCGTGGAGTGCCTCGGCCTGGGCGTCGGTGACGAACTCGCTGCCGACGCCGAAGTCCAGGCCGACGCCCCGCCGGGTCAGGTAGGCCAGTGCGCCCCGGCGTTCGGCGATGCCGCCCGAGCTGTGCAGGGCGATCGCCTCCCACACCGGATCGGTCCGATCGGCACCGTAGCCGTGCTCGGTGAGGAACCGGGCGGCCATGTCGGCGCCTTCCACCTCGAATCGTTCCAGGCCCGGCGCCGACGGCGAGGCGCCGAGGTCGTGCAGGACGCAGGCGTGGAAGAGGAGTTCGGCGTCGAAGTCGGTGCCGGCCTCCAGTCCCTCGTGTTCGGCCGCCAGTACGGCGAACACATAGCTGCGGATGCTGTGGTTCGCGACGGGTGCGCTCTCGCACGACCGGACGAGCTCGACGGCGGCACGGGCGACGGGATTGTCCGGAAGCATCGGCAGGATGCGGTCTTCGGTGTCCATGAGGCGACCCTAGGAGCGCGTCGGGCCCCTCCGGCAGTGGCACGCGTGCCATGCGGCGATAGCATCGTGCCATGACCGGTCAGGCCTCGGGCGAGACGCACCACGTGGTCGTGCTCGCCCTCGAGAACGTCCTCGCGCTGGACCTCGGGATTCCCTGGCAGACCTTCGGAAGCTGGCCGGACGGGCCCTACACGCTCTCGGTCTGCGCCGAACGGCCCGGCCCCGTCCAGGTGCACGGCGGCCCCGCCCTGCACGTCGCGCACGGCCTGGACCGCCTGGCGTCCGCCGACACCGTGATCGTCCCGGGCTACGAGGAGTCGACCGTGCCCGGCGCCGCAGTGACCGGTGCACTGGCGGAGGCGGCGGCCCGCGGCACCCGCATCGCGTCCATCTGCACCGGTGCGTTCGCCCTCGCCGCCGCCGGCCTGCTCGACGGCCGCCGGGCCACCACGCACTGGCTGTACGCACGGGAACTGGCCAGGCGGTACCCCCGGGTGACGGTCGTGCCCGAGGACCTGTACGTCGACGAGGGCCAGGTCCTCACCTCGGGCGGGGTGTCCGCCGGCCTGGACCTGTGCCTCCACCTCATCCGCCGCGACCACGGTCCGCACCTGGCGAACCGGCAGGCCCGCATGCTGGTGGCCGCACCGCACCGGCGGCCAGGCCCAGTTCATCGACCTGCCGGTGCGGCCCGGGTCGTCGGCCGTCCCCGCCCTGTACGACTGGGCGCTGCGCAACCTCCACCGACCGCTCACCGTCGACCAGTTGGCGCACCGGGCCGGTCTGTCCCGACGGACCCTGATCCGCCGCTTCCACGCCGACACCGGCCAACCACCCATGCGCTGGCTGCTCGATGCCCGGCTCTCCCGTGCCCGCGAACTCCTCACCTCCGGCGATCTCACGGTCGAAGCCATCGCCCGCCGCTGTGGCCTGGGCACCCCGGCCAACTTCCGAACCCTGTTCAAGACGCACGTCGGGGTCCCGCCGAGCACGTACCGCGAGACGTTCAACGGCAGCGCCGGCCTGCCCGATTTCCGCCGGTAACGGATTGACGGGTGCTCGCGCGAGGGGAAGGCTGGGAGCAAGTACGTCCTACCTGTACGGCGTCACCGCACGTCGTCTGCCGAGTGGCCCACGCGCCGGTCGGCCCCGGGGCGGACGCGGCACCCACAGCCGCCCGCCACCGCACGGGCCACCGCCGAACGCTCCGTGGTCCTCGGTGCGGAGAGGCAGAGTGGGCCAGATGTCCGCGTTCCCCGTCGGTCTGCAGCGACTGTCCGGACGACGTGTCCGGAGACACCGGGCCGGGGTGGCGGCGGTGGCGGGCCTGGTGCTCGCCCTCGTGCTGCCCTCCGCCGCGACGGCCGCGCCGGGCGGCCCGGATCCCGGGTTCGGCACCGCCGGGAAGGTGACGACCGACTTCGGGCCGGGCGGCGAGGACCAGGCCGACGACGTCGCCCTGCAGCCCGACGGCCGGATCGTCGTGGCGGGCAGCAGCAACGGCGACTTCGCGCTGGCCCGCTACAACCCGGACGGCGCCCTGGACCCGGGCTTCGGCACCGGCGGCCGGGTGACCACCGACATCGCGGGCGGCGCCGACGCCGCGTCAGCCGTGGCCGTGCAGCCGGACGGCCGGATCGTCGCCATCGGCACCAGCGAGGTGCCGGAGAACGGCTGCTGCTGGTTCACGGTGGTCCGGTACCAGGCCGACGGCCGCCCGGACACCACCTTCGGCACCGGCGGCACCGTGGTCACCGACTTCGGCACCGGCGGCGCGGACTCCGGTCTCGCGGTGGCGTTGCAGTCCGACGGCAAGATCGTCGGAGCCGGCCACCGGGGCGGCGAGTTCGCCCTCGCCCGGCTGAACGCCGACGGCGGCCTGGACACCACCTTCGGCACCGGCGGCACGGTGGCCACCGGCTTCGGCACCATCGCGTACGGCCTCGCCGTCCAGCCCGACGGCCGGATCGTCGCGGCCGGCTACACGGGTTTCACCGCCTTCGACTTCGGTCTGGCCCGGTACCACGCCAACGGCAGCCTGGACACCACCTTCGGCACCGGCGGCACCGTGGTCACCGACTTCGGCGGCTACGAGACCGCGTACGACGTGGCGGTCCAGCCCGACGGCCGGATCGTCGCCGCGGGCTCCGGCGGGGCCGGTTTCGGTCTCGCCCGCTACCAGGCCAACGGCACCCTGGACACCACCTTCGGCACCGGCGGCAAGGTCCTCCAGGGCGGCAGCGGCACCGGCTACTCACTGGCGCTCCAGCCCGACGGCCGCCTGCTGGTCGCCGGTGCGGCCGTCGGCGCCGGCGGCTCCGACTTCGTCCTGGCCCGCTACGCCGCCAACGGCGTGCTCGACCCCACCTTCGGCACCGGCGGACGCGCGGTCACCGACTTCGGCGGCCATGACGTGGCGTCAGGCGTGGCCCTGCGGTCCGACGGCACGATCGTGGCCGTCGGCACCGGCGGGTCCGACTTCGCCCTGGCGGGCTACGAGGGTGGCGGAAGCCCGCCTCCGCCGCCTCCCTCCGGTGCCGACCTGGCGGTGACGGCGGCCGGACCGGGCGCCGTGAGCCTGGGTGACCAGGGCACGCACACCTACACCGTGACCAACGCCGGCCCCGTCACGGCCACCGCCGTGACCCTGACCGACACTCTCACCGGCCCGGGCACCCTGCTCTCGGCCACCCCCGGCCAGGGTTCCTGCACCCGGACCGCGACCAGCGCCACCTGCGCCCTCGGCACCCTCGCCCCGGGCGCCCGGACCACCGTCACCGTGACGGTGGAGCCCACCGCCCTCGGCACCCTCGCCCAGACCGCCAAGGTGACGGCCACCGAACCCGACCCGGCCACGGCCGACAACACCGCCCGGCCGGCCACCCCGGTGAACAACGCGCTCGGCTGCACCATCCTCGGCACCAGCGGCCCCAACACCCTCACCGGCACCAGCGGCAACAACGTGATCTGCGCCTTCGGCGGTGACGACGTCATCTACGCCGGCGGCGGCAACGACACCGTCTACGGCGGCTCCGGCAACGACCGCCCCGACGGCGGCTACGGCGACGACACCCTCTACGGCGGTCCCGGCAACGACACCCTGACCGGCAACTACGGCAACGACCGCCTCGACACCGTCGACAACACCCCGGCCAACGACACCGCCAACGGCGGCCCCGGCACCGACACCTGCACCACCGACCCGTCCGACACCCGCATCGGCTGCCCGTAGCGGCGGCCCGTGCCGGCAGCCGTACGGTGAGGGCATGACGATTCGGGTGATCATCCTCAACGGCGGTTCCAGCTCCGGGAAGTCGAGCATCGTGCGGGAGTTGCAGGAGGTCCTGCCGGAGCCCTGGCTCGCGTTCGGGATCGACGGGTTCGTCGACGCGCTGCCCGCGCGGCTGCGGGACGGGGAGGAGGAGGGGATCACCTTCGCCGCCGACGGCGGGGTGGACGTCGGGGCGGAGTTCCGGGTGCTGGAGGCGGCCTGGGCGGCGGGGGTGGTGGCCACCGCGCGGGCCGGGGCGCGGGTGGTGGTCGACGACGTGTTCCTCGGCCAGGCCGCCTCCCAACTGCGCTGGCAGCAGGCCCTGGAGGGGACGGAGGCGCTCTGGGTCGGGGTCCGCTGCGAGGCCGGGGAGGCCGCCCGGCGGGAACGGCTGCGCGGCGACCGGACCGAGGGGATGGCGGCGCAGCAGGCGGAGCTGGTGCACGTGGGCGTGCGCTACGACCTGGAGGTCGACACCACCCGCACCGCCGCGGCCGACTGCGCCGCCGCCATCGCGGCCCGGGTCCTGGGGAGCTGACCGGGGTCAGTCCGGCCAGGGGTCGGTGGGGAAGCGGGCGGTGAGGGGGCCGTCGGGGCGGGAGCGGTGGATCCAGACGGGCCGGTGGCCGAGTTGGGCGACCGAGGGGGTGACGTAGAGCTGGCCGCGCGGTTCGCCGGGGTCGCTGGTGTCGTAGGCGGCGGCGAGGACCAGCCGGAGCGCGTGGCAGGCGGCGGTGTCCGGGTCGGCGGCGGTGGAGGCGGGGTCGAGGTGGGCGGCCAGGGCGGTGAGGGCGGCCCAGAGGGCGGGGGTGATCCAGGTCACGGGAGCACCGTCCAGGCCGGGGTGGCCGGCGGTGTCGGGGCAGGTGCGGGCCCCTGCGGGGGCGGTGGTGGTATCCATGCCGGGACCGTACGGCGGGGCACCGACAGACCCCGGCGGCCGGCTGTCGGTGCGTCAGGAGAGGATCGGCGCAGCGGAGTTGGGTGAGGCGCCCCCGGCCCGGCCGCTGCTCCGCGCTCCCCGGTGGGCGGTGGCCCGCGGCCCCGGGACGGCGCGCTGGCAGAATGCCGGGATGACCGTCTTCGCCTGCCTGGCCTGCGCCGCGCCCCTGACCGCCGAGGTCCGCCGGGCCAAGCCCGCCCGTGACGCCGGGCAGCGGGACCGGCGCGGGATCGCGAAGCCGGTGATGGTGCGGGGCACCTTCATGACCGTCGAGGCGCCGGACCGCTTCGTGCTGCACCCCGACGACCTGCCGGGCACGGCGCCGCACCCGGACGAGGACCGCCTCAACGGCTGCTGCCGGCTCGACGGCCTGGACGGGCCCAACCTGGTCTGCGCGGCCTGCGGCGCCGAGGTCGGCACCCGGGAGTCCGACTGCTGGACCCGGAACCAGGTGCTGCTCGACGCCTCCGCCGTACGGGGCCCGAGCGGGTGAACCGGCCGCCGTACGGGGCGCGTTCCTTTGCCGCACCGGCCACCGGGCGCTGAACTGGCGGCCCGGCGGGCGAGAGGCGAGGGGT
This sequence comes from Kitasatospora sp. NPDC051853, assembly GCF_044452665.1. Classification (NCBI taxonomy): domain Bacteria; kingdom Bacillati; phylum Actinomycetota; class Actinomycetes; order Kitasatosporales; family Streptomycetaceae; genus Kitasatospora; species Kitasatospora sp. NPDC051853. The sequence continues at coordinate 102,785 of NZ_JBITBY010000004.1, read as the reverse complement.
GTGCGGTGCGCGGCAAGAGGGCGGCAGTGGCGGTGGCCGGGACGGGACTGGTGGTCGCGGCGGTGGTGGGCGGGGTGGCGGCCCGTGACGGCGGGGCGGCGCGGAGCCGGCCGGTGACCACGGACGAGGCGGCGCGGCTGGCGCTGTCCCGGCTGACCAGTTACGCGGCGAGCCCGGTCGTGGTCGAGGTGGAGGTCCCGGACGGCGAGGCCCGGACGGAGGTGCGCGGGCTGGTGGACTACCGGACGGGGCACGCCGTCGGGGCGTACACGTCGGCCACCGGAGCGGCCGGGCTGGTCGCCTGGGACACCACCGGCCTGGGCGTGGCCCCGGACGGGACGCGCAGGACGGTGCCGGAGGCGGCGCGCGCCGCGGAGACGATGCCGCCCGCCGCCTGGTCGGCGCGCACGTACACCACCGACCCGCTCGACGCGGCCCTGCGCGTCCTGATGGCCCTCGGCGCCGACCGTCCCGACAACGCCCAGCTGCTCGCCCGGGCCGGGGCCCGCTGGCTGCGCGACGAGCGGCTGGACGGCGGCCACGTCTACGGCGTGTTCTCGGGCCCGCTGCCGAGGGAGGACGCGGACGGCGAGGCCCGGCTCTCCTACTGGGTGGACGCGGACGGGAACCTGCGCAGGTTCCAGCTGCGGGTGGACGGCCTGGCCCGGCCGGTGACGGTGGACCTGACGGGGCGTCGGGCGCCGGAGCGGGTACCGGCGACGCCGTGGGAGGTCACCGGCCGGCCCACGGCCGCGCCCTCGCCGTGAGTGCCCGGACGGACCAGCGCACGCTCGCCCGGACGGGCGGAATCCCCCACCGCCCGGGGTCCACCGACGGGAGCGCCCAGGTGCCCGGGCACCCGCGATTGCGCACCGCACCCGGCTCCCGGGGCCGGGCCGGGCCCGGCGACACGGCGGCCGCGCGCGACTCGCAGCGGCCCCGCCCAGCGGGTTCAATCGCCACCGTGCACTCCTCCCCGTCCGGCCACCGGCCGCTCCCCCGGCGCCTGATCCTGGGCGGCGCCGCCGCCCTGACCGCCGGGGCCGCCCTCGCCGCCACCGCGCCCCGGCCCACCAGGACGACGGCCGAGGCGCCGCCCCCACCGGGGCCGGCCTCGGCCGCGACGCCGCAACTCCTGCTCACCGAGCGGCAGTCGCCCCACACCCTGGTGCTCGCCTACGACCTCCCCGAGGCCGTCACCGGCCACTCCGGCGCGGCCGCCCTGCGCGCCCTGTGCGCGGCCTGGACCCGCTCCCTGGACGGGAACCCGCGCGCCGCGCTGGCCCTCGGCCCGGGCGCGCTGCACCGCCTGCCGCTGAACGCCCCCGCCCTGGCCGAGCTGCCGCCCTTCCCGGGCGACCGGCTGGACCCGGCGCGCAGCGGCGCGGACGTGCTGATCCAACTCTGCGGGGCCGAGGGGCCGGAGCGGCTCGCCGAGGCCGCGGCGGCGCTGGACCGCCGGGCGGCCGGGCTGCTGACGCCCCGTTGGCGGCAGGCCGGGGCCCTTCCGGCGACCGCGCCCGGCGAGACGCCGCGCAACCTCTTCGGCTTCAAGGACGGCACCGCCAACCCCGCCCCGGCCGAGCGTGACCGGATCTGGCTCACGGAGGGCCCGTACGCGGGCGGCTGCCACCTGGTGTACCGGCGGATCGCGATGGACACGGCCGGCTTCGCGGCCCTCCCGACGGAGCGTCAGGAGGAGGTGTTCGGCCGCCGCAAGGAGGACGGCAGCCCGCTCGGCGGCAGCACCGAGCAGGACGAGCCGGACCTGTACGCCAAGTACCCGGACGGCGCGTACGTGGTGCCCGCCACCTCCCACGTCCGGCAGGCCAGCCCCCGCCAGGACGGCGGTGCCCGGATGCTCCGGCTGGGCTACGGCTACCAGGACGGCCCCGGGGACGAGGGGTTGGTGTTCTGCGCCTACCTGCGCGACCCGGAGCACTTCGTCCGGGTGCAGCGGCGCCTGGCCGAGAAGGACGCGCTGTCCGCCTTCACCGAGCACCGGGCCTCGGCGGTCGGCTGGGTGCCGCCCGCCGGGCCGGACGGCGTCCCCGTCTTCTGACCGGCGGTCAGTCGAGCACCGCCTGGGCGTCGATCTCGACCAGCATCGGCTCCTGCGGCAGCTCGCAGAAGATCGTGGTGCGGCAGGGCTTCACCCCGCCCGGCTTGACGTTCTCCTCGATGAAGGCGGCGTAGACCTCGTTCATCAGGGCGAAGTCGGAGCGCTTGGTGAGGTAGACGCGGAACATGACCACGTCCTCGACGGTGCCGCCGCCGGCCTCGACGATCGCCTTGACGTTCTCCAGCGTGCGGCGGGTCTGCGCCTTCACGTCGCCGTGGTGGAGGTACTCGCCGGTGGCCGGGTCCTGCGGGCCCTGGCCGGAGACCTGGAGGATCGGGCCCTTGCGGACGCCCTGGGAGAACATCCAGGCGGGGGCGGGGGCGCCGTCGGTGCGGATCTCGGTCTTCTCTGACATCTTCTCGGGGTCTCCTTGCTGAGGAACCATCAGGGGGTCTTGGGGGGCAGCCCGGCGTCGGCCGAGATCGCGGCGGCGGTGGCCCGCAGCTGGGGCACCAGCTCCAGCACCCGCTCGTACGGGAGCACCACGTCCGGCACCGAGATGGAGGCGGCCGCGACCACTCGCCCGGTGGCGTCCCGGACCGGCGCGGCCACGCAGTTGATGAAGGACTCGTGCTCGGCGTGGTCCTGGGCCCAGCCCTGGGCCGCGACCACGTCCAGCTCGGCGAGCAGGGCGGCCGGGTCGGTGATGGTGCGGGGGGTGTGCCGGGTGAACTCGATCGTCTCGACCACCCGGCGCCGTTCGGCGAGCGGGAGGTCGGCAAGCAGGACCTTGGCCACGGCGGTGTTGTGCAGGGCGGCCCGCAGGCCGACCCGGGAGTACATCCGCACCGGGTGCCGGGAGTCGTACTTGTCGATGTAGACCACCTCGCCGCCCTCGTAGGCGGCCAGGTGGACGGTCTGGCCGGTGGCGGCGTTGAGCTCGCGCAGGTGCGGGGCGGCCACCGCGCGGATGCCACGCTGCTCCAGGGCCAGCCCGGCCAGGGCGAAGAGGCCGGCGCCCAGGTGGTAGCGGTAGGCGGCGTCGCGGTAGACGAAGCGCTCCTCCTCCAGGGACTGGAGGAGGCGGAGCACGGTGGTCTTGTGCACCCCGATCAGTTCGGCGAGCTGGTCCAGGGAGCGTTCGCCCTCGCCGAGTTCGGCGAGCAGGCGCAGGGCGCGGGTGACGGTCTGGCTCATGCCGGGTCCGCGGTGGTCAGGTCCATGGTGGTCAGCTCCGTGGTGCACGTCAGGGAAGGACAGGGGACACGATGCCATCCGCCGTCACCCTGGTCGCGGCCCACTCCTGTGCCGAGGCGGCCAGCAGGGCGGTGATCACCCGCCCGGGGGGCAGCACGCCGTGGTCGCCGGGGGTGGTGAGGGCGGAGGCGGCGGAGAGGTGACCGAGCCTCAGCCGCTCGCGGGCGCCGAGCCCGCGCAGGGTGCCGGCCAGGTAGCCGGCCGCGAAGGCGTCGCCGGCGCCGGTCGGCTCCAGCACCTCCACCGCCAGCGCGGGCTCGGTGACCACGGTGCCGTCCTTGGCCAGGGCGCCGGCCTGGTGGGCGGCGTCCTTGACCACCAGCACCTCCGGGGAGGGGAAGAGCTCGCGCAGCTTCCCGGGGTCGCCGACGCCGAAGGCGGCCTCGGCCTCGTCGGCGCCGAGCAGCAGCACGTCGGCGGCGTCCAGCAGGGCGGGCAGCACGGCGGGGTCGCGGTCCCGCCACAGGGCCGGGCGCCAGTTGAGGTCGAAGCTGACCAGGCGTCCGGGGCGGCGGTCGGCGAGCAGGGCGCGGACCAGGGCCAGGCAGCTGTCGGAGAGGGCGGGGGTGATGCCGGAGAGGTGGAGCAGCCGGGCGCCGTCGAGCAGGCGGGCGACGGCCGGTTCGGCGAGCACGGCCGGGGAGAGGGCGGAGGCGGCGGAGCCGGTGCGGTAGTAGTGCAGGCGGCTGCGGCCGGGGCCGAGGTCGTGCGGGTGGGAGGTGCCGCCGGTCTCCTTGAGGTAGACGCCGGTGGCGCGGTGGGGGTCGGTGAGCACCCCGGAGACGTCCACCCCGCGGGCGGCCAGCTCCTCGGTGAGGCGGCGGCCGAAGCCGTCCGCGCCGACCCGGCTGACCCAGGCGCTGGGCACGCCGAGGGCGGCCAGGCCGCAGGCGACGTTGGACTCGGCGCCGCCGACGGCGGGGGCGAAGGAGTCGACGGTGTCCAGCGGCCCCCGACGGTCCGGCAGCAGCACCGCCATCGACTCACCGAGGCAGACCGCTTGGGGCGTTCCGGCTCCCCCGTGGTGAACAGTCATGGTGTGCACTCCCCTGTGACCGGGCGGTCCGTTGACTGCGCCCGGCCCGAATGCTAGAACCGTCCTACCAACATGCGCAATGCACGTTGCACATGTTGCAACTTCATCGGAGGTACCGCAGTGGGCCCGCAGTGCTACGCGACCGGCAGCGAGGGACCGGGGATCGACGGCGGCCTGGTGGCCGCCCTCGACGAGGAGAGGCTGGACTGGCGGTTCAAGGCGCTGCCGCCGGCCGCCTGGGGCCTGACGGTCCGTGAGTACCTGGCCACCGCACCGCGCCTGACCCGGCTCGGCACCCCGCTGCTCACGCTCGACGCGGGCGCCCTGGCGCACAACCTGCGCACCATGGCCGCCTGGTGCGACGAGGCCGGGGTCTCGCTGGCCCCGCACGGCAAGACCACCATGGCCCCCGCCCTCTGGCGGTCCCAGATCGAGGCCGGCTGCCACGGCATCACGCTGGCCAACCTCTCCCAGCTCCGGGTCGCCCGGGCCTTCGGCGTACAGCGGGTGCTGCTGGCCAACACCCTGCTCGACCCGGGCGGGCTGGCCTGGCTGGCGGGCGAGCTGGCCGCCGACCCGGAGTTCGCCGTGGTCTCCTGGGTGGACTCGGTGGCCAGTGTCCGGCTGATGGACCGGGCGCTGCGCACCGCCGCCGCCGAACGCCCGGTGGAGGTGCTGGTCGAGCTCGGCGGCCCGCGCGGCCGCACCGGCGCCCGGGGCGTCCCGGAGGCCCTGGAGGTGGCCGCCGAGGTGCTCCGCTCGCCCACCCTGCGCCTCGCCGGGGTCGGCGGCTACGAGGGCGCGCTGGCCCACGACGCGACCACCGCCGGGCTGGACACCGTCCGCGACTACCTGCGCCAACTCGCCTACCTGCACCGCTCGCTGGCCGACGACTACCCCGGCCCGCACCCCCTGGTGACGGCCGGCGGCAGTGCCTACTTCGACACCGTGGTGGAGGAGCTGGCCCCCGTCGCCCGGGAGGTCGGCGGCGCCCCGCTGGTGCTGCGCTCCGGCGCCTACCTGGTGCACGACGACGGCTTCTACCGGGGCATCTCCCCGCTGGCCCGGGACGGCCGGGGCCGCCCGTTCCGCTCCGCCATGCACGGCTGGGCCCGGGTGGTCTCGCACCCCGAGCCGCAGCTGAGCCTGCTGGACGGCGGCAAGCGCGACTTCCCCTACGACGAGGGCCTGCCCGAGCCGCAACTCGTCCGGGGCGGCGGGGAGTTGAAGGGAGCCGTGGTCACCGCGCTGAACGACCAGCACGCCTTCCTGCGCGACGCGGGCGAGGCCGCCCCAGTCGGCGCGGTGGTCCGGCTGGGCCTCTCGCACCCGTGCACCGCCTTCGACAAGTGGCAGCTCATCCCGGTGCTGGACGACGCCGACGCGCCGGAGCCGCTGGTGACCGGCCTGGTGCGGACCTTCTTCTGATGGCCGACCTGCTCTTCCGCGGCGCCACCGTGGTCGACGGCAGCGGCGCCGACCGGTACCGGGCCGACGTCACCGTCACCGACGGCCTGGTCGAGGAGATCGGCACCGGCCTGACCGCCCGTCAGGTGATCGACGCCGACGGCCTGGTGCTGGCCCCCGGCTTCATCGACATGCACGCCCACTCCGACCTGCGGCTGCTGGCCGAGCCCGCCCACCCGTCCCGGGTCACCCAGGGCGTCACCTGCGAGGTGCTCGGCCAGGACGGCCTCTCCTACGCCCCCGTGGACGAGGCCACCCTGCCCGCCCTGCGCCGCCAACTCACTGGCTGGAACGGCGATCCGGACGGCTTCGACTGGAACTGGCGCAGCGTCGGCCAGTACCTGGACCGCCTGGACGCGGGCATCGCGGTCAACGCCTGCTACCTGGTGCCGCACGGCTCGCTGCGGATGCTGGCGATGGGCTGGGAGAACCGCCCGCCGGCGCCCGCCGAGCTCAGCCGGATGCGCGGACTGCTGGCGCAGGGCATGACGGAGGGTGCCGTCGGGCTCTCCACCGGGCTGACGTACACCCCGGGGATGTACGCGGACACCGCGGAGCTGGTCTCGCTCTGCGAGGTGGTGGCCCACTACGGCGGCTTCCACGCGCCGCACCAACGCTCGTACGGCGCGGGCGCGTTGGAGGGGTACGCGGAGATGGTGGAGATCTCCCGGCGGTCCGGCTGCCCGCTCCACCTGACGCACGCCACGATGAACTTCGGGGTCAACCGGGGCCGGGCCGGCGAGCTGCTGGAGCTGGTGGACCGGGCGCTGGCCGACGGGGTCGACCTCACCCTGGACAGCTACCCCTACCTGCCCGGCTCCACCACCCTGGCCGCCCTGCTGCCCAGTTGGGCCACCGAGGGCGGCCCGGACGCCACCCTGGCCCGGCTCACCGACCCGGCCGTCCGGGAGGGCGTGCGGATCGAGGTGGAGGAGAAGGGCAGCGACGGCTGCCACGGGGTGGTGACGGACTGGGAGACCATCCAGGTCTCCGGGGTCGGCGAGCCCGCGCTGGCCGACCGGGTGGGCCGTACCGTCGCCCAACTGGCCGCCGCCGAAGGAAAGCCGGGCACCGAGGTGTTCCTCGACCTGCTGCTGGCGGACCGGCTGGCCACCACCATCCTCCAGCACGTCGGCCACGAGGAGAACGTCCGGGCCGTGATGGCCCACCCCGCGCACACCGCGGGCAGCGACGGCCTGCTGGTCGGCGCCCGCCCGCACCCCCGGGCCTGGGGCACCTTCCCGCGCTACCTCGGCCACTACGGCCGGGAGTTGGGCGTACTGACGCTGGAGCAGGCGGTCACCCGGATGACCGGCCGCCCGGCCCGGCGGCTGCGGCTGGACCGCCGCGGGCTGGTCCGCCCCGGCTTCCACGCCGACCTGGTGCTGTTCGACCCGGAGACCGTCCGGGACGCGGCCACCTTCGACCACCCCCGCACCCCCGCCGTCGGCATCGAGCACGTCTACGTCAACGGCCGCCCCGTCCTCTCGCAGGGCCGGCCGACCGGCGCACTGCCCGGCCGCGCCCTGCGCCGCACCGAACAAGGGACCCGAGCCCGATGACCACCACCGCACTCTCCCCCGAGGGCCTGCGCGCCGCGCTGGCCGAGGACCCGGTGATCGCCGTGGTCCGCGCCCCGCGCATACCCGACGCCGCCGCACTCTGCGAGGCGCTCGCGGCCGGCGGCATCGGCTGGACCGAACTCACCTTCACCACCCCGGAGGTGACCACCCACCTGGCCCGCGCGGCGGCCGCCGGGCACCCCGTCGGGGTGGGCACCGTGCTCACCGCCGAACAGGCCCGGCAGGCGCTGGACGCCGGGGCGGGCTTCCTGGTCACCCCCGGGCTGCGGGCCGAGGTGGCGGAGGCCGCCCACCGGGCCGGAGCGCCCGTGCTGCTCGGGGCGCTCACCCCGACCGAGGTGGCCGCCGCGCTGGACCTGGGCGCCGCCGCCGTGAAGGTCTTCCCCGCCAAGGCCTTCGGCCCCGGCTACTTCAAGGACCTCCAGGGCCCCTACCCGGGCGTGCCGCTGGTCGCCTCCGGCGGGGTCAACGCGGGCAACGCCGCCGACTTCCTGGCCCACGGCGCCCTCGCCGTCTGCGCGGGCACCGACGTGGTGCCCCCGGCGGCGGTCGCGGCCGGGGACTGGGCCGAGATCACCCGCCGGGCCAAGGCCTTCACCGAGGCACTGCGGCGGAGCTGACGGGCCGTCGGGCGGCCGCGGCGCACGGGGTCAGCAGGTTCCGGCCGGCCCGGCCCTGGTGTCCTCCCCCGGAGCGCCCGCCGTCGCGGGAGGGTTCGCCGGGCCCCGCGTCCGCCCCGCCGTTCCGGTTCCGCCCCGGAACGGGCCACCCGGCCGTTCCGACGATTCCTCCCCACATGATCGAATCGAGCCCGGAGCGCCCCGCGCGGGGGCGGGCACGGAGCGGGGGGACCGGACGGTGGCGGCCAGGGGTGGACGGGTGGCGGTGCTCGGCGGCGGGGTGGCCGGGCTCACGGCGGCGACGGAACTGGCCGAGCGCGGCTTCGAGGTGACGGTGGTGGAACCCACCGGCTGGGGCGGCAAGGCCCGCAGCTCCTCGGTGCCCGGCACCGGCACCGGCGGACGGCTCGACCTGCCGAGCGAGCACGGCTTCCGGTTTTTCCCCGGCTTCTACCGCAGCCTCCCCGACACCCTGCGCCGGATCCCGTTCGCCGGGCGGCCCGACGGGGTCGCGGGGAACCTCCGCGAGGCCACCCACATGCTCTCGGCCCGCTCCGGCCGGATCGGCGAGCGCCTCACCGACGTCTCGTCGGCCGCCGGGGCGCGCAGCCCGCTGGAGTTCCTCCGGGCCATCGGCCTGGGCACCGGCGGCACCGGGCTCAGCTCCGAGGAACTGCTCTACTACGCCAACCGCCTGCTGGTGTACATCACCAGCAGCGAGGAGCGCCGTCTCGGCCAGTGGGAGTCCACCTCCTGGTGGGACTTCAGCCGGGCCGACGGCGCCTCGGAGGAGTACCGCAAGGCCTGCGTGGTCGGCACCACCCGCACCGTGGTGGCGGCCCGGGCCGAGGTCTGCAGCACCCACACCGTCGGCGGCTTCCTGGAGGCGTTCTGCTACGGCTTCCTCGGCCGCGGCGAGGTGCAGCCGGCCGACCGGGTGCTGAACGGCCCGACCAGCACCGCCTGGATCGACCCGTGGGTCCGTCACCTCGCCTCCCTGGGCGTCCGGTTGGAGCTGGGCCGGCGGGTGGAGCGGCTGACCGTCTCCGGCGGCGCGGTCACCGGCGCGGTACTGCGCGGGCCGCACGGCGAACGCGAGGAGCTCACCGCCGACTGGTACGTCTGCGCCCTGCCGGTGGACCGGCTCGGCCCGCTGCTGGAGCGCGGACTCGCGGCGGCCGACCCGGAGTTGAAGAGCGTGACCGAGCTGCGCACCGACTGGATGGTGGGCATCCAGTTCTACCTGCGGGAGCCGGTGCCGGTGGTCCGCGGCCACGTGCTCTTCCTGGACTCCCCCTGGGCCCTGACCTCGATCAGCCAGGCCCAGTTCTGGGACCACGACTTCCGGGCCACCTACGGGGACGGCACGGTGGCGGACTGCCTCTCGGTGGACGTCTCCGCCTGGGACACCCCCGGCGTCCTGTACGGCAAGCCGGCCCGGGAGTGCACCCGGGCCGAGGTCGCCGCCGAGGTCTGGGCCCAGCTCTGCGACGGCCTGAACGGCCCCGGCCGCCCCGGGCTGCACCCCGGCCTGCTGCACTCCTGGCACCTGGACCCGGCCGTCCGCGGCCTGGACGGCCCCGGCCCGGCCGTCAACGACGAGGCCCTGCTCATCAACACCACCGGCTCCTGGGCCGCCCGCCCGTCCGCCGTCACCGCCGCCCCCAACCTCTTCATGGCCGGCGACCACGTCCGCTGCCCGGTCAACCTCGCCACCATGGAGGGCGCCAACCAGGCGGCCCGCCTGGCGGTCAACGCCCTGCTGGAGGCCGCCGGGCACCCGGCCGACCCGGCCGAGGTGCACCGGCTCCACCAGCCGGAGGAGCTGCGGCGGCTGAAGGAGGTGGACGCCGAGCTGTACCACCAGGGCCGCCCCCACCTGCTGGACGGCCCGGCCCCGTGGGAGCCGAGGGCTTAGCCGGGCGGTCAGTGCTCGCGGTCGACCACCAAGGCCACCAGCAGGGCGAGTTCGGCCGCCGCGTCGGGGTCGCCGGTGAGCCCGGCCAGGCGGGTGCGGGCCGCGGCGGCGTGGGCGGCGGCCCGGTCCGTGGTCCAGCGGCGGCCGCCGGCCAGCTCCACCAGCCGGGCCAGCTCCTCGGGCCGGGCCTGCGGGCGGCGGTACTCCCGGGCGAGCTCCGCGCCCTCCGGCGTACCGGAGGTGAGGGCGGCCACCACCGGGACCGAGAGCTTGCGGCGGGCCAGGTCGGCGAAGACCGGCTTGCCGGTGACCGCCGGATCGCCCCAGATGCCGAGCAGGTCGTCGGTCATCTGGAAGGCCGTCCCGAGGTCCTGCCCGAAGGCCGCCCACCCGGCTGCCGCCTCCGATCCGGCCCCGCCGTAGAGCGCGCCGAGGCGGCAGGCGCAGGCGAACAGCGAGGCGGTCTTGGCCTCGACCATCTCCAGGCACTCCTCCAGGGAGACCGCGTCCCGCCGCTCGAAGACCAGGTCGAGGCCCTCCCCGACGGCGAGCGCGACCAGGGTCTCCAGCAGGGCGGCGGAGGCCTCCCGGGCCACCGGTCCGGGGGTGCCGTCCGGGCCGGTGAGCACGTCGAAGGAGGTGAGCAGCAGCGCGTCGGCGGCGCGGGCGGCCGCCGAGGGGCCGAACACCCGCCAGGCGGCGTCCCGGTGACGGCGCACCGGATCGCCGTCCAGCACGTCGTCGTAGAGCAGCGAGAGGTTGTGCACCATCTCGACCGCGGCGGCGGCCGGCACGGCCGACCGGGCGTCGCCGCCGACCGCCCGCGCGCAGGCCAGGGTCAGCGCGGCCCGGACGGCCTTTCCGCCTTCCCCGGCCCCCGCCCAGCCGAACTGATAGGCCGCCACCTCTCCCGGAATACCGTCGAACTCCCGTACCCAGCTGCGCAGTTGCCCTTCACAGGCCTCACCCGCCGCACGCAGCAGCGCCTCGACCGAGGACACCCGCGGGTCAGCCGCGCAGCTTGCGGTAGCGACGGTGCAGGCGCTGGAGGGTGACCAGGCTGTCCATCCGGTCCTCCAGGGTGAGGCGGTACTTGAGCTTGGGCAGCGGGCGCAGGCCCTCCAGCTTCTCCACCCCGATCTCCCGGAGCAGCCGGCTGACGCTCTCCTGGTACGCCGCACGGTAGTTGGCGTCCCCGTCCGGCACGGTCGAGAAGAACATCGGGATCTCCTCGGTCAGGCAGTTGGCGTCGTAGGCGGCCAGGTACTCCTCGCGGAACTTCGCCTCGGGCCGAGCCTGCAGCCACTCGCGGACCAGCTGCATCGAGCGCACCCGGTCGGTCAGGCCGCGGGTGTCGGTGCGCTGCTGGGTGATGGAGGCGCCGTCCTCGCGGATCCGCCAGTGGTAGATCGGCTCGGAGAGCACGTCCACGCTCTTGGCCAGGAAGTGGTGCGGCACGCTGACCGGGGCGTCCTCGTAGAGGATGCCCTCGGGGTAGAGCACGCCGGCCGCGTCGAAGAAGGAGCGGCGGTAGACCTTGTTCCAGGCCGTCCGGTCGGTGAGCAGCGCGGGGAACTCGCTGACGTGGGTCTGCAGCCGGGTGCGGCCGAAGGCGCGGCGGTGGGCGCCGGAGGGCTGGAGGCCGGCGATCCGCAGGCGCAGGGTGTTGCCGGTGACGAAGTCCGAGCCGGTCTGCTCCAGGGTGGAGATCATCAGCCGGTAGGCGCCGGACGGCACGGTGTCGTCGCTGTCCACGAAGGTGAGGTAGGTGGAGCCGGGCGAGATGTTGCGGTAGCCGGTGTTGCGGGCCGCGCCGAGGCCCTTGTTCTCCTGCCGCACCAGCCGGAAGCGGGAGTCCTTGGCCACGTACCGCTCGGCGAGGGCGGCGCTGGAGTCGGTCGAGCCGTCGTCCACCATCACGCACTCGAAGTCGGTGAAGGTCTGCGCGGCGATGGAGTCGAGGCACTCCTCCAGGTACTGCTCGACGTTGTAGACGGGGACGACGACGGAGAGCTGGGGAGCCATCGGCTGGCTGGCCTTTCGGAGCGGGGCGGGCGGCCACGGGGGTGCATCAGTCGGGAGGCCCCAGCTTATGACAGCGGCCGCGCGGCTCCGCCCGCCCGCCTCCCGTCCGCCTCCCGCCCGCCCCCGTCCGCGCGGACCGGCGCCGCCCTCCCCGGGCCCGTGCCCGAACGACCGGGGTGCCGTCGGCCCTGTGGGCGGCCCGTGATACTCATTCGGGCACGGGCGCCGATCATGGCGGCCCGGTGAAGGTTCCGAGGACGACTCCCGGGGGACGAGATCATGGCGCTATTCCGACGGCGGTCCGGCGGTGACGGCTCTTCGGGCCGCTCCGGCTGGGGGTTCGGACGGGCCGCGCGCTCCAAGCAGGTGCCGACGCTGGACCCGACCCTGGGGGACCCTCGGCTCGGCGAGCTGCTCCGGCTGGCGGAGGCGGCGGTGGCCGGCGGTGCGGCCGGCTGGGCCGCGCTGCGGGCCGAGCTGGCCGCCCTGGACGACCAGGCCGACCTGACCAGGGTGATCGACCTGGTGACCGACACCGAGGGCCTGGAGCGCACGCTGGACGCCGCGCTGGCGGCCGACCCGGCGGATGCGCTGACCCTGCTGGTCTCCGGCGCCCGCCAGGTCGCCTGGGCCTGGGAGGCGCGCACCGGCGCCCGGGCGCAGCACGTCTCCGAGGAGCAGTGGAAGCTGTTCGGCGAGCGGCTGGAGAAGGCCGAGGAGCAGCTGCTGGAGGTGGCCGAGCGGGAGCCCGGCTGGCTCGCCCCGTGGTACTTCCTGCAGGTCTCCGGCCGGGGCGCCTCGCTGGGCCACGACGTGGTGCGGGCCCGGTTCGACGCCGCGGTGCGCCGCTACCCCTTCCACCGGGCCTCGTACACCCAGCAGCTCCAGCAGACCTGCCGCAAGTGGGGCGGCTCGCACGAGCAGATGCACGCCTTCGCCCGCTCCTCGATGCTGGCCGCCCCGGTCGGCAGCCGGCTGGCCGAGCTGGTGGTGCTCGCCCACCTGGAGCACTGGCTGGACCTGGAGCCCGGCGAGGACTCGCGGTACCTGAGCAGCCGTCAGGTGGTCGCCGACCTGCGGGAGGCCTACGAGCGCTCGGTCGGCCACCCCGGCTACCAGCGCGAGCCCGGCTGGCAGGGGGCGCACAACACCTTCGCGATGGCGCTCGCCATGGTCGGCGAGAAGTTCTACGCCCGGCGCCTGTTCGAGGAGCTGGACGACGCGGTGACCGAGTTCCCCTGGCAGTACCTGGACCGGGACCCGGTCGCGGCCTTCACCCGGCTCCGCGACTCCTGCGCCCGCTGACCGGCCGTCAGCCCTCCCTGCGCCCGCCCCTCTCACCGAAAGAGCCAGCACCGGTGTCCTCCACCAACAACGCCCCCGGCGCGCACACCTTCCAGGTGGACCTGCGCGGCCTGGTGGACCTGCTCTCCCACCACCTCTACTCCAGCCCGCGGGTCTACCTGCGCGAGCTGATGCAGAACGCGGTCGACGCGATCTCGGCCCGCCAGGCGCTCGACCCGGCCGCCCCGGCGACGATCACCATCAAGGCCGGTGCGGAGTTCTCCGTCACCGACAGCGGCGTGGGCCTCAGCGAGGCCGACGTGCACACCTTCCTGGCCACCATCGGCCGCAGCTCCAAGCGGACCGCCGACGGCGGGCTGGACGGCTCCGGGCTGGCCCAGGCCCGGGGCGACTTCATCGGCCAGTTCGGCATCGGCCTGCTGGCCTGCTTCGTGGTGGCCGACGAGATCACCGTGGTCAGCCGCTCGGCGAAGACCCCGGACGCCCCGGTGATCGAGTGGCGCGGCGGCTCCGACGGCCGGTACACCATCACCACCCTGCCCGCGAGCGCCAAGCCGGAGCCCGGCACCACCGTGACGCTGCGCCCGCGCGCGGACGCCGCCGAGTGGACCACGCCCGGCAGGGTGCTCGAACTGGCCCGCCACTACGGCAGCCTGCTGCGCCACCAGGTCACCGTGGTCGACGGCGGCGGGGTGGAGATCCCGGTCAACCCCTCCCCCGCCCCGTGGGCCGCCTCCCACGGCTCCCCGCTGGCCCGGCGCGAGGCGCTCACCGCGTACTGCCGCTCCACCTTCGACTTCACCCCGCTGGACTCCATCGAGCTGGACCTGCCGCTGGTCGGCCTGCGCGGCGTGGCCTACGTGCTGCCCGACGCGGTGCCGCCGTCCCGTCAGGCCGGCCACCGGGTGCACCTCAAGGGCATGCTGGTCTCCGACACCGCGCCGGAGCTGCTGCCGGACTGGGCCTTCTTCGTCCGCTGCGTGGTGGACGCCGACAGCCTGCGCCCGACCGCCTCCCGCGAGGGCCTGTACGCGGACGAGACCCTGGCCGCCGTCCGGGACGCGCTCGGTGCCCGGATCCGGGACTGGCTGACCGGCCTGTCGGCCAGCGACCCGGCGCTGCTGCACCGCTTCATCGGCGCGCACCACCTGGCCGTCAAGTCCCTTGCCAGGCACGACGACGAGCTGCTGCGGATGCTGCTGCCCTGGCTGCCGTTCGAGACCACCGACGGCAACGTCACGCTGGACGAGTTCGCCCGGGCGCACCCGGTGGTGCTGGTCGCCCGCACCGTCGAGGAGTTCCGCCAGGTGGCCCCGATCGCGGCCGCCGCCGGGCTCGGCGTGGTCAACGGCGGCTACACCTACGACCGGGACCTGGTGCACCGCCTGCCCGAGATCCGCCCCGGCAGTTCGGTGGCCGACCTCGACCCGGGCACCGTCACCGCCCACCTGGACGCCGTCTCCCCCGACGCCGAGCTGGCCGCGGCCGCCTTCCTGGCGGTGGCCCGCGAGGTGGTCGGCCGCTTCGACTGCGACGTGGTGCTGCGCACCTTCCACCCGGCCAGCGCCCCGGCCCTGCTGCTGGACAACCGGGAGGCCCGGCACGAGCGCAACCGGGCCCAACTGGCCGACGAGGCCGACGGGTTGTGGGCCGACATCCTGGGCTCGCTGCGGTCCGAGGTGCCCCGCGCCCAGCTGGTGCTCAACCACCTCAACCCGCTGGTGCGCCGGGCCGCCGGCATCGGCCACCGCGAGCTCGCGGTCACCGCCGTGGAGGCGCTCTACGGCCAGGCCCTGCTGCTCACCCGCCGCCCGCTGAAGTCGAGCGAGAGCGCCCTGCTCAACCGCTCCTTCATCAGCCTGCTGGACCACGCCATGCTCGGCCACGAGTCGGCCGCGCCGCACGAGGAGTCCTGATGACCGACACCAAGGACGCGCTCCACCAGGCGCTGCGCGACAACGACGCCGAGCCGCACGGCCGCCCCCGCACCGTCAAGGCCGAGGAACTCGCCGAGGCCGCCGAGCAGTTCGAGGACCGCGAGCTGCTGCTGCTCGCGCTCTTCGACCTGATGGAGGCGTACGAGTACGACGCCGAGCCGCGCAAGGCCCCGGTGGTCTTCGCCCGCATCCTCAAGCTCTGGGACCAGCACCCGGAGGACTTCAACGAGTGGAGCCGCCTCCAGCTGTTCTGGCGGTTCAAGTGGGTGGCCAGCGCCCTGCTCAGCGTGCCGGACGTGCCGCTGGCGGCGATCGAGCGCTGGCACGCCGAGATGCGCGACCGGTACCGGACCGAGGGGCTGGGCCTCCAGCCGTACTACGCCCAGCGGTTCCACCTGGCCGCGCACACCGGCGACGGCGAGCCGGACGCCTACGACCTGTGGGCCGGGCGCCCGCGCACCCGCTACAGCGACTGCCACGCCTGCGAGCTGCGCGCCCGGGCCCGGTACCACGTCCGCCGCGGCGACGACGCCCGGGCGCTGGAGACCTGGGCCCCGGTGCTCGACGGCCGGGACACCTGCACCGAGGAGCCCTACACCAGCCAGGCCGACGCGCTGCTGCCGCTGCTGCGGCTCGGCCGGACCGACCAGGCCCGTTCGGCCCACCTGGCCGGGTACCGGGCGGCCCGCGGCAAGTCCAACGCCGCCAGCCAGATCGGCCTGCACCTGGAGTTCTGCGCGCTCTCCGGGAACGCGGCGCGCGGCCTGGAGATCCTGGCCGAGAACCGCGACCTGTTCGCGGCCGGCCAGGGCGACCCGATCTCCCACCTCTCCTTCCTGACCGGCGTGGAGCTGCTGCTGGCCACCCTGGCCGGGCAGGGCCACGGCGAGCTCGCGGTCAGCGGCCCGCCCGGCGGGCCGGCCACCGTAGCCGGGCTGCTGGAGCTGGTGCACGGCGAGGCCGAGGAGCTGGCGGCCCGCTTCGACGCGCGCAACGGCACCGGCCGGATCGGCGACCGGCGCCGGCAGCGGCTGGAGCGGCAGCCGCTGCTCGCCGAGCCGCTGGCGCTCGGCCTGCGGGCCCGCCAGGGTGCCGCCGTACCGGTCGCCCCGGCCGCCCCGGCCCAGCCGGTCGAGCCCGCCCCCGAGGACTTCACCGAACTGGTGCTGCGGGCCCGCGAGTTGCGGCTCACCGCGCACCCGGAGGCGGACCGGCTCTGGCACCTGGTCGCGGAGCGCCGGGCCGCCGGGGAGACCGCCGTCCCGGCAGAGCTCGGCCCCGAGGCGCGGCTGCTCGCCGACCTCGCCCTGCAGCGCGCCTCGGACGCCTTCGACCGCGACGAGGACGACGCGGCCTCCGCCGAACTGGCGGAGGCGGAGCGGCAGTTCGAGCTGGCCGGGTACCCGGACAAGGCCGCCGCACAGCGCGCCAGGACGACCCTGGTCAACTTCACCTCCGACGAGTGGACCGCCGACTGGGCGGTGCTGGACGAGTCCCTGCGGATCACCGAGGAGGCCTTCGCGGCCGGCCGGGCCACCGGCCCGGAGGACGTGCTGGTGGTCCGCCAGTGCCGGGCCATGGCCGCCTACCGCGGCCTGGTCGGGGGGCTGCCCGAGCCCTCCGAGGAGGCCGCCGCCACCTTCGAGCGCGAGGTGGAGGCGTACCGGACGCAGGCCCTGGCGCACGGTTACCCGCACCGCGCCGCCACCGCGCTGATGTACCGGGCCGACGCGCTGGGCCGGGCCGGGCAGCTGGAACCGGCCGAGGCCGCCGCCACCGAGGCGCTGGCGCTGCAGGAGCGGGCCGAGGCCCCGTGGCACACCCCGCGCACCCTCAGCCTGCTGAGCCAGCTGCGCTTCCAGGCGGGCGAGCCCGGCCAGGCCGTCCCGCTGCTGCACCGCGCGCTGGCCGAGGCCAACCGCTGGGGCGACGACGGCTTCCCGTTCGGCTCCACCTACGCGATGCTCGGCCACGCCTACGCGCACGGCGGCGACCACGCCGGCGCGGTCCGCGCCCTCTCCGAGTCGGCGGCCCGGCTGGACGCCGACGGCGACACCGCCGGCGCCGCCGAGATCCGCGGCCAACTGGCCTCCCAGCTGCGGGAGTCTGGCCGCCCGGCGGACGCCGTCGCGGTGCTGGAGTCGGCCCTGCTGGAGACCGACGGGGTGGACGAGCGGCTGCTGGCCCAGCTCCGGCTGGACCTGGCCCGCGGCCTGTACGCGCTGGACGAGAACCGCGAGGCGGCCGAGGAGTACCTGAAGCTGGCCGACGTGGTGGCCGGCTGGGAGGACCAGGACATCCACACCATGGTCGCCTGCGAGGCCACCGTCGCGCTGGCCGAGGCCGGGCACTGGGAGGCCGCCAAGGCCGCCCGGGACCGGGCCGTGGCCTCGCACGCCGTGGCCCCGCGCACCGGCCAACTGGCCGACACCTTCCAGCAGTTCGCCCGCCTCACGGTCAACGACCAGGGCCCGGACGGCCTGCCGGAGGCGCTGGCCCTGCTGGCCGAGTCCGACCGGATCCGCGAGGCGGCCCGGGAGTCCGGCGAGGAGCTGGACTTCTGGTACCTGGAGGGGGCCGCGCACGACGCCCGGGCCCGGGTGTACGCGATCGCCGAGAAGTTCGAGGAGGCGCTGGCCGAGGCCGAGCTCTCCATCGCCGCCTACGGGGCGGGGGCCGAGCGCGGCGAGGGCCCGCGGGCCGAGTCGGTCCGGCTGGCCGCGGTCCTGGAGGGCGGCCGGCTCGGCCGCACCGAGCAGGCGGTGGCCCGCCTGACGGCCGGGATCGACCGCTGCACCCGGGCCGGCCTGCTGGAGGCCGCCGGGATCCTGGCCGACCTGCGGGAGCGCATGCAGGAGGACTGACCCTCCCTCACCCGACCGGGCCGTCCCCGCCGTTGCGCGGGGGCGGCCCGGGCCGTTGCGGTGTTGGATGAGGCCGTCCGCCCCGCATCAGCACCTGGGAGCCGCCGCGTGACCGCACTGCCCGACTTCCGGCTGGAGACGTACTTCTCCCGCTGGGAGTTCACCGCCCGGTACCACCTGACCGCCTCCGACGCGCAGAGCATGCGGATGACCGAGCTGCTGGAGCTGGCCGACGAATCCGACCGGGAGGCCTGGGAGGCACTGACCCTCGGGTACACCGAGACCTACGGAGACCCGGGCCTGCGGCAGGCGATCGCGGAGACCTGCGTGCTGGCCGGGCCCGAGGACGTGCTCTGCTTCGCCGGCGCCGAGGAGGCGCTCTACCTGGCGATGCGGGTGCTGCTCTCCCCCGGCGACCACGCCGTGGTGGTCACGCCCAACTACCAGGCCGCCGAGACCGTCCCGCTGGCGATCTGCGAGGTGACCGGCGTGGCCCTCGACCCGGCGAGGGGCTGGGCGCTGGACCTGGACGAGGTGCGGGCCGCGCTGCGGCCGAACACCCGGGTGGTCTCGGTCAACTTCCCCAACAACCCGACCGGCGCGCTGATCCCGGCCGCCGACCTGGCCGCGCTGGCCGAGCTCTGCGACGAGCGCGGCATCCGCCTGTTCAGCGACGAGGTCTACCGCGGCCTGGAGGCCGACCCGGCCACCACCCTCCCGCAGGCCACCGACCTCTCGCCCAGCGCCCTCTCACTGAACGTCACCTCCAAGGCGCTCGGCCTGCCCGGCCTGCGGGTCGGCTGGATCGTCTGCCGCGACCGCGAGCTGCTCTCCCGGCTGGAGCGGGCCAAGCACTACACCTCCATCTGCAACTCCGCCCCGGGCGAGCTGCTGGCCCGGATCGCGGTCAAGGCCTCCGACCGCATCCTGGCCCGCAACCGCGCGCTCCTGGCCGCCAACCGCCCGCTCTTCGACGCCTTCTTCGCCGCCCACCCCGGCCTCTTCGACTGGCACCCCCCGGCCGGCGGCTGCGTCGCCTTCCCCCGCTACCTCGGCCCGGACGGCGTGGAGCGCTTCTGCACCGAGCTGGTCGAACAGGCCGGCGTGCTGCTCCTCCCCGCCTCCGTCTTCCGCTCCGAGCTCACCCCGGCCCCCACCGACCGCTTCCGGATCGGCCTCGGCCGCCGCGACCCGGCCCCCGCCCTGGCCGCCCTCACCGACTGGCTGGCCGCCCGCTGAGCCGCAGCCGGCCCGGTGGCCCGGCGCCCCGGTGCCCCGGTCAGCGGGCCGGGGCGGTGGCCGTCGGCGGGGCGTTGCCCGGGGCCGGGGCGGCGGGGGTGCTGTCCTGGTGGCCGGCCAGCCAGAAACCGGCCAGCAGACCCGCCACCGCGAACACCTTGTGCCGGTTCTGCTTCCACCAGGACGGCGAACCCGCCGCCATGAAACGTAGTTGGGTGAAGTCCGGGTGCTCGTGCGGCGGGGCGTCCTTGAACATTCCCATGTCCGGTGTACCTCCTTCCACCTTCGGGGGGCTCCTTCAGGGGGTTCATGACCATACGCCCGACTCTGTCTTGATCGCAGGTCATTAATCCTTTTCCCCAACGGCACTGATGCCTCGTCAGCACCGGCGCCCCCGCCGGTTACCGTGGCGGAGTGCCCACCTCCCTCCCGCCCGGCTGGCTCCCGCCGGAACGGTTCGTGCCCACGCTGCCCCACGGCCTGGCCTGCGCCGGGCTGCTCTTCACCGACGCCGCCGGCCGGATGCTGGCCCTGCGCTCGGTCCGGGGGCCGGACCAGTACGTGCTGCCCGGCGGCTTCCTGGAGGAGGGTGAGGACCTGCTCGCGTGCGCCCTCCGGGAGACCGTCGAGGAGCTCGGCTTCCTGCCCGCCGCCGCCCGTGCGGCCGCCGAACCGCCCCTGCTCGTGCTGGCCTGGTCCGCCCCCGAGCGCCACTGGCCGTGGCGGATGGCCGCGTTCTTCGACGGCGGGGTGATCACCGAGGCGGAGACCGCCCGGATCGTCCTGGACCCGGTGGAGCACGACGGCTTCGCACTGCGCCCCGCCGAGGAGCTGGTCGCCCTCGCCGACACCCGCCGCGGCCGGGTGCTGCGCGCCGTCGCCGAGGCCCGCCGCACCGGCCGCCCGGTCTACCTCACCCTCCCCCCGAACGACAGCTGAACGGGCCCCGCCGGCGACTGCCGACGGGGCCCGTGGTCAACGCTCAGCTCGAACGCTCAGCTCGAACGCTCACCTCAACTGCCGTGCACGCCCAGGTCGTAGACCGAGTAGCCCCACTGGGTGCCGCGCTGCTCGCCGTACAGGCGGACGTAGCGGGCCAGGGTGGGCGGGAAGAGGGCGGTGTCCAGCCCGCCGTTGCCCTCGGTGGTCGACCAGACGGTCCGCCAGGCCGCGCCGTCGTCCGAGACCTCGATCCGGTACCCCTTGGCGTACGCGCGCTCCCAGAGCACGGTGACCCGGCCGACCACGGTCGGCGAACCGAGGTCGATCCGCAGCCACTGGCCGTCGCTCCAGTCGCTGGCCCAGCGGCTGCCGGAGTCCCGGTCCACCGCCCGCCCGGCGGCGTAGCTGACGAACGGGTTCCACTCGGTGGAGCTGGCGGCGGCCGGGCGGCCGGCGGCCAGGTTCACCGAGGCGTTGTGCTTCTCGGAGGCGCCCCAGGTGCTCAGGTAGGACTCGGCGCCGCGGAACAGGTCGTCCACCACGCCCTGCCCGCCGGTCAGCCGGATGTCCTCGATCCAGTCCGGCACCATGCCGACGTGCGCGGCCCCGTCGGTGTTGAGGTCCCAGGTGCGCTGCCCGGTGGTCTGACGGTCGATCAGCGAGCCGCCGTCGGTGGAGCGGAACGGGTAGCGGACCGGGTTCGGGGTGTCCGCCCCGCGCGGGCCGGGCCAGCCGCCGACGCCGTTCATGTCGGTGCCGTAGCCGTAGCCGACGCCGTACTTGTCGCGCAGCGCGTCGGTCCGCTTCGCCTCGGCCGAGAAGCCCTCGGCGCCGTGCATGTACTGGGCGACGAAGCCGCCCAGCTTGTAGACCCGCTCGGTCCAGTCCAGGTCCATCCAGCTGTGCGAGGAGATGATGCCGGGGTAGGAGGCGGACTCCAGGATGTCGAAGGCCGCCCCGGCCGCCTTGACGCCCATGTGGTCGATCTCCAGCATCATGTGACGCTTCATCAGCCCGCGCACTGCGTACGCGCCGAGCTCGGTCAGGCCCCGGCTGTTGCACTGCGCGTCGGCGGCGTAGCCGGGCACCGAGGTGCCCGCCGGGAGCAGGCCCTGGGCCTGCGCGGAGGGGGCCAGGCCGATCGGGTTGTCGTGCTGCGGTCCGGCGCACTTCTCGGTCTTCCAGAAGGTGCCGGTGGAGAGGAACTGGCCGACGTTGATCGCGGTGCCGAGCGCGCCCTCGTCGAAGCGCACGCCGCAGAGCGCGTTGTCGAGCTTGTGGCAGAGGAACATGCTGCGCACGCCGATCCGGTGCAGCTCGTCCAGCCCCCGGTCGATGTCCTCCCGGCTGCACTGGGCCACGTCGAGGATCTGCTTGCAGCCGAAGGGCTCGGAGGTCTCCACGCCGAGCACCACCGCGAGCTTGCCCTGCTCGATCACCTGCCGGGCCATCGCGGAGTCGGTGACGATCCGGAACCAGCCCTTGCCCGGGCCGCCGTACATGGCGTCCACGTAGTCCTGGAGCTCGTAGGTCTTCTGGGCCTGGAGCCGGATCGAGGTCATCTCGTCGCAGCTGCGGTCCTTGAAGAAGTAGACCGAGCAGATCACGCCGTTGGTGACCAGGTCGTTGACCAGCACCCGCTGGCCGCCGCGCCAGGCCCGCTCGACCCAGGCGTAGTAGTTCTGCTGGTGGGTCAGCGAGTCGTGGGCGGGCCAGTCCTTGAAGGTGGGCCAGCCGACCGGGTCGTGCCGGCCGTCACCGCCATTGGTGATCATGTCGAAGATGGCCAGCGAACCGTCCGGGTAGTGCTCCGGACAGTCCTTGAGCGCCTCCGCGACGCCCTGCTGGGAGAAGGCCTGACCACAGATCAGCCGGCCGCCGAAGGCCTCCGCCGACATCAGGTGGTCGTGCGCGTCGACGAAGCCGCGCACCTTCCCGTTGGCGTCGGTGCCCTTGAACGGCTCCCCCGTGACGTTGATCTGCGAGTCCGGCGCCGGGCGCGCCGTCGGGTCCCACCAGTTCCCCCCGGCGGCGGCCCCGGCGGCCGACCCTGGGGCCGGACCGACCAGCAGCACCGCCACGGCGAGCAGCAACGACAGCAGCGCGACGACTCCGCGTCTGCGGTCCGGGCGACGAGCAGCCCTCATCCGACACCTCCGCGATCCGGCCCTCCGCGGGCCGTCACGGCCCGCGTGCACAGTGCGACGAGGATCGCGAGCACGGCCGGGACGCGTCAAGGTTTCTGACCATCTTCCTGACATCCCGTCAGCAAGAAGCGCGCAGAAACGCCCTCAAACCCCCGAAATCGCTCAGCGCCCCGAGTTGCGCGGATGCTGCTTCGCCGAACGCTCGTTCCCCCGCTTGTAGTTGCCCGTCCACCGCGCCATCACCAATTGCGCGTCCCCCGACTCCACCTCGTCCAGGAACTCCGCCGCCCGCGCCCCGCGGAGCGTCCCGGCCGGCTTGCGGCGGTGCAGGATCAGCACCGTCCCGTCCGGCCGCTGCTGGTACTCGAACCCCGACGGTGCGGGCACGTGCTCTCCTCTGTCCTATGGAATCGACCGCCCCACCCTGGCCCACGTGTCGCACTCCGGCAAACGATTTCCGTGCCCCACCATGAGGGCATGAGCAACGACGGTCTCACCATCTGCCTCTGGTTCGACGGGCAGGCCGAGGAGGCGGCGGAGTTCTACGCCTCCGTCTTCCCGGACTTCCGGCCCGGCCGGACGCTCCGCCGGCCCGCCTCCGAGCAGGGGCCCGCGGGGCCGGTGCTCACCGTCGAGTTCGAACTCAACGGCCAGCGGTTCGTGGCGCTCAACGGCGGGCCGGAGTTCACCTTCAACGAGGCGGTCTCCCTGCAGGTCGACTGCGCCGACCAAGCCGAACTCGACCACTACTGGGAGCGGCTCACCGACGGCGGGCAGCCGGTGGCCTGCGGCTGGCTCAAGGACCGCTTCGGGGTCTCCTGGCAGATCACCCCGGCCGTACTGAACGACTGGATCGCCGACCCCGACCCGGAGAAGGCCTCCCGCACCTTCGGCGCGATGCTCGGGATGGTCAAGCTCGACATCGACGCGCTCCGCCGCGCGTACGAGGGGAACTGACCGCCGGTCAGGCCCAGTACGGCCGGGCCCGCTCCGCCGCCCGCGCCACGGCCGCCCCGTCCAGGGTGACGGCGGCACGCTCCAGCCCGAGACTCGGCCACTCCACCGTGAACTCGAACGGCCCCGGCGGCGGCAACGGCCAGAGCCACAGCTGCTGCTCGGCCTCGTAGAACCGGTCGCCGGCGCTGCTCGACCCGCCCACGGACATCAGACCCATGGGCCCCCGGTCGTCCGGCCGCCAACTGCGGTAGGCCTGCTCCGACGCGGTCGCCTCCGACCCGTCGGCGAGGCACACCCCGAAGGCGAGGTCGGTGCCGGGAACGGCCCCGTCCGCCCCCGGCGGCCCGTGGTCACCGAGGACGCCTCGCCACACCTCCTCGGACAGCACGCCCCGCCGCGCCGCCACCCGCAGGTACAGGCCGCATCCCTCGCCGAACGCCTCCAGGTGCTGCAGGGCCACGACGGCGTGACCGCTGCGCACCGCGAACGGCTCGACCGGCACCGGCACACCCAGGACGTGCCGGGGCGGCCCCGGCCAGTAGGCACTCTCCACCCGCCCACCCTATCCGCCACGGGGTTCGCAAGAAACCCGTAATCCCTTGCAGTGAACGGAAGTTGACACTCCACCTGCCGCCTCCCGGAGCGCCGGTGCGGCCCGCCGGACCACCCCGGGCGATCATGTCCCCATGACCATCAGCACCCCCGCACCGGCCTTCCACCACGCCCTCGCCGCCCACACCACCGTCACCCTGGCCTACACCGACGCCGACGGCCCCCAGGCCTGCGCCGTCCTCTACGCCCCGACCGACCGCGCCACGCTCCTCTTCGTCTCCTCCCCCACCACCCGCCACGGCCGCGCCCTCGACGGCGCCCGCACCGCCTTCACCGTCCAGGCCGACCACCAGGACTGGCGCACCATCACCGGCCTCCAGGGCCACGGCACCTGCCGCCTCCTCAACGCCCCGGACGCCCGCGCCACCGCCTGGGCGACCTACACCGCCCGCTTCACCTTCCTCGCCGACGACCCCGCCCTGACCACCGCCCTGGCCCGCACCGCCCTCTGGGAACTCACCCCCACCGACCTCCGGCTGATCGACAACTCGAAGGGCTTCGGCCACCACCAGCAGTGGCCGTGAGCCGGTCACGCCCCCTCCGCCTCCCAGAGGCCGGTGAAGAGCTCGTCCAACTGCTCGCTGCCGACCGGGGGTTCGACGATCGGGCGGGCGGCGCTCGCGCGGAAGGCGTCCAACTGGAGGGCCAGGTAGCGGCGCCACAGGCCGGGGCGCAGCGCCTCCGCGGCCGGGACGGAGCGGCAGAGCGGGCCGAGCATGAAGAGCAGGTCCATCACCACCACGTCGGTCCGCATGCTGCCCTGCCGCTGCGCCCGCTCGACCAGCCCGCCGACCGTCTCGGCGTTGCGCCGGCTGATCTCCATCATGGCCGGCACCGCCGGGATGGCGGCGGTCACCAGGTCGTTCAACCCCCGGTTGGCGGCGACCAGTTCGAAGACGCGGTCGAAGTAGACCTCGATCCCGGTCCAGGCGTCCGGCTCGGCCAGCGCGGCCTCCCCGGCCGCCACCATCGCCTCGCCGGCCGTGGCGAAGACCTCGCCGATCAGCTCCTCCCGGTTCGGGAAGTGCCGGTAGAGGGTGGCGTTGCCGACGCCCGCCCGACGGGCGATCAGGTCGAGCGCCACGTCCAGCCCCTGTTCGGCGAAGAGCTCCGCGGCCGCCGTCACCAGTGCCTCGCGGTTGCGCCGCGCGTCCCGCCGCCGGGGGGCGGCCTGCTCGTCCGTCATGCGCCCACCCTAAGGCCGCCACCACCAAACGGGGAGCACTCCCCGCTACTGCTAGGCTGCCGACAGCAGAAACGAGGATCAGTCCCCGTTTCAATGGCCCGCACGCACCAGGGGAGTGCCATGACCACCCGTGAGAAAGCGGACTGGCTGGACGGCCGGCTCGGCATCTACTCGCTCGCCCGCACCAACCTGCGCAAGGTCTTTCCGGACCACTGGTCCTTCATGCTGGGCGAGATCTGCCTCTACAGCTTCCTGATCATCATCCTGACCGGCGTCTACCTGACCATGTTCTTCACGCCGAGCATGGCCGAGACCGTCTACCACGGCTCCTACGCCCCGCTCTCCGGCATCCGGATGTCGGAGGCCTACGCCTCCACCCTGGACATCTCCTTCGAGGTGCGCGGCGGCCTGCTGATCCGTCAGATCCACCACTGGGCCGCCCTGGTCTTCGTCGCGGCGATGTTCGTGCACATGATGCGGGTCTTCTTCACCGGCGCGTTCCGCAAGCCGCGCGAGGTCAACTGGGTCTTCGGCTTCCTGCTGCTCTTCCTCGGGCTGCTGGACGGCTTCTTCGGCTACTCGCTCCCCGACGACCTGCTCTCCGGCACCGGGATCCGCTTCGTCGAGGGCGCGATCCTCGCCGTACCGCTGATCGGCACCTACGCGCAGATGTTCCTGTTCGGCGGCGAGTTCCCCGGCACCGACATCGTGCCGCGGTTCTTCACCATCCACGTGCTGCTGGTCCCGGGCATCATGCTGGGCTTGCTGGTCGCGCACCTGATCCTGGTCTGGTACCACAAGCACACCCAGTGGGCCGGCCCGGGCAGGACCGAGCAGAACGTGGTCGGCATGCCGCTGATGCCGGTCTACATGGCCAAGGCCGGCGGCTTCTTCTTCCTGGTCTTCGGCATCATCGCCGCCATGGCTGCCGTCGCCACCATCAACCCGATCTGGGCGTACGGCCCGTACCGCCCCGACCAGGTCTCCACCGACGCCCAGCCCGACTGGTACATGGGCTTCGCCGAGGGCCTGATCCGGATCATGCCCGGCTGGGAGGTGGGCCTGTGGGGCCACACCCTCAACCTCGGCATCCTGATCCCCTTCCTGGCCTTCCCCGCCGTCCTCGGCGCCATCGCCGCCTACCCGTTCATCGAGAACTGGATCACCAAGGACACCCGCGAGCACCACCTGCTCGACCGCCCCCGCAACGCCCCCGTCCGCACCGCTCTCGGCGCCGCCTGGATCAGCCTCTACCTGGTGCTGCTCGCCGCCGGTGGCAACGACCTGTTCGCCACCCACTTCCACCTCTCCCTCAACACCATCACCGTCGCGGCCCGGATCGGTGCCTTCGTGGTCCCGGTGGTGGTCTTCACCGTCACCAAGCGCTGGTGCCTCGGCCTCCAGCGGCGCGACCGGGACAAGGTGTTGCACGGCCGGGAGACGGGCATCATCAAGCGGCTGCCGCACGGCGAGTTCACCGAGGTCCACCAGCCGCTCCCGCCGGCCGAGGCGTACCGCCTGACCGCCCACCAGCAGCACGCCCCGGCCGAACTCCCGCCCCGGGCAGGGCTGCTGACCAGGCTCCGGGTCCGCCTCTCGCACGCCTACCACGGCCCCACCGGCCAGATCCCCAAGCCGACCGCCGACCAGCACCGCGAACTCACCGACGCGCACTGAGGGGGACGGGATGAGCAGCCTCGACGGCGACCGACTGGCCGACACCCGCTACCTGTTGCTCACCACCTTCGAGGCCGACGGCAGCGCCGCCGCCACCCCCACCTGGGTGGTGGCGGACGGCACCGCCCTCGGCGTCTGGACCAGGGCCGACTCGGCCGAGGTGCGGCGCATCCGCCGCCACCCCGGCGTGCTGGTCCAGCCCTGCGACGCGCACGGCCGCCCGCTCGGCACCAGCCGGACCGCCCGGGCCGCGCTCTGCGACCCGGAGGCCACCGCCTGCTACCGCACCTCGCTGCTCAACAAGTACGGCCTCACCGGCCTGCTCGCCCTGACCCGCAGCCGCCTCCGCCTCGGCCTGGCCGGCACCGTCGGCATCCGGCTCACCCTCACCACCCCGCTCCCTTTCGGCGAGCCCTTCCGCCCCTCCCCCCGGTACAGCCTCAACTAGGACCAGGGGTTGCCCCACCGTTCCCGTCGGGCCCGGCCCGCCCGGCCCGCCCGGCCCGCACGGCCGTGGCGCCCTGGCCGGTCCGCTGTCAGGGGCGAGCGCTTGAATATCCGTCATGAGCGCTCCCGACGTCGCCCGCCTGCTGCCCGAGCCCGACCGCCTGCGGGAGCACTGCCTCGCACTGGCCGTACTGGAGGCGATCCTCTGCCCCGACGAGGACTTCCGGTACCACGCCTTCGACGCCGCCTGGGCGCCCGGCGAGCAGCTCGCCTCGATGCGCAACGGCAACGGCGACGAGCACTCCGTGGTCTTCACCCCCGCCGGGGTCTACCTGCGCGGCTTCGACCACGAGTCGTACCTCAGCCCGTACGCGGAGGGCCGGGTCTGGCCCGGTGTGGTGGACTCCGTCCCGGCGGAGCTGCGGCACTGCGTCACCGAGCCCGCCTTCTGCGACGACGGCACGCCGACCCTCACCGCCGCGATCTGGCGGCTGACCGGGGACACCGCCTGGCGCACCGGCGAGATCGACTTCCCGCCCGGCCTCCCCGACGCGGACGGCGCCGACTGGCTGTTCCGTTCCCTCACCGACACCGCCCCGGAGACCTACGCGGAGTTCGCCTCGGACTACTACGGCACCGAGGTGGGCCTGGACGCCGTGCGCCACGTCTTCGCCCTGCGGCCGCTCACCGAGGAGGTCGTCCGCGCCCTCAACCCCGAGCTCACCCTCGACGACCTCGCCGAGGACCTCACGGAGACCGGGTACCCCACCGGCTCCTGACGGACGGTGAGAGCACCAGCGCACCCAGCCGCTCCTCGGCCGTGCCCGGCCACCCGGGCGCGGCCGCCCCGTCCTCGGTGAGGTGCTCCCCGTGCCAGAGGGAGCCCCAGATCCGCGGCTCGGGCGCCGAGAGGGGGTGCGGGCCGCAGCCGCACGGGGTCAGCACCAGGCCGCACCCCCGGCACAGGTCGACGAACCCGTGCCCGGTGGAGCGGGAGAGCGGCCCGCGCTCGTCCCCGCACCGCTCGCACCCGGGCAGCTCGGCACCGCCCAGCACCAGCAGCCGCCGCCGGACGTGGTCCACCAGCCGCGCCGCGGGGTGGCAGAACGGATCGTCCGGCACCATCCAGCCGGAGTCCCACACCCACGGCTGCGGCCGCTCCGCCGTCCGAAGGCCCGCCCGCTTGCGCGCCTTGCGCCGCGCCGCGTACTCCCTCGCCGCCGCCAGCCAGAGCTCCCGCGCCTCGTGCAGCTCCCCGACCGCCCGCACCAGCCAGCCCGGATCGGCCGCCAGGTCCCGCGGACGCCGCTGACGGACGGTCAGGTGGTGGTAGGTGGCCTGGAACCCGTGCACCGGGAACTCCGCCACGCAGTACCGCAGCGCCAGGTGCCGCCGCTCCGACGGCAGCCCCTCGTCCAGCACCCGCGCCCGCTGGGTCAGGAAGCTGCCCATCACTCCACCGGCCCGGAGATCTCCAGGGCCCGGTCGAAGGCCCGCACCAACTCCGCCGCCCGCTCCGGCACGGTGCACCGCGCCCAGTCGCCCAGCAGCACCAGGAAGTCCGCCAGGTCCCGCTGCACCCCGTCGAGCAGCGCGGCGAGCCCGGCGGCCGTGACCTCGATGACCGGCAGCCGCGGGTCGTCGGCCCGGTTCCCGATCCGGACCGGCCGGGCCGGGTCGCCGTCCGGCGGCACGGAGTCGTACCACTCCCGCCAGAGCTCCAGCCCGTGACAGCCGCACGGCTCCCACACCGCGCCGGTCAGGGTGTCCTCGAAGCTCAGCCCGCCAGGGGCGTCGAAGCCGTCCTCGTCGAGCAGCACCTCGACCAAACGCTCCGGTGTCGCGGGGCCGAGCTCGGCCAGGCTGTACACACCGGGGCCGAGCCCGGCGGGACCGACCCGCACCGGGCCGACGAGCAGCGCGACCACCGTGCCGACCTGATCGGGCGTCAGGGTCCCGTCCAGGGGCGGCGGCGGGCCGGCCGCCACCGGCCAGGTGGTGAAGCCGGCGAGGGCGGACGGGTGGCTGACGAGTACGGCCCGGGTCACGATCACCGGGCGAGTATCGCCGACCCCCGGCGTTCGGGCAGGCGGATTTCCCCCGGGAACGCCCGTGCCCGCACGGTCGGCACACGGTCGGCCACGCCGGTCATTGGCTCGTTCGTGTGCACTTGGCCGCCGGGCGCAGGGCGACCGCCCCCGGACGGGAAGGGCTGACCAACGGAGCCGGTCCCGGTTCCCGGCCCCGGCGGCGGTGTCCCCCGACGTGCGCGGGCCGCCGTCCAGTGAGGGGAACGTCCCGCCCGTGGCCACCCTGTGCCGTCCCGCCGTCGCCGTGCCCGAGTACGTGATCACCCAGGAGGACACCCTCGACCTGGCCCGGCGGCTGCATCCCGAGCACCCCCAACTCCCGCTCGCCCTGCGCCTGATCGAGAACACCGGGGTGCGCACCCGCCACCTGGTGCAGCCGATCGAGGAGACCCTGAAGCACCCGGGTTTCGAGGAGCGCAACCGGCGCTACGAGACCGAGGCCAAACGCCGTGTCCCGCCGGTGGTCCGGGAGGCCCTGGAGCACGCCCGGCTGACGCCCCGTGAGATCGACCTGATCGTCTACGTCTCCTGCACCGGCTTCATGATGCCCTCGCTCACCGCCTGGCTGATCAACTCCATGGGTTTCCGCTCCGACACCCGCCAGCTGCCGATCGCCCAGCTCGGCTGCGCGGCCGGCGGCGCCGCGATCAACCGGGCGCACGACTTCTGCACCGCCTACCCGAACGCCAACGCCCTGATCGTGGCCTGCGAGTTCTGCTCGCTCTGCTACCAGCCCACCGACCTGGGCGTGGGGAACCTGCTCTCCAACGGCCTGTTCGGCGACGCGGTCGCCGCCACCGCCGTGCGCGGCAGCGGCAGCGGTGCCACCGGCATCCGGCTGGAGCGCAACGCCTCGCACCTGGTGCCGGGCACCGAGGACTGGATCGCCTACAGCGTCCGGGAGACCGGCTTCCACTTCCTGCTGGACAAGCGGGTGCCCGGCACCATGGAGCCGCTGGCGCCCGTCCTCGCCGCGCTGGCCGACCGGCACGGCTGGGACGTCGCCGACCTGGACTTCTACCTGGTGCACGCGGGCGGCCCGCGCATCCTGGACGATCTCTGCACCCATCTCGGCGTGGCACCCGAGGTGTTCCGGTTCAGCCGGGCCACCCTGACCGAGTACGGGAACATCGCCAGCGCCGTGGTGCTCGACGCGCTGGCCCGGCTGTTCGACGAAGGGAGCGCGACCGACCGGGCCAGGGGGCTGATCGCCGGGTTCGGCCCGGGCATCACCGCCGAGGTCGCGCTCGGCCGCTGGACCGTCCCGGTCGCGCCGCACTCCTTCGCCAACACGCTGATCAGGAGCGTCAATTGACCACGACCACCGCGGAGACCGCCGAGGTCCACTTCTGGAACCCGCCCGACCTGCCGGGGCTGGAGTTCGACCCGATGCTGCACCGGCTGCTGCACGAGGACCCGGTGGCCAGGGTCCGGCTGCCCAACGGCACCGGCCACGCCTGGCTGGTCACCCGGTACGAGGAGGTGAAGTTCGTCTCCGCCGATCCGCGGTTCAGCCGCCAGGCGGTCTGGGGCCGGGACGTCACCCGGGTCGCGCCGCACTTCATCCCGATGGAGGGGGCGCTCGGCTTCGCCGACCCGCCGGACCACACCCGGATGCGCCGGGTGGTGGCCAAGGCCTTCACCGCCCGCGCGATGCGCCGGCTGCGGGAGCGCGCCCAGGAGGTGATGGACGGCCTGCTCGACGCGATGGCCGCCGAACGGGCCCGCCACGGCGGCCCGGTGGACCTGATGGCCCACCTCAACCGGCCGTTCCCGCTGGCCATGATGGGCGAGCTGATGGGCGTGCCGACCGCCGACCACCAGCTGATCGCCGACTGGACCGACACCGTGATCTCCGCCGGTTCCGGCCGGGAGGCCAGCGAGCGGGCCAAGGAGGAGTTCGCCGAGTACTTCACCGAACTCCTCGGCTGCCGCCGCCTGGAGCCGCGGGACGACCTGGCCGGAGTGCTGGCCGAGGCGGTCGAGGACACCACCCTCACCCTGCGCGAGGCCGTCGGCCTGGCCGTGCTGATCCAGCTCGGCGGCGGCCACGCCGTCCGCAACAACAGCGCCAACATGGTCTTCGCCCTGCTCACCCACCCCGGGCAGCTGGCCCGGCTGCGGACCGAACCCGCCCTGCTGCCACAGGCGGTGGAGGAGCTGCTGCGCTACATCCCGCACCGCAACGCGGTCGGCCTGTCCCGGATCGCGCTGGAGGACGTCGAGGTCGGCGGCGTGCTGATCCCGGCCGGGGACCCGGTCTACGTCTCCTACCTGACCGCCAACCGCGACCCCTCGGTCTTCGCCGACCCGGACGTCCTCGACCTCGGCCGCACCGAGAACCCGCACGTCTCCTTCGGGCACGGCGCGCACTACTGCCCGGGCGCCTCGATGGCCCGGCTGGAGTCCGAGCTGATCCTCACCTCCCTCTGGGACCGCTTCCCCCGGCTGCGCCTGGCCGTCCCGGTGGACCGACTCCAGTGGCAGCGCGGGGCGTTGATCCGGGGTCCGGAGACCCTCCCGGTCGAGTGGTGAGGGGGCAACCGTGACGTACCTGAACCCCCGGGACGGCCTGGTCGTCCCGCCCGGCGGCGGCCGCACCGTGCACGCCGCCGCCCAGCAGGTCACCTTCAAGGTGACCGGGGCGCACTCGCTGGCCGCCTCCAGCTTCGAGGTGGTGGTGCCGCCCGGCTTCGACGTCGGCGCCCACGCGCACGGCCGCAGCGAGGAGCTCTTCCTGGTGCTGGACGGCGAGTTGGACATCCTGGCCTTCGAGCCCGAGGACCGCACCCCGCAGGACTGGCGCAGCTGGCGCTCGCCCGGGGGCGCCCGGTACCAACGGGTCGGGGCCGGCACCGTGATCCTGGTGCCGCCCGGCTGCCCGCACGCCTTCGCCAACCCGACCGGCCGCCCGGCCCGGATGTTCTTCCAGGCCTCCCCGCCGCCCCACCACGAGCGCTACTTCGAGGAGTTGCTCGACCTGCTGAACGCGGACGGCGGCATCGACCACGAGGCGGTCGAGGCACTGCGCCTGCGCTACGACATCCAGCAGCTCACCCCGCTGCGCCACTCCCTCCCCACGGAGCTCCCCGCATGACCGAACTCCACTGCCCCGCCGGGCAGATGCAGCCCGAGCAGGCGCAGCCCGGCCAGGTGCAGCCCGGGCACGTGCAGCCCGGCCAGGTGCAGCCCGGGCACGTGCAGCCCGGCCAGGTGCACTCCTGGCCGGTCGACCACCTGCCGGAGCTGGCCTTCGACCCGCTGCTGCACCGCCTGCTCCGCGAGGAGCCGGTCGCCCGGGTCAAGCTGGCGTACGGCGAGGGCGACGCCTGGCTGGCCACCCGCTACGAGGACGTCAAGTTCGTCTCCGCCGACCCGAGGTTCAGCCGGGCCCTCACGGTGGACCGGCCGATCACCAGCATGACCCCGCACAACGTCGCCCCGCCCGGCGGCGTCGGCCGCGCCGACCCGCCCGACCACACCCGGCTGCGCCGCCTCACCGCGCAGACCTTCCACCGCAAGCGGGTCGAGCGGCTGCGGGCCGGCACCCAGCGGACCGCCGACGAACTGCTGGCCGCCATGCTGGAGCAGGGCCCGCCCGCCGACCTCACCGAGGCGCTCACCGGTCCGCTCCCGGCCGCCGTCACCGCCGAACTCATGGGCGTGCCGACGGCCGACCTCCCGCTGCTGCAGGCCTGGCGGGCCGTCATCCTCTCCAGCGACCACACCGCCGCCGAGGCGGGCGCGGTCAAGGCCGAGATCGCGGGTTACTTCAGGGCGCTGGCGGACCACCGCGCGGAGCACCCGGGCGACGACCTGTTCAGCGAGCTGGTCGCGGCCCACGGCGAGGGGCGGCTCAGCCGGCCCGAACTGGTCTCGCTCTCGGTGATGATCGTCCTCAACGCGCTGGACCAGATCCGCAACCAGACCTCGACCATGGTCTACACCCTGCTCACCCACCCGGCCCAACTCGCCGCGCTACGCGCCGATCCCGCCGCGCTCCCCGCCGCCGTCGAGGAGCTGCTCCGCTTCGTCCCGCAGCGCAACGGCGTCGGCATGCCCCGGGTCGCCACCGAGGACGTGGAGGTCGGCGGCGTGCTGATCCGGGCCGGGGAGCCGGTCTACGTCTCCTACCTGGCCGCCAACCGTGACCCCGGGGTCTACACCGAGCCCGACGTCCTCGACCTCGCCCGCGAGGAGTCGCCCAACCTGGCCTTCGGGCACGGCCCGCACTACTGCGTCGGCGCCGCCCTCACCCGGATGCACGCCGAGGTCGTCCTCGCCACCCTGCTCGCCCGGCTCCCCACCCTGCACCTCGCCGTCCCGGCCGCCGAGGTCCGCTGGCTGCGGGGCACCGTGAACCGCGGCCCGGCCGCCCTGCCGGTCGCCTGGTAGGCCGCGCACCAGCCGGACCCACGGCCGACCCCACGGGCGGACCCGCATGCGGACGTGCCCGTCCACCCCCACCGGGGCGGACGGGCACGCGCTGTCTCCCATGGGGGCGAGGCCTCGTCAGAACTGCACGTCCGTGCAGGAGTAGAAGGCGTTGGTGGTGTCGGCCACGTCCCAGACCGCCACGACCACGTGGTGGCCGGTCCGGCCGGTCGGCAGGGTGGCGGTGTGGGTGGTGACGGCCGCGGGCTGCCGGCCGCCGTACGGGACGGTCAGGAAGGGGGTGAGGTCGAGGCTGGCCCGGGTGATCTTCTGGGTCGGGTCGTAGCCCTGCTTGGTGAGGAAGTACCGGAAGTTGCTGGTGGCGTGCCGGGCCTCGATGTTCCAGGTGAAGGTCCGCTGGGCGCCCGCCGTCACCTTGGTGGTCGGCCAGGCCCCGTTCCGGGGGTTGTCCAGCGGGGCCCAACGGGCGTCCGCCCCGGCGCAGATGGTGCCGTCCGCCGGCCCGCGCGACGGGAAGCCCTTGGGGCCCTCGACGCTCTGCGGCTCCCACTGGATGTCGCCGCAGTTCTTGACGACGCCCGAGCCGCAGAGCGCGGCGCGGCTCGGCGGGAGGTTGACGAAGCCGTGCGACTGGGCCGGGACGGCCATCCCGATCGGGACGGCCAGCGCGGCGACGGCCGCGCCGATGATGGTGCGCGTGCGCATGGTGCTCCTCCGTGGGGGTGGATGGAGAGGTGCGCCGAACGCAGGCGGCGGCACGGTACACGTGGGGGTGCACCGCCGCGGAGCCGGTCATTGGCATGCCTGCGCCAGGTGTGAGCACACCGTAGGCACCGGGCCGCCCGGGCGTCAATGGTCCAGACCAGTATCCCAGTCCAGTCCAACTCGACCATGGAAAAGTACAGTTGTCACACCGTCAGGTACGGGTTCAGATACGCCGGATGGTGGAGATCTCGATGGCGTCCACCTTCATGGTCTTCACCACGTCGCCCTCGCGCGGCGCGTGCACCACCAGCCCGTTGCCGATGTACATCGCCACGTGGGAGCGGTTCGCCCGGTAGACCACCAGGTCGCCCGGCTGCGCGTTGCGCCAGTCCTTGCCCACGGCGGTCCCCACCGTGGCCTGCTCCTGCGAGGTCCGCGGCAGCGCCACCCCGGCCTTGGCGTAGGCGTAGACCATCAGCCCCGAGCAGTCGAAGGTGGACGAGCCGACCGCACCCCAGTGGTACGGCTTGCCCTGCTGGTCCAGGGCGGTGCGCACCGCGGCGGCCGCGTTCCCGCTCGCCTGCGGCAGGGTGGACGGGTCGACCCGGTTCGCGCTCCGGGACGCCGTCGTCGCACCGTCGGTCTGGCGCATGACGGCGGCCCGGTCGGCGGCGTTCAGGGTGGAGAGCAGCCGCTGCGCCTCCTGCAGCTTCTGCTGCACCTCGGCCTTGGTCGAGTTCAACACCTGGGTGGAGCGGTCCAGTTCGCCCAGGACGGCCGAGGCCTCCTGCTTCTGCTGGTCCAGCCGGAGCTGCTCCGCGCGCAGCGCCCGCAGCACGCCCGCCTGGGTGCTCGCCGCCTGGTCCGCGGAGGAGGCCCGCGAGAGGTAGCCGTCCGGGTCGGAGGAGAACATCAGCTGCACCGTCGGGTCCACCCCGCCGTGCCGGTACTCCTCCCCCGCCACCGCCGCCAGCCCCGAGGCCAGCTCCGCCATCCGCTCCTGGCCGCGGGCGATCTGGTCCTGCAGGCGGCCGCCCTGCTCGCGCAGCCGGTCGGCCCGCTCCTTCACCCCGTTGTACTTCTCGGCCGCCTCCTCCTGCTCCAGCAGCAGCTTGTCCACCTGCGCCTTCACCTGGTCCTTGCCCGCCGGAGCCGGAGCCGCGTGCGCGCCCGCCTGGGCCGACAGCGCCACCGCGGTCGCGGCGGCGGCGGTCAGCACCGAGGTGTGCGCGCGACTGGGCCGCCGGGGGCGCCGGTGGGAGGCCATGGGAAAGCTCCTTCGTCAGAGCGAAGACCGAACGGGGTGGACCTCGAACGTAATCGGACGTCCACCTCCGTGTCCACGCCGTGACCTGTGAACTGCCCTTTAGGGCACACCCGCTGAGTACCCGTCGGCTGCCGCTGTGCTTGGCTGTCCCGCGTGACCGTCGACCTCCAGCACCACACCGCCCTGACGCCCGGGGCCCGCCGGGCCCTGCTGGAGGTCTACGCCGACGTCCGCGCGCCGCTGCTGCACCTGCCGAACTACTCGCTCCCCGCCTTCGCCGAACGCCTGGACCGGTACGCCGCCGACCCCGGCTTCGAACTCGTCCTCGGCCACCGCGACGGGACGGTGGCCGGCTACGCCTACGGCACCTCCGTCGACGCCGCCGACCCGTACTGGCGGCGGATGGGCGAACCCCTCCCCCCTGGCTTCACCGACACCCCGGTGCTGGCCCTGCGGGAGATCGGCGTCCGCACGCCCTGGCGCGGCACCGGCACCGCCCGCCGCATCCACGACTCGCTGCTGGCCGCCCGCCCCGAGGAGCGCGTCACCCTGATGGTGAACCCGCTCGCCGGGGAGGGCAGGGTCCAGCGGCTCTACGAGTCCTGGGGCTACCGGGAGTTCAACAGCCAGCCGGCCACGGCGGACTCACCCCGGCTCGCGGTGATGGTCCGCCCGACCCGCTGAACCTCCGTCCCGGGTCAGCCCGCGGTGCGCCAGGTCCCGCTCGCCCACAGGGCCGCGCCGTCGCGGCGGTAGACGACCAGGTTGCCGTCGTCCTGGAGGACCGCGTGGGCCCCCGGATTGGCCCAGGTGCCGGCTGCCCAGACGGCCCGGTAGCCGCTGCCGTCGAGGATCACCAGGTTGCCGTCGTTCTGCACGGTGAACCTCCAGGCGGGCTTGCCGTAGGTGCCGCTCTGCCAGATCGGGGCGTCGTCCCGCTTGCGGTACATCACCAGGTTGCCGTCCCGCTGGAGGACCAGCCAGACCTTCGCCGACTCCGCCCAGTTGCCGAGGCCGAGCGCCCCCTCCGCGTACGGCCAGGAGGCGTCGTGGGAGCAGAAGACGGCCGAGAACTGCCCGGTGCCGGAGTGCCAGGTCGGCCCGTCCCCCACCCCTGCCACGTAGAGGGCCCCGCCCTTGGTCAGGACGGCGCTGGCCTGGACGGCGCCCCAGGTGCCGCTGGACCACAGCGCGGCGCCGCCGTCCCCGTAGACCACCAGGTTGCCGTCCGTCTGCATGTCGGCGTGGGCACCGGGGTTCCCCCAGGTACCGCTGGCCCAGAGCACGTGGTCGGGTCCGCCCGTGGCGTTCACGAGCGAGAGCACCAGGTTGCCGTCGGCCTGCATCCGCAGGGTGGCGGTGTTGTCCCTGGTGGTGATGCCCGCGCCGGGGGCCAGCCGGCCTCCCGGGTTCAGACCGGTGGCCGCGCTCAGGTCGTTCGGCGGCTGCTGGCAGTTCGGCCCGTCGGCGGCCGCGGCCCCCGTCGCGGGCACGGTGGCGGCCAGCGCCGTCGCGGCGAGCAGTGCGACCACGGCGTCGCGCAGGGCGCGTCTCTTCACGGTCGGTTCCCCCTCAGGATCTCGTGTGTTCCGGCCGAAGTTCTACACCCGGCGGTCCACCCCGTGATCACCGGGGTCGCGCGTGGGGAACGGGCAGGGGCGACCCGGGGTTCGAGCCGCCCCTGCCCGACGGCCCGTCAGACGAGCGGGCCGGTCAGGGGGAGGACCACCGTGCAGGGGACGGTGCGCGGGTGGGCCGGGTCGAGCGCGTTGAGGACGTGGGTGAGGGTGACGGGGTCGTAGGCGATCTCCAGGTGGTCGGCGGCGTCCAGCGGGCAGCCGTCCTGGAGGGTGATGTTGGTGACCCCGGGGCCGTCGAGGAAGGCCGAGGTGTAGGGGGTGACCACCTCGTCGAACTTCGAGGCGATCACGGTGTAGCGGACCCCGGGGACGGTCTCGCCGCCGGCGTTGAGGGCCGTGATGAACGGGGAGTCGAACTCCTGGTCCACGCAGGCGGGGCAGGCCGGGCCGAGCAGGAAGGCGTTGACGGGCTCCAGCAGGCCGAGCCCGCGGGCCAGGGTGGCGATGCCGTCCAGGGTGGTGCCGTGGTTGCTGGGCGCGATGCCGACCAGGGTGCCCACCTTGGCCGCGCCGCCCAGGTGCTTGAGGTAGTAGCGCGGCATCATGCCGCCCTGCGAGTGCCCGACCAGATCCACCTTCGCCGCCCCCGTGGCGGCCCGCACCCGGTCCACGAAGGCGGCCAGCTGCCCGGCGCTCTGCGCCACCGGACCGGTCCCCTGGATCGGATTCCCCTCCGCCGCACCGTAGTTGAAGGAGAAGACGCAGTAGCCGTTGTTCACCAGCAGCGGGGCCGCGCCACCCCAGTTGTCGTTCTGGTTCTCGAAGGTGCCGTGCACCAGCACCACCGGTGCGGGGTGCGCGGCGCCCGGCCGGCAGGCCCAGTCGTTCGCGCCGTCCGGTGCCTCGCCGGGCTTGGGGAAGCCCTTCAGGAAGCCGACCGTGAAGTTGGTCTCCACCGGCCGCTGCCCGGCCGCCGCGGCACCACCGCCGCCCGCCACCAGCGCGAACGCGGCGGCCACCACGGCCGCGAGCACACGGGGCCTCAGAACTCTGGTCACAGGACGTCCCTCTCCGGATGCGGGAAAACCGGAACCCGCCGCTCCCGACGGAGCGTCAGAAGTGGTAACTGCCGCAGGAGCCGGACGGTGACGCCACGAGCGGGCACCAAGCGGGCGGCGGAAGCGGCACGGCACCGGAGAAGTTCGCGCGGATGCCCGGAAGTGCGGCGGCGCCCACGCGGAAACCGTCACCGGAACACGACGGAGGGAGCGGCCCGCAGGAGCGGGAGCGAGAGCACCGTCGGCCCCGCCTTCCCGGCCGTCCCGGTGGCCGAGGTACGGCGCGAGATCCGCCGCCGGGTGACGGACGAGGTGCCGGACGAGGTGCCGGCGGACCTCAACTCCCCTGCCCTGCACCTGCTCCGGCCCGTCCGCCGGCCGCCCTCCGACGCCCCGCCCGAACGGCTGATGGACGGGCGGGGCGCGGTGGTCGGACCGTCGGTGCCGACCCGGACGCCCGGTTCGAGCTGGAGGCGGCGCTGCGCCACCGCGCCCTCGGGGAGACAGCCCCTAGCGATAGAGGAACTTCACCGAGCGCAGCTTCAGCCGGTCCCCCGTGGTGATGCCGTGCGGGCGCAGGCTGCGGGCGTCGCCCGCGCAGACCGCGTCGTCGTAGACCATGGTCCACCAGTCGGTGTCGTTGTGCGGGGCGAAGGCGGGCCGGGTGGAGGCCGGGTCGGCGGCCTCCTCGATGGTGATGCAGAGGGCGGCCGTGGGGTTCTGCATGCTGCGGGTCCTGACCTGGCCGTCCAGGTCGGTGTACCGGTAGGTGAAGCTGCCGGTGGCGACCTGGACGGCCTGGGCGGGGGTGGCGGTGAGCGTGGCGGTGACGGCGAGGGCGCCGCACACGGCGCCGAGGGTGTGCCAAGGACGCACGGGGATCTCGTCTCCTCGGAAGGGAACCGTTTCACCGCACTTCTACCGCCGCGCACCCCGGACGGCGTACGCCCCGCGCCCGTGCGGCGTACGCGTCACCCGTCGGGACCGCACCCACCCGGCTGACCCGGCGTCACCCCAGCGCCCCCGCCCGGCTGACCCCGCCTCACTCCGCCTGGAAGACCAGCTTCCCGCCGACGTACGTCCGCTCCACTCGGGCCTCGGCGATCTCGGCCGCCGGGCGGGTGAACAGGTCGCGGTCCAGCACCACCAGGTCGGCCAGCAGGCCCTCCTGGAGCGAGCCGGCCTCGTCGCAGCCGTTCACGTGCGCCGAGCCGGCCGTGTACGCGGCCAGCGCGGTGCCCAGGTCCAGGCGCTGCTCGGGCAGGAAGACCCGCTCGTCCTCGCTGCCCGGCTCCATCCGGTTGACCGCCACGTGCAGGCCGGCCAGCGGGTCGGGGCTGGAGACCGGCCAGTCGCTGCCGGCCACCAGGGTGGCCCCGGCGCGCAGCAGGTCGCCGAACGGGTACTGCCAGGCGGCCCGCTCGGGGCCGAGGAACGGGATGGTGAGCTCGTCCATCTGCGGCTCGTGGGCGGCCCACAGCGGCTGCAGGTTGGCGATCGCGCCGAGCGGGGCGAAGCGGCCGATGTCCTGCGGGTGCACCACCTGGAGGTGGGCCAGGTGGTGGCGGTTGCCGCGCTGGCCGTTGGCGGCCAGCGCCGCCTCGACCGCGTCCAGCGCCTCGCGCACGGCGCGGTCGCCGAGGGCGTGGAAGTGCACCTGGAAGTCGAGCGCGTCGAGCTCGGTGACGTAGGCGCGCAGCGCCTTCGGGTCGACGAAGCTGAGGCCGGAGTTGGCGGTGGCGCAGCCGCAGCCGTCCAGGTACGGGGTGGTCATGGCGGCGGTGAAGTTCTCCGCGATGCCGTCCTGCATGATCTTGACCGACCACGGGCGGAACCGGCCGTGCGTCAACTCCTGCCGACGCTGGACCAGTTCGGCGATCTGCTCGCCGCCGCGCTCCCGGTCCCACCAGAGCGCGCCCCGGACCCGGGCGGTCAGCTCGCCGGAGCGGGCGGCGGCCAGGTAGGCGTCGGAGGGGTCGGGCTGGCCGTTGAAGACGCCGAGCAGGGCGTCCTGCCAGCCGGTGATGCCGAGCGAGTGCAGCAGCTCCTGGGCGCGCAGCAGCCCGGCCAGCCGGTCGGCGGCGGTGGTCGGCGGGACGAGCCTGGCGACCAGGGCGGTGGCGCCCTCCTGGAGCACGCCGTTCGGGGTGCCGTCGGCCTCGCGCTCGATCCGGCCGTCGGCCGGGTCCGGGGTGTCGGCGGTGAGGCCGGCCAGCTCCAGGGCACGGGTGTTGGCCCAGGCGCCGTGGTGGTCCCGGTTGACCAGGTAGACCGGGCGGTCCGGCACCACCGAGTCGATCAACTGGCGGCTGGGGAGCCCGCCTTCGAAGCTCTCCATGGACCAGCCGCTGCCGGTGATCCACTCCCGCTCGGGGTGGGCCTCGGCGAAGGCCCGGATCCGCTCCAGGTAGTCCGCCACGCCGACCGTGCCGCTCAGGTCGCACTCGCCCAGCTCGGTACCGCCGAACACCGCGTGGATGTGCGAGTCCTGGAAGCCGGGGACCAGCAACTTGCCCGTCAGGTCCACCACTTCGGTGCGCGGGCCGATCAGCTCGCGGATCTCGTGGTGGCCGACGGCGGTGATCCGCTCGCCGGTGACGGCGAGGCCGGTGGCCCGGGTGCGGGCGGCGTCGGCGGTGAACACCGGGCCGCCGGTGAAGACCAGGTCGGCGTGGGTCATGAGGAGTGCTCCTGACACGTCGTTCGATGTGTTTCGGGTGAGATGTGATTCGGGTGAGATGCGGTTCGTACGGTACGGGCCGGCCGGGCCGCGGGACACGGCCCGGCCGGTGCCGGTCAGCCCGCGGGCAGCAGGTCGGCGCGGTCCGCGTCGGTGCCCCGGCCGGTGGTGAAGTAGGGGGACCTGCGGACGTAGCGCGCCCAGGCGGCCGCCACCAGTCCGCTGCCGATCATCAGCGCCGGCACCAGCAGCTGGAACCAGCCGTTCGCCGCGCTGACCTCGAAGTGGTCGGCCGAGTCCCAGAAGGACCAGGCCAGGTAGCCGCCGACGGCGAGCAGCACGGCCGCGCCGAGCAGCGGCGCGACCACCACCCGCAGCCCGGCCAGCGGCTCGGTCCGCAGCAGGCCGCGGAAGCGGACGGCGGCGGCCAGCGCGGTGAGCGCGTAGTAGAGCACCACCACGATGCCGATCGCGTTCACCGCGGCGCTGATCAGGTCGGTGACGGTCGGGATGACCAGGGCGAGCAGGGCGATCGCGGAGGCGATCAGCACCAGCAGCACGGTGCCGACGGCCGGGGTGCCGTACTTGGGGTGGATCCGGGTCCAGACCGGGCCGAGCGTGCGGTCGCGGCCCATCGCGAAGGTGCCGCGCGCGGTCGGGATCACGGAGGCCTGGAGCGAGGCCACGGCGGACATGGTGAGGGCGATCAGCGGCAGCGCGGCCAGCGGCTGCTGAGCCAGCTTCTCGCCGAAGTAGGTCAGGCCCTGGGCGCCGTTGTCGGCCAACTCCTCCAGCGGCAGCACCCGTTGGAAGGCGGTGCCGGCCAGCAGGAACAGCAGCAGCATCATGACCAGCGCGATGATGCCGCCGCGCGAGGCGTCCTTGGGGTCGTGGGTCTCCTCGGCCACGGTGAAGACCGACTCGAAGCCCCAGTAGCAGAAGACCGCGAGCACCATGCCCTGGGCCAGCGCGGCCGTGGTCGGGATCGCGAAGGGGTTGAACCACTCCAGCGAGAACGGCTGGTCACCGGCGAACAGCCCGTACCCGCAGAAGCCCAGCAGCACCAGGTACTCGAAGACCAGCAGGTACTTCTGCAGCCGGGCGGCCAGGCCCAGGCCGCGGACCGCGATCGCGGTGGCACCGGCCAGCACGACCAGGCCGATCAGGGTGGTCTGCAGGGTGGAGTCCGGGTCCAGGTGCAGCCCGGCCACGCTCTCCACGCCGCCCTTGGCGGCCAGTTGGATCAGCGCCGAGCCGGTCACCGCGACGGTGTAGGACATGAAGACGATGGTGCCGACGGTGTTCACCCAGCCGGTCAGGAAGCCCAGCCAGGGGCTGAGCGTGCGGCCGACCCAGGTGTAGGCGTTGCCCGCGTTGGGCTCGACCCGGTTCAGCCGGCCGTACGCCACCGCGATGCCGAGCACCGGCAGGAAGGCGAGCAGCATGATGGCCGGCAGGTGCAGGCCGACCACTCCGGCGGTCAGGCCGAGCCCGATGCCGATGCTGGAGGTGGCCGCCGTACTGGAGGCGGCGATGGCCACACCGTCCACCATCCCGATGGACTTCTTCATCACAGGAGCCGGAGCGGGGGTTCTTACCCCGTCCTTCGCAGTCGCGCCCAACAGACCACCGCCTTGACCAGGGGGCTTTCCGTCAGCCCCGGGTGCGCACATGAAACTCCGGCCCCATTCTCACGTCAATGCCGTTGTCATAAGAACGGGCCGCGCCTAGGCTCCGAAGCATGAGTGAACGCGTGGTGCGCGAACCCGACCGGCGCCGCCGCCGGCCCACCAAGACCGGCACCGTCCTCTCCGAGCAGGTCATCGTGGAGACGGCGCTGCGACTGCTCGGCCAGCACGGCTCCGAGGCCCTGACGGTCCGTCGCCTGGGCGCCGCCCTCGGCGCCGACCCGAGCGCCCTCTACCGCTACTTCCACTCCGCCGACGACCTGGTGGTGGCGATCACCGACGAGCTGATCGCCCGGGCCCAGGAGGGCGCCGAGCCGACCGGCGACTGGCAGGCCGACCTGCGCGAGATCGGCCTGCGGATCCAGCGCGCCTACCGCGCCCACCCGCAGGCCGCCGCCCTCTCCGCCGCCCGCACCACCGGCCGCCAGCACGAGATCCGGGCCGTCGAGTCGATCCTCGGCATCCTGCGCGGGGCCGGCTTCCCCGACCCGGAGGCCGTCCGGCTCTACCACGTCTTCGTCGACCAGAGCCTGGCCTTCGCCGCCCTGGACGCCGCCGTCGAGGCCCTCCCGGCCCCCGCCCGGGCCGCCGACTCCGCCGTCTGGACCACCCGCTACGCCACCCTCGACGCCGAGACCCACCCCAACATCGCGGCCACCACCCCGCTCCTGATCGCCGAGATGAACCGCTCCGCCTACCCGCTCGCCCTCGACCTCCTCCTCGACTCCTTCGCCGCCCGCCTGCCCGGGCAGGCGCCCGGGCACACCTGACGCACCGTCGGCGCGCGGTTGTCAGTGGCCCTGGCTAGCGTGACGTGGGACACACGCCACGGAAGCTCCCCACGAGAGACGGATCAGGGTCATGACCGCATTCACCGAAGGCTCCCCCTGCTGGGCCGACG
Organism: Kitasatospora sp. NPDC051853; assembly: GCF_044452665.1. NCBI lineage: Bacteria > Bacillati > Actinomycetota > Actinomycetes > Kitasatosporales > Streptomycetaceae > Kitasatospora > Kitasatospora sp. NPDC051853. The sequence continues at coordinate 59,140 of NZ_JBITBY010000004.1, read as the reverse complement.
CGATGTTCTCCGACGTGGAGGGCGCCAAGGCCTTCTACGGCGAGGTGCTCGGCTGGACCTTCGCCGAGGCCTCCTCCGAGTACGGCGGCTACACGCAGGCGTACTCGGACGGCAAGGCGGTGGCCGCCGTGGTGCCGCCGATGCCGGGTCAGGAGGGCCAGTCCGCCTGGTGCCTGTACATCTCCTCGCCGGACGCGGCGGCCACCGCGCGGAAGATCACCGCGGCCGGCGGCCAGGTGCTGATGGAGCCGATGCAGGTCGGCGACTTCGGCACGATGGCCATCGCCGCCGCTCCCGGCGGCGCCGTCTTCGGCGTCTGGCAGGGCGGCGCCCACCAGGGCTTCGAGAAGGTCAACGAGCCCGGCGCGTTCTGCTGGGCCGAGGTCTTCACCCGCGAGCCGGAGAAGGCCGACGCGTTCTTCCCCGCGGTCTTCCCGTACGGCGTGAAGACCATGGCGGACGAGCACGTCGACTTCCGCACCTACAACCTCCCCGGCGGCCCCGCCCTCGGCCGGATGGGGATGGGCGAGGAGTTCCCGCCCGAGGTCCCCGCCTACGTCAACGTCTACTTCGCCGTGCCGGACTGCGACACCGCGCTGGAGAAGGCCCAGAAGCTCGGCGCCACCCTCCAGTTCGGCCCGATGAGCAGCCCGTTCGGCCGCTTCGCCGCCCTGACGGACCCGCAGGGGGCGAACTTCTCGGTCATCGACCTCGCCACCGTCGAGGGCGAGATGCCGGACCTCACCGACGTCTGACGGTACGCCGGGAGGGCGGGACACCGGCTGGTGTCCCGCCCTCCCGGACGTGCGTCACTCCGGCAGCACCAACGCCGGGGTCTCCTTGGTGAGCACCTCGCCGCGGAAGAACGCGGGGCTGCGCTTCATCATGACCGCCATCACCACCAGGCCGAGCAGCAGCACGCCCACACCGATCACGAAGACCGAGCCGATCCCGAGCACCGAACTGCCGCTGCCGTAGTCGGTGCTGTACATGTCCTTGAGGCTCTGCAGGAAGATCCCGGTCAGGATCAGCCCGCCGGTGACCGGGAAGACCACCTTGAGCACCGCGTCCCGGACCGAGCGGGTGAAGTCCTTGCGGAAGTACCAGGCGCAGGCGAACGCGGTCAGCGAGTAGTAGAAGCAGATCATCAGGGTCAGCGCCGCGATGGTGTCGGTCAGCACGTTCTCGCTGATCAGCGTCATCACGGTGTAGAAGACCCCGGTACCCACGCCCGCCGTGACGATCGCCCGGCCCGGGGTGCCGTACTTGCGGTTCACCTCGGTGAAGGACGGCGGCAGCGCCTCGTAGACGCTCATCGCCAGCACCGTGCGGCTGACCGGGATGAAGGTGGTCTGCAGACTGGCGGCCGCCGAGGCGAGCACGGCCACGAAGAGCAGCACGCCCAGGGTCGGGCCCATCACCGGGCCGGCCAGCGCACGGAACACGTTGGACGAGGTCTCCGGGTTGCCGAGGCCGGTCCCGGTCTCGCCGACGCCCGCGTACATCTGCACCGCGACGGCGGTGAACAGGTACGAACCGACCAGCACCACCATGGCCAGCATCGCGGCCCGGCCCGGGGTCTTCTCACTGCCGCCGGTCTCCTCGTTGGCGCTCAGGCAGGCGTCCCAGCCCCAGTACATGAAGAGCGAGAGCGAGAGCCCGGCGATGAACGCCGACCAGGACGAGGCCTGGAAGGGGTCGAGCCAGCTCCAGGAGAAGTCCAGCGAGCCCGCGACGTCACCGGAGACGGCCTTGGAGATCGCCATCACCGCGAACACCGCCAGCACCGTGAGCTGCAGCCCGACCAGCGCGTACTGCACGCCCTTGGTGGCCGTCATGCCCCGGTAGCTGATCGCGGTGGCGACCGCGATCAGCGCCAGGCAGGTCAGCACGTGGGCGGCCTTGTTGTCGTTCAGTCCGGCCAGCCAGTCACTCCCGGTGACCTCGCCGAGCAGGATGTAGAAGTACTCCGTGGCGACACCGGCCAGGTTGGAGAGCACGATGATGGTCGCCACCACCAGACCCCAGCCGCACATCCAGCCCACCTTCGGGCCGAACGCCTTCACCGTCCAGGTGAAGGAGGTGCCGCTGTCCGGGACGGCCTTGTTGAGCTCCCGGTAGGCGAAGGCGACCAGCATCATCGGCAGGAACCCGGCCAGGAAGAGCGCGGGCATCTGCAGGCCGACCGCCGCCACCGTGGTCCCGAGGGTGGTGGTGAGGCAGTAGACCGGGGCCACCGTCGAGACTCCGATGACGGAGTTCCCGAGCAGGCCGACCGAGTTGCTGTTGAGCCCCTTGGAGCGGACGCCCTGGGCGGCGTCAGCTCCGCCGGCCGCCGCGCTGCGGCCGGTCGCGGGCTTGGAGTCGAGCTGAACCATGCCCCCGACCGTACGTTGAACTGTTTCCGCAGCTCAGCGGCGCGAGGGTGACGAACCGTGACATGGATCATGCGCCCCTGATCTGCATTTCCCCAATGATTACCAGCCGTAATCAATAAAGGATCTTCAAATCAGAGGCGCATGCCTGGTTCGCCCGGGCAACGAAACCCGCACCGTTACCAAATCCGGGGTGTTCGCACCACCCCTGTGATCTGCCTCACGCGGCCGGCAGCCGGAAGCACGGCGTGCTCACCCGGAAGATCACCCGGTTCTTGGGGTGGAAGGCCTGCGCCCATACCGCCACCGTCTTCTCCGGGTTCTTGCCCCAGACCTCCAGGTCCACCTTGCCGGCGTCCCACTTCTCGCCGAGGCCGATCCAGCCGCTCGCCTTCAGGTGGTCACGGAGCCGCTCGACCGCCGGGTTCAGCTCCGCCGGGTCGAGGTCGTCCACCTGCCAGAAGTGGATGGCGTCGCGCACGTTCGGATCACTCTGCCCCTCGCACTGCGAGAAGTTCACCGCGTCGCCCTCGCCCCGCCGGCCCTTCACCCCGAGCACGCCGTAGACCTGCTCGGACACCTTCCTGAGTTCCGCCTCGATCGTGGCCTCGTTGGTAACGCGCATCGACTCGTCCTTCGTGGAGCCCGCGGTCAGCCCGCAGGAGGTCAGCAGGGTCAGTGCGAAGGCGGCCGCGACGGCCGCGGCCGTCCTCCTCCGCGGTCCGGGCGGCCTCACGGACGCGTCCCGTGCTCGAGGTCGACGCTGCCGTACTGCCCCGTGATGATCGCGGCCTGGTTGTCCAAGGCGTTGTGCGGCCGGCCGCTCTCCACCTTGTTGTCGTTCCAGTACTCGCTGTGGCCGCTGTTCCCCTCGGTGGTGATCCGGTTCGCGCCGAAGTCGTCCGAGGTCGGGTGGTTGGGCAGGTCCCACCAGCCACCCCGTCCGTGCTTGGCCACCCCCGCGGCGGGCACCGGGTCCCAGTCCGCCTCGGCCGCCCAGACGTGCTTGGGGTCGATGTTCAGGTCCTTGGCGTGCTGGACGTGCATGCCGGGACTCCCCGCGACGACGATCTCGTCGACGGCCAGCCCGTTGCCGTTGCGCGCGGCGTCACCGATCACGACCGAACCATAACTGTGGCCCACCACCGAGGTGTGGCGCGGCCCGCCGTCGTGCGTGGTGCCGAGGCTGTCGATGTAGCGGTCGAGCCTGGGTGCGCCGGCCTCCGCGTAGTTGTCGAACGGCGCGTCCTTCCACACCGAGTCCGGCGCGTCGTACCCGAGCCACATGACCGTCGCGGTCTCACCCGGGTCGCCGTACTGGCCGGCCGCCTGCTGGAGCCGCTTCATCCGGTCCAGGTCGCCGCCCATGCTGTCCAGGTCGGCGGTGGTGCCCGGGACGTACACGGCGGTGTTCTTCGCGGTGTCCGGATTGCCGAACGCCACGATCGCCTGCCCGTCGTCCTTCGGGTCCAGACCGATCACGTAGACCTCCGGCCCGTTCGGGTCGCGGTCCTCCTTGTCCAACCGGTCCTTGAGCTTCTGCAGCGCGCCCAGCCGCTTGCGGCCGTCCTCCGAGCCGTCGGTCCTGGCCAGGTCCAACTGCTGCTCCAGGAAGGCCCGGTTCGCGACGTCCCGCTTGTCGCTGGGAATGCCGTTCCGGTTGCCGACCTCACCCGGGTAGAGCGCCAGGTACTCGCGCTGCTGACGGTCGGTCAGGGAGTTCCACCACTTGGCGTTGTCCGCCGGGTTGTCGTGGTTGGGCACCACCGAGGCCAGGCCCAGGCTGGACCGCATGCCCGAGACGTCGTTGGCGACCTCCGCCTGGGCCTTGTTCAGGTCCGCTTCGAGGATGTCCCCGTTCAGCCCCGACAGCGAGGCGGCGCCGTCCGCACTCGCCTGCTCCGCCTTGCGGACCGCGTCCTCGATCCGCTGCCTGAACTCGCCGAGCCGGGCGTTCTGCTGACGGTTGATCTCCTGGTAGTCCGGGTCGTTCCGGTAGGCCGGGTCCAGCTGCGGCCCGGTCACCGAACCGTCGTCGCCGACCCGGTAGTTGTTGCCCTCCGCCTCGGCCACCGCGGAGCGGAGCTCCTGCTGCGCCGCGGACATCCGCTGGAACACGGTGTCGATGGTGACCGCGATCGCCATCGCCTCGGCGTTCACGATGCCGAGCCGCTGCTCGGCCTTGTCGATCTCCGGCCGGGCGGCCTCGGCGGCCGCACCGCTCCAGTTCCCCAGCGGACCACTGGCCTGGGAGCGGTGGCGCTGCTGCGCCTCCCCCGCCGACTCGCCGAGCTTGCGCCAGGAGGAGGCCGCCTCCTCCAGGTCGCCGAAGTTCTGCCGCAGCAGCAGCGCGAAGCTGTTCGCCACCGCTACATCACCGCCCGGAAGCGGCTGGCCTCGCGGCGCTCGGTGCCCTCGTAGTCGTCGGCGTTGGTGCGCAGGCCCTCCGCGTTCTTCTCCAGCAACCCGTGCAGACCGGTCAGCGCGGTGCGCCAACTGTCCGAGACCTGGGCCAGCCCGCCGGAGACGGACCACCCGGCGGTGGAGGCCGCCGCGTCGCCCGCGTCCCGGACCGCCCGGTCCGAGGACGGGCGCAGCTCCCCACTGACATCGGAGATCACCTGCGCGGAAGCGCGCAGGTCCTCCGGCTTCACTTCGAACGATGACAAGGTCCGCCCCCGCGGTACGTCTGCACTCGGTCAACAGTGGCCACACCCTAGTGAACGGACCGGCCCGTCCGCGATCCACTCGGACGAACCGTCACCCACCTGGGACAGACCGCCCCCGGCTCACTGTCGGTCCGGGGCCCTAACGTGCAGTCATGACGCAAGCCGTACTGGCGTACGCCTACCGCCACCCCTCCGCCGTGCTGGCCGCCCCCGACGGGCCCCGGCTCGCCCTGGCCACCTCCGGCGGCACCGGTCCGCTCGGCGCCACGGCCCACCCGCACTTCTTCACCGGCGCCCTCACCGCCCCCGCCGCCGCGGCCGCCGGCCTGCTCGCGGTGGCCGACGTGGCCGCCACCCGCTACCACCAGCCGCAGCGCCCGGTGCTGCTCGACCCGGTGGTCACCGCCAACGGGGACCGCCTGCGCTTCGAGTCCTTCTCCGCCTGCTGCGGCGTGTACGCCCGCCTCGACGTGACCGCCGAGGGCCTGGCCGGGGCCGAGCCCGGCCACGGCACCACCAACGTGGACGTGAACCACCCGCTGCGCGAGGCGCTCAGCCGGATCGGCTCCACCGACGCCCTCCGACTCTCGGTCGGCGCCGAGGAGTTGGCGGTCACCGGCCCCGAGGGCCCGCTGCTGGAGAAGAAGGTCCCGCTGCCCGAGCGCTGGGTCCGCGGCTTCGCCGAGACCCAGGTGGTGGCCGCCGGCTTCGACCTGCGGGCCGAGCTGCCGGCCGCCGAGGCGGTGCGCTTCCTGCGCTCACTGCCGCGCGGCGGCCAGGCCGCCAACGGCCGCGGCGGCAGCCGGGGCCCGGTCGGCTGGGTGCTCCCCGGCCCGGGCGGCCGGACACTGCGCCCCGCCACCCGGCCCGCACCGGGAGCCGTCTGCCTGCCCGGCCCCGAGCGCCTGACCGCGCTCCAACGGGTGCTGCGGCACGCCCTCGCCCTGCGGGTGTACGGGCCGCCGGTCACCGCCGGGGCCGCCCCGTCCGCCTCGGCCTGGGAGGTGGTGCTGCCCGCCGGGATGCGGCTCACCCTCACCCTCTCGCCGGACGTCTCGCGCGGCTTCTCCGGTGAGGGCGGAGTGCTCACCGCCCTCACCGGCGGGCCCTCGGAGGCCGACGCCGAACTGGTCTCGGTGCTGCTCGCCTGGGAGCCCCGGATCGACCCGGCCGAGCTGGCCCGGGAGGCCGGGCTGCCGGTGGAGCGGGTACGGGCCGCACTGGTCCGTCTCGGCACGGCCGGCCAGGTCGGCTACGACACCGCCGAGGCCTCCTACTTCCACCGCCGGCTCCCGTACCACGCAGGACGCGCGGAGGCGGACAATCCCCGCCTGCGGGCCGCCCGCGCACTGGTCGCGGCCGGTGCCGTGCACCGCTCCGGCCCGATCGCCACCGTCACCGTGGAGGACCACGAGCAGCGGGTGCGGATCGCCGAGGACGGCAGGCTCAGCTGCACCTGCCTCTGGTGGGCCAAGTACCGCGGCGGCCGCGGCCCGTGCAAGCACGCCCTGGCCGTCACCCTGACCACGACCCCCGAGAAGCAGCCCACCCCCTGACCTGCGGACCCGCGCCCCTGGCGGCCCGAAGGGCCATCAGGGGCGCGGGGAACTGCGCGAATCGGAAGAAGCAAACCGTACGCCGGGTACGGAGACTCACTTGCAAGTGGATGTCCGTACCCGGCACACGGGCCACCTCCTCCCGCCTCGCGCAGTTCCCCGCGCCCCCGGTGTGACCACCTACACCTGCCCCCGCCGCCACCCCACTCCCCGTCCCCACTCCCGACAAGGACCCGCCCCGATGAGCCTCGCCGACGACCTCCTGGCCGGCCGCACCCCCGCCGTCAGCGCGGCCGTCCTCCCGCTCACCACCGCCCAACGGAGGGCCCTGCTCCCCGAGTTGAAGGCCCTGCGCGCGCAGCTCCGGGAGGACTGGCGGCTGCGCTCCACCGCCGCCCCCGCCCTGATGGTCGCGGGTGCGGTCTGCCACTCCGCCCCCTCCCAGGCCGCCGCCTGGCTCCGCGCCGCCGAGTTCGACGGCGCCACCGAGTGGCACCGTCCGGCCCTGCGCCGCCTGATCGATGCCCAGCCGGAGGCCTGGCGGGCCGAGGTGGCCGCCCGGCTGGCCGAGCACCGCCGCCGCACCGTCGGCTGGGGTTTCTCGGTGCCGTTCCAGGTCACCGAGTACCTGGTGCGCACCACCGGTTGCCCGCTCCCGCTCACCGACGCCCTGGTGCTCAACTGGGCCGAGGACCGCTCCTTCCCGCAGCCCCGCCCCGACCTGCCCGGCCGCCTGCCGGTCGGCACCGGTCTGCACGCCCGCCTGCTGGCCGACTCCTTCACCCCGCTGCTCGCCCCGCTGATGTTCGAAGTCGTGGGCACCGAGCGGGTGTTGGAGCACAGCTGGAGCGGCCAGCCGGAGTCCGACCGCTGGCCCGCCGCCCTCTCCCGGCTCGCCGCCGAGGGCGTCCTGGACCGCGCGGCCCTGGTCTCCCGGGTGCTGGCCCGTCTGCTGCGCGGCGGCCGCCCGGCCGACCTCCGGCCGGTGCTCGCCACCCTGACCGCCCTCGCCCCCACCGCCGCCGAGCTCGCCGCCGAGGTCCGCACCCTGCTGGCCCTGTTGGACGGCTCCTCCACGGTGGCGGGCTGGGCCCAGCAGGCCCTGACCGAGCTGGACGCCACCGGCGCCCTGGAGCCCGAGGTGCTCACCGAGGCCTCCCGCACCGTGCTGTTCCGCCCCGAGAAGAAGCTCGTCAAGGCCCAACTCGCCTGGCTGGACCGGACAGCGAAGCAGGATCCGTCCCGGGCCGCCGCCGTCCTGCTCGCCGCCTCGGACGCCTACGGTCACCCGGACCGCACCCTCCAGGAGCAGGCCCTCAAGCTGACGGCCCGTCACCTCAAGGCGGCCGACGACCCCACCATGGCCGAACTCCGCAGCACCGCACAGCAGTTGGACCCGGCGAACCACGCGGCCGCCGCCGAGCTGCTCGGCCTTGCCGCCCCTGCGGCCGACGGTCAGGAGTACCGCGAGCAGCTCCCGCCCGTCCCGTTCCCCCGGGCCGTCCCCGCCCCGGTCGCCGGCCCGGCCGAGGCCGCCGAGGAGCTCTCCGCCGCGATCGCCGGCTCGCCCGGCGTCGCCGAGTTCGAGCGCGCCCTGGACGGCCTGGTCCGCTGGGCCTGGCTGGACGCCCCCGGGCTCGCCGAGGCCCTCGCCCCGGTGCTGGCGGCCGCCCCGTACGTACCGCTGCGCTTCCTCGCCGAGGCGGCCGCCGGCCTGCGCGCCGAGAACTGGACGACCGTGCCCGCCGACGGCCGGCACCCCGCCTTCCACGAACCGCTCCACTACCCCTTCCCCGACCAGATCGCCTCCCGCCTGGCCGAAGCGGCCCGCCAACTCGCCACCGAGCGGGTCCCCTTCCTGCTCGCCACCCCCACCTTGGAGACCGGTGCGCTGGCCCCGGCCGTGCTGGTGGACCGGCTCGCCCGGTACGAGGAGCTGGGCGTCACCCCCGGCCCGGCCGACTACGGTCAGGCCCTGCTCCGGGCCACCCCCGCCGGGCCCGAGGTCCGGGCCGCCGCCGCCCGGCTGAACTCTCCGCACGGTCGGCGGCTCGCCGCCTGGCTGCGCACCGGCGGCCTGCCGCACCAGCCGACCACCGTCGGGCGGACCGTCCCGGGCACGGGGGCCCACCGGTTGCTGCGCTTCAGCCACCGCTCGGCCGTCCAGCCGGGCCTGGCCCCGGACGCCCTGCTGCCCGAAGTCGGGCCCGGCACACCGGTGTTGCCCCACTGCGCCGCCCAACTGCTGGGCCCGACCGAGACGGTGGTCCGGTTCGACTACCAACCGCCCGCGGACGTGCACGCCGTCGCCGTCCTCCCCAACCACCGGGAGGAGCTGGCCTCCAGGTTCGTCCTGGCCGCCCTGGTGAACCACGACGGCATCGGGGACTGGGGCCCCCTGCTCCCCTTCCTCGCCGAGGCCGAGGGTCCGGCAGGGCCCGCCCTGCACCTCGCGCTGGCCTACGGCCTCGGCGCCAAGCAGCCCGAGGACCGCACCGCCGCCGTGGACGCCCTGCTGGTCCTGGCCGCCCGGGGCGATCTCGACCCCACCCTGCTCGGACGGGAGACCGTCGAGCTGATCCTGGACGGCACGACACCGCCCTCCCGTGCGGCCCGGTCACTGCGCGCCGCCGCCGAGACCGGCGCGTACCGCACCGCCTGGACCGTCCTGGCCGCCACCCTCCCCGCCCTGCTCACCACCGACCCCCCGCGCGGCACCGCCGACCTGCTCGCCCTCGCCGCCGACTGCGTCCGCCGCTGCGGCCCCTCCGGCCTCGACCTCCCCGCCCTGGCCGCCCTGGCCGCCCGCCCCGGCACCACCAAGCTGCTCCAGGAGGCCCGCGCCCTGCACGCCCTGCTCTGAACGCGGTACCGGCGCCCCGTCAGCCCTCCAGCCCCGACTGACGGAGCGTCACGTTCAGCCGCCCGGTCAGCCCGAGCTCCGGATCGGCCGTCCCCGGCAGGGTGCGCGGCACCCCGTGGTACGCGAAGCGCATCGGCCCGCCGAAGACCAGCAGGTCGCCGCTGCGCAGTTCGACGTCGGTCCAGGGCCGGGTCCTGGTCTCGGTGTTGCCCATCCGGAAGACGCAGCTGTCGCCGAGCGAGAACGAGACCACGGGCGCGTCGGCCCGTTCGTCCTTGTCCTGGTGCAGGCCCATGTGGCTGCCGTGCGCGTAGTGGTTGACCACCGCGATGTCCGGCCGGTACCCGACCGCCCCGGCGATCTCCGCCGCCCCGTCCCCGTACGCCTCGGCCACCGCCCGCAGCCCCAACTCGCCCAGCAGCGGCGGGAAGGGCTTCACCGGCGCCCCGTCCCCGTCCACCACCGTGCGGACGTAGCGGTACGGGTACCAGTGCCAGCCCATCGAGAAGGAGCGCACCGACATCTCGCCACCGCCGGGCATCCGCACCGTGCGCATCCCGGCCGGCGGCCGGGCCCACTCCCGGCAGGCCTCGACCAACGCGCGCTGCTCCGCCGGGTCCAGCCAGTCCGGCACGTGCACCACGCCCGGGGCGACGACGGACCGCTCACGCGGGAAGAGCTCCATGCCCCCATCCTCCCAGCCCGCGCCCAGCCCCGCGGACGATCAGCGGATCAGCCCCAACTCCCGTGCGCACTGCGGCCAGGCGCTCCACCCCTGCCGGCGCTGGATCTCCTGCGCGACGGCTATCTGGTGGCGCCGCGGCGCCAGGTCCGGCCGCTCGGCGTAGCGCAGGCCGCCGGTCTCCTGCCAGGTGGGCTGCCAGATCTGCAGCCCACCGTAGAAGCCGTTGCCGGTGTTGGCGTGCCAGTCGCCGTCGCTCTCGCAGTCGGCCAGCCGCTGCCAGGTGGCGTCCGGGACGGCGGCGGCCCCGGCCGGGGTGGCGGCGGCCAGCGGGAGCAGCGCGGTGGTCAGGGCGAGCAGGACTGTCGGTCGCATCATGGGCCCATGAAGGCACGGCCGGTACCGCCCGGCACCACCACCGGTCCGTCCAGGCGACGACCCCCGGCGTGTCGCGCGGAAACGCCAACGGCCGCCCCTCCGTCAGGAAGGGGCGGCCGTGCTGGCACTTCGTCAGCTCGCGGGAGCGTCAGACGATTCAGAGGTTGATGACCTGGCCCGGGAAGATCAGGTCGGGGTTGGAGCCCAGGACACCGGCGTTGTTGTTGTACACAACCTTCCAGTCCAGGCCCTTCTTGGCGGCGATCTTGCTCAGGGTGTCGCCGGCCTTGATGGTGTAGTTGCCACCGTTGGACTTGGCCGGGGCCTGGGTCTTCGGGGTGGCGGCCTTCGGAGCGGCCTTCGGGGCCTCGGCGGCCTTCGGGGTGCTCTTCGGCGCGGCGGCGGCCTTGGGGGCGGCCGCGGCCTTCTGCTCGGTCTTCGGCGCGGCCTGCTGCTTCGGGGCGGCAGTGCGGGTCTCGGAGCGCGAGGCCTTGTTCTCGGAGGTGCTGGAGGTGTCGACCTTGGCGGCCGCGCCGCCCTTGGTCAGGCCCGCCTTGACGGAGCACACCGGCCAGGCGCCGGGGCCCTGGCCCGCGAGCACCTTCTCGGCGACGGCGATCTGCTGCGCCTTGGTGGCCTGGTTGGCCGACGGGGCGTACTGGGTGCCGCCGTAGGCGGCCCACGTGCTGGAGGTGAACTGGAGGCCACCGTAGAAGCCGTTGCCGTTGGCGATGCTCCAGTTACCGGTCGACTCGCACTGCGCGACCTTGTCCCAGGTGGAGACGTCGGCGGCGGAGGCGGAGGTCGCCGTGACGAGGCCGGCCACGGGCAGGACGGCGACGGCGCCGCCCATGACCGCCATGCGAACGCGGTTGCGCTTGACGGCGGTGGTGGCAGCGGCGGTCTCGTTACGGAAGGTCATGAGTATCCTCTCGACAATCCCGGGCGGGCAGCCGGAACCAAGCCCCGTGAGAGCTGGTCTTCGTCCGCCGCGTCCGCAAGACGGCCGTGCCCGTCGCTGTTCCGACGTGCCGCGCCGTCCCGGCAACCTTCCCCGCGCACCTGCGCCGCTCGTCGGAGCGTTCACGCTGGTGGGCACCTGCCGCGCCGGAGTGAACCGGTGGGCCGTGCGCCGGGGGGTGAACCCGGGTAGTGCTCGTTGCACTGGTTACGAAGCTACGAGCCGGATCAGCAGATCCCAAACGTTCTCGGGTTTTCGCAGCTCAGCCAGGTGTTACCCGCAGTAAAGATCAAGTAAATGTGGGCCCTATGTCCGATTTGACCACTATTTCCATGATCAAACATCCTCGCCATGTGACCTGGGCCACTTTCGCGCCCCTGTGACCTCGCGCACAGCATCGACAGATTGCGACCTCCCATCCACACAGCGCAGTCGAAATCGCGGCAAATCCCGTCGCGGCGCCGTTCACCCGTGACCCCAGCCACAACGGCCCGTTGGTAATGGCGGTCGGGGCTGCCCGCACCACCCCCAGACGAACCGAGGAGTCCCCCGTGCCGCGCTTGCTCGAAGTCAGCGACGAGGTCCGAGCAGAGATCGGTGACGACGAGGCAGACAACCTGCTCGCCGGCGCCCACGCCCCCGACAGCTACGACTGTGCTTCCTGCCGGACCCCGGGCAACTCCAGCCAGGAGGCCACCAGCACGGTGCTCTTCGTCGCCGACGAGACCGCCGTGCTCGCCTTCGCCCACGCCCGCTGCATCCCCTCCCAGGTGGTGCCGGTCTCCGAGGACCAGCTGCTCGGCGCCGTCCGCAGCATCAACGAGTCCCAGTCCGCACCGGCCCCGTCCCCCCTCCCGACCGCTCCCGCTCCGGTCGCCCCGGCCCCGGCTCCGGCGCCCGCCCCCGTCCCGGCCGCCCCCGCGCCGGTGGCCGGACAGCCCTCGGTCTCCAGCACCGGCCAGCCCGCCGTCCTCGGCATCACCTGCGGCCTGGTGCTCTGCGAGAACACCGGCCACGCCGCCCTGGTGATCGAGCCGACCGGCCCGGTCGGCCGCCCGGGCAACACCTCGGGCCAGGACGAGTTCCTCGACCTCCTGCTGGAGCAGGGCTTCCACCAGGTCACCGACGTGGACAAGGCGCCCGGCCAGCTCCCCGGCTGGTCGGTCCTGATGGCGATGGGCCAGCTGCACGCGATCCTCCACCCCACCCCGGCGGGCAGCAACGCCGCCTGGTGGCAGGCCCACCAGCCGCTCCAGGTCACCGAGTCCTGGCGGTCCGCCGCCCGCCAGCTCTCCGCCGTCACCATGTACGCCGCCCCGGCCGGGACCATCGGCCGCCAGCCCCGCGAGGACCTGCTCCGCGCCGCCCTCGACCGGGCCGCCGGACGCGGCCTGCTGGTCGCCGCCTCCCTCCCGCTGGCCGGCACCTGAGCCGTCCGACGCACCGTCAGGGGCCCGGACACCACCCCACGTCCGGGCCCCGGCCCGTGCCCGGCCGGCCCCCGCACCCCCTGCCCGCGCAGACACCCACCCCGCCCGCCCCGCTCCCGTGACGACCCGGTCACACCCCGGCATCCCCGCAGGTCGGCACATGCCAGCATCCGCGCTGCCCGCATCCCCGGCCCGACTGGCTCGTTGGTTCCTGCGTGTACAGCTACGAGGTCGCCGCCGCCAACCGCCAGCCCACGACCCGTCCCATCCCGGGCATGCGCCCGTCGTACGACGCCGAGCACCCGACCTCACCGACGCCGATCTACGACGCGCTGTACTCCGAGTACCGCCGCCTCTTCCGCGCCCTGCCCGGCGACCGCTCCGGCGAGGAGTCCATGCGCTTCGAGGGCTTCGCCACCCGCTCCCCGTACGAGAGCCCGCAGCGCCCCGAGGCGTACCCGCCGCAGCAGCAGACCTTCCACACCTACCCGGGCCACGCCCAGGGCACCCCGCAGTTCATGCCCGCCCAGCAGGGCGGCCCGAGCACCGGCCAGGGTTGGGTCGCCACCGGCTACCTCTCCCCCACCGTCGGCGGCCGCCACCGCAGCAGCCCGATGCTCTCGCTCCCCCCGGGCCAGTACTGACCCATGCGAAAGGGCCCCCCGGAGGGGGCCCTTTCGCCACCGCTTACTTGCGCTTGCGCTTCTCGCGCACCCGCACCGAGATCGAGATCGGCGTCCCGACGAAGCCGAACTCCTCGCGCAGCCGGCGCTCGACGAAGCGGCGGTAGCCCGCCTCCAGGAAGCCGGAGGCGAAGAGCACGAACCGCGGCGGGCGGATGCCGGCCTGGGTGCCGAACAGGATGCGCGGCTGCTTGCCACCGCGGATCGGGTGCGGGTGGGCGGCCACCAGCTCGCCGAGGAAGGCGTTCAGCCGGGCGGTCGGGACGCGGGTCTCCCAGCCCTCCAGCGCGGTCTCGATCGCCGGGACGAGCTTCTCCATGTGCCGGCCGGTCTTGGCCGAGACGTTCACCCGGGGCGCCCACTGGACCTGCACCAGGTCCCGCTCGATCTCGCGCTCCAGGTAGTAGCGGCGCTCCTCGTCGAGCTGGTCCCACTTGTTGTAGGCGACGACCACGGCGCGCCCGGCCTCGACGGCCATCGAGATGATCCGGGTGTCCTGCTCGGCCAGGGTCTCGCTGGCGTCGATCAGGACCACCGCGACCTCGGCCTTCTCCAGCGCGGAGGAGGTGCGCAGCGAGGCGTAGTAGTCGGCGCCGGCGGTCAGGTGCACCCGGCGGCGGATGCCGGCGGTGTCCACGAACTTCCAGGTCTTGCCGCCGAGTTCGATCATCTCGTCGACCGGGTCACGGGTGGTCCCGGCCAGCTCGTTGACGACCACCCGGTCCTCGCCGGCCACCTTGTTGAGCAGGCTGGACTTGCCGACGTTCGGACGGCCGATCAGCGCGACCCGGCGCGGGCCGCCGAGGGGGGTGCCGTCGAAGGTCTGCGGCGGGGCCTCGGGCAGCGCGGCCAACACCGCGTCGAGCAGGTCGCCGGAGCCGCGGCCGTGCAGGGCCGAGACGGGGTACGGCTCGCCCAGGCCCAGCGACCACAGGTACGCGGCCTCGGCCTCGGTGGACGGGCCGTCCACCTTGTTGGCGCAGAGCACGGTCGGCTTGCCGGCCCGGCGGATCAGCTTGATCAGCGCCTCGTCGGTGTCGGTGGCACCGACGGTGGCGTCCACCACGAACAGCACCGCGTCGGCCTGCTCGATGCCGAGCTCGGCCTGCGCGGCGACCATCGCGTCGATGCCGAGGACGTCGATCTCCCAGCCGCCGGTGTCGACCAGCTTGAAGCGGCGGCCGTTCCAGGAGGCCTCGTAGGTGACCCGGTCACGGGTGACGCCGGGCTTGTCCTCGACGACCGCCTCGCGGCGGCCGATGATGCGGTTGACCAGGGTCGACTTGCCGACGTTCGGGCGGCCGACCACGGCCAGCACCGGCAGCGGACCCTCGATCTCGCCGTCCGGGAACTCGCCGTCGAGGCCCTCCTCGGCGGCCAGCGCCATGAACTCGGCGTAGTCGGCGGCGTCGAGCTCGCCGTACGAGTCGTTGTCGTTGCTCATGTTCCGTACTTCCGTTTCCCGGCCCGTCCCTTCCCAGGGATGCGCCGTGCGTACCTGCCCCACGGGGGCAGCGCGGTGCGTCCGGCCGGTTCCTCCGGCAGACGCGAGGGGGTGAGCGGTCGTCAGACCGCGAGACCTGCCCGCTGCTCGACCAGGGTGGCGATGGTGTCGATCACCTGGTCCAGCGTCAGGTCGCTGGTGTCCACCAGGACGGCGTCGGCCGCCTGGGTGAGGGGGGCGGTCTCCCGGGAGGAGTCCGCCGCGTCCCGGCGGGCCAGGTCGGCGGCCATCGCGGTGATGGTCGCCTCGTCCAGGCCCTTGGCCCGCAGTTCGGCGGCCCGGCGCTCGGCGCGGGCCGTCTCGGAGGCGGTGAGGAAGACCTTGACGGTGGCGTCCGGGAACACCACCGAGCCCATGTCCCGGCCCTCGGCGACGATGCCGCGCCCGGCCACCCGGGCGCAGCCGCGCTGCAGCTCCACCAGCCGGGCCCGCACCTGCGGGACCGCGGCCACGGCGCTGACCTGGGAGGTGACCTCCTGGCCGCGGATCGGGCCGGAGACGTCCTGGCCGTCGACGGTGATGGTGGGGCCGGCCGCGTCGGTGCCGGAGACGATCACCGGCTTGGAGCAGGCGATGGCCACCGCGTCGGGGTCGTTGACGTCCACCTCGTTGGTGAGCATCCACCAGGTCATCGCGCGGTACATCGCGCCGGTGTCCAGGAAGCTCAGCCCCAGCCGGGCGGCGACCGCCCGCGAGACGGTCGACTTGCCGGAGCCGGAGGGTCCGTCGATGGCGACGACGACCGGGGCGTCCGCTCGGTCGGCAGTGTCCACGGCGCGAACCTCTCTTCGTACTCCAGGCGGGGGACCACCTCTAGGTTAGTCGACCCGCCGGGCTTCCCCGGCCAGGGCCGCGGAGCGGGTAAGACAAACGTCTTGCACGCTTGTGCAAATCCTCGCTAGAGTTCGGTCGTCAGCCCGCACCGACCCGAGGGAGCCACCATGACCACCACCACGCCCGTCCGTTCGACCCTGGTCCTCGCCGACGGCCGCCGCCTCTCCTGGCTGGACTTCGGCGGCCCCGGCCGCCCGCTGCTCGCCCTGCACGGCCACCTCGCCGAGGGCGCCGACTTCGCCGGCACGGCCGCCCTGCTCGCCCCCGAGTGGCGGGTGATCGCCCCCGACCAGCGCGGCCACGGCGACTCCGACCGGGCCGCCGACTACTCCCGCGAGGGCTACCTCGCCGACGCGGTGGCCCTGCTGCACCACCTCGGCCTCGGCCCGCTGCCGGTGCTCGGCCACTCCGGCGGCGCCGTCACCGCGTACCAACTGGCGGCCCGTCACCCCGAGCTGGTCTCCGCCCTGATCGACGAGGAGGGCGCGGCCGAACTGCCCGACGGCCCCAGCCCGCTCTCCTTCGTCCTCTCCTTCCCCTACACCGCACCCACCCGCGAGGACCTGCTCGCCGCCATCGGCCCGATCGCCCCGATGGCCGGCGACCGCCTGCGCCCGCTGCCGGACGGCTCCTGGCGCCTGCCCTTCCACCCCGGGGACACCGTCCGCTCCGAGGCCCTGGTGCACGGCGACCACTGGGCCGACTGGCTCGGCAGCAGCTGCCCCGCCCTCCTGGTCAGCGGCAACCGGATGCCCTGCCTGCCCCCCGCCCTGGCCACCGCGATGGCCGGACGCCGCCCGCACACCGACCTGGTCACCCTGGACGCCGACCACTTCGTCCACGCCGCCGCCCCGGCCGCCTTCGCCGACGCGGTCCGCACCTTCCTCGCCCGCCTCTGACGGGCGGCCAGCCCCTTCCCCGACCGCCCCTGACGAACGGTCAGCCCCGCCGGCGGGCCCGCAGCGCGACGTACCCGGCCAGGCCGCCGAGGGCCACGCAGAGCGGTGAGTACAGCGCCAGGTCCCAGCGGCGGAAGGCCTCCGGCGCCTCCCCCAGCCCGGCCCCGGAGACCACCAGTCCGCCGAGCCCGCGCACCAGCAGCACGCCGGAGACGGTCCACACCCCGGCCCGCACCACCCACGCGCCGCTCCCCGGCCGGGCCAGCACCAGCCCGCCCGCCGCGCCGAGCAGCCCGGCCACCGCCAGGGTGAGCCCCGTCGGGGGCAGCTGATCCTCCGTCACCCCGACCACCGCCTCCGCCAGTTCGGCGGCCGACCCCAGCGGCCACGGCGAAACCGTCCACACCAGGTGCAGCGCCCCGGCCGCGAACAGCCCCGCCGCCGCCACCGCCGCAGCGGCCCTCGTCCCGTCCGTTCCCACGGCACACCCCTCTCCCCGTTCCGTACAGTCCTGTATGGAACCGATCCGTACAGTACTGTACGGACATGGCGAAGGGGAGAGTCACCCGCGACGACTGGACGATGGCCGCGCTCCGCGCCCTGGCCCGGGGCGGCGTCCCGGCGGTGGCGGTGGACGTGCTCGCCAAGGAGCTGGAGGTCAGCCGGGGCAGCTTCTACTGGCACTTCAAGAACCGCGAGGCCCTCCTGGTGGCCGCCCTGGAGGCCTGGGAGCAGCACGCCACCACCGACGTGGTGGCCGCCGTCCGGGCCGTCGGCGGCGGACCGCGGGAACGGGCCCGGGCCCTGCTCGCCACCGCCCTCGGCACCGAGGAGATCGCCGGCCTCGAACCGGCCCTGGCCACCCAGGCCGCCCACCCGGCCGTCGCCGAGGTGATCGACCGCGTCACCCGGGCGCGGCTCGCCTTCCTCACCGAACTCGCCGAGGACATCGGCCTCGCCCCGCAGGCCGCCCGCCACCGGGCCCTCGCCTGCTACGCCGCCTACCTGGGCTGGCTGGAGCTGCGCCGCACCTCCCCCGGCCCGGCCCCGGAGCTCACCCCCGGCCACCCGGAGGCCGCGGCCGCCCTGGACCACCTGATCACCCTGCTGCTGACCCCGGCACCAACCGCCCGCTAATCACCCCGCACCACCCGGGGCCCGGCTGCCATGCTCCCCACCATGACGTTCAAGGTCGCCGTCCTCGCCTCCCACACCGGCTCCAACCTCCGGGCCCTCACCGCCGACGCCCCGCTCCCCGGCTCCGGCTACGCCGTCGCCCTGGTGGTCAGCAACAACAGCGGCTCGGGCGCACTCGCCCACGCCCGGGAGCTCGGCATCCCGGCCCTCCACCTCTCCGGCCGCACCCACCCGGACCCCGACGCCCTCGACCGCGCCCTGCTCGACGCCCTCCTGCACCACGGCGTCGACCTGGTCGTGACGGCCGGCTACCTCCGCAGGGTCGGCCCCGCGGTGCTCGCCGCCTACGCCGGACGGATCGTCAACGTCCACCCCTCCCTCCTCCCCCGCCACGGCGGCCCCGGCATGCACGGCACCCACGTCCACACCGCCGTCCTCGCCGCGGGCGACACCGTCTCCGGCGCCTCCGTCCACCACGTCACGGCCGAGTACGACGAGGGCCCGGTCATCGCCCGCCGGGAAGTCCCCGTCCTCCCCGACGACACCCCCGACACCCTGGCCGCCCGCGTCCTCACCGCCGAACACACCCTCCTCCCGGCCACCGTCCGCCGCCTCGCGGCCGCCCCCTGACCCCGCGTCAGCCCCGCCGCGTTCCTTGCGCCTCCTGCCAAAGACGCCGGAAGGCCCCGCCGATTCCCTCGGCGGGGCCTTCCCGTGCGTCACCGGCGCGTTCAGCCGGCCGGGTACTTGTAACCGATCTTCAGCAGGCTCACCAGCAGCGGCACCGCCAGCACCAGCACCACCCCCGGCACCATCGGGTCGAGCAGGTACCAGGCACCGGGCGACTGCAGCCCGACGAACGCCGCCGCCGCCACCGCCGGCACGTGCGGAGCCTTGAGCAGGGCCAGGGCCAGGACGGTGAGCGCCACCGCCACCCCGGTCGAGTAGTGCGAGTGCCCGAACAGCTCGGTCACCGCCAGGGCGACCAGCACCGACACCGGATACGAGATCAGCACCGCCCTGGGCGTCGCCAGCGGAGCACCGGGCGCCAGCGCCAGGACCGCGGCGGTGGCGATGTAGGGGATGGCGAACACGTGCAGGCCGGTCAGCTGCTGGAAGACGGCCAGCAGCAGCACCGATCCGAGCGCCACGCCGCCGGCGGTGAGCGCCGCCCGCCGGCCGGCGAGGACGCGGAGCAGGGAGACGGGCGGCCTCGTGGCCGTGGACTCGGACATCGGACTCCTCCTCGGGAGCGGCAGGGCATACGGGACGGGACGGTACGCCGGTCGGGGGTCGGCCCGCTGGCGGTGCGTCAGGTCAGGCGGTGCGGCCGAGGAAGTCGCGGATCAGCGCGGCGATCTCGGTGCCGTGGCTCTCCAGGGCGAAGTGCCCGGCATCGAGCAGGTGGAGCTCGGCGTCCGGCAGGTCGTCGGTGTAGGCGACGGCTCCGGCCTCGCCGAAGATCTCGTCGTTCTTGCCCCAGGTGACCAGCGTCGGGGGCTGGTGGGTGCGGAAGTACTCCTGGAACGCGGGGTACTCGCCGAGGTTGAACTGGTAGTCCCAGAACAGCTGGAGCTGCACCTCCTTGTTGCCCGGCCGGTCCATGCCCGCCTGGTCCAGCAGCCACGCCTCGGGGGCGATCCGCTCCAGGCGGTCCTCCGGCACGCCGTGGGTGTACTGCCACTCGGTGGCCTCGACGGTGAGCAGCTTGCGCACCTCGGGCTCGTGGGCCGGACGGTCGGCCGCGTGGTCGAAGAGCACCTTCCAGAAGGGGGTGAAGCCGGCCTCGTAGGCGTTGCCGCTCTGCACGATCAGGCCGGAGACCCGCTCCGGGTGGGCGGAGGCGATCCGCAGGCCGATCGGGGCGCCGTAGTCGTGGATGTAGAGGAAGAACTTCTCGAGGCCGAGCTGGTCGAGCAGGCCGAGGGTGAGCCGGCTGAGGTTGGCGAAGCTGTACTCGAAGTCCTCGACGGCCGGGGCGGCCGAGCGGCCGAAGCCGACATGGTCGGGGGCGATCAGGTGGTACTCGTCGGCAAGGTCTGCGATCAAGTTGCGGAACATGTGCGAGCTGGACGGGAAGCCGTGCAGCAGTACCAGGGTGGGCTTGGCGGGGTCGCCCGCCTCCCGGTAGGCGAGCTGCACACCGTCGACCTCGGCGGTTCGGTAGCGGGTGGCGAAGGCGGTCACAACGGGCTCCTTGATAAAAAAGTGAACAAAAGGTGGAGAACGACCGTTCTCCCGATGACGCAGGAGAACCTTCGTTCTCCCGCCCCGAGGTATACAGTAGAGAACCTTCGTTCTCGTTGCAAGGGGAGATCACTCATGGACGCCGAGACAGCCGAACTCAGAGTGCTCGACAGCGCCGAGGAACTGTTCAACGAGCGGGGCGTGCAGGCCGTCGGGATGGACGCCATCCGGACCGCCTCGGGGGTGTCACTGAAACGCCTCTACCAGCTCTTCCCCTCCAAGGACGACCTGGTCGGCGCCGTCCTGCGCCGCCGGGCCACGGCCTCCGACCAGGCGATCCTGGCCCACGCCCGCCCCGGCGCGAGCCCCCGCGAGCGGATGCTCGACGTCTTCGATCATCTTGCCGAATGGTTCGCACAGCCCACGTTCCGCGGCTGCAACTTCATCAACTCGTTCGGGGAGCTCGGCGGGGTCTCCAGCGAGGTCACCGAGCTCGCCCGCGCCCACAAGCAGAGCCTCAACAACCACTTCCGCGTCCTGGTCTCCGCCGCCGGCGGCCCGCCCCTGCTCGCCGACCAGCTGGCCATCCTGGCCAACGGCGCCATGGCCACCGCCGGCATCATGGGCACCCCCGAGACCGCCGGCCAGGCCCGCGCCGCCGCCGAGGTCCTGCTCGACGCGGCGCTGCCGAAGGCCTGACGGGACCTCAGGCCCGGAGCACCCGCTCCAGGTGGGCGAGCTCGGACAGCACCCGGCGGCCCAGGTCGCCCACCCCCCGGGCCGCCTCCCCGGCGGGCCCCGGGTGCGCCGGGAGCACGTGGCCCGCGGCCCCCGCCTGGACCGTCATCGCCATCAGGTCGTGGGCGATCACGTCGTGCAGCTCACCGGCGATCCGCGACCGCGCCTCGGCCCGGGCCAGCTCGGTCCGGGCCTCGGCCGCCCTGGCCAGCGCCGCCTCCGCCGCCTCCCGGCGGGAACGGGCCCGCCGGCCCAGGAGCCAGCAGAGCAGGAACGGCAGCGAGCACGCCCCCGCGACGGCCGCCAGGTACCCCAGGTCGGCGAACCCCGTGCCGTGGCCGCCGCTGCCGGCCAGGGCGCGCAGCACGGCGGCGGGCCCGGTCAGCAGCGCGACCGCCAGCGCGGCCCGTCCGGTCCGGGGCGAGCAGCGGTCGGCCGCCCAGTGGAGCAGCACCAGGAAGCCCGGGTCCGGTACCAGCAGCCAGGCACCGGCGGCGAGCCGGCCCGCCTCGACCAGCACGGCCGCCGGCACCACGGCGTCCGGGTACCGGCGGCGCAGCGGTACCAGCCCGGCGTACAGCACCCCGAGCACCAGACCGCCGTACGGCCCCGGCCAGCCGGGCCACGGCTCGACGTGCGTCTCCCCCAGGCCGAACAGCAGCGCGGCCACGGCCCACAGACCGTCGCCGACGGCGGGATGCCGGAGGGACCACTGGTGGAGTCGGTGCATCCCCCCACGCTACGGAACGGTCACC
This sequence comes from Kitasatospora sp. NPDC051853, assembly GCF_044452665.1. NCBI lineage: Bacteria > Bacillati > Actinomycetota > Actinomycetes > Kitasatosporales > Streptomycetaceae > Kitasatospora > Kitasatospora sp. NPDC051853. The sequence goes on along the minus strand of NZ_JBITBY010000004.1, from coordinate 37,489 downwards.
TGACCCCGAGTCAGCCCGCGAGCCGATCCGCCCTCCTCCTCCGGAGGTACCCCGGCCCCGTCGCGCCCCACCCTCACTGAGCTGGCGTCAACTCACCGCCCGGCCCCCAATTCCTGTCAGCTGTACGCCATTTCGCCGATCGGGCCGTGCGGGTCTTCCGTCCACGGTGCACCGGTGGTTGACTGAGATCGTGTGCGGCCCAGCCCGTAGCAGAGGCACGGGACTGGTTCTGCCGCGCAGGACGGGCCTGGCCACCTCGTGTCGGGCGCCCCGGGAGAGGGCTGCGTCCTGACGGAGCGCGCCCGTCCGAGGTCTTTTCCGAGGAGGCGCCATGCCTACCCAACCATTCCCGGGAGCGGAGTTCTTCCACGACGGACAGCACAGCCCGGTCATCACCGCGATGGGCCACCGGCTCGTGGCGGAGGGATGCGGGCGGTACCAGGTGGGGCCGGGGCCCCAGTGGACCGACGTCGACCGCCAGTCCTACTCCGCCTGGCAGCAGAAGCTCGGGTTCTCGGGCTCCGACGCGGACGGCATCCCGGGCCAGCGGTCCTGGGACGAGCTCCGGGTCCCGGCGGTCGACGGTGTGTCCGGCAGCGGCGGGGTCGACTCCCCGGTGCCCGGCCACGGCGTGACCACCGCCTACAACAAGACCGGGCCGATGTGGAGCCTCGGCCGCCACACCGGAGCCGACTACTCCGCCCCCGAGGGCACCACCTGCGTCGCGGTGCGCGGCGGTTCGATCGCCCGGGTCGGCGACGACAACAGCTTCGGGCACTTCCTGGTGCTGCGGAGCGGCGGCTTCGACTACTGGTACTGCCACCTCTCCTCCCGGTCGGTCGGCGACGGGGAGGGCGTGGGTGCCGGACAGGCGGTCGGCCGGGTCGGTTCCACCGGCAACGCCACCGGGCCGCACCTGCACTTCGAGAAGCGCCCCGCCGGGGGCGGCTTCGGCTCCGACGTCTCCCCCACCTGGTGAAAGGACACGGTGAGTACGGTGCTGACCTTCTCCCAACTCTGTGACCTGACCCGGGAAGCGGGCTTCGGCGGCGAGGACGTCGACATCGCGGCGGCCGTCGCGCTGGCCGAGTCCAGCGGCAATCCGGACGCGGTGGGCGACGTCGACCTGCAGGACGCGAAGTGGGGGCCGAGCATCGGCCTCTTCCAGATCAGATCGCTCCGCAGGCCCCAGGACTTCGGCTTCCCGGACAACCTCCGGGTGGAGTCCGCGCTCCGCTCCCCCACCTACAACGCCAAGACCGCCAAGGCGATCCACGCCGAGGCCGGCGGCTTCGGCCCCTGGTCGACGTTCACCGGCGGGGCCTACAAGGCCCACCTGCCCCACGAGCACGACGGGGACCCCGGGACGGGCTCCGCCGTCCGGCTCTGCCTGGAACTGCTGATGGCCGAGGAGGGCTACCGCGAGGGCCCCGACAACCACACCAAGTACGCCGAGGAGCTGATCGCCGCCGGCAAGGCACCGGCCTGGTGGCAGAACAACGCGTGGTGCTACGTCTTCCAGTCCTGGGGCACCTGGAAGGCCGGGCTGGAGAGCTACTGCCTGCTCTCCGCCTTCTGCCCCGACGGGGTGAACTACTACAAGCACCCGGACCGGAAGTGGTGGTCCGAGTACCCGATGGTCGGCGCCGAGGTCTTCTACGGCACGGCGGGCGAGCAGTGGGGAGCCGGCGGCTCGCACATCGAGCGGGTGTACAAGTTCAACCCCGACAGCATCTGGACGGTCGGCGGCAACACCAACACCACCGGCTCCAGCCAGGGCGACGGCGTCTACCTGCGGGGCCCGATCCCGCGCCAGGACGTCCGGGTGTACGGCTACGGCTGCCCGCCCTTCCCCGAGGGCCGGATCTCCGCCGACCCCCGCTGGGGCGGCCGCACCACCGGGACGTACCTCGACCTGCCCGCCCCCACCGGCCACACCGCCTCCGCCACCTCGGACCCCCGCCCCTGGGTGTACGCCGGCCAGTTGGAGCACGCCATCGCCGCCGACGTACCGGCCCCGACCGGCCACCGCTCGTACAGCTGGCCGCAGGTCCTGCTGGTCGAGCAGGCCCTGGTCGCCGAGGGCCTGCTGGCCCCCTCCTTCGCCGACGGCTCCTGGGGCACCCTGACCCTCGACGCCTACTCCAAGTGGCAGCAGCGCTGCGGCTTCACCGGCCCCGACGCCGACGGCCACCCCGGCCTCACCAGCCTCCGCAAACTCGCCGACCTGCACGGCTTCCAGGCCGGCGCCTGACCCCGGAGGGCTCCGGGTCCTGTCCGACGACCCCCGTCGGACAGGACCCGGGAGACAGCCCTAGTCCCGGACGCTCCAGCCCTGCTGACGGAGCGCCACGGTGAGGCGCTTGGCCTCCGCCGGGGCCACCGAGAGCTGGACGAAGCCGACCTGCTGGCCGGAGGAGTGCTCGATCGCGACGTCCTCGATGTTGACCCCGAGCACGCCGACCTCGCCGAACAGCCGGCCGAGCTCGCCCGGCTGGTCGCCCAGGACCACCGCGACGGTCTCGTAGCGGGTGGGCGGGGCACCGTGCTTGCCGGGGATGCGGGCCTGACCGGAATTGCCACGCCGCATCACGGCCTCGATCCCGGCCGCCCCGGCCTGCCGCTCGCCCTCGTCCACGGCCTGCATCGCCCGCAGCGCGGTCACGGTCTCACCGAGGTCCACCGCCAGCTCCTCCAGGATGTCGGCGACCACCCCCGCGTTGGCCGACAGGATGTCCACCCACATCGCCGGATTGGAGGCGGCGATCCGGGTGACGTCCCGGACCCCCTGGCCGGAGAGCCTTATGGCCGTCTCGTCGGCGTGCTCCAACCGGGCCGCCACCAGCGAGGAGAACAACTGCGGCGCGTGCGAGACCAAGGCCACCGCCCGGTCGTGCGCGGCGGCGTCCATCACGATCGGCATCGCCCCGCAGAGCGCGACCAGCTCCAGCGCCGCGTTCAGCGTCTCGGTGTCGGTGTCGGCGGTCGGCGTGAGCACCCACGGCCGCCCCTCGAACAGGTCCGCCCGCGCCGCCAACGGGCCCGACCGCTCCCGCCCCGCCATCGGGTGGCCGCCGATGTAGTGCTTGGTGTCACAGCCGAGCGCCGTCACCTCCGCCCGCGGCCCGCTCTTCACGCTCGCCACATCGGTGTACCACCGCGCCAGCCCGCGCTGCTGACAGTCCGCCAGCGCCTTGCCCACCAGAGCGGGCGGCACCGCGATCACCGCCAGGTCCACCGGCCCGTCCGGCACCTCGGTGGTGCCCGCACCGAGCGAGGCGGCCGTCCGCGCCGCATCCGGATCGGCGTCCTCCAGATAGACGTGCAGCCCACGGCCGGTGAGGGCCAGGGCGGCGGAGGTGCCGATCAGTCCGGTGCCGACAACGGCGACAGTGCGCATGGCTCGTACGTCTCCCAACAGCGCGTTCCAGTTCCGCCCATCCTCTCGCACTCCCCCACCCCCTCGCCGCCACGGCCCACCCACCGGACCGGCGGCGCGAGACATCGGGGACACGCAAGTGGCTACACCTCTGGGGGCGCGAGGAACTGCGCGAGTTCGGAAGGCGGACCAGCGCTGGATCGGGGCAGGCGAGCCAGTTGCACGTGCTGCCGTTCCCCCGCGCGCAGTTCCCCGCGCCCCCGGCCTCACCACGTACGTCCTCGCCCCCAGAACCGCCCGTCCCTCCCCCACGTCCCACGACACACGGCGCCCGTCGGCCGCAAACCCGCTGACACCCCGTCAAGGGCGCGGCAGACTGGCCCAGCCCGTGGCCATAGGACGAGAGGGGCAGGCGTGGAGTCGGTACTGGACGAGGTGGTGGTGTACGCCGCCGGGGCGCTCTGCCGCCGCCGGGCGAGCGGTGAGGTGCCACCGGACGGAGTGGTGCGGCTGACCGGGCTGCCGGCGGGGCTGGACCCGTCCTCCCTCCGGGGCCGGGTGACCGCCGGAGGCTGGCGCGTCACGGAGGCCCGGGTGGAGTACGCCACCGAACTGCGCGCCCCCGAGCAGACCTCCGAGCTGCTCCGAGCCCTCCTGCGCGCCCGCGAGGAGGCCGACGCCGTGCGCTCCCGGATCGACCGCCACGAGGCCCGGATCGCCGAACTGACCGCCCTGCGGCCCGTCGCCCCGCCCCGCCGCCGCGACGACCCGCCACACCGCCGCACCCCCGCCGAGTCCTGGCTGGCCCTGGCCGACTTCACCGAGGAGCGCCTCACCGCGCTGCACGAGGCCGTCGCCCGCCTCCGCGAGGAGCACGCCCTCGCCGAACACGCCGTCACCGACGCCGACCAGCGCCTCCGACGGGCCGACAGCGCCGCCTCCACCGGCCCGGTCACCCCCACCGCGACCGCCCTCCTCACCCTCACCCCGACCGCCCCCGACCAGCCCGCGGGCCCCGTCGGGCTCACCCTCGAGTACGGCATCCCCGGCGCCCGCTGGGTGCCCTCCTACCGGCTGAGCCACCGTCAGGGCGAGTCCACCGGCCGCCTGGTGCTGCGCGCCTCGGTGGTGCAGCGCACCGGCGAGGACTGGACCGGTGTCCGCCTCGGCCTCTCCACCGCCGACCTGCAGCGCCGTACCGACCTGCCCCGCCTGCGTTCCCTGCGGATCGGCCGCCGCCAGAGCGCCCCGCCGCCCTCGGGCTGGCGCGACGTCCCGCCCGGCCTGTCCGACCTCTTCACGGCGTACGAGAGCGCCGGCCCGCGCCCGTCCACGGCCCGTACCCTCTCCTCCCCGGTGGCGGTCGCGGCGAGCACCCCGCGCCGCGCCGCCCGGGGCGGCACCCGGGCGCCCGCCGCCGAGGAGAGCACCGGCTTCCTGACCGCCGGCGGCGCCCCGCCGGCCCCGCTGCCCTCGGCCCCCTCCGGCCCGGCCCGCTCCGTCGCCCGCCCCACGTACGGCGGCTCGCCGCCACCCGCCCCCGCCGCACCGGCCGCGCCCGCCGCCTTCGCGGCCCCGCCCCCGCCCGGCGCGCCCGCCCCGCAGGCCGCACCTCCGCCCCCGCCCGAGCCGGAGGGCGCGCCGCACCCGGACGCCCGCTGGCTCGACTACCGCGCCCTCACCCTCCAGGGCCCGGGCGGCCGCCACCGCGGCCAACTGGTCCCCGCCCCGCCCGCCGCGCCCGCCTCCGCCCCGGCGGTCACCACCACGCTGCCCCGCTACGGCGTGCCGCCCCGGATCTCGGCCGGTTCCTTCGACCAGCGGTACGACACCGCCGCGCCCGTCGACGTCCCCTCGGACGGCACCTGGCACACCGTCACCGTCGGGGAGGTCCCGGTCGGCCTGGCCACCGAGCACGTCTGCGTGCCCTCGGTGGAGCAGACGGTCTACGCGACCCTGCTGCTGGCCAACGCCACCGACCACGCCCTGCTGGCCGGCCCGGTGGAGGTCACCGTGGACGGCGACTTCCTGCTCACCGCCGCCCTGCCCACCCTCGCCCCGGGCGCCACCCGGCGGCTGGGGCTGGGCGTGGCCGAGGGCGTCCGGGTGGCCCGCCGCACCGAGCTGCGGGAGTCCACCACCGGTGCCCTGTCCAAGACCACCGTGCTGGACCACCGGGTCCACGTCGAACTGGTCAACCGCCTCGCCCACCCCGTCACCGTCGAGGTCCGCGAACGGGTGCCCGTCGCCGGCGAACCCGACATCAAGGTGCAGGAACGGCCCGGCTGGACGGCCCCTGACGGACCGTCGGAGGAGTACCCGCCGAGCACCCGGCTGCGCCGGGTCGAGCTGCCCGCGCACGGCCGCGCGGAGCTGGACGGCGGCTACGAGATCCGCATCCCGGCCGGAAAGACCCTGCTCGGCGGAGACCGGAGGAACTGACCCGATGACGACCACCACCATCCCCCTGCCCGTCACCGCCGTCACCTGCCTGGAGGACCGCGCCCAGGTCGAGCGCACCACCGCCCTCGACCTGCCGCCGGGCGTCCACCGGCTGCGCCTCGGCCCGGTCAGCGCCCTCGCGGTGGACCGCACGCTGCGCGCCGAACTCACCGCCGGCACCGTGCTGGACGCCCGGATCACCCGCGCCTGGACCAAGCCCGCCCCGCTCCCGCCCGGCGAGCGGGACTCCGCGCTCCGCCACCGCGAGGACGAGCTCCAGCGCCGGGAGAGCACCCTGGAGGCCGAACTCGAACGCCTCGCCGCCCGCACCGCCCTGCTCGACTCGCTCGCCGCCGACCTGCTCCGGGAGGTCGCCGAGGGCGCCGGCCTGGGCGAGAGCGAACCGGTCCGCTGGGCCCGCGAGCTCGACCGGGTGGACGCCGAACGGGACCACTGCGCCGAGCGCACCGTGAACGCCCGGATCCGCCTGGACGCCACCCGTCTGGAGCTGGCCGAGGCCCGGCAGGCCCTGGACCTCACCGAGCAGCCCGAGCCCGAGCTGCTCGCCCACCTCGAACTGACCGTGGAGACCCCGGGCGGCCCCTCCGAGCTGACGGTCGGCCACCTGACGCCCTGTGCGCTCTGGCGCCCCGCCTACCGGGCCGCCCTCGGCGAGGACGGCAGCCTCACCCTGGAGACCGAGGCCGTGGTCTGGCAGCGGACCGGCGAGGACTGGCCGGAGGTCCGGCTCACCCTCTCCACCGCCCGCTCCGCCCTGGCCGGGGACCCGCCGTGGCTCACCGAGGACCACCTCGCCCTGCGGGACCGCACCACCGAGGAGCGCCGCACCGTCGAGGTGGAGCTGCGCGAGGAGGAGATCGGCTCCACCGGCCCGGCCGCCGACGGCCTCCCCGGCGTGGACGACGGCGGCGAGGTCCGGGTGCTCCGCGCCCCCGCACCCGCCCGGATCCCCTCGGACGGACGCCCCCACCGGGTCCCGCTCACCGTCCTCACCGCCCCCGCCCGCACCGAGTACGCCTGTGCCCCCGAGCTCTCCCCCCTCGTCACCCGGGTGGCCCGGTTCACCAACTCCTCCGGCCACGCCCTGCTCGCCGGGCCGGTCGACCTGGTGGTCGGCGGCGGCTTCACCGGGCGCGGCGAACTGGAGTTCACCGCCCCCGGCGCCCCCGCCGAACTCTCCTTCGGCAGCTCCGACGACTACCGCGTCCTGCGCGAGACCGAGGAGAAGCGCGCCACCACCGGCCTGACCGGCCGCACCGTCCTCACCCGCACCGTCCGGCTCCACCTCACCCGCTTCTCCGCCCCCGACGACCACGGCACCCGGACCGTCACCCTCCGGGAGCGCGTCCCGGTCGCCGAGGTCTCCGCCGTGGAGGTCAAGCTGCGCAAGGAGCACTGCGCCCCCGCCCCCGACGAGGTCGACGCCGAGGGCATCGTCCGCTGGGACCTCCCCCTGGAGCCCGGCGCCCGACGGACCGTCACCCTGGTCTACGAGCTCTCCGCCTCCGCCAAGGTCGCCGGCCTCTGACCTCGGGTGTGCCCCGTCCGACCGGGCGGGGCACACCCACTCAACTCCGGTGAAATGCCGTCAACTCCGGTAGAACTAGAGGCATGATCTACCATCTCGCACCCCTGGACGACTGGCTGCGCGAACCCGGGCGGCCCTACACCGCCGCCTCCCTGCTCACCGACGGCTTCATCCACTGCTCGGCGGACGAGCCCACCGCCCTCGCCGTGGCCAACGCCTTCTTCCAGGACGCGCGGGACCCCCTGATGGCCCTCCTCATCGAGGAACGCCTGGTCGAACCCATGGTCAAGTGGGAAGCCCCCAACGGAGCCCCGCCCCCCGGCGCCACCCCCGGCACCCTCTTCCCCCACATCTACGGCCGCCTCAACCGCACCGCCGTCATCGGCCTCGAAAAACTCGAACGCAACGAGAACGGCGTCTGGGCAGCCTTGACCCCGTGGAGCTAGCGACGGCGCCCGGCAGGGCAGCGCCCCAGGGGCGCGGGGAACTGCGCGAGTGCGGAAGGCAGCCCACCTGCAACTGAGGCTCCGTCAGCCAGTTGCACGTGCTGCCGTACCCCAGCGCGCAGTTCCCCGCGCCCCTGCGGGGCGCAACCCGACGCGCCCCTAGAGCCACCCGCGTTCGCGGGCCGCCATCCCCGCCTGGAACCGCGTCGTCGCCCCGAGCTGCCGCATCAGCGTCTGCAACCGCCGCTGCGTCGTCCGCGCGCTCCACCCCAACGACCGCGCGATCGACTCGTCCGTGAGCCCCGCCGCCAGCAGCCCCAGCAGCTTGCGCTGGTCCTCCTCCGGCCCCAGCCCGTCGTCGCCGTCGCCGATCGCCGCCTGCAGCGGCACCGCCCGCTCCCACTCCGCCTCGAACAGCGCGTCCAGCGCCTGCAGCAGCGCCGACGGATGGATCACGTACGCGGCGTCGAGCACCGCGTCCCCGACGCTGATCGGGATGATCGCCATCCGGTCGTCGGCCATCATCAGCTTCATCGGGAGCACCGGCCGGACCCGGGCCTCCTCGCCGTCCGCGACGCCGACCAGGATCTCCTTCTCCAGCCGCCCGGGCCAGGCGACCGCCTCCTTGTCGAAGACGGTCCGGAACCGCACGCCGGCCTTCAGGCGCTGCCGCTGCCGCGGCAGGTTGGCCATCGGGTCCTGGATGTACGGCGGGCAGTCGAAGCCGCGGACCTGGTACTGGGCCGTCTCGACCAGGTGCTCCAGCCGCTGGGCGATCGCCTCACCACCCGTCAGGACCTCGACCGAGTGCGCCGGGTCGGTGAACCGGGAGGCCTCCCGGAAGGCGTCCATCAGGCGGTGCATCTCGGCCCGGGCGGAGCGCAGCTGGGCCTCGCGGTGGCCGATCAGGGTGCCGATGGCGACGTCGGGGGCGACCGCCATGAAGCGGTCCCGGTCGACCGGGGCGCGGGTGACCATGCCCTGGTCGGCCAGCCGGTCGAGGGCCGCGTGGCACTGGTCGAGGGGCAGCCCGCACTGGGCGGCGATCTCCTCGGCCGTCGACTGCGGCGCGACGACCAGGGCCGCGTAGACCTGCCCGTCCGGTCTCCCCAGTCCCAGCACCCCGAATGCGTCCAGCACCTTGCTCCCTCTTTCCCCCACCGGCACCCGTCCGCCACCGCCCCTGGTGGCGCGAGTCCGCCATTCGGCGCGCCGCTGTCCGCTGGCCATCCTCCGCCAGGAGCGCTGGGCCTGACAAGCCGTATGCGGTCAGACTCACACCGTGCCCGCCGAACGACGGAGGGCCTCCCCGCCGTTCGGCGGGGAGGCCCTCTGAACTGCCGGTCCTAGCGGACGACCATCACAGGCCGACCTCGGCCATCAGCTGGCCGACCTCGGGGTTGGTCAGGCGGCGCAGCCAGCCGGACTTCTGGTCGCCGAGCGAGATCGGCCCGAAGTGGGTGCGCACCAGCTTGTCCACCGGGAAGCCGGCCTCGGCCATCAGGCGGCGCACGATGTGCTTGCGGCCCTCGTGCAGGGTCACCTCGACCATGTAGTTCTTGCCGAGGTTGGAGACCACCTTGAAGTCGTCGACCCGGGCCCAGCCGTCCTCCAGCTCGACGCCGCGCTTGAGCTGCTGGCCCAGGTCGCGCGGGATCGGGCCCTGGATGGCGGCCAGGTAGGTCTTGGTGACGCCGTACTTGGGGTGGGTCAGACGGTGGGCCAGCTCGCCGTGGTTGGTGAGCAGGATGATGCCCTCGGTCTCGGTGTCCAGGCGGCCGACGTGGAACAGCCGGGTCTCCCGGTTGTTCACGTAGTCGCCCAGGCACTGCCGGCCCTCGGGGTCCTCCATGGTGGAGACCACGCCGACCGGCTTGTTCAGCGCGAAGAACAGGTAGGACTGGGTGGCGACGGTCAGGCCGTCCACCTTGATCTCGTCCGTCATCGGGTCGACGCGCTTGCCCTGCTCGGTGACCCGCTTGCCGTTCACCTCGACCCGGCCCTGCTCGATCAGCTCCTCGCAGGCCCGGCGGCTGCCCATGCCGGCCCGCGCCAGCACCTTCTGCAGGCGCTCGCCCTCGGCGCCGACGGTCACGCCCTGCTCGTGCCGGGCCAGCACCGCGTCCTCGATCTTGGCCTGCAGCTCCCGGGAGCGCTGCGGCTGGCGCCGCGGGTCGCCCGGGGCCGGCTGGCCCTCGCGGCGCGGCCGCGGGGCCGGGCCCGGACGGCGGGCCTCGTACTTGCCGCGCCCGGGGGTGGCGTTCGGGCCGCCACCGTACTCGGGACGGTCGTACCGGCGCTCCTCCGGACGCAGCGGACGGCGCTCGTCGCGCTGCCCGCTCCGCTCGTCCCGGCGGCCGCCGCGGTCGTCGCGACGGTCGTCCCGCCGGTCCCCGCCGTACGACGAGCCGCCACCGCGGCCGCCACCGTAGGAGCCGCCGCCCGACCCGCCGCGCGAACCGCCGCCGTAGGAGCCGCCGCCCGACCCGCCACCGTACGAGCCGCCGCCACCGCGGCCGCCACCGTACGACGAGCCGCCGCCCGACCCTCCGCTGCGGCCACCGCCGCCGTACGAGGAACCGCCGCTCCGGCCCCCGCCCTGTCCGCCCCGGCCGCCCTGGCTCCCGCCACCGCCGCCGCTGTTCCTGCCGTTGCCACTGCTACGCATCAAAATGTCCGTACGTCGTATCCGTCTGGAAGTGCTCGTCGTGCCCGGCCGACCTCACTGCACTTCCCCGCCGTCCGCGCGTGCGGCGGCGACCGCCTCCGCGATCATCGTGCCTTCGAGGGACTCCGCTTCCACGTCGTCGACCTCGGGCAGGAAGGGCGCGAGCTCCGGGAGTTCCTCCAGGCCGCGCAGCCCCATCCGTTCCAGGAAGTAGTTCGTCGTCCGATACAGGATCGCACCTGTTTCGGGCTCGGATCCGGTCTCTTCCACCAGTCCTCGCTGTACCAGGGTACGCATCACGCCGTCACAGTTCACACCACGGACCGCCGAGACCCGGCCGCGCGACACCGGCTGCCGGTACGCGACCACCGCCAGGGTCTCCAGCGCGGCCTGGGTGAGCCGGGCCTGCTGGCCGTCCAGGACGTACCGGTCGACCGCCGGGGAGCACTCGGCGCGGGTGTAGAAGCGCCAGCCCCCGGCGACGAACCGCAGGTCGAAGCCGCGGCCCTGGGCGGTGTACTCGGCGGCCAGCTCCCGCAGGACGGCGGCCACCTCGGCCCGGGGGCGGAGCAGCACCGAGGCCAGGTGCTGCTCGGTGGCCGGTTCGTCGACCAGCAGCAGCACCGCCTCCAGCTCGGCCCGCAGCCCGGGGCCCCGCTCGGGCCCGGCCTCCGCCACGACGGCCACGGCGGCCGCAGCGACCTCGGCCGTCTCGGCCGCCTCGGCGACCTCGCCGGCCTCCGGAACCCCCGCGGGAGCGGCCGGGGCGGGCCCGGGCACCGCGGCGGGGGCCTCAGGGGCCTCGTCCGGGGGCTCCACCCACGCGTAGGCGGACGGCTGCCACTCCTCGGCCCGGATCCGCCCCGGCACGCCCAGCGAGCGCCTGGCGGGCCGCTCCGGCCTCTCGGTCCCGTCCCGCTCGCTCACGGCCGTTCCTTCCCGTCCGGCTCCGGCGGCCGGTCGAACTCGTCGGTGACCTCGATCGCCTGCCCCGCCCCGGCCACCCAACGGACCGTCAGCTCGCCCAGCGCCTCGGGCTGGTCGAAGTCCACCGCCTTCTCGCGGTAGAGCTCCAGCAGGGCCAGGAAGCGGGCGACCACCACCAGGGTGTCGCCGTCGGCGTCGGCCACCAGCTGCCCGAACCGGGCCTCGCCGAGGGTGGCGAGCAGCTCCACCACCAGGGCGGCCTGCTCGCGGACGCTGACCGGCGGGGTGTGGATGTGGTCCACGTAGACCACCGGCTTCGGTTTGGGGGTCATCGCCCCGGCCGCCAGCCGCGCGAAGCCCTCGGGGCCGATGGTGATGACCACCTCGGGCAGCAGGGCGGCGTGCCGGGGCTCCAGGCCGACCGTGCGCGGGCGGCTGTGCAGTTCGGCGGCCCAGCGGTCGGCCAGCACGCCGGCCGCCCGCTTGTAGGCCCGGTACTGGAGCAGCCGGGCGAAGAGCAGGTCCCTGGCCTCCAGCAGGGCCAGGTCCTCCTCGTCCTCCACCTCGGCGGCCGGCAGCAGCCGGGCCGCCTTGAGGTCGAGCAGGGTGGCGGCCACCACCAGGAACTCGGTGGCCGCGTCCAGGTCCCAGTCCGGGCCCATGGCCCGGATGTGCGCCACGAACTCGTCGGTGACCTTGGAGAGCGCCAGCTCGGTGATGTCGAGCCTGTGCTTGGCGACCAGCCCGAGGAGGAGGTCGAACGGTCCCTCGAAGTTGTCCAGCCGCACCTGGAAGCCCGCGCGCGGTCCGGCGGCTTCGGGTCCTGCGGGTGCTGGCATGGGCGGGTCCGTACGTGCGGTGCGGGTGGAGCGGGTCGGGCCGGTACCCGGAAACCTAGCGGCCGCGCAGGCGCCGGACCAGGATGCTCGCCTCGCCGCGCTGCTCCAGGTCGGCCAGGACGACCGAGATGGCCTCCCGGACCACCCGGCCGCGGTCCACGGCCAGGCCGTGCTCGCCGCGGAGCACCAGGCGGGCGTGCTCCAGGTCCATCAGCTCCTCGGCGGAGACGTAGACGGTGATCTTCTCGTCGTGCCGCTCCCGCCCGGTCGGGCGGCGGGTGCCGCGGCCCCGGGCGCGGGACGACCGCCGGGCGGCCTCCGCGGCGGTCTCCCCCTCGGCGTGCTGACGCGGTGTCACCGCGCCCTCGGCCGGGGCCTGCTGGGGCTCCTGACGGGCCTGCGGGACCTCCGCCGCGCCGCCCTCCTCGGTGGCGGGCCGGGCGGTCTCCGTGCGGGGTGCCTCGGGCCGGTTGAGGGAGGGCGACAGGGCCATCCCTCCGGTGGTCCGGAACAGCTCGTCGGCACCCGGGAGACTCACTCGGCGGGGCGGCACCGGTCGAGCACCTCCCTGGCGAGCTGGCGGTAGGCGGCGGCACCGACCGAGTTGGTCGCGTAGGTGGTGATCGGCTCGCCGGCCACGGTGGTCTCGGGGAACCTGACGGTCCGTCCGATCACGGTGTGGAACACGTGGTCGCCGAAGGCCTCGACCACCCGGGCCAGCACCTCGCGGCTGTGCACCGTGCGGGAGTCGTACATGGTGGCCAGGATGCCGTCGAGCCGCAGGTCGGGGTTGAGCCGCTCGCAGACCTTCTCGATGGTCTCGGTGAGCAGCGCCACACCGCGCAGCGCGAAGAACTCGCACTCCAGCGGGACGATCACGCTGTGCGCGGCGGTCAGCGCGTTCACCGTGAGCAGGCCCAGCGAGGGCTGGCAGTCGATGATGACGTAGTCGTAGTCCGGCAGCAGCGGCTTGAGCGCGCGGGCCAGTGCCGACTCGCGGGCGACCTCGCTGACCAGCTGCACCTCGGCGGCCGACAGGTCGATGTTGGAGGGCAGCAGGTCCATGCCGGGGACGGCGGTCTTCAGCAGCACCTCGTCGGCCGTCAGGCCCCGCTCCATGAGCAGGTTGTAGACGGTGACGTCCAGCTCCATCGGGTTGACGCCGAGGCCGACCGAGAGCGCGCCCTGCGGGTCGAAGTCCACCAGCAGCACCCGGCGGCCGTACTCGGCCAGCGCGGCGCCCAGGTTGATGGTCGACGTGGTCTTGCCGACGCCGCCCTTCTGGTTGCACATGGCGATGATCTGCGCGGGGCCGTGCTCGGCCAGCGGCGCGGGGATCGGGAAGTACGGCAGCGGCCGTCCGGTCGGTCCGACTCGTTCACGGCGCTGGCGGGCTGCATCGGGGGCCAAGGTGGCGGCGTACTCCGGATCGGGTTCGTACTCGGCGTCCGGGTCCTCGTAGGAGCCGTACGCGAAGTCGCCGTAGGCCAGGCCGTGGGTCGGCAGCAGGTCGGCCTCGTCGGCGGTGGGTGCGGTGCTCTGGCGCGCCTCGAAGGTGCGGACGGCGACCGAGTGCTCCGCCAGTCCAGGCTGACCACCCCCGGGAGCAAATGTCGACTCATTCACAAGTCGTCTTACCTCCTTGGGCATCCGGGACTGTTGTCGATTCGTCAGCGTGGCAGCATGCCGACGGTTTGCGACTCTAGGCTGTCCGCGGCGTTCGCAGCAACACAATCCACGGTTGTGGGCCGGATGTGTCGGGCTCCGGACCGCTCACTGTCAAGGCTTGCGCGGCCGTCGGACCCCAACGTTTCTGCGTCGGGTGACGTGGTGCACACAAATTGACACGGTCGCCCGACGGAACGCAAATGTCGACAAAGCGAGTTGACGAACCGTCGGCGAACTCCTGGCGACACCCCCGCCGCGCGGCCGGCCTCCGGTACGCGCGCGCGGGCATGCCGAAGCCCCCGGCCGGAACGGATCCGACCGGGGGCTGACGGGACGTCAGGCGAGGACGCTCTCCAGCGTCACCGACGGCAGGCCGAAGGCCTCGGCCACGGCGGCGTAGGTGATCTGGCCCTCGTGCACGTTCAGGCCCTTGGCGAGCGCCGCGTCACGCTGCAGCGCCTCCTTCCAGCCACGGTTCGCCAGCTCGACCACGTAGGGCAGGGTCGCGTTGGTGAGCGCGTAGGTGGAGGTGTTCGGAACGGCGCCCGGCATGTTGGCCACGCAGTAGAACACCGAGTTGTGGACCTCGAAGGTCGGGTTCGCGTGGGTGGTCGGACGGGAGTCCTCGAAGCAGCCGCCCTGGTCGATCGCGATGTCGACGAGCACGGAGCCCGGCTTCATCCGGGAGACCAGCTCGTTGGTGACCAGCTTCGGGGCCTTGGCGCCCGGGATCAGCACCGCGCCGATGACCAGGTCGGCCTCGAGGACGGCCTTCTCCAGCTCGTAGGCGTTGGAGGCGATGGCCTTGATCTTGTTGCCGAAGATCTTGTCGGCCTCGCGCAGCTTGTTGATGTCGCGGTCCAGCAGGGTCACGTCGTAGCCCATGCCGATCGCGATGGTGGCGGCGTGCCAGCCGGAGACGCCACCGCCGATGACCACGGCCTTGGCCGGGTGGGTGCCGGGGACGCCGCCCGGCAGGGTGCCGCGGCCGCCGGCCGGGCGCATCAGGTGGTACGAGCCGACCTGCGGGGCCAGCCGGCCCGCGACCTCGGACATCGGGGCGAGCAGCGGCAGCGCGCCGTTGGCCAGCTGCACGGTCTCGTACGCGATCGCGGTGGTGCCGGAGGCGACCAGGGCGTCCGTACCGGCCTTGTCGGCCGCCAGGTGCAGGTAGGTGAAGAGGGTCTGGCCCTTGCGGAGGCGGTGGTACTCCTCGGCGATCGGCTCCTTGACCTTCAGGAGCAGGTCGGCGGCGGCCCACACCTCGTCGGCGGTGGGGAGGATGGTGGCGCCGGCGGCCACGTACTCCTCGTTGGAGATCGAGGAGCCGAGACCGGCCTCGTTCTCGATGACGACCTCGTGTCCGTTGCGGACCAGCTCATGCACGCCGGCGGGCGTGATGGCCACGCGGTACTCGTGGTTCTTGACCTCGCGGGGGATGCCGACCTTCACGACTGAACACGTCCCTCTTGCCTGTGGAACCCGGCCGGGGAACACCGGCGGGAGACGCGCACGGCCAAGCCTCCGGAAGACGCCGGGGCACGCTGCGCTGCGCGACTAAGGTCGAGTGTAATGAAGCCCAGGGCATCCGTCAGCCTTCCAAACTGAATAAATCAGCTCGGAGCATTGGCAGATTCGTAGGCTTGCCTGGGCCAGAGCCTGTCAAACAGGGGCGAATGTGACTCTTCGGACATTACTCCGAAGACGGATGGAGGCGCTCGGCTTCGACCAGCGCGCGCAGCCGTTCCAGCGCCGCACCCACCGCCCGCAGGCCCCGTTCGTCGGCCAACCGCCGCAGTACCGCCAGGGCCGCCCGGTACTCCCGCTCGGCCTCCTCGTACCGGCGCTGCGCCAGGTGCGCCTCCGCCACCCGGGCCAGCAGCCGCGCCTCGGCCCGCTGGTCGCCCAGCCCCTGCCGCAGCGCCAGCGCCCGGCCGTACCAGTCGGCGGCGCGCACCGCGTCCCCGAGCGCCCTGCGACTCTCCGCCACGCCCTCCAACGCCCGGGCACAGGCCAGTTCGTCGCCCGCCGTCCGGGCCAGGCCCAGCGCCTGCTGGTACCGCTCGGCGGCGTCCTCCCAGTGGCCCGCCGCCGCCTGGAGGTTCCCCAGGTTGAGCAGCGCGGCCGCCGCCCGGCGCGGCGCACCGCCGCGCTCGGCCACCCGCAGCACCAGCCCGTGCAGCCGGTACAGGTCGGCGGGGGCCGCCTGCCCGGTCAGCGGCAGCGCCCGCAGCAGCGCGGAGACCAGCCGGCCGGCCGAACCGTCCAGGTCCGCCTGCCCGATCGCGTCCGCCACCGCCGCCAGCAGCCGCCCGCGCTCCTGGGCCAGCCAGAGCCGGGCGTGCGCCGCGTCGCGCAGCCGCAGCGCCCCCGGCAGCGGCTCCGGCCCGGGGCCCGCCGCCGGATCCAGCAGCGCCCGGGCCGACTCCACCAGCCGCACCAGCCGCTCCAGCAGCCGGGCCCGGGCCAGCTGCACCTCCGAGGGCCGGTCCAGCTCCTCCCGCATCCGCACCAGCCTCGGCAGGAAGCGGCCCGGCACCCGGTAGCGCGCGGTCCCGTCGGCGGCCGGCGGCTCCTCCTCCAGCAGCTCACGGTCCGTCAACTTCTGCAGCACGGAGGCGGCTTCGGGCGCCGGGCAGCCCAGCAGGGCCGAGGCGGTGCGCACGTCCGCCTGCTGCCGGGGGGCCAGCGTGAGCATCCGCAGCATCCGGGCCTGCGGAGCCGGCAGCGCGCGGTAGGTCAGCAGGAAGGCGGCGTCCAGCGGATCGCTGTCCGGCACCGGCACCGGCTCGCCGACGTCCTCCAGCACCGGCCGCCCGGCCTTCGGGCCCTTCTCCCCCGCCGGCGCCTTCGCCGGGCCGACCCCCTGCGGGCTGCCGGTCGGCTTGGCCGGGGCCCGCCCGCCGTTCCGCTCCTCCTTGCCGCGACGGCGCCCCTCCGCGGTCAGGTCGATCAGCCCGGCCGCAGCAGCCCCGTTCAGCGCCCTGGTCGCCTCCGTCACCGCCGCCTTCGGCACCGCCCGCAGCCAGCCCGCCATCAGCCGCAGCGCGGCCGGCCGCGCCGCACAGGCCTCCACCAGCCCGGCCACCGCCACCGGGTCCGCCGCCACCCGGGTGCCCCCGGCCAGCGCGCTCACCAGCTCGATCGAGGCCCGCAGCCCCAGCCCCCCGAGGATCACCGGGTCGATCCCCTCGATCCCCGTCAACGGCCCCGCCGTGGTCACCACCACCAGCGCCCCCGGCGCCACCGCCAGCAACGGCCACAGCTGACCGGCGTCCCGGACGTCGTCCAGCACCAGCAGCGTCCGCCGCCCCGCCACCGCCTCCCGCAGCGCCCGGCAGGCCGGTCCGTCCCCGGCCTCCGCCTCGGCTCCCTCCGGCAGCGCGGCCGGCGGCTCCACGCCCAGCTGCTCCAACAGCTCCCGCGCCGCCCGCTCGGGCGCCACCCGGCGCCCGTCCGGCGCCGACATCCGCGCGGACGCCACCCCGTCCGGGTACTCCGCGGCCACCGAGGCGGCGAACCTGACGGCCAGTGAACTCCGCCCCGACCCCGGCCGCCCCGCCACCACCAGCACCGGGCAGCGCCCCGCCACCACCCCGCCCCGGCCCGCCTCCAACGCCGCGAGCTCCGCCCGCCGCCCCACGAACAGCCCCGGCCCCGGCGGCAGCCCGCCCAGCTCGACAGCCGGCCGCGCCTCCACCGTCGCCGTCTTCCTCGCCACCCGCGCCACTCCCGACCGTCAGCCGACGGACCCCGGCCGGGCCCTGCGGCGAGCGTAGTTCGACCCCCCGCCCGCACATGCCCGGACACCAGTACTACGAACCACCGAATCACCCACCCGGCGGCAACCCCGCCCGAGGCGGCGATGCCCGGAGCGGCGATGCCGGGGGCGCGGGGAACTGCGCGCAGGGGAACGGCAGCACCTGCAACTGGCTGACAGCGATTCAGTTGCAGGTGAGCCGCCTTCCGAAGCGCGCAGTTCCCCGCGCCCCCGGGGTAGCCACCAACCTGCCGTGCGCCCTCAGGTGGTCAGTTGAACGGCCGCGCCGGCCACGGCGAGTCCGCCGCCCGCAGCGCGTCGATCCCGTCCGTCGTCAGGGCGGTGTGCAGCGCCAGCGTCCCCATCGCCAGCGTCGGGTTGTGCAGCTCCCCCGCCAGCACCAGCCGCAGCAGCTCCGCGAGCGGCACCCGCTCCACCTCGATCTCCAGTTCCTCCCCGTGGGCGGCGTAGCGGTCCCCCTCCGCCGCCGACAGGCCGGTCGCCAGGAAGAGCCGCAGCGCCTCGTCCGTCCCGCCGGGCGAGGTGTAGAAGTCGACCAGGACGCGCCACTCGCCCGCCTTGCAGTGGGCCTCCTCGAAGAGCTCGCGCTGGGCGGCGTGCAGCGGGTTCTCCCCCGGTACGTCCAGCAGTCCGGCCGGGAGCTCCCAGAGCCGCTGCCGCACCGGGTGCCGGTACTGACGCAGGATCAGCACCCGCTGCCGCTCGTCCACGGCGAGCACCGCCACCGACCCCGGGTGGGTCTGGTAGTCCCGCCGGGCGTAGCTGCCGTCGGGCATCAGGACCTCGTCCGTCCGCACCCCGGTGACCCGCCCGCGGAACGGCTCCGTGGTGGACCGCACGGTCCACTCCTCCGCCTCGTCCCGGACCTGCCTGCGCTGAACCTCGGTCATGTCTGCCACTCCCCTTCTCGTCACTCAGACATTAACCCACATGCGAACGGCGGCCGTGCGAAACGCACGACCGCCGTCCGGGAACCGCCCGCGGAATTACTCCGCGGCGGTCTTGATCTTGATGGCCGCCGCCACCAGACCCGCGAAGAGCGGGTGCGGGCGGGTCGGGCGGGACTTCAGCTCCGGGTGCGCCTGGGTGGCGACCAGGTAGGGGTGGACCTCGCGCGGGTACTCGACGTACTCGACCAGGTCACCCTTCGGGGACAGGCCCGAGAACTGCAGGCCGGTCTTCTCCAGGTCGGCGCGGTAGGCGTTGTTGACCTCGTAGCGGTGGCGGTGGCGCTCCTCGACGTACTGCTCGCCGCCGTAGACCTCGCGCACGATCGAGCCCTCGGCCAGCTTGGCCGGGTAGAGGCCCAGGCGCATGGTGCCGCCCAGGTCGCCCTTGCCGTCCACGATCGCCAGCTGCTCGGCCATCGTCGAGACGACCGGGTACTTGGCCGCCGCGTCGAACTCGGTGGAGTTGGCGTCCGGCAGGCCGGCCAGGTTCCGCGCCGCCTCGATCACGACGCACTGCAGGCCCAGGCACAGGCCCAGCAGCGGGATCCCGTTCTCCCGGCCGTAGGTGATGGCCGCGACCTTGCCGTCCACGCCGCGGTCGCCGAAGCCACCGGGGATGCAGATCGCGTCCACGTCGCCGAGCTGCTCCTGCGCGCCCTCGGGGGTCAGGCAGTCGTCACTCGTGACCCACTTGATCTCGACCCGCGCGTTGTTGGCGAAGCCGCCCGCGCGCAGCGCCTCGGTGACCGAGAGGTAGGCGTCGGGGAGGTCGATGTACTTGCCGACCAGCGCCACCTTGACGATGTGCTGGGGCTCGTGGACCCGGCGCAGCAGGTCGTCCCAGGTGGTCCAGTCCACGTCGCGGAACGGCAGGTCCAGGCGGCGCACCACGTAGGCGTCCAGGCCCTCGCCGTGCAGCACCTTGGGGATGTCGTAGATCGACTTGGCGTCGATGGCCGCGACCACGGCCTCCTCGTCCACGTCGCACATCAGCGAGATCTTGCGCTTGATGGCCTGCGGGACCTCGCGGTCGGCGCGCAGCACGATCGCGTCCGGCTGGATGCCGATGTTGCGCAGCGCGGCGACGGAGTGCTGGGTCGGCTTGGTCTTCAGCTCGCCCGAGGGGCCGATGTACGGCAGCAGGGAGACGTGCACGAAGAAGACGTTGTCCCGGCCGACCTCGTGGCGGACCTGGCGGACCGCCTCCAGGAACGGCAGCGACTCGATGTCGCCGACGGTGCCGCCGACCTCGGTGATCACCACGTCGACGTCCTCGGTCGCCATCCGGCGGATCCGGGACTTGATCTCGTTGGTGATGTGCGGGATGACCTGGACGGTGTCGCCCAGGTACTCGCCGCGGCGCTCCTTGGCGATGACCGTCGAGTACACCTGGCCGGTGGTGACGTTCGCCGAGCCGTGCAGGTTGGTGTCGAGGAAACGCTCGTAGTGACCGATGTCGAGGTCGGTCTCGGCGCCGTCGTCGGTGACGAAGACCTCACCGTGCTGGAACGGGTTCATGGTGCCCGGGTCCACGTTGAGGTACGGGTCGAGCTTCTGCATCGTCACGCGCAGGCCGCGTGCCTTGAGCAGGGCACCGAGGCTGGAGGCGGTGAGGCCCTTGCCGAGCGACGAGGCGACACCCCCGGTGACGAAGAGGTGCTTGGTCGTCACGGCGCGGCCGTTCGCTGCCTTGCCGGAATGGGGCTGTGCCAAGAGGGGGCTCCCGTGGGTCGCGTGTCGAGGTGTAACGCCGGTGGAGCGGCCACCGGGGCGCCGGCTCACGACGAGGAGTTCGCACTCGGCCGGAGGCCTCTCGGCTGCTCCGGCGGGGTCGTCGGGGTCGGCGGTTCCGGGGCGTCTGCCCACCAGTCCACGGGATACCAGGGTATCAGCGAGCCGAACCTGACGGCGTCCCGGGCGGTGTGGCCCGTCCGTGTGACGTTCATCCACCGTTCCCTCGACACTGAACGGACTGGCCCGGAAGGATCAACTCCGGGTGGTCCGAGTGGATCATCCGGGCTGACCCGTTCGGACCAGTTTGCGGGCAATCAGTGGGACTGCGTCGGGTTCGCGGCACTTGCGCGTGCCCTGCCCGAGCCGCCCGAAGTATCCTGCACGGACGCATCGCCGACAGCACAGCACGCGGAGGGCGAGGGGGCCGGACGACGCCCTTTCGGTCCCCGATGCGCGACCGGATCCTCCCGTACCAGTTCACCCGTCCCAGGCCAGGGGCCCACCACGGCCCCGCCCCGGTGGCCACCAGCCCCGCCCGCCGAGGACGGCTCCGGTCCCGCAGCGGCCGCGCGCGCCCGTCGCCGGTGCCCGCCGAGCACATCTTGCGAACTGGAGAACCGAACGTGGCCGGCCGTATCGAGGACTACGCACTCATCGGGGACATGCAGACCGCCGCCCTGGTCAGCAGGGACGGGGCCGTGGACTGGCTCTGTCTGCCCCGGTTCGACTCGCCGGCGGTCTTCGCCGGGCTGTTGGGAACGGACGAACACGGCTTCTGGCGGATCGGCCCGGCCGAGCCGGTCGGTGCCGCCTCGACCGCTCCGGACCCCCGTTCGGCCCACTCCGCCCCCGGCGAGGACCGGCAGCCCCCGGCCACGGCCGCCGCACCCGCGGTGCCGGCCGACCGGCGCCGCTACCGGGGCGACTCGCTGGTCCTGGAGCAGGAGTGGGACGCCCCCGGCGGGACCGTCCGGGTGACCGACTTCATGCCGCCGCGCCCGCTCACCGGGCCGGACGCGGTGCCGCAGATGATCCGGATCGTGGAGGGCGTCTCCGGCCGGGTCCGGATGCGCTCGGCCCTGCGGATGCGGTTCAGCTACGGCCGGGTGGTGCCCTGGGTGCACCGGGTCGAGCAGCCCGACGGCGGGCACCGCACGGTGGCGGTGGCCGGGCCGGACTCGGTCTGGCTGGACGGCGAGGCCGAGACCTACGGCGCCCACCTGACCACCTACGCCGACTTCACCGTGACCGAGGGCGAGCGGATCGCCTTCGCCCTCACCTGGCAGGCCAGCCACCTGCCCGCCCCCGAGGCCCCGGACGCCGAGGCGGCGCTCAAGCACACCGCCGAGTTCTGGCGCGACTGGGTCGCCCAGTGCACCTACCAGGGCCCCTACCGGGAGCCGGTGGTCCGCTCGCTGATCACCCTCAAGGCGCTCACCTACGCCCCCACCGGCGGCATCGTGGCCGCCCCCACCACCTCGCTGCCCGAGGACATCGGCGGCGAGCGGAACTGGGACTACCGCTACACCTGGCTGCGGGACGCCGCGATCACCCTCTCCTCGCTGCTGCGCACCGGCTACCGCGAGGAGGCCCGGGCCTGGCGCGAGTGGCTGCTGCGGGCCGTCGCGGGCGACCCGGAGAACCTGCAGATCATGTACGGCATCGCCGGCGAGCGGGAGCTCAAGGAGTTCGAGCTCGACTGGCTGCCCGGCTACGAGGGCTCCCGGCCCGTCCGGGTCGGCAACGGCGCCGCCAACCAGCTCCAGCTGGACGTCTACGGCGAGGTGGTCGAGGCCCTGCACCTGGCCCACATGACCGGCCTGACCCGCAACGACCACGCCCACCTGCTCCAGCTCCGGCTGATCAGCTACCTCGAGGAGCACTGGCGCGAGCCGGACGAGGGCATCTGGGAGGTGCGCGGGCCCCGCCGGCACTTCGTGCACTCCAAGGTGATGGCCTGGGTCGCGGTGGACCGCACCATCAAGCTGATCGAGCAGACCCCGACCGAGGGCCCGCTGGAGCGCTGGAAGGAGCTGCGCGACGAGATCCACCGGGACGTCTGCGAGAAGGGCTACGACCCGGAGCGCAACACCTTCACCCAGTACTACGGCGGCAAGGAGCTGGACGCCTCGCTGCTGCTGATCCCCCAGGTCGGCTTCCTGCCGCCGGACGACAAGCGCGTCATCGGCACCATCGAGGCGATCCAGCGCGAGCTCTCCACCGAGGACGGCTTCGTGCTCCGCTACCCGACCCACGACGACCAGGGCAACAACGTGGACGGCCTGTCCGGCCACGAGGGCGCCTTCCTGGCCTGCTCGTTCTGGCTGGCCGACGACCTGGCGATGATCGGGCGGGTGCAGGAGGCCCGGGAGCTGTTCGACAAGCTGCTCTCGCTCCGCAACGACCTCGGACTGCTGGCCGAGGAGTGGGACTCCCGCACCCAGCGGCAGGTCGGCAACTTCCCGCAGGCCTTCAGCCACGTCCCGCTGATCGACACCGCACTGCGGCTCACCGCCTGCGCCGGCGCCTACCTCTCGGCCCAGCCCGACGGCCGCGAACGCGAGCAGGCCACCCTCTGACGGCATCCGGGCCGCGCCCCCGGCATGACCACGTACGTTCCTAGCGCCCCTAGGTCCGCTGGACGAGTTCGTCGTAGGTGCTGAGCACCTGGGCGACGGTGTCGGACTCCTCGGGCCAGGTGGCCGCCTGCTGGTGGGCCGCCTCCACCAGGGCCGCCCGCCGGGCCGGGTCCGCGAGCAGGCCGCCGACCGCCCCGGCCAGCGCCGCGGGGTCCCCGTACGGCACCAACGCGACCGCCTCGCCGACCAGTTCGGGGATGCCGCCGACCGCCGTGGCGACCACCGGGACACCCGCCCGGACCGCCTCCTGGACGACCAACGAGCGCGCCTCCCAGCGGCTGCTGACCACCACCAGGTCGGCCGCCGCCAGCAGGTCGGGCACGTCGGTGCGGTGCCCGAGCAGCTCGACCGGCAGCTTCTCCGCGGCGATCCGCTCCGCGAGCTGCTCCCGCTCCGGCCCGTCCCCGGCGATC
Source organism: Kitasatospora sp. NPDC051853 (assembly GCF_044452665.1). Classification (NCBI taxonomy): domain Bacteria; kingdom Bacillati; phylum Actinomycetota; class Actinomycetes; order Kitasatosporales; family Streptomycetaceae; genus Kitasatospora; species Kitasatospora sp. NPDC051853. The sequence goes on along the minus strand of NZ_JBITBY010000004.1, from coordinate 14,054 downwards.
AGCACCAGCGGGTCGGCCTCGCCGAACTCCGGCAGCCGCGCCGCGTCCAGCAGCAGCCCGAAGGACTTCTGCGCCACCAGCCGCCCGATCGCCAGCACCAGCGGCCGGTCGGGGCCGCCGCCGAGCAGCGCGGCGCGGGCCGCCTCGCGGCCGAGCTCGGCGGGCGGCATCGGCGGGGCGGCCACCGGCCCGAGCCGGGCGTCCGTGGCGCCCAACTCGCGGGCCCGGGCGACCAGATCGGACGAAGCGCCGAGCACCAGGTCCGCCGAGCGGGCCACCCGACGCTCCATCAGGCGCTGCAGCCGCCGGTCCAGGCCGGTGGCCAGCATCGCGTGATGGGACGTCACCACCAGCGGCGTCTCCGGCCGCAGGCCGGGGAAGCGGCCGGCGGTGCGCAGCGCCAGGTCGGAGAGCAGACCGGCGCGCAGGCCGTGCGCGTGCACGATGTCGGCGCCGGTGAAGGCGCGGCGCAGCTCGCCGATCGCCGTGGCGTCGCTGCGTGCCCCGGAGGTGGGGGTGATGTCGACGGGGTGGAAGCGCGCGCCGGTGCGGCCGAAGCCGAACAGCGCGTCGGTGCCGCCGGGGGCGCAGACGGTGACCACCACGCCGTGCGCGACCAGGCCCTGGGCCAGCGAGCGCACGTGGGCGCCGATGCCCCCGCTCCCTGCGGAGAGCACCAGCACCACGTGCAGCTGCCCCGTTTCGGTGCCCTTGGTGGCGCGGGTGGCGGAATGGTCCACGTCGTCTCGCTCCGACTCGATCACGGCCTGGTCAGTCAGTTTCCAGCCGCCACCATGCCAGGTGAGGCGCCCCTTTGGACAGTCGGCGCCTTCCGTGTCGGCTCCGCCGCGTCAGGCGTGCCGGGGGCCCCGGGCGGCCGCGAGCAGTTCCTCCGCATGGGCACGGCCGAGCTCGGAGTCCTCCAGACCGGCCAGCATCCGGGAGAGTTCGCGCACCCTCTCCTCGTCGGAGAGCACCTTGACGCCGCTCCTGGTGACCGTGCCGTCGTTGGTCTTCTCCACCACCAGGTGCCGGTCGGCGAAGGCCGCCACCTGCGGGAGGTGGGTGACCACCACGACCTGGGCGGACTCGGCCAACTTGGCCAGCCGGCGGCCGATCTCGACCGCCGCCTTGCCGCCGACGCCGGCGTCCACCTCGTCGAAGAGGTAGGTCGGCACCGGGTCGGCACCGGCGAAGACCACCTCGACCGCGAGCATCACCCGGGACAGCTCACCGCCCGAGGCGCCCTTGGCAATCGGCCGGGGCGAGGCGCCGGGGTGCGGGGCGAGCAGCACCTCGACCTCGTCCACCCCGTGCTGGCCGAACGCGACGGTGCGGCCGTCGAGTTCGAGCCCGTCCGGGTCGTCGGTGCGGCTCAGGTCGAAGGTGACCCGGGCGTGCGGCATGGCCAGCTCGGCGAGCTCGGCGGAGACCGCCTCGGCGAAGCGGCCGGCCGCGGCCTGCCGGGCGGCCGACAGCTCGGCCGCCGACTCCGTGAGCTCTGCCCGCAGTTGCGCGTGACGCTCCGTCAACTCGACGATCCGGTCGTCGTCGCCGTCCAGCTCGGCCAGCCGGGCCGCCGAGGCCTCGGACCACTCCAGCACCTCGGCCAGGGTGTTCTCCTCGCCGGCGTACTTGCGCAGCAGCTGGGCCAGCACGGCCCGGCGGTCCTCGACGGCGGCCAGGCGGACCGGGTCGGCGTCCAGGTCGTCGGCGTAGCCGGCCAGGTCCTGGGCGACGTCGGCCAGCAGGTAGCCGACCTCGTTCAGCCGGTCGGAGAGCGCGGCCAGGCGCTCGTCGTGGTGGCGCACCGCGTCCACCGCCCGGCGGGCCTGGCCGAGCAGGGTGCCCGCGTCCACGCCCTCCGGGTCCGAGGGGTGGCCGGTGAGGGCGGCCTGGGCCAGCGCGGCGGCGGAGCTGAGCGCGTCGGCGTGGCCGAGCCGCTCGGCCTCGGCGGCCAGCTCGACGTCCTCGCCGGCCACCGGCTCGGCGGCGGCGATCTCGTCCAGGCCGAAGCGGAGCAGGTCCGCCTCCTGGGCCCGCTCGCGGGCCCGGGTGGTGAGCTCCTCCAGGGTCGCGGCCACCTCGCGCAGCGCGCGGTAGGTCTCCCGGTAGCGGGCCAGCGGACCGGCCACCGCGGCGCCCGCGTAGCGGTCCAGCGCGCCGCGCTGGCGGGACGGGCGCAGCAGCCGCTGCTGGTCGGTCTGGCCGTGCACGGCGACCAGGTCCTCGCCCAGCTCGGCGAGCAGGCCGACCGGCACCGAGCGGCCGCCGACGTGGGCGCGCGAGCGGCCCTCGGCGGAGACCGTCCGGCTGATCAGCAGTTCGCCCTCGTCCAGTTCCGCCCCGGCCTCCACGGCCCGCTCCAGCACCGAGGAGCCGGCGGGCAGCGTGAGCCGCCCCTCGACCACGGCCCGCTCGGCCCCGCGCCGCACCAGGGCCGGGTCCGAACGACCGCCGAGCAGCAGCCCGAGGCTGGTCACCACCATGGTCTTGCCCGCCCCGGTCTCGCCGGTGACCGCCGTGAAGCCCGGCGCCAGCTCGACCACCGCGTCGTCGATGACGCCAAGATCCCGTATCCGCATCTCGTCCAACACGGTGACGACCTTACGAGGTTCCACCCCCGGCGCGCGACGAGCACCGGTGTCGGACGGGGAACTTGCGGGGCAAGTTCATCCCTTCCGGGCGTCCTCGGGCACCGTGCACCTGCGCAGGAAGAACTGTGCAAGCGGCCCGATCGCCAGAGCGTAGGCGACGGTACCGACACCGACCGATCCGCCCAGCGCGACGCCCACCAGCAGCACGGTGACCTCGATGCAGGTGCGGATCAGCCGGATCGAACGGCCGGTCAGCCGGTGCAGGCCCGTCATCAGGCCGTCCCGGGGCCCGGCGCCGAGCCGGGCGCCGATGTAGAGGCCGGTGGCCAGCCCGTTGAGCAGCAGGCCGGAGACGAACAGGGCGATCCGGGCCGCCCAGGCCTGGGGCGCGTCCAGCAGGCCGAGGGTGACGTCCATCGCGATGCCGAGCACCACCACGTTGCCGACCGTCCCGACGCCGGGCACCTGCCGCAGCGGGATCCAGAGCAGCAGCACCAGCGCGCCGACGATGGTCACCCAGCTGCCCATGCTGAGGCCGAGGTGATGTCGCAGCCCCTGGTTGAGCACGTCCCAGGGATTGACGCCCAGTGAGCCCCGCATCATCAGCGCCAGGCTCGCCCCGTACAGCCACAGGCCCACCAGCAGCTGCGGCACCCGGCGGCCGAGCCGGCCGGCGGTCCAGACACTGCGGGGTGCTTGGGTGAAAGTGGCCATGGCAGGGCGCTCCTCGTACGGGTGGATGCTGGCGGCCGAGCGGCCGCCCTGCCATCATGGGGAGTCCACCTGAGGTACCGACAGGGCCAATCTGATGGAAGTGGACTGAAATGGCCGAGTGGCAGAGCACCGTCTCCCCCGTCGCCCTGGCCCGCCAGCTGCGCACCGCGCACCTGCCCGAGCCCGCCGGCCACCGCCCCGCCTACCGCGAACTCGCCGGGCAGGTCCGCCTGCTGGTCTCCGAGGGCCGCCTGGCCGTCGGCACCCGGGTCCCCGCCGAACGCGAACTGGCCCAGGCCCTGGCCCTCAGCCGCACCACCGTGGCCGCCGCCTACGAGGCCCTGCGCGCCGACGGCTACCTGCGCAGCCGCCGCGGCTCCGGCAGCTGGACCACCCTGCCCGAGGGCAGCAGCCCACCCAGCGACGCCCTGCACCCCCTCCCGCCGGACGAGAGCGGCCGCACCCTCGACCTCGGCATCGCCGCCCTGCCCGCCCCGCAGCCCTGGCTCGGGCAGGCCGCCGCCCGCGCCGTCGAGCAACTGCCCGCCTACGCCGCCGGCCACGGCAACTTCCCCACCGGCGTCCCGGTCCTGCGCGAGGCCATCGCCCGCCGCTTCACCGCGCGCGGCCTGCCCACCACCCCCGACCAGATCCTGGTCACCACCGGCGCCATGACGGCCCTTCAGCTCGTCCACCACGCGCTGCTCTCCCGCGGCGACCGGGTCGCCGTCGAGGCCCCCAGCTACGCCCACACCCTGCGCGCCCTCCAGCGCGCCGACACCCGCCTGGTGCCCGTCGCCCAGCACCGCGGCCGATGGGACCTGCCCGAGTGGCAGCGGGTCCTGCGCGACGCCGCCCCGCGGCTGGCCTACGTCATCCCCGACTTCCACAACCCCACCGGCGCCCTCATCGACGAGGACCAGCGCCGCGCCCTGCTGGCCGCCGCCCGCACCTCCGGCACCACCGTCCTGGTCGACGAGACCCCGGCCGAACTCGGCTGGAACACCACCGAGATGCCCCGCCCCACCGCCGCCCTGGACCGCGGCGCCCAGGTGGTCACGGTCGGCTCCGCCAGCAAGATCCTCTGGGGCGGCCTGCGGATCGGCTGGGTCCGCGCCGCCCCCGGCCTGATCCGCCGCCTGGCCACCGACCGGGCCTTCACCGACATCGGCAGCCCGGTGATGGAGCAGCTCATCGCCGCCGAACTGCTCACCGAACACCTGGACGAGGCACGGGCCGACCGGCACCAGCGGCTGCGCTCCAGCGCGGAGGCCCTCCTGGCCGCCCTACGCGATCAACTCCCCCGCTGGGGAGCCGAACTGCCCCCGGGAGGCCTCACCCTCTGGGTCTCCACCGACGGCCTCTCCGGCGCGGCCCTCGCCCAGGCCGGCGAACAGACCGGCGTCCGCATCGCGGCCGGCTCCCGGTTCGGCGTGGACGGCGCCTTCGAGCACCACATCCGCATCCCGCTCACCGTCCCGCCCGCCGCCGCCCCCGACGCCGCCGCCCGCCTGGCCGCCACCGCCGCCCTCGCCGCCACCGGCCACTGGCCCGGCCTCGACTCGGCCCTGCCCCTGGCCGTCTGACGGAACCGGTGGCGCAGGTGGTTGCGCCCCGCAGGGGCGCGGGGAACTGCGCGCAGGGGAACGGCAGCACCTGCAACCGGCTGACGGAGCCTCAGTTGCAGGTGAGCCGCCTTCCGAAGCGCGCAGTTCCCCGCGCCCCCGGGGTGACCAACCACCCCGGTCCCCGCGATCACCGAGTTCCCGTCAGCAGGACCCGCCGCGGCCGCGCCACCCCGTGACCGGCAGCGCAAACTTGGCCACCAGCCGGTCCGTGAACGGCGCCCGGTGGAGCCGGGCCAGCCGGACCGGGGTGCGCCCCCTGCGGACCTCCACCCGTGCCCCCGCCGGGAGTTCGAACGAGCGGCGCCCGTCGCACCAGAGGACCCCGTTCTGCGTCTTCGGCTGCACCTCCACCGCCAGCACCGAGTGCGGCGAGGTCACCAGCGGCCGCGCGAACAGCGCGTGCGCGGAGATCGGCACCATCAGCAGCGCCTCCACCTCCGGCCACACCACCGGCCCGCCGCCCGAGAACGCGTACGCCGTCGACCCCGTCGGGGTGGAGAGCACGACCCCGTCGCAGCCGAAGTTGGACACCGGCCGGCCGTCCACCTCCGTGACGACCTCCAGCATCCGCTCCCGGGACGCCTTCTCGATCGAGGCCTCGTTCAGCGCCCAGTCCTCGTACAGCACGTCGCCGTTGGTGCGCACCACCACGTCGAGGGTCATCCGGTCCTCGATCTCGTAGTCGGCGTCGACCACCCGCTCGACCACCACCGCGAGGTCGTCCCGCTCGGCCTCCGCCAGGAAGCCCACCCGGCCCAGGTTGATGCCGAGCATCGGCAGCCCGGACTCCCGGGCCAGCTCGGCCCCGCGCAGCAGCGTGCCGTCCCCGCCGGCGACCAGGATCAGCTCGCAGCCGTCCGCCGCGCCGTGCCCGCCGCCGACCAGCTCCACCCCGTCGGGGAGGTCCAGGCCGACCGCCTCGGCGGAGAGCAGCCGGATCCTGATCCCCGCCTTCAGCAGGCCGTGCACCAGCGCCTCGACGCTGCGCAGCGCGGTCTCCCGGCCGGTGTGCGCGATCAGGAAGACCGTACGTTCGTCGCTCATGCTGCTGCCCTCTCCCTCACACCTGCCCCGCTGCGGCGCAACGGACCGGACGCCTGCGGAGCACCCTATCCGGGCACCCACCCGCCGGGGGCGGTTCAGACCTGATCGGCGGTAGGCGGCCACGCACGCCTACTGCGGGCCCTCCGCCACCGCCCGCTCCGCGTCCGCCGGGTCGAGCTGCGGCGCGTCCCGGCGCATCCACAGGAAGTACTCCACGTTCCCCGACGGCCCCGGCAGCGGACTGGCGGTCACCGCCCGCACCCCGAGCCCCAGCTCCCAGGCGTGGGCGGCCACCTGACGGACCATCTCGGCGCGCAGCTGCGGGCTGCGCACCACCCCGCCGCTGCCGAGCCGGTCCTTGCCGATCTCGAACTGCGGCTTCACCATCAGCACCAGGTCCGCGTCCGGCGCGCAGCAGCCCGCGAGCGCCGGCAGCACCAGGCCCAGCGAGATGAACGACAGGTCGCCCACCACCAGGTCGACCGGCTCGCCGCCGATCTGCTCCAGCGTCAGTTCCCGGACGTTGGTGCGGTCCATCACCGTCACCCGCTCGTCGCTCTGCAGCGACCAGGCGAGCTGCCCGTAGCCGACGTCCACCGCCAGCACGTGCCCGGCCCCGGACCGCAGCAGCACGTCGGTGAACCCGCCGGTGGACGCGCCCGCGTCCAGCGCCCGGCGGCCCTCGACCACCAGCCCCTGCGGCACGAAGGCCGCGAACGCCCCGGCCAGCTTGTGCCCGCCGCGCGAGACGTAGTCCGGGTCGTTCTCGTCCTTCGCCACCACCACGGCCGCCGAGGTCTCCACCTGGGTGGCCGGCTTGGTCGCGGTGGTGCCGCCGACGGTGACCCGCCCGGCCGCGATCAGCTCGCTCGCGTGCTCACGCGAACGGGCCAGCTTGCGGCGGACCAGCTCCGCGTCGAGTCGGCGTCGTGCCACTGCCACTGGGGTTCCATCTCCTACTGCCGGTCGAGCGCGGCCAGCACGTCCGCCAGCCGCTGCTGTACATCTTCGTACACCGCCACCCGCTCACCGGTCCCCGCCCCGGCCGACTCGGCGAGCCGGGCCAGCTCGGCGTCCACCTCGGGGAGGCCGGTGGGGTCGTAGGACTCCTCCGCGACACCGGGGTCAGTCATCGGTGGGCTTCTTCTTCGCGGGCGCGGCCTTCTTCGCGGGCGCCGCCTTCCGGGCGGCGGTCTTCGCGGCGGTGGTCTTCTTCGCGGCGGCCGTCTTCTTCACCGTCGTGGTCTTCTTCACGACCGTCTTCCTGACCGCCGCCTTCTTCACCGGAGCGGCCTTCTTCACCGCCGTCCGCTTCGCCGCCGCCTTCTTCACCGGCGGAGCCGCCACCGGCTCGGGCTCCTCCTCGGGCTCGGGCACGAACCACGCGTCGGGCCCCACCTCCTCCTCCGGCTCCTCCTCGGGCTCGGGCCCGGGCTCCGGACGGCGGACCTCCTGCTCCCAGCCCTGGTCGAACAGCCCCGCCGCACGCCGCTCCTGGGGCTGCTCGGGCTCCGCCGCCTTCTCCTCCTCCGCCCCGCCGACGAGCTGCTTCTCCAGGTAGCTCAGCACCACGCCGACCTTCACCACCTGGTCGCCGACCTTCTCGACGACCTTCTCCACCTCGGCCCGGGTCACCCCGACCGCGAGGTCGATCCCGGCCCGTCCGGCCGTCACGGCCTCCCCGGCCAGGGTCTCCACCCGCTTCACCGTCGGCGGCAGCTGCACCAGCAGCCCGGCCACCCGCTTGCCCGCCTCCTCGGCGACCTCGGTGGCCACCACGACCACCCCGCGCACCAGATCCCGCAGCATCTCCGCCTCCTCCGTGCCGTTCCGGCCCTCGCCGACGACGCTACCCGAGGGAGGCGCCCGGCACTGCGATAGCGTGGGCGGCCGGACCTGACGGGAGATCACAGCGATGGCCAGCACCGAGGAGTGCCGCACGGCACTGGAACAGCTCAGCCGCAACCTCACGGGCGCCGACGGCGACGTGCGCCAGGCCGCGGCCCTGGACCGTTCGCTCAGCTGCCGCCTCACCGACCTGGACGTCACCTTCACCGGCCGGCTGCGCGGCGGCGAGATCACCGACCTCACCGAGCACCCCGGCTCGCCCACCACCAAGGCGGAGATCCGCCTCACCATGACCGGCGACGACCTGGTCGCGCTGGTCGGCGGCTCCCTGAAGTTCGCCTCCGCCTGGGCCTCCGGCCGGGTCAAGCTGGAGGCCGGCTTCCGCGACCTGCTCCGCCTGCGCTCACTGCTCTGACCCGCTCCACCCTCCCCGCAGGAAAGCGCTTGCCCCAGGACCCGACGGACCGTCAGACGGAACGCCGGAGGGCGGCAGCCACCGCCCTCCGCACCACCGGATCACCGGACCGGCCGGGCTCAGAGCCCCAGCTCCGCCAGCGCCTTCCGCCCGTCCACCGGCCGCTCCGCCGACCAGGCCGCGCCGCACAGCGCCCGCAGCCCGTCGTAGACGTCCTCGCCGCCCCCCGCCAGCCGCAGCACGCCGTCCTCCGCCCAGGCCCGCCAGCCGCCGCACTCGAAGCCGCCGTCCACCGCCACGGCCTCCCGATGGGCCGTCAGCAGCCCACGCAGGTCCGCCGCCAGGTACGTCGGCCGGTGCTCCGGCGGCGCCGCCAGCAGCAGCGCCGGGGTGGTCACACCGGTGAACACCAGCAGGCTGTCCACCCCGCCGTTCCACGCCCCCTCGATGTCGGTGTCCAGCCGGTCACCGACCACCAGCGGCCGCTTCGCGCCCGTCCGGATCACCGTCTCCCGGTGCATCGGCGGCAGCGGCTTGCCCGCCACCTCCGGCTCCACCCCGGTCGCCGTCCGCACGGCCGCCACCAGCGTCCCGTTCCCCGGCGCGATGCCGCGCGCCGTCGGCACCGTCAGGTCGGTGTTCGAGGCCACCCACGGCAGCCCGGAAGCCACCGCGTACGAGGCCTCCGCCAGCTGCGGCCAGCCCACCGAGGGGTCGTACCCCTGCACCACCGCCAGCGGCCCCTCCTCCAGCGAGCGCACCGCCACCAGCCCGTGCTCGGCCAGCGCCTCCACCAGCCCGGCCCCGCCGACCACCAGCACCTTCGCCCCGGCCGGCACCTTCTCGGCCACCAGCCGGGCCGCCGCCTGCGCCGAGTTGATCACGTCCGCCGGCTCGGCCGGCACGCCCAGCTCGGTCAGGTGCTCCGCCACCACCCGCGGCGGCCGGGAGGCGTTGTTGGTCACGTACGCCAACCGCATCCCGCCCGCCCGGGCCACCTCCAGCGAGGCCGCCGCGTGGTCGATCGCGTACGGGCCCGCGTAGACGACCCCGTCGAGGTCCAGCAGCGCCGTGTCGTACGCCTCGGCCAGCGGGAGCCCACTGCCCCCGGGCGCCGTCCGGGCCGTACCGCTCGCGGTCTGGGTCATGCTGCTGCCACCTCGTGCTCGTCGTCGTCGGTCTGTCGCCCCGTCAGGCGGAGTCCTGCCCGGGCTCCCGGTACCCCGGCGCCCCCGGCAGCAGGGGCCCGTACGCCCCGGCCCGGGCCGCCAGCGTCGCCTTGGTCTGCCGCAGCGCCGCCCGGTAGTGCTCGGCGTCCGGCCTCATCGCCACCGCCAGCGCCAGGTGCTCGGCCGAGGCCTCGAAGTCACCCAGCCGGGCCGCCGTCAGGCCCCACCCGAACTGAGCGTAGTCGTCCGACGGATCGAGCTGCGCCACCGTCCTGAAGTTCTCCAGCGCCTCCCGGTACAGCCCCGCCCCGTACTGCGCGCGGGCCAGCGCCTCCAGCACGCTGCGCGAGTGCGGCTCGGCCTCCGCCGCCCGCAGCAGCAGCTGCACCGCCGCCGCCGGATGCCCCTGCTCCAGCAGCTGCGCCCCGCGCCGGAACCAGTCGTAGACCTCGCCCTCGGGCGCCCCGTCACCGTTGCTCATACCGTCCCCGCTCCCTCCGGCCGGCACAGAATCTGACACAGCTTGCAGTCACTGTGATCACTCAACAGCACATACCCGGTTACCATGCCCAGGATGACGACACCCAGTGCACCCAGTGGAGCAGGTGTCCCGTCGGGCGGCCCCGGAGACCCCGGGCAGGTCGCCACGGCGGGGCTCTCCCTGTCCCCGTTCCGCGCCCTCCGTTACCGCCCGGACCGGGTCGGCAACCTGGCCGCCGTCACCTCGCCGCCCTACGACGTGGTGGACCCGAACCGGCGGCTCGACCTGGAGACCGCCGACCCCCACAACATCGTCCGGCTGATCCTCCCCCGCCCCGAGCCCGAGGACAGCGGCGACCGGCCCGACCGCGACACCCGCTACCGCCACGCCGCCCGGCTGCTCGCCGAGTGGCAGCGCGAGGGCGTGCTCGCCCCCGACCCCGAGGCCGCCCTCTACGTCTACGAGCAGACCGCCGGCGGCATCCTCCAGCGCGGCCTGATCGGCTCCCTCGCCGTCAGCGGCAAGGAGGCCGGCGTCGTCCTCCCGCACGAGGACGTGATGCCCCGCCCGGTCGCCGACCGGGTCGGCCTGATGCGCACCACCAAGGCCAACCTCGAACCGCTGCTGCTCACCTACCGGGGCAACGGCGGCGCGGCCGGCGTGATCGAGCGCACCGTGCTCCGCGAGCCCCTGCTCACCACGACCACCACCGACGGCACCCACCACCGGCTCTGGGCCGTCACCGACCCCGCCGAACTGGCCGACGTCACCCGCGACCTGGCCACCTGCCGGGCCCTGATCGCCGACGGCCACCACCGCTGGGAGATGTACCTGCGCCTCCAGCGCGAGCACCGGCACCTCCCCCGCAGCCCCTGGGACCGCGGCATGGTCCTGCTGGTGGACACCGCCCGCTACCCGCTCCGGGTCCGCGCCATCCACCGCGTGCTCTACCGCCTGCCGCTCGCCGACGCCCTGGCCGCCCTCGGCGAGCAGTGGCACGTCAAGGACGTCCCCGGCCCGCTCGACCACGCCCTGGCCGCCCTCGGCGAGGCCAAGCGCCACGGCGGCAACGCCTTCCTGCTCACCTCCGGCGACGGCGCCTTCCGCCTGCTCACCGACCCGGACCCGGCCCTGCTGGAGGCCAACGTCCGGGCCGACCGCCCCGAGGAGTGGCGCCACCTGGACGCCACCGTCCTGCACTCCGTCCTGCTCGACCACACCTGGCGGGTGCCGGACGGACCCGACGACATCGGCTACCTGCACGCCGCCGCCGCCGCGGAACGCGAGGCCGCCCGCACCGGCGGCACCGCCGTCCTGCTCCACCCGGTGGACGAGAGCGTGGTCCGCCGCCTGGCCGAACAGGGCGTCACCATGCCCCGCAAGTCCACCTCCTTCGGCCCCAAGCCGGCCACCGGCCTGGTGATCCGCAGCCTCGAACTGGGCTGAACCGGCGTCAGGCACCGGGCTCCGCAACGCAGAAGGCCCCGGCCACCTCTCGGTGGCCGGGGCCTTCTGACGTTCACTCAGCCTCAGCGACGGTCGTCGCCGTTGCCCTTGCCGTCGCGGAGCTCGTGCTCGTCCGCCTCGTCGATCTCGAGGTCGTCCTCGTCGTAGTACTCCTCGACGTCCTCCTCGTCCTCGTAGATGACCCGGTCCTCGCCGGTGTCGTCCACGGAGACCTTGCGACGCGGCTTCTCCTCGGCCTCGGGAGCCTCGTCCTCGGCGCCCTCGGCCTCGTCCTCGACCTCCGGGTCCATGGTGTCGGTGAACTCCAGGCCGTCGATCTCGGCCAGCCGCTCCGAGGCGTTGGTCGCCCCGTCGGTGTCCGCCTCGGCCGCCTTGGCGAACCACTCGCGCGCCTCGTCGGCACGGCCGGCCGCGATCAGCGCCTCGGCGTAGGCGTACCGCAGACGGGCGGTCCACGGGTGCACCGCGTTGGAGGCCAGCTCCGGGCTCTGCAGGGTCACCACGGCCGCGTCGAACTGGCCCATGTCGCTGCGGGCACCCGCCGCGACCAGACGCATCTCGACCTGGCCGGCCTTGTCCAGCTGCTTCACCTCGGGCTCACCGGCCATCGCCAGCGCCCGCTCCGGACGACCCAGACCGCGCTCGCAGTCCGCCATCACCGGCCACAGGTCCACCCGGCCGGTCATCCGCTTCGCGGCGCGGAACTCGGTCAGCGCCTCCGAGTAACGCTGCGTCATGTACGAGGCGAAGCCCGCCGCCTCGCGGACCGACGCGACGCGGGAGGCGAGGCGGAGCGCCACACGGGAGTACTGGTACCCCTCCTCCGGGTCGCTGTCGAGCGTCCGGGCCACCATGACCAGGTTGCGCGCCACGTCGTCGGCGAGGGTCTTCGGCAGGCTCTTCAGGTCCTGACGGACGTCCGCGTCCAGCTCGAAGCCGGTCACGTCCTCCGGGATCGGAAGCCGCTTGACGGGCTCGTAGTTGCCCCGGCGGTCGTCGTAGTCCGACCGCTCCTCACGCCGCGGCCCACGGTCCCCGTACGACGGCCGGCCACCACGGTCATCGCGGTTGCCGTAGGACGGACGGCCACCACGGTCGTCCCGGCGGAAGCCGCCACGGTCGCCGCCGCGGTCATCCCGGCGCGGCCCGCGGTCGTCGCGGTTGCCGTACGAGGGACGGTCGCCACGGTCGCCGTAGGACGGGCGGCCGCCACGGTCGTCACGGTTGCCGTACGAGGGACGGTCGCCCCGGTCGTCCCGGCGGAAGCCACCACCGGAAGGACGGTCGCCACGGTCGCCGAAGGACGGACGGCCACCACGGTCATCGCGGTTGCCGTACGACGGGCGGTCACCACGGTCGTCACGACGGAAGCCACCACCCGAGGGACGGTCACCGTAGGACGGACGGTCGTCGCGGCGCGGGCGGTCATCCCGGTTGCCGTACGACGGACGGCCGCCACGGTCGTCACGGTTGCCGTACGAGGGGCGGTCACCACGGTCACCGAAGGACGGGCGACCACCACGGTCGTCGCGGTTGCCGTACGAGGGACGGTCACCCCGGTCGTCACGACGGAAGCCACCACCGGACGGACGGTCGTCCCGACGGGGACGGTCACCGAACGAGGGGCGGTCACCACGGTCGCCGAAGGACGGACGGCCGCCACGGTCGTCACGGTTGCCGTACGACGGGCGGTCACCACGGTCGTCCCGGCGGAAGCCACCACCGGAAGGACGGTCGCCGTAGGACGGACGGCCGCCACGGTCATCGCGGTTGCCGTACGACGGGCGGTCGCCCCGGTCGTCACGACGGAAGCCACCACCCGAGGGACGGTCGTCGCGGTTGCCGTAGGACGGGCGGCCGCCACGGTCATCGCGGTTGCCGTACGAGGGACGGTCACCGCGGTCGTCGCGGCGCGGGCGGTCATCCCGGTTGCCGTAGGACGGACGGCCGCCACGGTCGTCACGGTTGCCGTACGACGGGCGGTCACCACGGTCGTCACGGCGGAAGCCACCACCCGAGGGACGGTCACCGTAGGACGGGCGACCACCGCGGTCGTCACGGTTGCCGTACGAGGGACGGTCACCGCGGTCGTCGCGGCGCGGGCGGTCATCCCGGTTGCCGTAGGACGGACGGCCGCCACGGTCGTCACGGTTG